>JAHFUZ010000004.1:0-53728 GCA_023264815.1 Arthrobacter sp. | reverse complement strand
CAGGCCGCAACCGCAGCCGCCGTCCCCAACGTCAGCTCCGTCGTCGGGACGAGCGCCCTCCGTCTCCGCAACGCCACCGAAGCAGCGGCGCAGGCCGGGGCCGGCACCCAGACCGGCCCCGACGGTGCGTCCGCGGCGACCCTGACCACCAGCCTCACCGCGGCCATCGACGCCGGCACGCTGGGCGGCCGGAACCAGGCCGCCAACGGAACCACAGGAACCACCACCGCGCAGCCCGCCCGCTCACTTCCCATCACCGCCACAGGTACCGGCGGCGAAGTGGACAGCACCGGCAAAGCCCTGACCATCACCGACGGAACCGGGCTGGGCGACTACACCGCCGAATCCGCCAACGCGCTCCTGGGCACCACACTGGCCGAGAAGAACAGCCTCAGCGTCGGATCCACCTTCAGCATCAATGACCAGACGTTCACCGTGGCAGGCCTCTTCGATGCCGGCACCACGTTCGGCAACAACGCCCTCTACATCACCCTGCCCACTGCCCAGACCCTGGCGCAACTGCCCGGCGAACTGTCCTCCATGATCGTCACCGTCAACACTTTGGACAACGTGGAGTCAACCAAGACTGCACTGCAGTCCGCGCTCGGAACCGACACCGCCGACGTCACGCAGGGCCAGAACCTCGAAACTGCCGTCAGCTCCCTCGGCAGCGTCAAGAACATTTCCTTCATCGCTTTCGTCGCGGCACTCGGCACCGCCGGCCTGATCATCCTGCTGATTATGGTGATGCTGGTCCGTGAGCGGCGCCGGGAGATCGGTGTCCTGAAGGCGATCGGTGCACCCAACGGCACCATCGGCCTGCAGTTCGTCTTGGAGGCCCTGGTGCTCGTGGCCATGGGCAGCGTGGTGGGCGCCTCCATCGCGTCCTTTGCCAGCGGTGGCATCGCGTCCGCGCTGATCAGCTCCACTACAAGTACGACGGCGGCAACCGCCACCGGGCGCGCGGCCGGTGTGGCCGGGGCTGCCGGCGGGATTCCGGGCGGCGGCGCCGGGTTCCCCGGCGGCGGGGCGGGCTTCCCTGGCGGCCAGGGCGGGCCGCTGGGCGGCGCATCCCAGCTGCTGACATCCGTCACTGCCAGCGCCTCCCCCGGTGTCATCGCCGCCGGCATCGCCGCGGTGTTCGGCGTGGCCATCATCGGCGCCCTGATCCCGGCGCTGCTCACCGCGCGCATCCGTCCCATCGAAGTCCTGCGAGGAGAATAACCATGATTGAAGTCAAGAACCTGGTCCGCACGTTCAACTCCGGTGACCGCACCATCAAACCGGTCAACGACGTCAGTTTTGTCCTCGAGCAGGGCACCCTGGCCTCCATCGTGGGCAAGAGCGGCAGCGGCAAGAGCACGCTGTTGTCCCTCCTCGGTGCCCTGGACAAACCAACCAGCGGGGACGTCGTCGTCAACGGCGTGAGCCTCGCCGGGATGCCGGACGGCAAGCTGACCGAATACCGGCGCCGGGACATCGGCTTTGTGTTCCAGCAGTTCAACCTGATTCCAAATCTGTCCGCAGTGGACAATGTCATGCTGCCCATGGAGTTCGCCGGCGTCCGCAAGGCCGTGCGGCTGTCCCGGGCCAAGGAGCTCCTGGAGCAGGTCCAGCTCGACCCGGACAAGCAGGTTCGGCGTGTTAACCGGCTCTCCGGCGGCGAGCAGCAACGTGTGGCGATTGCCCGCGCACTGGCCAACGAACCGAAGCTGATTCTGGCGGATGAGCCAACCGGCAACCTGGACGAGCAGACGGGTGAGCACATCATCGAGCTCCTGAGCGCGCTCAGCCGTGACCACAACACCACCATCCTGGTGGTCACGCACGACAGGGCACTGGCCAACAAAACGGACCGCCGTTTCAGGCTCCAGCAGGGAAAGCTGACGGAGGAGCCGGTCCGCGCACGCGTTCCCGCGTCCGCGTGAGGGCCAGGGGCGTCCAGGGGAGGATCCTTCCCCGGACGCCCCCGCACTTTTGTCCGGGTTCCGGCGCCGCTCGGGCATTCTGGGTGAGAGGATGGGCATCATGAGCGCGCTAATTGCCACTCCGTGGTTGTCCAGCCAGTCCGATCAGGATCCCCGTTCAGCGACGGGCAACCCCTTGCGCTGGGGCGTCATCGCCACCGGCGGGATAGCCCGGTCGGTGTCCCGGGACCTTGCGCTGCTGGCCGACGCGCAGTTGTACGCCGTCAGTTCCCGGGCCCGGGACACGGCGGAAAGCTTCGCAACGGCTTACGGTTTCGAGCGGGGTTACTGGGATAACGACGGCGTCTCCGGGTACCAGCGACTGCTCGCCGACGACGCGGTGGACGTGGTCTATGTGGCCACCCCGCATGCACAGCACCATCAAATCGTGCTGGCGGCTCTCAACGCCGGCAAACATGTGCTGTGCGAAAAGGCGTTCACCATAAATGCCAGGGAAGCCAGCGAGCTGGTGGCCGTGGCGCGTGAGAAAAAGCTCTTTCTGATGGAGGCAGTGTGGAGCCGGTTCCTGCCGGGGATGCAGCGGGCCTTCGAGATCGCCGCCTCGGGCGAACTGGGTGACGTTCACTGGGTGATGGCCGATCTCGGCTTCCCCGCCCCGTACTCCCCGACGTCCAGGCTGTGGGCCCGGGAGTCGGGCGGCGGCGCCCTGCTGGATATCTCCGTCTACCCTCTGTTGTGGGCTCTGGGGACGTTGGGTTTCCCGCAAACCGTCAGCGCAACGGGCGAGGTGAACGACGACGGCGTGGACGCCCAGAACGCGCTGACCCTTGGCTACAACCACGGCGCCCAGGCCCAGCTGACGTCGTCGCTCCTGGCGTTTGGCCCCCGGACCGCCACGGTAGCGGGAAGCCTGGGCTACCTGCAGAGCGTGGGGTCAATCAACAACCCGAGGGAACTGGTCATCGGCGTGGGCCTGGGTGATGTGCGGACAGAGGGGTTTGAGGTTGTTGGCCTGGGCTATGCGTACGAGCTCCGCGAGGTAACACGATGTATCCAGCAGGGCCTGACCGAAAGCCCGGTCATGCCGTTGGACGATTCGGTCAAAACCATGCGTCTTTTCGACGGCGTCCGCGGGCAGCTCGGAGTCAGCTACCCCAACGACGCCCACTAGTGGCGGACACCAGAGGCATTAATTAGTAAGTTTGCTTGATTTAGTGTGCGTTCTTCCTAGACGGGGTGCATGGAACGGTCTTACGCTGTAGACATCGTCGGTCTCAACGATACGTACTGGGGGTGGTACGCGTGGCAAAAGTTCGTTCGCCATGGCGTGTGCTACGCCCGCTGCTGCTTGCCGGTGCCTTAACTGTCGCCTGGCTGACCCTTTCTTCTTCCGCCGCGACGGCAGACTCTTCCAAAGATCCCGGTTCGTTCCTGGGCGGGGTGAAGTCCTCGGTTTCGTCGCTCTCGGCGCCCCTGACGGGCGCGGTCACCCAACTTGCGGAGTTCCACGCTCCGGCGGCCCCGGCTGCTCTACCGGCGGGGATCCTGCAGCCGGCAGTGGGGAATCTTTCGCACACAGCTGATCAGCTCATTGCTGCGGTCCCCGTGGTGAACGGTGTTGTTCCTTCCGGGACTGTGTCCACTGTGACCGCTCCTGTCACCGCCATAGCCGATGGCGCCGTGGCTGGTCTTGTGGATGCAGCGGTTCCCCCGCTCGTTGACGCAGTTCCCGCTCTTGAGCCGGTGATGCAGCCCGTTGCCGACCTGGTCACCGGGGCTACGCCACTGACTCCGGTTGTGACGGGCGTCCTGAACGACTCACACGCTTTTCTCTCCGCTCCGGCACCGGAAACGGCAGGGCCGGCGTCGTCCTCTGAGGAGCCTGCACGGGCCTTGGAAAACTCCGAAGCACTCAGCGGGACTGTTGCCGGTTCATCAGGAGCGGACCTGACCGGTGTACCTCTGGCCCCGGGAAGTCCTGGTGTGTCCGCACCTCCGGCTGCCCCAGCTGATTCGGATGCCGAAGGCCCAGTGCCCTCCCCCGTACCGGCCCCTGCAGGCCCCGGTACGGGCTCCGGGAGCGGTGCATCGCCATCGGGACCTTCCGGTGCAGCCGCCTGGCTGAATGCCGTGGAACTTGGTATACCGCTGTCGGGTACTTTCCCGATCAACGGAGCACTTGCGCACGCTCCCTCACCGGTGTCATTCGACCCCGGTTCCTCTCCTGACTAGTTGAGCCTTCTCTGCCTTTAACCGCAGAAAACGGCCATCGGGTTGCTGAACTGCGCCCCACAACAACGTGTCAGGAGACATCCATCATGCATTCGAACCTTCGCAGAGGGCTGCTTGGCACCCTCTTTGCCGGCGGGCTTTTAGCCTTCGGCGCCACCGCGGCCAGTGCCGCGGACACCACCAGCGGACCGGATCTCACCGCCTCCGCTTTGGTCTCAGCGGCGACATCCGCACAGCCGTCGACGTTGGGCCTGCTGGGTGACCCAACGCAGTCGGACACGGCGGATGTTGCCGCTGCTGTCGATGTGAACCTGGGCCTCGGCGGCCTCCCCGGCACCGGCGACACCACCGGCGACGTCGCGGCCGCAGCAGACGTCGCGGCCGCCGCCGACATCGCAGCCGCAGCAGACATCAACCTCGGCACCGGCTCCGGCACCGCCGCCGACATCGCAGCCGCAGCAGACGTCAACCTCGGCGGAACCAACAGCCTCCTCGGCGGCACTGATGGCGGCCTCGATGCGGTTGTCGATGCGGATCCGGGCCTGGGCACGTCCGGCGTCCTTGACGGCGCAAATGTTGATGCTGATGCTTGCGTCGTTATCGGCAACGGCGGTACCGGCTGTGGAACTCCGGGAACTGAAACCCCCGGTACGGAAACACCGGGCACAACCGACCCGGGGACAGGGACAACAGGCGGGACGGACACGCCCGACCCGGGTACCGGCACCGCAGGTGGCACTGACGCTCCGGGTACGGGCACGGACGCAACCGGCACCGGCTCCGATACCACCGGCATCACTGTAGTTCCCGCGGGCACCACCGGTGCCATCACTGCTGTCGGATCGGACGCCGGAAGCGTAGCGGCCCAGGGCCGCACTGCCACTCTGGCCAACACTGGTTTCGACGCCTCCCTGATCCCGCTCGCCCTGCTCCTCCTGGTTGCCGGCATGCTCGCCCTGAGGCGTCGCCGGACCTCGTAGCCGGCCGGCGGCCAGGAAAGCCGAGCACCCATCGAACCATTCCAACAACAACTCTGCCGTTCAGGTTTTCCGGGAGCGGCCCTGAAAGGAGGTGGGCCACCGCAGAACCCTATGACCAGCACTTATCCTTGTGGCCGAGGGTCCGGCTGCGAAGACCCATCAACTTCGCAGCCGGGCCACCGGTGCGCCCATGGTGGTTCGGGACCTGCGGTACCGGCGATATCATTGCAACTGGATAGTCCGCAGCGCACAGGGGAGGGAGCCGGTCATGGTCATGGATTCGCCGAGCTCCATCCGTAACGTAGTGGTTGGCCAAAGATACCGGCTGGACGAGATGATCGGCCGGGGCGGCATGTCTTCCGTCTATTCCGCCAGGGATGAAAACCTTGGCCGGGACGTGGCGTTGAAGCTCTTCGCGCCGCAAGCGCCGGACGCCGATGAGCTGAAACGTCAGGAAGCCGAAATCCAGCTGCTGGCAACACTCAACCATCCGAGCCTGGTCACACTGTTCGATGCCGGAATTGACACCCGAATTCCGGACGAACCACGGCCGTTCCTGACCATGGAGCTCGTGGAAGGTCAGGACCTCCGCACGCGCATCAGGCACAGCCCGGTGCCCTTGGACGAGCTTGCCGTCATCGGGGCCGGCATCGCCGACGCCCTGGCCTACGTTCATGGGCTGGGTATCATCCATAGGGACATCAAGCCCGGCAACATCCTCCTGGTGCAGATCCGCCCCGGTGAGCCGGTACGGCCCAAACTCACGGACTTCGGCATAGCCCGCATTGCTGATTCCACGAGGCTGACAGCCACCGGAACCATGGTGGGCACTGCCGCTTATCTGAGCCCCGAGCAGGCCATGGGCTCCCCACTGTCCCCCGCCACTGATATCTACTCCCTGGGCCTGGTGCTCCTTGAGTGCATCAAACAGACCATCGAATACCCGGGCAACGCTGTCGAATCCGCTGTGGCCAGGCTGCACCGCGCCCCCGAAATACCGGACGACCTGCCACCTGAGTGGGCCGACCTGAT
Organism: Arthrobacter sp.; assembly: GCA_023264815.1. Classification (GTDB taxonomy): domain Bacteria; phylum Actinomycetota; class Actinomycetes; order Actinomycetales; family Micrococcaceae; genus Arthrobacter. Next base: position 47,556 of record JAHFUZ010000004.1, on the reverse strand, counting down.
CCGCTCCATGACGGCCTTGGAACCGTTGGAGCGGCCCACCGCCGCGGACATTGAGGTGGTACTGCGCCAGGCGTTGGTTTCCCCCGTGTCTACTCCAGGCGAAGTCGCGGCTGAGACGACCACCCACCTGCTCCCGGCCATGCCGTTCCGGCCGCCCTCCATAGCGGCAACCGCCAAATATGAACTGCCCCGCGTGCGCAGCCTCGGGAGGCGTTTTTGGACTGCCCTCGTCCTGGGGCTGCTCGTCATTGCCGCCGCCGTGGCGGCACTGACGTTCAGCCTGACGGCTCAGCAAACGCCCGACGTCGTGCCTTACCCCACGGTTACCGGCACCCTGGGCGACCATCTCCAGGAGCTTCAGAAGAGCGTGGAACCATGACTCCCCACACGAACGGCGGCCGGCGCCGGGGCTCTGCCCGCGGTGTGACAATGGCGGCGGTCCTACTGATCACGGGCTCGCTGACAGCGTGCGGCCCTGCAGATTCGGGCCTGCGGCAGGACACCGCCAGGCAGTTCCAGGAACGCGTCCTCGCCGTCAGCCAGGCAGCCGCGGGCAACGACCCCGCCGGCGCCCTGGCCGCGCTGGAGGCCCTTGAAGCCGACCTGGCTGCGGCAACCAGCGCCGGGGATGTATCCGAGGACAGGCGGCGGTCCATTACGACGGCGGCTGCAGCCGTCCGGGCTGACCTCAACGAAGCAGTGGCCGCCGCCGCCAAGGCAGCCGAAGACGCTGCTGCCGCGCAACGGCAGGCTGAAATTGATGCCGCCGCAGCGGAAGCCGCCAAGGTCGCTCCCGCGCCCGCGCCCGTGCCGGCACCTCCTGCCCAGGGTGGGTCCAAGGGGAACGCCGGTAAGGGCAAAGGCAAGGACGATTGACCAGTCTTCCTGCCTGGGGGCGCCTGGGGTTTTAACCCATTCGTGCCAATTCCTCGAACGCAGCATTGCCATTATTAAGGCCAAGAGGCGGCGCCCTGCAGGGCGCCGCCTCTTGTCTGCCAGTGGTTAGCTCAGCGTGGCGATGACCTTGTTCAGCGTGGCGGAGGGACGCATCACAGCCGAGGCCTTGGCCTCGTCCGGACGGTAGTACCCGCCGATGTCCACCGGTGAGCCCTGGACGGCAGCGAGTTCGCCAACGATGGTCTCTTCGTTGGACACCAGTTCACCGGCAACAGCGGCGAAGGATGCGGCCAGCTCAGCGTCCTCGGTCTGCTTGGCCAGTTCCTCGGCCCAGTAGCGGGCCAGGAAGTAGTGGCTGCCGCGGTTGTCCAGCTCGCCCGCGCGGCGGCTCGGGGACTTGTTTTCGAGCAGGAACGTGCCGGTGGCACGGTCCAGGGTGTCGGCCAGGACCTGGGCGCGGGCATTGCCGGTGGTGGTGGCCAGGTGCTCGAAGCTGACGGCCAGCGCCAGGAACTCGCCCAGGCTGTCCCAGCGGAGGTGGTTTTCCTTGAGCAGCTGCTGGACGTGCTTGGGGGCCGATCCGCCGGCGCCGGTCTCGAAGAGTCCGCCGCCGTTCATCAGCGGAACCACGGAAAGCATCTTGGCGCTGGTTCCGAGTTCCAGGATGGGGAAAAGGTCCGTGAGGTAGTCGCGGAGCACGTTGCCGGAGACGGAGATGGTGTCCTCCCCCTTGCGGATGCGCTCCAGGGTGAAGGCAGTGGCCTTCTCCGGGGACATGATCTGGATGTCCAGGCCCTCAGTGTCGTGGTCTTTGAGGTACTCGTTGACCTTGGCGATGAGGTTGGCGTCGTGAGCGCGGGTCTCGTCCAGCCAGAACACGGCGGGCGTCTTGGAGGCACGGGCACGGGTCACGGCGAGCTTGACCCAGTCGCGGATGGGTGCGTCCTTGGTCTGGCAGGCGCGCCAGATGTCACCGGGGGCAACGTTGTGTTCGATGAGCACGCTGCCGGAACCGTCAACGATCTGCACCGTGCCGGCTTCCTGGATTTCGAACGTCTTGTCGTGGCTGCCATATTCCTCGGCCGCTTGGGCCATGAGGCCGACGTTGGGGACGGTGCCCATGGTGGTGGGATCGAAGGCACCGTTGGCGCGGCAGTCATCCACCACAACCTGGTAGATGCCCGCGTAGGAGCTGTCCGGGAGGACGGCCAAGGTGTCGGCTTCCTTGCCGTCCGGGCCCCACATGTGGCCGGAGGAGCGGATCATGGCGGGCATGGAGGCGTCCACGATGATGTCAGACGGCACGTTGAGGCTGGTGATGCCCTTGTCCGAGTCCACCATGGCCAGCGCCGGGCCGTCTTCGAGGCCCTTCTGGATGAGGGACTTGACGCCGTCGCGGACGTCCTCGGGCAGGTCATCGAGGCCGTTCAGGATGGCGGCCAGGCCGTTGTTGGGGCTCAGGCCGGCGGCGGCGAGCTGCTTGCCGTAGGTCTCGAACAGTTCGGAGAAGTAGGCCTTCACCACGTGGCCGAAGATGATGGGGTCCGAGACCTTCATCATGGTGGCCTTCAGGTGGGCGGAGAACAGGACGCCTTCGCTCTTTGCGCGGGCAACCTGTGCCTTCAGGAACTCGTCCAGGGCGGCGGCGCGCATCACGGTGCCGTCGATGACCTCTCCGGCCAGGACCGGGAACGCCTTCTTCAGGACTTTGACGGAGCCGTCTTCGCGGACCAGCTGGATGGCGATGGTGCCGTCGGCTTCGATGACCACGGACTTCTCGTTTGAGCGGAAGTCGTCAGCCGTCATGTGGGCAACGTTGGTCTTGGAGTCCGCGGACCAGGCACCCATGGAGTGCGGGTTCTGGCGGGCGTAGTTCTTCACGGACAGGGGCGCGCGGCGGTCAGAGTTGCCTTCACGCAGGACCGGGTTCACGGCCGAGCCCTTGATCTTGTCGTAGCGGGACCGGATGGCCGTTTCCTCGTCGGAGGAGGGGTTGTCCGGGTAGTCCGGCAGGTTGTAGCCCTGGGCCTGGAGCTCGGCGATGGCGGCCTTCAGCTGCGGGATGGACGCGCTGATGTTCGGCAGTTTGATGATGTTGGCTTCCGGCGTCTTTGCCAGTTCGCCCAGTTCAGCAAGGGCGTCGCTGATCTGCTGCTCCGGGGTGAGGTAGTCACCGAACACGGAGATGATGCGGCCTGCGAGCGAAATGTCACGGGTCTCCACCTCCACACCTGCAGTCGAAGCGAACGCCTCGATGATCGGCAAGAACGAATACGTAGCCAGCATCGGCGCTTCGTCGGTGTGGGTATAGATAATCTTGGACATGCGCGGGCGTCTCCCTAGAGGTCGGCTGTTTGGAAATTTGGTCTATTTCACCACGCCTAACTTACCCGAGGAGACGGCTTTGAGCCCTACCCGGACGCAGGGAGGGGCCCCGTATTACCGCGCCTTTCAGGCGCAGGACAATGCCCGACGGCGGCCCGCACGTCGGTGCGGCCAGTCGCCGTCGGGCATTGCTACTTTTCAGAGCCGATCAGGCGGCCCGTCGGTCAGCGCCTCTTGTGGGGAACATCACTCGGCCAGAGCTGCACGTATTTGGGGTCCTGGCGGCGGAGTTCTTCAGTCGCCGTGAAGGTATGGACCGGGTCGACGTCGCGCAGCTGGCGTGCAGCAGTGAATGCCTCCACATCAGGCACTGCGCCCCCGGCTTCTCCGTTGGCTGAATAATGCCTGCCGGTCGCGGCGGTCTTCTTGGTGGATCTCCAGAAAGCAATCACGATGGGGCCCCAATTCGCTCGGAGTCCGGAGCCCAGATCGGACATGTCATTGATATAGAGAAAAGTACCCGTTGACCACGGCTTTTACCAGAGCGACGCACACATGGGTCAGGACTACTATTTACAAAAATGGGGTGCATCGATAGGTTCTATGGGTTACCCGGCGGGCCTGTGGTGCCTCCGCTCAACCCGTTCAGACAGGACAATCATGACGCGAACCAGGTCATTGGCCGCCAGCCTCCTCAGCCTCACGGCTGCTGCCGTGCTGGCGCTGGCAGGAGCCGGAACTGCGACCGCCGCCCCGGCGGCGTCGGGCGAGGACTCAACGCCCTCCTTTGCCAGCGTCAAGGTGGACAGCACAGGTGCTGCCGAGTACTGGACTGCGGACCGGATGCGCGCCGCAATTCCCGGCGATGTCCTGGCCGGCAATGCGTCCGGGCGACCCGCCACTGCCGCTGAGTCGGTGGACAAGGGCAAAAACAAGAAAGTCAGGGCCACCAAGGCCAACCCCGGCAAGCTCAAGTTGGCTTCGGAGGCTGACCCCGTCAAACACGTGGGCAAGGTGTTCTTCACCCTGGGCGGGGCCAACTACGTCTGCTCCGGCAACGCTGTGGTGTCAAAGAACAGGAGCCTAGTGGCCACGGCGGGCCACTGCGTGAGCGACGGTCCCGGCTCGTTCGCCACGAACTTCACCTTTGTTCCCGCTTACAAGGACGGGGCTGCACCCTACGGTGCGTGGACTGCTGAGGCGCTGTACACCACCAAGCAGTGGGAAGCCGCCGGGGATATCGCCTACGACACCGGATTTGCCGTGATGAGCCCCCTCGACGGGCACCGACTCACCGACGTTGTGGGCGGATCCGGCGTTGAATTCAACGCTGAACGGGGCGGCCAGTACACCGCCTACGGCTTCCCTGCATCCAAGCCCTATGACGGCGAGCGGCTCTGGAGCTGCACGGGCACGGCCGTGAACGATACCAGGCACCCTGAGTTTGAAACCCAGGGCATCCCCTGCAACATGACCGGAGGCTCCTCCGGCGGGCCCTGGTTCCTTGGCGGCAACGCCGACGGCCTGCAGAACTCCGTCAACAGCTACGGCTACAGCGGCGCCGGCATGATGTACGGCCCGTACTGGGGCACAGTCATCGAGGAGACGTACACCTTTGCCGAGGCCTCCTAGGAAGCCAGAGGCCAGGGAATCCGGCGCCCGTACGGCGCCGGACTCGGTCAGCTACAGCACATCGGACCAGACACACGAGGAAATCCTGGCGTACTGGACCCCGGAGCGGATGGCCGCAGCTCAGCCCCGCGAGCTTCGGCTGCCGGAACCAGCTACGAGTCCCGACCACGACGACGCGGATCCTTCCTGAATCTCTATTAACGCCCGACGGCGCCTCTCCCCTCTGCGGGGACAGGCGCCGTCGGGCGCTCCACACTCATCGATTGCTCCAACAGCGCCGTTTTCAGGACTGGAAAGGACGCTGTTGGAGCAATCGATGAAAGGATTAGTGGAAGAAGTGGCGGGCACCCGTGAAGTACATGGTGATGCCGGCCGCGTTGGCTGCGGCAATGACTTCCTCATCCCGGACGGAACCGCCCGGCTGGACCACGGCGCGGACGCCGGCGTCGATCAGGATCTGCAGTCCGTCGGCGAACGGGAAGAAGGCGTCGGAGGCAGCCACGGCGCCGCGGGCGCGCGCAGGTGCGTCGGTACCGCTGGCGTTGGACGCACCGCCAGCACCTTCGACGTCGGACTCCACCGACACGCCCAGTGTGTTGGCGCGTTCCACGGCCAGCTTGCAGGAGTCCAGGCGGTTGACCTGGCCCATGCCGATACCCACGGCGGCGCCGTTGTTGGCGAGCAGGATGGCGTTGGACTTGGCGGCACGGCAGGCGGTCCAGGCGAAGGCGAGGTCGGCCAGGGTCTTCTCATCCGCGGCGGCGCCGGCGGCGAGGGTCCAATTGGCGGGGTTGTCGCCGTCGGCGTCCACTTTGTCGCTCATCTGGACCAGGACGCCGCCGGAAACCTGGCGCATTTCGGCCGGGTAGCGGCCGTACCCTTCGGGCAGGGCCAGCAGGCGGATGTTCTTCTTCTTGGCCAGGATCTCCACGGCTTCGGGCTCGAAGTCGGGGGCGATGACAACCTCGGTGAAGATGCCGGCAACGGTGCGGGCCATGCCTGCGGTGACGGTCCGGTTGGCCGCGATGACACCGCCGAAAGCGGACACGGGATCGCAGGCGTGGGCCTTGGCGTGGGCGTCGGCAATGGGGTCTTCAGCACCGGCCGAGCCGACGGCCACACCGCACGGGTTGGCGTGCTTGATGATGGCGACCGCGGGCTCCGCGAAGTCGAATGCGGCGCGCAGGGCGGCGTCGGCGTCCACGAAGTTGTTGTAGCTCATGGCCTTGCCGTGCAGCTGGTCTGCCTGGGCGATCCCGGCCGGGGCTGCCTTGTCCACGTACAGTGCGGCCTGCTGGTGCGGGTTTTCGCCGTAGCGGAGGACCTCGGAGCGCTCGAGCGCCAGGCCGGCGTAGGCTGGCCAGTCGATGACGCCGTCGCCGTCTTCATCCAGGAACTGCGTGGCAGTCCAGGTGGCCACTGCGTTGTCGTAGGACGCGGTGTGGGCGAACGCCTTGGCGGCCAGCCGGCGTCGGGTCTTCAGGTCAAAGCCGCCCTGAGCGGCGGCGGTTACCACCTGGCTGTAGAAGGTGGGGTCAACCACGATTGCGACGGCGGCGTGGTTCTTCGCTGCCGAGCGCACCATGGCAGGGCCGCCGATGTCGATCTGCTCCACTACGTCGTCCTGCGCGGCGCCCGACTTGACCGTCTCAACGAACGGGTAGAGGTTCACCACCACGAGATCGAACGTTTCAATGTCCATGCCCGCGAGGGTTTCCATGTGCGCCGGGACGCGGCGGTCGGCCAGGATGCCGCCGTGGACACGCGGGTGCAGGGTCTTTACGCGGCCATCCAGCATCTCGGGTGAGCCGGTGACTTCTTCGACTTCCTGGACCGGGATGCCGGCCTCGGCGATCTTCTTGGCGGTGGAGCCGGTGGAGACGATCTTTACGCCGGCTGCGTGCAGTCCTTTGGCGAGCTCCTCCAGACCGGTCTTGTCGTAGACCGAGATCAGGGCCCGGCGGATGGGAACTCGGTCGATGGATACACGTTCAGGCTGCGTGAAGCTCACAAAAAGTCTCCGTCTTATGTCGCGGACCAGTGCCGCGGATGGTGGGGATAGGGCAAGTTTATCGTGTTGGACCTGGCCCGCGTTGCGAGGCCTGCTCTACGGGCTCCAGGCACTCGAGTCGACGCATAGCGGGCCCCGCAACTCAGGCAACTAAGACTGCGGGTCTGTCCAACCACGGTCAAGGAGCGCCCTGCGGACTTTCAGCTCGGCCGACGGCCACCCTCGCCCCATCTGCACCCTCGAAAAGCGGAGCACTATCCACCCGAGGCTCCGCAGTCTGTCATCACGCTCAATGTCGCGGCCCCATTGCACCGGATCGGAGCGGTGGTGGTCTCCCTCGTATTCCAACGCAATCCTGTATTTCCGATATTGGAGGTCCGGAGTGGACACGTAATAGCCATGTTCGTCATGGATTGGTTGGGTTACCGCCGGCTCCGGGAGACCGGCGTCGAGAATTTTCATCCTCAGCTTCGATTCCTGTGGGGAGTCCACACCTGGCCGCAGTAGCGGAAGGACCTCACGTGCCAGCCTGATGCCTTTGACCTTGGGCCGGCGATCCACAACTTCCTGGATCGCTTCCACCGAGGACAGCGGTGACGTACGTGCGAGCAGTGCATCACCGGCCGCAACCAAGGCGTCGCGGCCCAGGAGCCCGGCCAAGTCCACCCACGTCCACTCCGGTGACGTGAGTGAATATCCGTTGACTGTGCGGACGTCGCGGGCAAGCAGCGGAGCCCGATGCCCCACTACTCCCCGCCTCTTGATCCGACCTATTTCCGCTCGGCGGGTGATGTGGATCAGGCCCAGGTCCTTCGCGGTGATCTCTACGGTCAAGGGCAATGGCATGGGCCACAGCAAAGCTGACGAGACGTGACTGATGGCACAGCGCTGTGTCACTCCTGTGTGGAGCCTCGCCAGAAGTTCCACGTCCGGCTCGGCGCCCCTGGCCAGGCGCAGACCTCGGCTGGGAGTCAGCAGACCCTTGCTTTCGAGTCGCCAGCGGGGCACACCGGCAGCGTAGGCATCGCTGACCAGGAAGCCCCTGGAATTTATGTCGGATGGCAGCGGAACAGGTCTGGTCATGGTCAATGCTGACCCGGATTGCGGTCCCTGAATGAGTTATCCACAGATTTGGCGCCTTAGGGGCCGCCTGACTTCGCCTGCACAGAATTTGCGGGGCCTCTTCTACGTTCCTCGTGCCCCGGCGGCACCGGAGAGCGGGCCCCGCAACTTGGCATGCAACTAAGATTTAGGCAGGAGGCTGCGATGAATATTTACACCACTGTGCCCAGCGGCGAACAGGTGGTCCAGGAACTGCCCTGGCGATGGAAAGTGCAGGGCCGGATCTTCGTGATCGGCGGCCTCGGCTTTATGTTCGACGCCTGGGATGTGACGCTCAACGGTATCCTCATCCCCCTGCTCTCGACGCACTGGGCCCTGTCCCCGGGCGAAGTCGCCTGGCTGGGTACGGCCAACCTGATCGGCATGGCGTTGGGCGCGTTTGTGTGGGGCACCATCGCCGACACCATCGGACGCAAGAAGGCCTTCACGGCCACGCTGCTGATCTTTTCCCTGTTCACCGTCCTCGGCGCCTTTTCCCCCGACTTCGTCTGGTTCTGCGTGTTCCGCTTTATGGCCGGCTTCGGTCTGGGCGGCTGCATACCGGTGGACTATGCGCTGGTGGGTGAGTTCACGCCACGGAAGCAACGTGGCAAAGTCCTCACGGCCATGGACGGCTGGTGGCCGGTGGGCGCGGCCCTCGCCGGCTTTGTGTCCGCTGCGCTGGTGGGTATTTACGGTGACTGGCGGCTGACCATGCTGGTGATGGTGCTGCCGGCGCTCCTGGTGTTCTGGGTCCGGCGCAGTGTGCCAGAGTCCCCCCTGTTCCTGATCCGCAAGGGACGGCGCGATGAAGCAGCCAAGGTCATTGACGACCTCGTTGCCGCCACCGGCGCCGAGCCGCGGGCCTACAGCCTGCCAGATGCCCAGGACGTTCCCCGGCTCTCGGCCGGCAGCGCGTGGCAACAGCTCCGGCTCGTGTGGCAGTTCAACTGGAAGATCACGGCCACAGCGTGGGCCCTCTTCTTCAGCATCCTGCTGGTCTACTACCTGTCCCTGACGTGGATGCCGCGGATCCTGATTGGTGCCGGTTTCGCGGAGTACAAGGCCTTTGTGACCACGGCGTCCATGGCGGCTGTGGGGCTGCTTGGGGTGATCGTGGCCGCGCTGCTGGTGGAGCGCGTGGGCCGCAAGTGGATCCTGGCCATCACCGGCCCGCTGTCCGCCCTGACGCTGGTCATTGTGGCGTTTGTGGTGGACATCCCCACGGCCGCGGTGTTCTGGCTGCTGGTGTTCGGCTTTGTGGTGCAGGTGGCCATTCCAGTGCTCTACGCGTACGTGTCCGAGCTGTATCCCACGGAACTGCGCGGCACGGGCTTCGGCTGGGCCTCCACGTTCTCCCGGCTGGGGGCAGGCTTTGGTCCGCTCATTTTCGCGAACTACTTCTGGCCGGAACTGGGCCTGGCAACGTCCTTTGCGCTGGCCGGCGGGCTGGTCCTGCTGGCGGTCCTGTGGATGGCGTTCTTCTCCCCCGAAACCAAGCTGCGCCGCCTCGAGTAACCGTTCAGTCTTGATAGAGCAACCGGAAGTGTTTAGGGGGACGTGGTGGCGGCGAGGGCTGCCAGGGTGTCGACCAGCAGGCGGCGCTCCACGACTTTGATGCGTTCGTGCAGTGATTCCTCGCTGTCACCGGGCTCCACCGTGACGGCTTCCTGGGCGATGATGGGGCCCGTGTCCACGCCGGCGTCGGCCCAGTGGACCGTGCAGCCGGTGACCTTCACGCCGTAGGCCATGGCATCGCGGACGCCGTGGGCCCCGGGAAACGCAGGCAGCAGGGCGGGGTGCGTGTTGAGGTACTTGCCCTTAAAAGCATCAATGAAGTCGGGGCTGACAATGCGCATAAAGCCGGAGGACACCACCACGTCCGGGGCGTAGGAAGCCACCTTCGCGGTGAGTGCGGCATCCCATTCGTCGCGGGTGGGGAACGAGTTGAAGTTGACCACAAAGGTCTCCAGCCCGGCTTCGGAGGAGCGCTCGACGCCGTACGTCCCCTCGCGGTCGGCGCCCACCGCGGCGATTTCCACGGCCAGCTCCCCCGACTTAACGGCGTCGATAACTGCCTGGAGGTTGGAACCGGTACCGGAGACGAGGACTACGATGCGCATGGGTCTAGCTTATGGGCAGGCTCGCGTAGGCTGGAATCTATGACTACTCCCCCGGAACCAGCTGGCCAGCAGCGGACAAAACCGCAGCTCAGCGAGGCCGCCAAGACCTCGCTCAACAAAACCCGCACCCTGTTTCGGATCTTCATCCTCACCGTGCTGGGCGCCTTTTTCGTCTACCAGCTCGACGTCAGCTACCTCTGGCTCACCGGCCTCCTGACCGCCGCGAGCTTCGTGCTGGGAATCCTGCTGCTGGTCCGGGCCTCGAAGCTCAAGGAGTCCAGGCTGGTCCTGTTCGGCACCATCTCGGGGCTGGTTGTTTCGCTGATCATGCTGCTGGTCATCCTGGCTTCGGCAGTCTTTTTTGACCAGATCCGGGAGTTCCAGGCATGCCAGCGGCAGGCACTGACGGACCAGGCGATGTCCAGCTGCCGCGTCCAGCTCGAGCAGGCACTGCCGGGCCTTCGCTAGGAGACTGCTGAAGTCCTGGATTGGGCGCATCGGCTGGGCTGGCTGGCCTCGTGATAAAAAATCGGCAACCAAAACCGGTTCAGCGGACCAGTTCCGCGTCCTCTTCCACCTGCTGCTGGCGTTCCAGCCACGGACCGGCTGCGTAGCCGATCACTACGCCAATCCCCACCTCAGCGGCCAGCCAGAGCCCCATCCACAGGGGGTCCGGTCCGATGACCGTGAGGCGTCCCATTCCGGCGGAGCCACCGGCCAGCCAAGCCAACCCTGCCGCCAGCAGGCCGGACACCGCCCCGGTCAGCACACCGAGCGCAAGGGTGGACACCGTGGCCGTGAACCAGCGGGCGTCCACCTTGATGGACAGCCACTCGTCGAAGTGGTTTTCGCCCTCGCGAAGGAACCACCAGCCAGCCAGGACACCGGCGAGCACCGGAACCACCAGCGCCACGAAGCCATAGTCCAGCGGCCCCGTAGGAATGGCGGCAAAGACGGGAACGGCTGGCAGCGGTCCTGCGGCGGTGGCCAGCGGACCCACCTGCGAGCCGGCCCCCATGGCGAAGCCCGCCCCTGACACCCACGACAACGCAAAAATGGCGAGGTTGGGCAGGTAGCCCAGCTGCGCGATGGTGAGCGCAGCACCGCCTACAGCTCCGGCGTCGAGCGCTTCATACACCGCGATCACCAGGTTCCAGTGGACAAAAACATCCACGGCCAGGAGCGCGCAGGCAAGCGCCAGTGCGGACACCAGCGCCAGGAAGCCGGCTTTTGCGGCGGACCCGAGGTAGGACCCGGCCCAGCGGGAATGCTGGCTGGTGCGCGAAATCCAGTCCACGGCGTCGACGCCGATCAGCCGGCTCCAGGAACCGGCCTCGCGGCGCGCACCGATCACCATGCCCAGTGCAAACGGGATCAGCGGGATCAGCATGGCGTGCCAGATGTTGATCACGACGTCCGGCGTGCGGCACACAAAACCGGTGGCCGCACCGAACGCCGAGTAGACCAACCACGAGCCAAACAGCGCCTGCCACAGCTGGTCCGTGTACGAGGCCCTGGCCAGCCGCTGCCCCGCCCGCCAGGCAAGCAGGAACGGGATGAGCGTGAGTCCCAGCGGAATCAGGGTGAGCACACCGGAGCTGGAACGGCTGGCCGCGCCCGATCCGAGGTTGGCCAGTTCCAGCGGAACGCCGTGGATCAGGAGCCAGGCCTGGCCGGCGAGCCGGGCCAGAGCGTCAAAGGCATCTTCCTGGAAACCGCCCGTTGCCCAGACCGCCACGATGGGAACCACCGCCAGGAGGGCAGAGATGATGGCGGCCTGCGCCGCTTCCAGGGAACCCTGAAGCCACAGGGGCATGGGGAGGCCACGGTCTCCGGTCTGATCAGCACGCAGTTTCATCGTGATCCATGGTGTCACGGCCGGGCCTGCCAGCCGGTTTGCGACAGGCACATGCACTCAGGAGACCCCGTCCTGCCGTTGGGCAGAAGTCTCCATCCCGGGGGTGGTGCGGCGCTTTTTCCACAGGCCCGCCGTAAAATTGGAATGTCCGCAATCAGTGGTTGGAGGCAGAAAATGACTACCGCATCCCCACATGCTCACGGTGTTCACTTCGGGCGCGCAGACGTCCAGAACGCTGGCATGGGTGTAGGTATTCTCATGTTGGTGGTTGGTGTCCTTGGCTTTGTCCCCGGCATCACCACCCGGTACAGCGAATTGATGTTCCTTGGGCCTGATTCCCATGCCCTGCTCCTGGGCGTGTTCCAGGTGTCCATGCTGCTCAACATCGTGCAGCTGGCGATCGGCGCCACGGGCTGGGCCATGTCCCGGACCGAACATGGCGCGCGCAATTTCCTGATCGGCGCCGGTGCGCTGTACGTCATCCTCGCCATCTTCGGGCTCAGTGTCGGAGTGAGTTCGGCAGCCAATTTCCTGTCGTTCAACATGACGGACAACTGGACCCATCTGGTGCTGGGTGTTGCGATGGTTGCCTGTGGCTGGCTGCTGTCCAGGAACAGGGCCGGCAACAGGGCGTAGCCCGGACATCACAAGCCGGGACAGAGGAGCCGCGAATGAGGTTAGTTCCGTAACGTTCTGAATATTCGTCCTACTCGCCGGTGCAGCCGGCACGGTTTCCGCGCCCGGCTGCACCGGCTTCCTTGTGCCCGCCAACCCACCCGCGTGCCCGCATGCCGGACGTTTCAGCTTTCTTCCCGCTGACTGCCGCCATTGTTGGGGCAGTGCCTCCCGGGGGTGGCGGCGAAAAGCGCTGATCTGTTAACCCAACCTTTCCCTCTGCTCAACCCGGGTGACCCCGCACAGTCAGTCCAGGCACGCACCGTGGAGGGGTGAGGATCGCAATTGTTGCCGAATCATTCCTGCCGCTGATGAACGGGGTGACGCACTCCATCCTGCGGGTGCTGGAGCACCTGGAGGACCAGGGTCACGACGTCATGGTCATCGCCCCGTCAACCCACGCCGTGGCTGATGCCGTGGCCGAGTTTGCCGGGACATCCGAAGTGGTCCACGGTGCGAAGGTGCACCGGGTTCCTGCGGTTCCGCTGGCGGGATACACGAACGTGCGGGTAGCGATGGGCGGTGTGTACCGGGTCAAGCGAATCCTTGCCGATTACGCACCGGACGTTGTCCACCTCGCTTCGCCGTTCATCCTGGGCTGGCGTGCCGTGCAGGCCGCGCACCAGTTGCGGATCCCCACCATAGCCATCTACCAGACCGAGGTGCCCAGCTACGCTGCCCGCTATGGCGTGCCGTTCCTGGAGAACTGGGCATGGAACCGGGTGGAAAACATCCATCTGCTGGCCACCCGGACCCTGGTGCCGTCCACGTTCGCGCTGAACCAGTTGCGCGGCCGCGGGATTCCGCGGGTGGGGATGTGGCGGCGCGGTGTGGATACCGCGCGGTTCTCGCCGGAAAAGCGCGACGCCGGGTGGCGGGCCACCATCGCGCCCGGCGGTGAGCGGATCATTGGGTACGTGGGCCGCCTTGCCGTCGAAAAGCAGGTGGAAGACCTCGCAGCGCTCGCCGGCGTTCCCAACACGAAGCTGGTGATCGTGGGCGACGGACCGCAGCGGTCCGCCTTGCAGGAGGCGCTCCCGGATGCAGTATTCACCGGGTTTCTCGGCGGGGAGGAGCTCGCGACGGCTGTTGCCTCGTTCGACCTCTTTGTCCATCCCGGCGAGTTCGAGACGTTCTGCCAGACCATCCAGGAGGCCATGGCATCGGGTGTGCCGGTGGTGGCCACGGGCCGCGGCGGGCCGTTGGATCTGGTGGAAAATTCCCGCACCGGCTGGCTGTACCAGCCCGGTGACCTGGCCGGCTTCCGGGCCCACGTGATGGACCTGATGGGCGACGACGCCAAACGCCGCGCCTTCGCCGCAGCGGCACACGCTTCGGTCCAGGACCGGACGTGGCCGGCGCTGTGCGCCCAGCTGGTGGAACAGTACCGCGCTGCGGTCACCGGTCTGCCGGTGGTTGAGCCTGTCCAAACCACACAAGGAGTGTCCCTGTGAAAATATCCGTGATCGGCTGCGGCTACCTTGGCGCCGTGCATGCCGCCACGCTCGCGTCGATGGGCCACACCGTGGTGGGCATCGACGTGGACGCCGCCAAGGTGGACCAGCTGGGCCGCGGCCTGGCACCCTTCTTCGAACCCGGCCTCGACGAGCTCCTCCGCGACGGCCGCACCACCGGCCGGCTGAAGTTTTCCACTGATTTCGCTGCTGCCGCCAGCGCCCAGGTGCATTTCCTGTGCGTCGGGACGCCGCAGTCCAAAACGTCCGACGGCGCCGACCTCACCTTCCTGGTGGCCGCCACCGAGGCGCTGCTCCCGCACCTGGCGAGGGGCGCCGTCGTGGTTGGTAAATCAACGGTGCCCGTGGGCACCGTTGACATGCTCCGCAGCGTCCTGGGCGCCCGGGCCGACGTACAGCTGGGCTGGAACCCGGAGTTCCTGCGCCAGGGCACCGCGGTGAAGGACACCCTGGTACCGGACCGGCTGGTGTACGGCGTGCACGGCGGACGGGCCGCGGCCTTCAACCCCCGCAGCGGTGCGCCGCGGGGTGTGACAGCTGCCCTCGATGCCGTCTACGAGCCCCTGCTGAACGCCGGAATTCCGCGCCTGGTCTGCAACTTCGCCACCGCTGAACTGATCAAGTCCGCTGCCAACGCGTACCTGGCCACCAAGGTCAGCTTCATCAACGCCATCTCCGAACTATGCGACGCGTCCGGGGCGGATGTGGCCGAACTGAGCGAGGCCATGGGCATGGACCCGCGGATCGGGAACCGCTACATGCATGCCGGGCTGGGCTTCGGCGGCGGATGCCTGCCCAAGGACATCCGCAGCCTCCGCAGCCAGGCAGACGCGCTGGGCGTGGACCCGGTCAATGACCTGATGAGTGTGGTGGACGCGGTCAATATCCGCCAGCGGACCCGCACCGTGGCCGTGGCTGCCGAGCTGTGCGGCGGGGCGCTGTCCGGGCGGGCCATCACTATCCTGGGTGCCGCGTTCAAGCCGGAAACCGATGACATCCGCGACTCCCCCGCACTGGACGTCGCGGCCCGGCTGGCGGCGGCCGGTGCGCATGTGACCGTGACCGACCCGAAAGCGGTCAACCATGCTTGGCTTCGCTACCCCCAGCTCCGCTTCGAGGCCTCCGCATCACGCGCCCTGGAAGGGGCTGAGCTGGTGCTGCTCCTGACTGAATGGGACGAGTACCGGCGCCTGTCCCCCATGGTTGCTGGGGGGCTCGTCCGGCGCCGGGCCATCCTGGATGCACGGAACGTACTGGACGGCGCCGCCTGGCGGGCCGAGGGCTGGGTGGTCCGCGGGCTGGGCACCAACCCCCGCGTCGCCGTCACCCACGCTGACGGACGGGATGCCGGGGCAGAGTTTTCCGCGGCCACGCAAAAGTAACGCATTTGTGCCCCGCGATCGGCGCACGCGCTTTATGATGTGCGTGGGGGTGGTTGCGCGTGGGGGGATCGCGGCGGCAGAACAGGGTTCTTGCAGCACCATCTTTCGGCGCGCTCCTTGATGCCGGCCCGGACGCCCTCCTGGCCATCGATGCGGACGGGACCATTCTGCTGGCGAACGCCGCAGCCAGCAGGCTCTTCGGCTACTCCCGGGACGAGCTGACCGGCAGCAACCACTGGATGCTCTTGGCGGCCGGGTTCCACAATGAGACGGCGCTGCTGCGGACCCGGCTGGCGGAGCAGCCTGATAAACCGCTGCCGCCCCGCGAAGTTTACGGCCTGCACCGGGACGGCACGGAGTTCCCGGCGGAAATTGCCTGTTCCCTGCTCGAGGGCGATGGCTCGCAGATCCTGCTTGTCTCGGTCCGGAGCACAGGGCACCGGAAGGGCGGCGACGCTGACCTGAGCGAGGCGATGTCGCTGCTGACAGCCACGCTGGAGTCCACAGCCGACGGAATCCTGGTCATCAGCGCCGAGGGCAAGATCGCCGGACTGAACGAGCAGTTCCTCACCATGTGGGGCATCCCGCCGGAACTCTTGGAGGCCGAATCCGACGAGCCCGCCATGCAGGTGGTCCTTTCCCAGGTGCAGGATCCTGGGCAGTTCCTGGCGCGGGTAACAGAACTGACGGCGAATCCGGCAGCCGAGAGCCACGACGTGGTGGATTTCCTGGACGGCCGGACCTTTGAACGGTACTCGCGCCCCCAGAAGGTGGGCGATCGGATTGTGGGACGGGTCTGGAGCTTTCGGGATGTCACGCCGCGGCGGAAGGCCCAGGAGCAGGCCGAGCGGGCCCTGACCGACCTCGCGGTGCAGGCGGAGCAACTGCGGTCCATGGCGTTCCGGGACCCGCTCACCGGCCTGGCCAACAGGGCGGTCTTCAATGCTGAACTCGTCCGTGCGTTGAAGCCGCCCAGGCTCAAGTCAGTAGATATCCTCCTGCTGGACCTTGATGACTTCAAGGAAGTCAACGACATTCTCGGCCATCAGGCCGGCGATGACATGCTCGTGGAGGTTGCCCGCCGGCTCCAGGGCTGCGTCCCCACCGCGGACGTGGTGGCGAGGCTGGGTGGCGACGAATTCGTAGTGCTGCTGACAGCCTGCCCGGATGCCGACGCCATCGCCGAGTGCATTGTCCGCTGCCTGCACGTGCCGTTCTCGATCGAGGGAAGCATGCTCCGTCCCAGCCTGAGCCTGGGGCTTGCTTCGATGGGCCGCCAGGCCCAGGGGGCTTCGGAACTCCTGCGTGAGGCGGACATCGCCATGTATGCGGCCAAGGCAGCCGGTAAGAACCGTTTCCTGCGGTTTCATCAGGACATGATGACCGCGCTGGTCCAGCGGACCGACCTGGAAGCCGGCCTCCAGCTGGCTGTTGGCCAAGGCGAGATTTCCGTGGACTTCCAGCCCATCGTGTCACCGCGCATGGGCCGGGTGGTCAAGTTCGAAGCCCTGGCACGCTGGGACCGCGGGGACCAGCGCGTCCCGCCGGCGGTGTTCATCCCCTTGGCCGAGCGAAGTGGCCTCATCAACGGCATCGGCAGCGAAGTGATGGTGCAAAGCCTGAAGCAGATGGCATCATGGCTGCGCGAGGATCCGTCGCGGTCGCTGTCCATGAACGTCTCGGGGGTCCAACTGCAGGAACTGGACTTTGCCGAACGGGTCCTGGAGCTGGCGGAGACGTGCCGGGTGGGTGTGTACCAGCTGGTATTCGAGGTCACCGAGAGTGTGTTCTTCGACGCCGACTGCAACGTGATCAAGCAGCTCAGCCGCCTGCGGGAAGCAGGGGCCCGCGTGGCGCTCGACGATTTCGGCACCGGCTACTCCTCGCTTGGCCGGCTGCAGGACCTGCCCGTGGACATCGTGAAGATTGACAAGACGTTTGTCTCCATGGTGCGCACCGGTGACGAACGCCTGCCTATCCTCAGCTCCATGATCAACATGGCACACAGCCTGGGGCTGACCGTCACGGCGGAAGGCATCGAAACCGACGAGCAGGCCAGATACCTCATCGCCCTGGAATGCGACTCGCTGCAGGGCTACCTGTTCTCGCACCCCGAGCCGGCCGCCCGCTTCGACCAGGCGCTGAGGACTGCCGGTCAGGCGCTGTCTGCGCTGGCGAGCCGGTCCGGCCCCACGTAAGCCCGGCAAACCGAGGACAATGAAGTCATGGATGTTGTTGTCATCGAAACCCGGCCGCTCGGGGACCGCAGCTACCTGGTCCATGACGGCGACGTTGCCCTGGTCATCGACCCGCAGCGGGACACGGACCGGGTTGACGCCGCGGCGGTAGCGGCACACGTCAGGATCACCCACGTGGCCGAAACACACCTGCACAACGACTACCTGACCGGCGGCCTGATCCTGGCCGAAGCCCACGGTGCCGTCTACCTCGTGAACGGGGCGGACGAGGTAGGGTTCGAGCGCACGCCCATCGCGGACGGCGGCACGGTCCGGGTGGGCCGGCTCACCGTGAAGGCTGTGGCCACGCCGGGACACACGCACCACCACCTCAGCTACGTGGTGACCGATGGCCAGGAGCAGGCGGTGTTTTCGGGCGGCAGCCTGCTGTACGGGTCGGTGGGCCGGACGGATCTGGTCAGTGACGGGGACACGGAAAAGCTGACCCGGGCGCAGTATTCCTCGGTCCGCCGCCTGGCCGCCGAAGCCGGGCCAGGAGCTGCCCTGTACCCCACGCACGGGTTCGGCTCGTTCTGTTCGTCCGGGCCGGCGTCGGGCGTGCGTGCCTCCACCATGGCCGAGCAGGAGCAAACCAACCACGCGTTCACGGACCCGGACGAGGAGCATTTCGTGCGGGAACTGATCAGCAACCTCACCGCCTACCCGTCCTACTACGCCCACATGGCACCGGCCAACCGGACGGGTCCCGGGCCCGCGGACCTTGCGGTGCCGGAGTCTGTCAATCCCGCGGAGCTGAGCCGCCGGCTGGCGGACGGCGAATGGGTGGTGGACCTTCGGAACAGGGTGGCCTTCGCGTCCAGCCACCTGAAGGGATCGGTCAGCTTCGAGTACGGCCGCGGCTCCAGCTTCACGGCCTACCTTGGCTGGGTCCTGCCGTGGAACCGGCAGCTCACCCTCGTGGGAGCCGAACAGGACGTCGAAAACGCCATCCGGGACCTGTCCCGCATTGGCATCGATTCCCCTGACGCCGCCCTCGGAACCGACCCGTCGGCACTCGCGCCGGGCACCGCCGTCGTACAGTATCCGCGGGTGCACTGGGCGGACCTGGCGCAGCGCGGCCCCGGGGACGTGGTGCTGGATGTGCGGCGCACGGACGAGTACGACGCCGGCCACCTCGCCGGGGCAGTAAACATCCCACTGCATGAGCTGCTGCTGCGGATGAATGAGGTCCCGGACGGCACGGTGTGGGTGCACTGCGCCACCGGGTACCGCTCCGGTGTGGCTGCCAGCCTGCTCCAGCGCGCCGGCCGGGACGTGGTCCATGTGGACGGACAGTACGCTGCTTCCTGAATACTGCGTGGCCAGGATTCCGGCTTTCCCCGGCGGCCACAGGGCCAGGGCCGATACCCTCCTGGCGAGGCGGACGCCGCCCTCTATGCGGACAAGGCTGCCGGGCGGAACTGGCGCGGCAGGTACGCTGACGCTTTGGCGCGGGCCTATGCGGCGTTCTTGCGCTGCTTTGCCTGAGCCGGCCGATTCTTGGCGGACTGATGCGCGGCCGGACGGTAGGTCACGGGCTGCGTCGGGGGCTCGTGCGGGGTTGCTTCCGTCCGAGGAGCCTCCTGGCGGGAGGCTTCCACGCCCGGGTACGGCTCGTCGGGTTCCTCACCCTGGAGCGGCTCGTCGGCTGAACTGTCCTCCGAAGGGAGTTCGGCGTACGCCAATTCATCCTGCTCGCCCTCAGCCTGCGCGTAGTGGCGGTCGCGGCGCCAGCGGCGGACCAGGTCTGCGGCGGCGATGATGCCGGCCAGCGGGGTCAGTACTGCCGCTGCGTAGACGAACAGCATCCAGGTCAGGGTGGCCATGGGCGGCTGGTTGTTGTGCAGCAGGGAAAGCCCGCCGAACATCGCGATGGTCCAGAACAGCAGGACAGCCGTCAGCACCGCGGCGGCGGGGAAGTACTGGTTGCTCACGATTTTTTTCAGGGTTTCCATGCACTTCCTCCTGCCTGGCCGGGGCGCGGCGAGAGGCCGCATAGAGATAAGTATGCGGCTGCCGGACGGTGTATTCGCGCAACACGCAGGCAGTGGTGATGAACATAACTCCGGCGGCGCCGGGACCGGTGGTCGGGACCCGTCGGGATAGGTTTCGGCAGGCTCAACCACCGGCCCAGGGCTTCCGTGCTGCGGGGCCGGCCAATAGGGTGGATGCCAACTACCGCTGACTCTGGAGGTCCCCATGCGCAAAGTCACGTCCGGCCTGTTCCACTCCGTTGACGGCGTGGTGTCAGACCCGTTCCTGTGGCAGTTCGACAGCTTCGACGAGGACATGGGCAACGCCCTGACCGGCGTGATGGAGCGGGTGGACACCGTGGTGCTGGGACGGGTGAGCTACCAGGAATGGGCCGGCTACTGGCCCACCGCGTCGGCTGACCAGGATTTCGCCGGCTTCATCAACGGCGTTGACAAGTTTGTTGCCTCCCGGACCCTGGCGGAGCCGTTGGAGTGGCAGAACTCCCACCTGATCGAGGGTCCGCTGGAGGACTTTGTGTCCGGTCTGAAGGAGCGCGACGGCGGCGAAATCGCCGTGATGGGCAGCATCTCCGTGGTCCGACACTTGCTGTTTGCCGGGCTGCTTGATGAGCTGACGCTCATGACCCACCCCGTGGTGGCCGGCAGCGGCAGGCACCTGTTCGAGCCGGGCGACCCAACCACCCGGCTCAGCCTGACAGACCAGTACCGCACCTCCAAAGGCAACGTGGTCAGCACCTACAGCCGGCTGGGCGAATAGGTCCGCGCAGCCAGCCTAGCCCCCGTTCCGCTCCAGCACCTGGCCAATGATCCGGGCGCCTTCGGGAAAGGCGCCCGGGTTCGTGCCCGAGTAGTTGAGCCGGATGAACGGGCCGGCCGGCTCGGCGGGGAACCACTCCCGGCCGGCGGCAATGATCACGCCGGCGCTTTCGCAGTCGCGCGCCAGCCGGTCGAGGTCCGTTCCGTCGGGCAGCCGCGCCCAGAGGTTGAGCCCGCCCCTGGGCACCTGCTCGAGGTGGGCCTGCGGAACATGTTCGCGCAGGCTGGTGACCAGCAGGTCCCGGCGGGACTGGAGCTGGTGGCGGAGGCTGCGCAGGTGCGTCTGCCACGCAGGCTGCGTCACGACGTCGAGCGCTGCAGCCTGGAGCAGCCCGCTGACGTACATCGACTCCGCCGCCCGGTCCGCCAGGATGCGTTCCCTGGCCGGCCCGCGCGCGATCACCGCCGCGATCCGGATGGAGGGCGACACACTCTTGGTCAGGGACCGCAGGTAGACCACATGGCCGGAATCGTCCCGGGAGGCCACGGGCACCGGGGTGGAGGTGATGCCGAAGTCGTGCGCCCAGTCGTCCTCCACCAGGAACGCGCCTTGTGAACGCACCACCTCAAGAACTTCCTCCCCGCGTTCGGATGTCCACTGCGCACCGGTGGGGTTCGCATAGTTGGGCTGGGCATAGAACAGCCTGGCACCGGTTTCGTCCAAGGCCCGGGCCAGTTCCGCCGGGTCAGGACCGTCAGGCCCGCTGGGCACCGGCACCACCTGCACGCCAGCCTGCGCCGCGGCCAGGATGGCGCCCCAGTACGTGGGAGATTCCATCAGCACCGGCTGCCCGCGGCCCGCGAGCGCGCTGAAGATGGAGCTCAAACCGCTCTGGCTGCCGGGAAGCACGACGACGTCACTCGGGTTCGGCGGTGTGGTCCCCGCCGGCGTCGCGGCCCCGAGCTCGTGCGCGAACCAGGACTGCAGTTCCGGCAGGCCGGCAGCCGGCGGGCGGAAGAGCGCGGCGTCCCCGCGGGCAGCGCGCGTCAGTGCCGCACGCACCAGCCGTTCGGGCAGGAGCTCCCGGGCCGGGTAGCCGGAATGGAAAGCGATGGCGTCGTTGGGGACGTCGCGCATGGTGGAGGAGGCGGACGGAAGCGGTGCCCGCGGGGAGCGGAGGGCGGCCGTCTGCCAGCCGTAATCCGATGGCCGCGCTGTCCGGACGGCCCGGACGAACGTTCCCACACCGGGCCGGCTCTCGATGAGGCCCTTCGCGGTCAGCACCTGCAGGGCTTTTTGCACCGTGACCGGGCTGGCCCGGTTCTCGGCCACCAGGGACCGGGTGGACGGCAGTTTCGCGCCGGGGGCTGCGGTGCCGATCCAGGTTGTCAGGTGCGCCACAATCCGCGAACTGCTATCGTTGTTCATGAGAGACAACAGTAGCGCTACTCTACATGTTCGGCCAGTGATACCGCCCAGCTCCGCAGCCGGGCTCTGGTGGGGACTCCTCGGTATAGCGGCCTTCTCTTTCACCGTCCCGTTGACCAAGATCGCCGTGGCTGGACTGTCCCCGCTGTTTATCGGGTCGGGGCGTGCGGTGGTGGCCGCCCTCCTCGCCGGCGCAGCCCTGGCACTCACCCGGCAGCGGCTCCCCCGCGGCGCACAATGGGGCCGGTTGGTACTGGTGGCGGGCGGCGTCGTCGTTGGCTTTCCCCTGCTCACGTCCTATGCCCTCGCCACCACGCCGGCAAGCCACGGCGCGGTGGTCATCGCCCTGCTTCCGGCCGCCACCGCGACGGCTGCGGTCCTTCGCGGCAGGGAGCGTCCGCCGCTGGCGTTCTGGCTGATCACGGGCCTCGGCGCGCTCGTGGCCATCGCTTTCGCATCCCTGCAGTCCGGCGGTTTTGGGCAGCTGCACGGTGCGGACCTGTTGCTGTTGGGGGCGGTGCTGGCCGCGGCGATGGGTTACGCGGAGGGCGGGCTGCTGGCGCGCGAACTGGGGGCCTGGCAGACCGTGTCCTGGGCGCTGGTGCTGGTGTCTCCGCTGATGATGGTCCTCGCAGTGATCGCCACGATACAGGAGCCGCAGGCCGGCTCACCGGGCCAATGGCTGGCGTTCGCCTACCTCGGAGTGGTCAGCATGTTCCTGGGGTTCTTCGCCTGGTACCGCGGACTGGCCATCGGGCCCATGGCAAGGGTCAGCCAGGTCCAACTGATCCAGCCTGTGCTCAGTATCTGCTGGGCGGGCCTGCTGCTGGGCGAGGTGCTGACGTGGACCACCATTGCGGGCGGACTCGCGGTGATCCTCTGCGCAGGCGCCGCCGTCCGGGTCCGCCTCAGGCCGGCCCCGCCTGCTCCCCTGCCGTCACCTGCCGTCCGCGCCGCAACCCCGCTCCAGACCGTGAAGGATTAAAGCCATGTACACCCCAGCCCACTTCGAGGCAGCCCCGGAAGCCGTCCACAGGCTCCTGGCCAGGCCGGGCGCGGCCAACCTCATCACCATGACGTCGCAGGGGCTGCTGGCCACGCTCCTGCCGTTTGTCTACGACCCGTCCGTGGGCGAGCACGGCGCCCTGCAGACGCATGTGGCCCGGAACAACGCCCAGTGGACCGATCCTGTTGTGGGCGAAGCGCTGATGATCATCCAGGGCGCGGATGCCTATATCTCGCCGTCCTGGTATGCATCCAAGGCCGAGCACGGGCGGGTGGTGCCCACGTGGAACTACTCCACCGCGCATGTCTACGGCAGGCTCGTGGTGCACGACGATCCGGCATGGCTCGCCAGCCAGGTGCGGCGGCTCACCCACGCGCACGAAGCGGACTTTGAGCATCCCTGGAGCGTGGACGATGCCCCTGAACGCTTCATCGCCGGCCAGCTGCGCGCCATCGTGGGGCTGGAACTGGCCATCACCAGGATCGAGGCGAAAACCAAGCTCAGCCAGAACCGGCCGGCCGCCGACATTGACGGCGTGGTGGCGGGGCTCTGTGCACGCGGTCAGGCAGAGAGTGCGGCCGACGTCCAGCGGGCCCGGCCGGCTTAAGTCCCGCCCCTTGCCCAACTTAGTTGTTGTTCCCGACCAGCGCCTCGCTGGCCTCCCACAGACCCAGGGCCAGTTCAGCGTCGTACGCCTGGGCGTTGGCCCTGGCGAGGGCGCGTTTGGCGTAGTAGGCACCGGAGATCCAGTCGGTGCCGGCGGTCCCCTTGACGAGCCAGAGGAGGGTGTCGGCGCCCTGGTCCGGGGTGAGCATTAAGCGGTTGAGCAGCGTCTTGTAGGCATGCCGCCACGGGGTGGTGGAGTCCGCCGCGAAGTTGGTGCGGACCACGCCCGGGTGGAACGCCGCCGTCGTGATTCCCTGCTCGCCGAAGCGGCGGTGCAGCTCGGACGTGAAGAGGATGTTGGCGAGTTTGGCCGTGCCGTAGGCGCGGTTGGTGGAGTAGGTGTGCTCGGCGTTGAGGTCGAAGAGGTCGAGTTTGCCGAAGTTGTTGGCGCCGCTGGCGGTATTGATGACTTTGGCGTTGCTGGCGGTGAGGACGCCCATGAGCTCGGTGGTGAGCAGGAATGGGGCCAGGTGGTTGATCTGGAACGTGGATTCGTTGCCGTCAACGGTGAGCTGGTGCCTGCCCATGATTCCGCCGGCGTTGTTGGCCAGGACGTCGATCCGTTCGTAGTCGTCCCGCAACTGCGCCGCGAGGCTGCGGACCTGGTCCAGTTCGGCGAAGTCGCACACGAAGTAGTCGGCGTTAAGCTCCTTGGCGAGGGCCTGTGTTTTCTCCTCTGACCGGCCCACGACCACCACCCGCTCCCCTGCCCCGGCCAGTGTCCGTGCGGCGGCCGCGCCGATGCCGTCGCTGGCGCCGGTGATCACAATGGTGCGAGGAGTCAAGGGGTGTCCTTTGTTTGGGGTGGGAACCTGGTTGGCGGCTGAGAGCGGACTGCTGCAAGGTTGACGCGGCTGGCCTCTTGT
This sequence comes from Arthrobacter sp., assembly GCA_023264815.1. Classification (GTDB taxonomy): domain Bacteria; phylum Actinomycetota; class Actinomycetes; order Actinomycetales; family Micrococcaceae; genus Arthrobacter. The sequence continues at coordinate 23,123 of JAHFUZ010000004.1, read as the reverse complement.
CCCACGCGTCAGTTCATACCTGGGCATCCCTCTCCGGCGGAGTTAACGAGGCAGTCATCGGCATAGTTCCGAGTGATGGCACGCCACACCTGCAGGGTCTGGGCGGGGGACGCGAACTGGCCGGTTCCGGGGACCGGTAAGTTAGGACCGCCGTTAACGGAGTACGTTCCCCGGAACGTCGTGGTAATCGTGACAGCAAAGTCGCCGGTGGACTGGTAAACGTGACTGGTCCGCGTCTGCTCGCCCCACCGGTTCTGGGGCAACGATCCTCCGGCGATTGGCGTAGGCCCCAGAGTTGTGCCGTCGCCATAGCTGTACGTGTATTCGATGGGCGTTGCCACCAGGTGGACGCCCTGGCCCAGGATAGTGACGTCAAATTCCTGGACAAGCGCGTCCGCGAAGATGTTGGTTTCGGCGCCCCTGAGGGTGTGAGGGCTTGGTTGGGCGGTCAAAATCGCCGGAGCGATGGGCAGATTCTGAAAGTCCTGCAGGATCCGGGCCGCGATGGCTGGCAGGAGGTCCTCGGGCTCTTCGTCGTAGAGGCAGGTGGGACCGTTCAGGGGAACCCAGTTGCCCCAGGCGGGGTCGGAAATGGCCCGAGGGGCGACCATCCACTGGACATACGTGCCGGTCTGGCCATCACCCCGGTCCGGGCACATCATCATGTCCTGGACGCAGGAGCCATTGACGTCGTCGTTGCACACAAGCTCGTACTTGTATTGGTTTGGGTCCTCGGGGACGTGGCCTGGGGGCGCAGGAAGCATCTTGCCAGTTGACTGATCAACGACCCACACGACCGCTTGGAGCCCTGAACCTTGGTACGTCCCGGATCCGCCATAATCCCCATCGTCGGCCGCAGTTGTTGTTCTGGTTGCCAGCGCGTCGCTCGGCTGCATAACCAGGAGCAGCCCAACGGTGAATGAGACAACGAGTCGTGCCCAGACCATCATCTTGACCTACTGAAGCAGGTGCATATCTGAGACGATCCAAGTGCCGTCTTCAAAGGATGCGATCACAACTGAGGCGGTACTTGATCCGGCCTCCGGTGTCCGCCCAACACTTCCGTCTGCTTTGTAGAACTCGATAGACTCCTGGTTCACCTGAACCACAACTTGCTGCGTCGGAGCACCTTCGACCATTCTTGCTTCAACTGACGGCGTTGAGATACGGCCACCCACCTGCCAGCGGTCCGTCTTATATCCGGTCGCAATTGCCGACTTCACGTTGTCACAGAACGTACAACCAGGTTTGGTCAACTGTTCCCAGCTGGCAGGGTTACCCGTTTCGTAGCCGTAGTTCAGAAGCGCAAACCAGTACCCAACAAACGCCTCGAGGCCAGCCTTCGAATTTTCATCAGCCAACGGGGGTTTCACTGGGACGGGAACGTTCTGAGCCTTCCCCTGCGCATCGGCTGGCTTGTATACGGCGGTCGGCGTGGGAGTAGGCGTCGGGGTGGCGGTGGGCGTCGCCGCCGTCGTCGTCTCGGCACCGCCCGGGGTGGCGCCCTGGCATCCCGCCAACGCGAGCGCGCACGCCGCCAAAGCGGCCACTAACGTGTGGCGAAAGCGCGCGGAACCAAATGGCAGCGTGGTCATAGAAGTCCCCAGACTTTTCTCTAGACAATGGAGAAGCTCGCTTCAGCCAGACTACCCGAGCCGGAGAACAGGCGAAGGAGTTATCCACAGCCCCCGGGAGCCCCACCGCACCTGTCCCCCGGCCCCGGGCAGGCATAAGCTTCACATGGGAGCCACCGCAAAACCTGGGAGAGAGCAAACATGGAGATGCCCAAGGCCTCAGACGAAGACAAGGCACGGTTCCGCGCCGTCGTGCCGGACCACCCGGACGTGACCGTCAAGCCCATGTTCGGCAACCTCGGTGCCTTCGTCAACGGCAACATGTTCGCCGGGCTGTTCGGCCCCACCATCGGAGTCAAGCTCGCCGAGGCGGACAGGCAGGAGCTCGAAAGCACCGAGCGGACCGTACCGTTCGGCCCGCCGGGGCGGCCAATGGGCGGCTACACCGGGCTGCCGGAAATGTGGAATGCCGAGGGTGACGGCGACGACGCGCGGGCACGGGCCTGGGCCGAAAAGGCTTACGCCCACGTGGCAGGTCTTCCGCCGAAGGCTGCCGGGAAGTAGCCATGCCCTCCCCCGACGGCGGCCCGCCGCACGAGGTCGGCACCCTGGTGGTTGGGGCGGGGCAGGCCGGCCTGGCCATGAGCTACTGGCTCACCCACCATGGCGTGGAACATCTGGTGCTGGAACGGCGCAGCACGTTGGGCGGTGCCTGGCTGGACCGCTGGGATTCCTTCCACCTCAATACGCCCAACTTCTCGCTGAGCCTGCCCGGCATGCCGTACGAGGGACCGGACCCTGACGGCTTCATCCCCCGGGACGCCGCCGTCGAATATGTCCGGGACTACGCGGCGCAAATTGCCGCGCCCGTCCGGCTCGAAACCGATGCCGCGAGAATCGCCCGGCAGGACGTGGGCGGCTTCACGGTGGAGACAACCCAGGGAACGTGGAAGGCCCGGAACGTGGTGCTGGCCAACGGCGCGTTCCAGCAGCCCCGCATCCCCGCGGCCGCAGCGAAGATCCCGCGGCACGTCCGGCAGCTGCACAGCCACGACTACAGGAATCCCCAGCAACTGCCCGCGGGCGCCGTCCTGGTGGTGGGGACGGGCCAGTCGGGCGGCCAGATCACCGAGGACCTGCTTGCCGCCGGCCGCGAGGTGCACCTGGCAGTCTCGATGTGCCCCGAAGCGCCCCGCCGGTACCGCGGCCAGGACGTGTTCCACTGGATCATGCAGATCAACCTGCACGGCCCGGAACACGGCATCAACGGTTTCCTGGTGGATCACCTTCCGCAGCCGGCCGCGCGGTTCCAATGCAATCCGCTGCTCTCGGGCAACGATGGCGGGCACGGCATCCACCTGCGCGGCCTGGGGCGCAGGGGTGTCCGCCTGCACGGGCACCTTGAGGCAATTGACGACGACGGCGGCCTCACCTTCAGCGACGACCTCGCCCAGCGCCTCGCTATGGTGGAGGCCGGGTTCGGGCAGCGGCTGAAGGTGATGGCAGACGCCTATATTGCCGCGGCGGGCATCACGGCACCGGAGGATGACGAACCGGCGCCGGACACGTGGCTCCCCGCCGCATCAGCCTCCCGCCTGGACCTGGCCGCCGAAAACGTCACCACGGTCATCTGGGCCACCGGGTACAGGCTGGACAACAGCCTCCTGGACATGCCTGTGCTGGACGAATGGAACTATCCGCGCCACAGCCGCGGCGTCACCGAGGTGCCCGGCCTGTATGCCGTGGGGCTCCCTTGGCTCACCCGGCACTATTCGGCCACGCTTCCCGGTGTGGGTCCGGACGCCTGGTTCATCGCGGAGCACATCGCCGGACGCCAGGCCGCCGGACAGACTTCGGCGCGCTAACCAGCCACGCCGGCGAGCACGAAGATCGCCGCCGCGATCGCCCGAGCTGGGTCCATCCTTCGATGACCATGGTTCTCCTTTGAAACAGAAACTACGTAGGGGAAATGCTGGGGAGCGGGCGGACCCATGCTCACGTTGTACTGGCTGCGGAGTCCGCGGGGACCTTCAGGGCCGTGATGACTGCGTCGACGATCTCCTGCGGGGGCAGGGCGATGTCCAGCCGGAGGCTGCCGGAGGCCAGTTCGCCGTCGGTCAGGGGTTCCAGTGTCGCCAGCTGACTGGGCAGGAGCGTGGGCGGCATGAAGTGCCCTTCGCGGCCCTGCATGCGCTGGCTGATCAGGTCGGCCCCGCCGTCGAGGTGGATAAAAAGCACCCGGCCGTCCGCCTCGGAGAGGAGCCCGCGGTAGGTCTGCTTGAGCGCGGAGCAGGTGAGGACGGTGCTGTTGCCGGCAGCGGCCTGGGCGGTCATCCAGTCCTGGATCTCCTGCAGCCACGGCCAGCGGTCCCCGTCCTGCAGCGGAATGCCCTGGGTCATTTTGTTGATGTTGGACTGCGGGTGGAATTCGTCCGCCTCGGCACACACCCAGCCAAGCTGCTGGGAGAGTGCGGCGGCGATGGTGGACTTGCCGGAACCGGCGACGCCCATCACCACCAGGTGCGTGGCTGGATGCTGCATTGTTTACCTCCGAAGAAGACGTCTTTGGCTTAGTCAAGAAAGCTCGTCGTACGCGTCACACCGAAGTGCGCCGGGAGATAAAGTATCACCATTTACAGACAAAGATACTATCTTTACGTGTCACAAGTCATACCTTTGGCCATTGGCTGGGTATCCTATGAGTGCGCTCCGGCGCAGGAGAGGCAGGAATAATGTCGACGGCGACAGGACAGGGCGCGGATACAGCGGACGACGGCGGGGCCTCCCCCGCGATGCATGAACGCGTTCTCGAGGCGGTTGGCGTCGCCATCGCGTCCGGGAGCCTCCCTCCCGGAAGCCGCCTCACCCTGGAGGGCCTCCAGCAGGAGTACGGTATTTCCCGCACCGTGGCCCGGGACACCATGAAGGTCCTCGAATCCATGAACCTGGTCTACTCGCGCCGGCGGGTGGGTATCGTGGTGCAGGAACCCGGGCTCTGGAACGTTTTTGACCCCAAGCTGGTGCGCTGGCGCCTCACCTCAGACCGGCGCGAGCTCCAGTACAGCAGCCTCACGGAGCTGCGCATCGCCGTCGAACCCATCGCCGCGGCCGGCGCGGCCCGCCGGGCGAGCGCCGCTGAACGGGCCAGGCTGGTTGCCCTGGCCGCGGAACTGCGCCGGCTGGGCAAGGCCGGCGACCTTGAATCCTTCCTGGCTGCGGACATTGAGTTCCACCGCCTGCTGCTCCACAGCTGCGGCAACGAGATGTTCGCATCCCTGGACGGCATGGTGGCCGAAGTGCTGACCAGCCGGACGCAGCAGGGCCTCATGCCGTTCAAGCCGCGAAACGAAGCCCTGCAGGCCCATGAGGATGTTGCCGCAGCCGTGGCCCGGGGCGATGCCGTAATGGCCGAGGCCGCCATCCACCGCATTCTGAACGAGGTCCGGACGGCGATGGGCCTCGGTGGCTGAGCCTGGTGCGTCCGGTGATTGCGCCTGCCGAATCCCGCCTCTTCCCGCACCCCGCATTCCTGAGTAGCCTGCATTTAAGGGCTCATGCCTAGGGCCCAACAGTGCCGTGCAGACGTATCTGTGAGGTGGAAGATGGCCATCACCGGTGATTCACGACAGCGGACCGCTCCAGCAGCTGTCCCCGATGTAGTGCCCCGGCGCAAGGGCGCCTTGGTGGTCAGATGGATCACCTCCACGGACCACAAGATCATCGGGTTTATGTACCTGATCACGTCGTTTGTGTTCTTCTGCCTGGCCGGCGTGATGGCCCTGCTGATCCGTGCCGAGCTTTTCCAGCCGGGCATGCAGATCCTGCAGACCAAGGAGCAGTACAACCAGCTGTTCACCATGCACGGCATCGCAATGCTGCTGATGTTCGCCACACCCCTGTTCGCCGGCTTTGCCAATGTGATCATGCCGCTGCAGATCGGTGCGCCGGACGTGGCGTTCCCCCGGCTCAACGCCCTGGCGTTCTGGTTCTTCCTGTTCGGCTCCACCATCGCCATGTCGGGTTTCATCACGCCCCAGGGAGCAGCGTCGTTCGGCTGGTTCGCCTACGCGCCCTTGAACAACACCACCTTCAGTCCCGGTGTGGGCGGGGACCTGTGGATTTTTGGCCTGGTCCTGTCCGGGTTTGGCACCATCCTGGGTGCGGTCAACTTCATCACCACCATCATCTGCATGCGGGCCCCCGGCCTGACCATGTGGCGGATGCCCATCTTCACGTGGAACACCCTGGTCACGTCGATCCTGGTGATCATGGCCTTCCCGCCACTGGCCGCGGCATTGTTCGCTGTGGGAGCGGACCGCCGGTTCGGCGCCCATATTTACGATCCCGAAAACGGCGGTCCGGTCCTGTACCAGCACCTGTTCTGGTTCTTCGGCCATCCCGAGGTCTACATCATTGCGCTGCCGTTCTTCGGCATCGTGTCGGAGATCTTCCCGGTCTTCAGCCGCAAGCCGATCTTCGGCTACAAGGGCCTCGTCTACGCCACCATCGCCATTGCCGCACTCTCCATGACCGTGTGGGCGCACCACATGTACGTCACCGGTTCGGTGCTGCTGCCGTTCTTCGCGTTCATGACCATGCTGATCGCGGTGCCCACCGGGGTGAAGTTCTTCAACTGGATCGGCACCATGTGGCGCGGTTCGCTGACCTTCGAAACCCCCATGCTGTGGAGCATCGGCTTCCTGGTCACGTTCCTCTTCGGCGGCCTGACCGGCATCATCCTGGCCTCTCCCCCGCTGGACTTCCACGTCTCGGACTCATACTTCGTGGTGGCACACTTCCACTACGTGGTCTTCGGCACCGTGGTGTTCGCCATGTTCGCAGGCTTCTACTTCTGGTGGCCCAAGTTCACGGGCAGAATGCTCAACGAGCGCCTCGGTAAGATCCACTTCTGGCTGCTGTTCCTGGGCTTCCACGGAACCTTCCTCATCCAGCACTGGCTCGGCGTGGAAGGCATGCCCCGCCGCTACGCTGACTACCTGGTGGAGGACAACTTCACCTGGATGAACCAGTTCTCCACCATCTCCTCGTTTGTTCTGGGTGCCTCACTGATCCCGTTCTTCTGGAACGTGTACGTGACCTGGCGCCGGGCGGAAAAGGTGGAGGTTGACGATCCCTGGGGCTTCGGCGCCTCACTGGAGTGGGCCACGTCCTGCCCGCCGCCGCGGCACAACTTCACGTCCCTGCCCCGGATCCGCTCGGAGCGCCCCGCACTGGACCTGCACCACCCGGAGCTGCGGGCCCGCGAGCACGAAACCACCCATAGCCCTGCAGCGGCCGCCCTCGGCGCTGCGGACATAGGCGAGAAGGACGTCCGGAGCCCGAACCCGGACGAGTGACAGATCCCAGCCGCACACCCGGGTTAACAAAAGCAGGGCCGGTCAGAAATGACCGGCCCTGCTGTGAAACATGAAACCCTAAGGCCCCAGAATCCCTAAGAAATTAGAGGGACTGGATGTTGACGGCCTGGGGACCCTTGGGGCCCTGCTCGGTTTCGAAGGAGACCTTCTGGTTCTCTTCGAGTGAGCGGAAGCCGGAGGAAGCGATCGCAGAGTAGTGTGCGAAAACGTCCTGTGAGGAGTCATCGGGGGAAATGAAGCCGAAGCCCTTTTCAGCGTTAAACCATTTGACGGTACCAGTAGCCATTATTTTTGTCCTTCGTGAAGGTGGAGGAAAAGTCCCGACTTTCGGGTCCTCCGGTGTGGGGTGTTCAAAACCGCTACTTCAGAAGAACGCGGACTTTCGACCGCGCGTACTGCCTGAACTACCAACTGCATAAACACAACAACAGGATCAAGACTACAGGATTTTCGCGTCAGGAATTACCAGCCCGGCCGGCAATCGGTTGCGGATGGTTGAGCCTGCCGAATCCCAGGCGTAGCGTTTTCCCATGGGACCGATTCGGGCCATTCTCTTACCGGGGGCCGGCCTCCCCGCGCAGGCAGCCTACGGCGAACTCATCGCAGCCCTCGGTCCTGATGTCCAAGCGGTCGCCAAGGAACTCGAGCTCTACGCCGGCGGTGAACTGCCGTTGGACTGGAGCCTGGACACGGAGGTTGAGGGCGTCCTGCGCGAAGCCGACGCCAGGGGATGGCAGACCTTCCATTTGGTGGGCTATTCAGCCGGCGGAGCGGCGGCCCTGGGCTTCGCCGCCAAACACCCTGAACGGTTGCTCAGCCTGTCGCTGCTGGAGCCCGAATGGGCCGGCACCTGGGACTGGAGCCCCGCCTACGCGGAGGTCAGAAGGCATTACGACCAGCTGGAATCACTCCCGCCCGAGCAGTTCCTCCCAGCCTTCGCGAGGCTGGGAGTGAAGTCCGACGTCGTCATTCCACCACCGCCGGACCCCCTGCCTTCGTGGATGGCCAACCGGCCCGCCGGCATCAAAGCGTTCCTGCGAGACTTCAGGACCTATGACCTGGAGAGGGCACGCTTGGCCGCCTTTAGCCAACCGGTCTTCTTCGCCCTTGGCGCACTGAGCAATCCCGATGACTTCGGCGATATTGCCACCCGGCTGTCGCGGGTCTTCTTCCCGGACTTCCACCTGGAAGTGTTCCCCAAGCTCCACCATTTTGATCCGCCACACCGGGTGGAACCGGAGCGGCTGGCCGCGATGCTCCGCCGGCACTGGGAGCAGGCAGAAAGCCAGGCGAATCCCCGGATCGCAACAAGCTCGATCACCGGGGACGGTAGTTGAGCCTATCGAATTCCAACCTCTGTTGCTACGATTGCTACGGAGGCCACGATGACAACAATTCCGCACCGGGAACTGCGCAACCAGAGCAGCAAGATTCTGGAGCGCGTCAAGAACGGCGAAACCATTGACGTCACCAACAACGGCGAGGTAGCCGCTACGCTGATCCCCCCGTCGGCATCACCTTTTGAGCGGCTGCTGCGTTCGGGGCAGGTCCGGCCTGCCGCCGACGGACCGGTGGATTTCCTGGTGCTGCCACGCGTCACGTCCACGGCCGATACCGCCGAAATCCTGGCCGACCTCCGCGGAGACCGGTGATCATTTATCTGGACACCTCTGTTGTCCTCAAACTCGTGGTGGAGGAAAAAGAATCCGTCAGCGCAGCTGAGTACCTCTCCGCCGCCACAGCCCAAGGCCATCATTTAGTGGCCTCGATGCTTGTGTATACGGAACTGCACTGTGCTGCTCACCGCCGGGGGTTTCCCGCAGAGCTCGTGAATTCGGTTCTGGCAGGCATCAATCTCGTTGATGTTGCCCGCTCGGACCTGATGTACGCGGCGGCTCTGCCCGGCAGGCTACGAAGCGCGGACGCCATTCACCTGGCCGCCGCCATCCGTCTGCAGTGCGACGTCCTCGTTGCATACGACGCCGATCTGCTGGCCGCCGCCGTGGAGGCAGGCCTGAACGTCCGCTCCCCTTAGATTGTCGCTGCCCCGCAGTACGGCGTCGTGCCTACTCCTGGCCAGCCCCGTGCAACGCCCGCCGGGGCACCCGCCGGAACCCATCGCCCGGACCGGAATCCGATCAGCGTCTGCGCCGCCGGGCCCGGTGCCGCCGGGCCGCCACCGATACCGGGGCGCTGAAGCGGAATGCGCGCCGGGCGATGTGATGGTGCTCGGGCCGGCGGCGGACTGTGACAGGCCCGGCCGGCAGCGACTGGGCATCGCGGGCGAAGAACCATTGCTTGGCGAACTCCACCATGACCAGGTAAACCACAATCATGCCCAGCAAGGCCAGGAAGAAGGGAACGGGAAGCGGGTCGAAACCCAGCAGCCCGGCCAGCGGCGAGAGCGGAAGGAAGATCCCCAGCGTGACCACGCCCAGTGATGCCCCGATCAGCCCAGCCGACGGGCGGCTGCGGAGGAACGGCACCCGCCGGGTCCGGATGGCAAAGATGATCAGCGTCTGGGTGGCGATTGATTCGATGAACCATCCCGCCCGGAACTCCCCCGGCACCGAGTCAAAGACGAACAACGTCAGGGCGAAGGTCGCGAAGTCGAAGAGCGAGCTGATGGGCCCGAACAGCATCATGAACCGGCGGATGAATGCAATGTTCCAGTGGGAGGGCGCCCGCAGCTGTTCCTGGTCCACCCGGTCCCCCGGGATGGCCAGCTGGCCGGTGTCGTAGAGCAGGTTGTTGAGCAGGATCTGGCCCGGCAGCATGGGCAGGAAGCTCAGCACCACGGATGCCGTGGCGGCGCTGAACATGTTGCCGAAGTTGCTGGAGGTGCCCATCAGCACGTACTTGATGGTGTTGGCGAAGATTCGGCGGCCTTCGCGCACACCTTCGGCGAGGACGCCAAGGTCCTTGTCCAGGAGCACCACGTCGGCGGCGTCCTTGGCCACGTCCGTGGCACTGTCAACGGAGATGCCGATGTCCGCCTTGTGCAGGGCAAGGGCATCGTTCACGCCGTCGCCCATGAACCCTACGGCGCCGCCGCTCTGCCGCAGCAGCGTGATGATCCGCGCCTTCTGCTCGGCCGGCCTGGAGGTAGGGGTCCAGCTCCCCTAAATGACTGCCCACCCCTCGCCTGGCAGGTCGCCGACTTCTGTCGCTGATGCCCATACACCTCGGAGCTGCCGGCCGCCGCCGTCGAAATCCGGAGCCATTGTGCGGCATATGAGCCAACGGTTACGATGCTGCCGGGGAGAGGTCCTGGTCTCGCACGACGACCGTTAGGGGCCCTCCGATGACCGATTTCTTCACCCTCCAGCCCGGCGAGACCGCGGCCCCTGTGCCACCGGGGCCCGTCCTGTGCCAAGGGACGGCAGCCATGCGTCGGATCCACCGGGTGTTCCTCTGGGCATACGGCGAGGCGCCCGCACTGGTGCGCTCCGCCGGGCCGGGCGACACCGCACGCGCAGCCTACGTGGGCGAAGTGCTGGGAAACTTCGACAAGATCCTCCACATCCACCACGAGGGCGAGGACCTGCTGATGTATCCGCAGCTCGCGGAACGTGCGCCGGCATGCGCATTGCACGTGGAGCAGATGCTCGAACAGCACCGGCAGGTGGCCCTGCGGCTGGACGACATCGAACCCCTCAGGCTCCGCTGGATGGGGACGGCCGACGTGACAGACCGCGACACGCTCGCCGACAAGTACAGGAAGCTGTCGGATCTCCTCAATGTGCACCTGCGCCGCGAGGTCACCGAGGTGATGCCTGCGGTGGACAAGGTGATGACTGAGAAGGAACTTGTTGCCGCCGCAGAGCACGGTACGGGCCAGTTCAGCAAGAGGTTCCTGGTGGGCTACCTCGGGATGGTGCTGGCCACGAATCCGCCCGGCGAACGGGAGGAACTGTTCAAGGAGATGCCTGCGCCGGTCCGCGTTGCCTACCGCGTGGTGGGCCGGAGGATGTACCGGCGGCAGTACTCGACGCTGTTTCCGGGGCGCCCGGTTCCGGAAACGCTATAGCCTGAGTGTCAGATGCAGGACGGCTGGTATGCCGCCTCGGCCGGGCCGGACCTGGTGCCCAGCGCATGGGCCACGATCTGGTGCACCACAGGATCGTTGGGCAACTGGTCGTGTTCGAAGGCGTCGGCCGGGCACTTGTCCTGGATGGTGATGTTGGTGACCTGCCGGGCCGGACCGTCCAGGAACTGGCTGTTGTAGGGAATGACCACTTCGTCGTAAACCGTGGAAATTACGGTGTAGGACGGCCCCGCAACAGTATCCCCAATGGAGTTCAGTTCCTGCATGAAGGCGGAGCCGGATTGCTGGTCCGCACACGCGGCACAGCCAAGGGCGTTGAAGTCGGGATCGGAAACGGCCCCTGGCGGCGGAACGATCAGGCCTTCAGTTCCATGGTTGGACGGGGCAATGCCAACGAGCTGGCGGACAAACTTAGCCCCGCCAAGGAAGCCCATGTAGTACCGGGGCATCATGCCGCCCTGGCTGTGGCCCACCAGGTCCACCTGCTTGGCGCCGGTGGCGGCACGGACTGCTTCCACGAACGGTGCCAGTTCTTTCGCGGATTCTGCCACCGGGGCGGTGGCATAGACTCCATTGGTCTCACCGTAGTTGAGCGCGAAGACGCAGTATCCCTTGCTCTTGAGGTACGGCGACAGGGTGGACCAGTTCTTGGCCATGCTTTCGAACGTCCCCGGCACCAGGATCACCGGATAAGGGTGCTCGGCGCTCGGTTTGCAGGACCAGTCATTGGCTCCCGGCGGGGAGACCTCAACGGCCTGGGCGGGAGCCACAGCCAGGGAACCGGCAAGGACCGTAGCGGCAGCAATGGACAGGGCCCGGGTAAGCAGTGACATGGAAACCTCTTTGTTCGTGTCTGTGCGTAGTCCGGCCGGAGCTTAGGAGGACACTGCGTCCACCGCACCCGGGCCGGGGCTTTCTACGCTAGGCAGGCCCGGCCCCGTTTCGCAGCAAAGGTGCACGAACGTGCACAGCAGTGCCTCCCGCGCAAGACATAACCCTCGCCGGGCAAACAGGCTCTTTGAGATCAGTTGTTACTGGTCAGTAGGCTTTTAACTTGGGGCGAGCGCCTGAAAAGGCGGCCGGGGAGCATTGCACAAATGTGCATCCTGGCCTCAGACCGCGCGCCTGGCCGGCTTCGGGAAGGTGAGGTGCGGAAGTCCCCCTCCATCCACTGATTGGAAACTGACGGCGGTGCTGCCCGCCGTCGGAATCAACGCAGCACTCTGCCTGGCAACGGCAGCATTTGTGGCGATCTTCCTCCGGCAAAACCGCATTTAGTGAGAGAAGGTCCGGGAAAAACCCGCATTAAGTGAGAGAGCGTCCGGTGGGATTGACGGGGATCGGGGGGCGCGCCGTGTAACTTAGGCATAATATCCCTCCGCTCCGAGGACGCCCATGAATACCGACCCCGCTGCGCCGCGCTCGTACAGCCTCCAGCGCGAATGGTCCCGGGCCTTCACCCTGATGCTGCTGGCCCTGCTGGTGGGCGCGGCCGTCACCATCGTGGGTGTCCGGTTTGTAGTGAACGAGATGGAGCTCGCCGCCAGCCGGCTCCAGGCCGAATACACAAGTGTCGCTGCACTCACGGAAGCCCTTGAGACGCACGAGCAGCTGGGCCACCAACTGCTCGCCACCGCGCCGGTGAACAGGCAGGCATTCGTTCAGGGGCAGCAGGACATTGAACGGCTCTTCGCGGAGGCTGCGGCAGTGAAGGCCGTGGACGGGGGCCGGCCGGAAGCCCTCGCCAAGGCGGAGCAGGACTGGCGGGCCGGGCTGGAAAAGGCCGGCCTCTGGGGCGAGGCCGCACTAGCCCGGACCGGCAACCATGTGGCCGATGCCCCCGCGTTCGCGGCCGCCAGCTCCACCGTGCGGACCCGGCTCGCCGCCGTCCAGGAGTCGTCGCTCCGGGCACTGGAGCGGGGCCTGGTGGACACCCGCGCCATGGAAAACCTCCTCGTGGTGGGCAGGGTGGCACTCTTCCTGGTGGCCATCGGCGCCACCCTGTACTTCCGCCGCAGGATGGTCAAGGACCTGAAGCGCCCCCTCAACAGCCTGCGCAAGGGGGTCCTGAAAATGCAGGACGGCGACTACGGCCACCGCCTGGGCATCGCACGGCGCGATGAGCTGGGCGAAGTGGCGGTGGCGTTCAACGGGATGGCCGCGGCACTCGAGGACAGCCACACCACGCTCACGTACCGGGCCACGCATGATGAGCTCACCGGGCTGGGCAACCGCGCCGCACTGGCCGAGCGGCTGGCCGCATCATTTGAACCGGGCAGCGGCATCCGCAGCCGCCACGAGGGCGTGCTGTTCATCGACATCGACGACTTCAAACATGTCAACGACTCCTTCGGCCACGAGGGCGGCGACGCGCTGCTGGTCCAATTGGCGCACCGGCTGCGGGCCAGCGTCCGGAGCCAGGACCTGGTGGCCCGGCTGGGAGGTGACGAGTTCGCCGTCGTGGTTTCAGATCACGACGACGGCACTCCGGCGACGGGGCCCGTCGCCGAGCGGATTTACCAGTCACTCAGCGAGCCTTTTGTGATTGGCGGGCGGCAGGTGCGTGTCTCCCTCAGCATGGGCGTCGCGCAGCGCACCGCGGACACCGCAGACATCACGGAACTGCTGCGCCACGCGGACTCGGCCATGTACCGGGCGAAGCACAGCGGCAAGGCCCGGTACGAGGTCCACGGCGGGGCTTGAGCCTGCCGGCCCGGAGCCTTGGCGCACGGTCCTCCGGGTGCGGCATCGCGACTCCGGCGACGCTGCCTAGCCCATGCCCCTCAACTACGCCCCTTTTGCAGCAACCCACGTGACGGCGCCGTACGCGTTCACCCGGCCGTGGGCCCAGAAGGTGCCGTTGTTGCCAATGTCATCAGCGGTTGCCTCGATACTTTCCCGGACGTCCGCGTTGGTGGCTTCCCCGTGCGAACTCCAGGACAGAGCGGCAGCAGCGGCCACGATCGGAGAAGCCATGGACGTCCCGCTGGCGATGTCGTATCCAAGCGCGCGGTTGTTCTGTTCGCTCAGGACGGTGGGATAGAAGGGAAAGGTGGAGTACACGCTGACGCCAGGCGCCGCGACGTCCACCCATTTTCCGTAGGTTGAGAAGGAGGCTTTCTTATCCCAGTTGTCCGTCGCGGCTACCGCTATGACGTTGGGATAGGCGCCTGGATAGATCTTGGCCTGGGTGCCGCCGTTCCCGGCCGCGGCCACGATGACCACACCCGCGTTCCAGGCGTTGTTGACGGCTGCTTCGAGCGTCCGGTTGGACACGCGCTGGCCCAGGCTCATGTTGATGACCTTGGCGCCGCTGGTGACGGCCCAGTTGATGCCGTTGGCGATGCCTGAGGAGGAACCGGTCCCCGCGTCGTTGAGCACTTTGGCGTCCAGGATGGTGCAGTCCGGGCACACACCGGCGACGCCCACGGAGTTATGCTCGGCGGCCACGATGCCGGCCACGTGGGTGCCATGGCCGTAAGCGTCGTAGTCCTCTGGATGGCCGGGGCGGATTACCTTGTCGCTGAAGTTGGCCCGGGCAGCCACCTTCTGCGAGATGTCCTCGTGGTTGATCGCTACCCCGGAATCGATGATGGCCACCGGGGTGCCGCCGCCCCTGGTGACGGCCCACGCTTCGACGGCATCCACATCGGCGTCCGGGGCGCCCCCGGCCACCTTCACTGCCTCGCCGGTGCTCGTGAACGACTGGCCCACATTGAAGAGGGCGTACTGCCGGTCGAAGTATGTGTCATCCGTGGCGGCAGTGGCCACCTCATCCGGTTCGGCGTATTCGACGGCGGGATTCCGGCTGAGTGCGCTGATGACCTGAAGCTCCTTGCCGGCCGGAACCTTAATCAGCCGGGCGCCGGTGCTGCCGATGGCAGGCCCGTCGCTGAGCCCGTGGAGGCGCAGGACGCCTGCTGCCGCGCGGTCATCGCGGAACTTGACCAGGATTTGCCCCGCCACGTGTGATTCCTGGGGAGACGCGGTGACCGGTGTTGCCGCGGTGATTCCGCCGAACGCCATCATTGCCGCCGCGAAACCAATTGTCAGAAGTTTTCTCATAGGGCCATCTTGGTTGGCCCGGCAGCCCACTGAACAGGGCCAGTGCGCTATCACTTTGGGGAATTCATAACCCCGGAAGTCGCTCGCCTCCTGCGCACGGCGGCACACAGCTAGCCGTATCAACAGTTTTTGTCACGCAGTTAACCACCCATTCATACGCGCCTCACAGCCTGTCCAACCCGTTTCCGTACGGTCGGACGCATGGACAACATTTCACGCAGATCCCTCCTCACTGCCGGCCTCGGGGCCGGCCTGATCGTCGCGGCGCCAAGTGCCGCCGTCGCCGTTTCAACCGCGGACGACGCCGGCCTGCGCACCGATCCGTTCCTGCTGGGCATCGCCTCCGGCGAGCCGTGGCCGGACGGCTTCGTGATCTGGACGCGCCTGGCATTGGACCCCCTCGCCGAAGACGGCCTGGGCGGCATGCCGTCCCGCAACGTCGCGGTGGCGTGGGAAGTGGCGGAGGACGCGGGCATGCGCAACGTAGTAGCCCGCGGCGTCGAGCAGGCCCGGATCGAAACCGCGCACTCCGTGCACGTGGAGCTCCGCGGCCTCCGCCCGGGGCGCGAGTATTTCTACCGCTTCCGCACCGGCAAGCACATCAGCGCGGTGGGCCGCACCCTCACCGCCCCGGCGCTGCATGAGACCCCGGCGGCGCTGGCCATGGCGTTTGCCAGCTGCTCGCAGTACGAGCACGGTTACTTCACGGCCTACACGCGGCTGGCGCAGGACCACCCGGACCTGGTGCTGCACCTGGGCGACTACCTGTACGAGTACAAGAAGGAAAGCTACGTGATCGGCGGCGGCAACCCGCGCGACCACCAAGGCCCGGAGACCACCACCCTGCAGGGCTACCGGCAGCGCCACGCACAGTACAAGTCCGACGCCGACCTGCAGGCCGCGCACGCGATCGCACCGTGGCTGGTGGTCTGGGATGACCACGAGGTGGACAACAACTGGGCGGACGAGGTTCCGGAGAACCGCGACCCCAACCAGCTGAACGACACCACCGAACGGTTCCGGCAGCGCCGCGCCGCTGCGTTCCAGGCATACTACGAGAACATGCCGCTGCGGCCCTCGTCCGTGCCGGCCGGGTACGACATGAAGATCTACCGCACCATCCAGTGGGGCCAGCTGGCCAACTTCCACATGATGGACACCCGGCAGTACCGCGACGACCAGCTCGCCGGCGACGGCTGGAAGAAGAACGTGGCCGAGCGCCTGGCCGAGAACCGCACCATCACCGGCGCCGAACAGGAGAAGTGGCTGCTGGACGGGTTCAGGAACTCCACCCAGCGCTGGGACGTCCTGGGCCAGCAGGTCTTCTTCGCCGAGCGGGACCGGGCCCAGGCGCCGGAGATCGACGACGTCTCCATGGACGGGTGGGACGGCTACGCCTCCTCCCGCCGCCGCATCACCCAGGGCTGGGTGGACGCGAACGTCCGCAACGCCGTGGTCCTCACCGGCGATGTCCACCGCAACTGGGCCAACGACGTCAAGGTCGACTACAAGGCCCCTGCCTCCCCCGTGGTCGGCTCCGAACTGGTATGCACGTCCATCACCTCCACCGGCAACGGCACCGGCTCCACCACGGAACCCACCATGGCCTGGAACCCGCACCTGAAGTTCTACAACGACAACCGCGGCTACGTGAACACCCGCATCACCAAGGACGCCATGACCGCGGACTTCCGCGTCCTGGACTACGTCACGACGCCGGGCGCTCTCGTCAGCACGAAGGCCTCCTTCGCGATCCAGGACGGCGTGCCGGGGCTGGTGGCACGGTAGCCGTAGAACCCCGCACCAAGGAGGCGGACGACGGCGGGCGCGATCCCGCCGTCGTCCGCTCCCCTTTCCCGCAGCGGCCGGCAGGCGTCAGCTTTGCGCCGCCGCGGCGGCGAACTCCAGCGGGTCACGGGGTTCGCGGCCCAGCAGGGCGGCGAGGTCGCTGTCCGTGCCGGCCAGGAATCCGTGGCTGGCGGCCGAGTGGATGGACACCAGCATGGCGGGCTGGAACGGCAGTCCGCGGGCCGAGGGCTCCGGCCCGGCGAAGCATCGGCCGGTCGATCCGGACCACTTTGCGCCCGGCCTCCCGGAGCTCCGCAAGGTGACCAGCCACGACGGCGAGCCCGCGAATTACTGGACGGCCTTGTAGGCATTTACCCGGCCGTGGGCCCAGAACGTCCCCTGGCCGGGAATCATCTCGGAGGTTTCCTCCACCTTTTGCCGCACCGCCGTCGCTGTGGAATCCGGAGCGTAACTCCACACCAGTGCGGCCGTGGCGGCGACGATCGCCGAGGACACCGAGGTCCCGTTGCCGACGTCGTACCCCTGGGACCGGTTGTTCGGCTTCTCCAGGGCGAACGGGTGGTTCGGGAAGGTTGAGTAGACGTTGACGCCGGGCGCTGCGATGTCCACCCAACTGGCTCCGTAGGTGGAGAACGCGGCCTTGGCGTCGTTGTTGTCGGTTGCGCCCACGGCGATGACGTTGGGGTAGGCGCCCGGGTAGATCTTGGCCTGGTTGCCGCCGTTGCCTGCTGCCGCAACCAGCACCACGCCCTTGTTCCAGGCGTTGTTCACGGCAGTCTCCAGGGTTCGTGATGCCTTTACCCCGAGGCTCATGTTGATCACCTTGGCACCGTTGCTGACGGCCCAGTTGATCCCGTCGGCAACGCTTGATGAGAATCCCACTCCGCTGTCGTTGAGGACCTTGCCGGCCAGGATGGTGCAGTCCGGGCACACACCCGCCACTCCCGCCGAGTTGTGGATGGCGGCGATGGTCCCGGCCATGTGGGTGCCGTGGCCATAGTTGTCCTCGTTGGTGGCCGCGCCGCTGAAGTTGGCACGCGCAACCACCTTCGGGTTGATGTCCGGGTGGTCGGTATCAACGCCTGAATCCAATACAGCTACCTTGACCCCGCTGCCTGTGGTCACGCCCCAGGCTTCGACGGCGTCCACATCGGCATCCGCTGTGCCTGCGGCAACCTGGATGTCGCCACGGGTGTTGGTGAATGCCTGGCCCACGTTCTGCAGGGCGTACTGCCTGTCGAAGTAGGGATCGGCCGTGGAGGACGCCGCCACCTGGTCCGGCTCGGCGTACTCCACCGCAGGGTTGCGGCCCAGCGCCTCGATGAGCTGCAGTTCCTTTCCGGCCGGTACCGTGATCAGCCGGGCGCCCGTATCCCCCACACCGCTGCCCTCGCTGAGGCCATGCTGCCGCAGCACGTCCGACGCCGCGCCGGCATCCCGGAATTTGACCAGGATCTGCCCCGCAACCCGGGAGGGATCGGCCGCCGCACCGGCCGGTACGGCAGCGGTGATGCCGCCAAGGATCAGGGTCATCGCGGCAAAGCCGGCCATCAGCAGTCTTTTCATGGGGGCCATCTTGCTCCACCCTGCACCGGCTGGGAAGGGGTAACCGCCCCCTAAAAGCAGGCGCGGCCGCCGGTGACGGGCGCCCCGCCCGGTCCTGACGCCGTCGTAGGTGACCGCTGGCCCGCCGCCCGTCGTCATTTATGTGGTGGCGTTGCCCGATGAGGCAGGAGACGCCGGCTCGGCGAGCTCGGCGGCAATGTCGTCGGCCCAGGCGTCGATGACGGCCCAGTTCCGCAAGTCTCCAAAACGGCCGCCCATCAAACGGAACAGGACGCGCAGCGGTGCCGGCATCTGGTCGGATGTGTAGACACCAGAGAACATTCTGTGGCCCTGGAGCTGGATGTCCGGGGGCATGGCTCCCGCCAGGCGTGCCTGTTGAAGCGCCGCAGCCCGTTGGCGGAGTGGCTTCGGCAGTGCATCAGCCATCCCCACGTTGAAGGCCCAGACGGGCCGCTTGGCCAGCTCGGGCGCATGCCGGTCGAAGAACTGCCCGGCCGCGGGCAACCACCTCTGATTGTGGACGGCGCTGCCAACCACAACAGCTTCATAGCCGGAAACGGACTCCACCTCGTCCACCGAACGGCATTCGACTCCGCCCAGCGAAACCGCCATGCGGTCCGCTATATGTTGCACGATCTCCCGGGTCGACCCCCGCGCACTTGCATAGGCAACCAAAACAGTCACGGCTGAACCTCTCCTCTTGCCGCCTCCATTCTGGTGGACACGGTGACCGCCGGGATGTGCCATTGGTCCCGAACCAGTCCCTCGAGTCCGGGCCCCTGCTGCGCCCGGACGAACACGGAACCGATCTACGCCAGATGACGCCGTTCGCCGGTGCACTCTCCCAGGGGGAGCGGCTGGTCGCCATACAAAGGCAATAGCAGCGGCGGCATGCCCGGCCAGCAGCTGAGGCAAAGGAAAGATCGCTCCCGGCCGGACCGCCTATCAGTCGGATGCTCCGGTGTGTCGGAACGGCACAAACGCCCGCACCACGGCATCAAGGGGTGCGAGCACGTCGGCATCCGGGTCTACGGTCACCCGGTGGATAATCATGCCTTCGCCCACTGCGGTGATGGCGGTGGCCGCCGTCCCGGGATCCTGTGCACCGAGGCGCTCCATGGTGGTTTCGGCGAAAGACCGGAAGGACGCGCGGCCTGCCAGCAGGGGGCGGCGGACGTCCTCGTTATGCGTGCCTTCGAGGAAGAGGACATACCGGGCGATGGTCCGGGTCCGGGATGCCGTTGTGGCGGTTTCGACGGCGTGGGACAGCAGGGCGATGAAGGCGTCAACGTCGGCCGGCGGGCTTGGCGGGCGAACGTCCGCCAGGTCCAGTTCGGCAAGCCACTCGACCACTCCGGTCAGGAGCGCGGCGCGCGTGCGGAAATAGTTCGACGTCGAGCCCTTTGGAACCCCGGCCTCCCTATCAACCCTGACATGGCTCAGAGCCTTCAGTCCCTGCGTACCAAGCAGCTCTACGGCGGCATCCAAAATCCGTACACGAGTGGACATACTCCACACTATAAACGTAGTGACGAATCACTACGAAAGTAGTAGCCTGTTTTTATTGCACGCGAAGCCGTCATCCTGCCGCCCGGAGCGATTCATCCGCGTAGCCCCAGGCAATTCCTGCAGGGTCGTAACCTGCTCCTTCGGTTAGGACCCTGCGGCCCATACCGGCTCCCAAAGACGCCGGCCAAAACCGCTTTTCTTGACATGGAGGTCACCCCAATGACCGACTTCTTCACCATGCATCCCGGTGAAACCGCAGCTCCGGTGCCACCGGGCCCGGTCCTGTCGTCAGGCTCCACCGGCATCCGGCGGGTCCACCGCTTCCTCCTTTGGGCCTACGGGGAGGCGCCCAACCTGGTGCGTTCGGCAGCGCCCGGAGACACATCCCGGGCTGCCTACGTGGGGGAAGTGCTCGGGAACTTCGACAAGGTGCTCCTGATCCATCAGGAAGGCCAGGACCTGCTGATGTACCCACAGGTGGCCGAGCGGGCACCGGCAAGTGCGCCACATGTAGAGCAGATGCTTGACCACCACAAGCTAATCCGGGAACGCGTCCAGGGAATCGAGCCCGTCCGTAAGCGGTGGATGCAGACTGGAGGCGCGGAGGACCGGGACGTCCTCGCCAAGGGCTACGAGGATGTGCGCTCTGTCCTCGAGGAGCATCTGCGCCGCGAGGTCACGGAGGTGATGCCTGTGGTGGACCGGGTCATGACAGAGGAGGAACTGAAGGCGATGGTGCAGCACGGGGTGATGCAGCACGACAAGAAGTTCCTGGTG
The DNA here is from genome assembly GCA_023264815.1 of Arthrobacter sp. Classification (GTDB taxonomy): domain Bacteria; phylum Actinomycetota; class Actinomycetes; order Actinomycetales; family Micrococcaceae; genus Arthrobacter. Next base: position 2,397 of record JAHFUZ010000004.1, on the reverse strand, counting down.
ACCTACCTCGGAATGATCCTGGCCACGAACCCGCCCGAAGATCGAAGGGAAATCTTCTTTGGGGAGATGCCTGCCCCCGCCCGTCTCGGCTACCGCCTCATCGGGCGCAGGATGTACCGGAAGCAGTACTCCACGCTCTTCCCCGGACGCCCGATTCCCGAAACGCTGTAAGCGCCACGACGGCACGAGTGCGAGAGCGATCGAGAAAAACCACCATTAACTGATAGAGCGTTGGGGGGTGGAAGGGTCGACGGCGGGCTGCCGCTGGCCGTCTACCCGTTGAGTGCTACTTCTTCTGTTCCTTCGTCGAGACACGTGAGGGACTTGCCGGGTTAGCTCCGGCGTCCGGTCAGGGGTCAAGCCGCCTGCGCAGGAGGCAGAACTCGTTGCCTTCAGGGTCAGCCAGGACGTGCCACTGCTCGCTGCCTGTCTGCCCTACGTCGGCCGGGCGGGCCCCCAGGGCAAGCAAACGTTCCAGCTCCGCGTCCTGGTCCCGGTCCACCGGATTGACGTCGATGTGCAGCGGGAGGCGTCCCGTCCGCGGGGTGCTGCTCGGGCTCAGGATAATGGTCGGCTGCAGCCCGCCGAACCCAGCGTCCGCCGGGCCGATCTCGATGGCACCGTCCTCCCGGCCCAGCTCAACATAGCCGAGGACCCCGCTCCAGAACCCTGCGAGGAGTTCCGGATCGGAGCAGTTGAGGACCAGTTCGCTGATACGGGAGACCATGCACGCCAGTGTACTGCGGAGCCTACTCGGCGATGTCCTCTGCCCAAAGGTCCGGGTTGTCGGACTGGAAGGTGCGCATCATGTCGACGGAACGCTGATCATCCAGGACCACCACCTCAACCCCGCGTGTCCGCAGGAGCTCCAGCTCGCCGTCGAAGGTGCGTGCTTCACCCACCACCACGCGGGGAATTTTGAACTGGACGATGGTTCCGGCGCACATGGCACACGGGGCGAGGGTGGTGTAGAGCGTGGTGTCCCGGTAACTCTTCTGCCGGCCGGCAGCGCGGAGCGCTGACATTTCTCCATGGGCAATCGGATCGGCGTTCTGGACCCGCTCGTTGTGCCCGCTGGCAATGACCACGCCGTCCCGGGCGAGCGCCGCACCAATGGGAATGCCGCCCTCAGCCAGGCTCTTCCGGGCAGCCTGATACGCGGCTTCGAATCCCGGGTGGGCGGTACGGTCCAGTTCCGGCGCGGCGGAGGCGTGCTGCTCATGGGTCATGGCGTCATTCTTGCATGGACTGCATCCAGGGGCTTGACCCGCCACAGCCCCGGCCTAGGACCGCGGCGCGGAGAAGTAGCAACACTGAGCTAGGCGTGGGACACCGACGGTAAATGGGATCGAGCTCGTCGTAGTGATCCGCGACCTCCGCGGAGGTCGCCATGTGGAGGAATCCGACCTTACCGGCGGCATCGCAGTGGGGGTCCGCAATGGTGGCGGGCTGCAGCAGCCATGTGGCTAAAGCGCCTTTCCTGGACCATTGGATCTAGTCCTTGCTGCTGAAGGCGGCGTCGAAGGACGTGTTCGATGCCGGGAAGTCGTACTTTTTGAGGGCGGCGAGGGCTTCGGGGGCGCCGTGGAGGCGGTCCATGCCGGCGTCTTCCCATTCGATGGAGATGGGGCCGGTGTAGCCGATGGCGGTGAGGGCGCGGAAGGACGCTTCCCAGGGCACGTCGCCGCGGCCTGCGGAGACGAAGTCCCAGCCGCGGCGGGGGTCGCCCCAGGGCAGGTGGGAGCCCATGACGGTGTTCCGGCCGGTGGGGCGGAGCTTGGTGTCCTTGCAGTCCACGTGGTAGATCCGGTCCTTGAAGTCCCAGATGAACGAGACGGGGTCGATGCCCTGCCACATGAAGTGGGAGGGGTCCCAGTTCAGGCCGAAGGCTTCGCGGTGGCCGATCGCTTCGAGGGTGCGGACGGTGGTCCAGTAGTCGTAGGCGATTTCGGAGGGGTGGACCTCGTGGGCGAATTTCACGCCGCATTCGTCGAAGACGTCCAGGATGGGGTTCCAGCGGTCCGCGAAGTCCTGGTAGCCGGCGTCGATGACCTTTTCCGGGACGGGCGGGAACATGGCGACGTATTGCCAGATGGAGGAGCCGGTGAACCCGACCACGGTGTCCACGCCGAGTTCCTTGGCGAGCCGTGCGGTGTGTTTCATTTCTTCGGCGGCGCGGGCGCGGACGCCTTCGGGGTCGCCGTCGCCCCAGACCTTGGCCCCGACGATGGCTTCGTGGCGGAAGTCGATGGGGTCATCGCAGACCGCCTGGCCCTTGAGGTGGTTGGAGATGGCCCAGACTTTGAGGTTGTATTTCTCCAGGACGGCGAGTTTGGATTCGACGTAGCCGGGTTCGTCCCAGCGCCAGGCGTCCAGGTGGTCGCCGGAGACGGCGAT
>JAHFUZ010000057.1 GCA_023264815.1 Arthrobacter sp. | reverse complement strand
TAAGCAGCAGGGCTAAGTAAAGGAAGTGGGCAGATCTCATGGCCACCAACGGGCAGTTCTCATGGCCGTCAGTGGGCAGTTCCGTGGCCGCCTACGGGCAGTTTTTCATGGCCGCTAACACCCGACATTGAGCAGCCGGCGACATCGACTTTGGGCCCACGCCGACCCACCTCGTTCTTGAACGTTCGTCAAGCAAGCTCCTCTCACATGGTCTCTCGGAAGGTCGCTGTGGTCCGCCGGTCAAGCTGGGCACGGTCGACTTGATCGCCGTGCCAGGGGCCGATTGAATGCCGAGAACCTTGCCTGAACAGGGGAAACACCGGCCCCGACTGACCCACCCCCTGTTTCAACTTTCACTGGTGAGAAAATCAGCAATTTTATATGGGTCAAGAATCGTGCGATTTCGCTCATTCCCGCAGGTCAAGGCCATTTCTGCTAGCCATCTCCGGCTAATAGTTTGTGACCCATAATGTTCAATTTTGAGGTAGTCGATGCGCCGATGAGACTTCAACCGGCCGCGAACTTCTGCTGACCGGCATCCGGCCGCAGCCCTTGAGCTCCGCACCTTGGGGGAGTGCAGCCCACCGGCGCAGAATGCTGTTCCACGAACCCGCAGCTCCTCAGCGACTGACATCGAGCCGGCCGGCCCTTGGGCTCCCTGAAGCCCCTGGACAGCGAAAATCCCCAAGAGCGCATCGTTGATAGGGTGGGTGGGGATACGGTGTCACCAATTCTGGAGGAACTGGTTTGCGCCGGTCGGAGTCGGAGGCATCCGCGAGAGGCATACTCCAACGCAAGCCCATTCGGCTCTAGAACATGCTCGATCAGGATGGCTTGACCGTCAGGATCCGGTCAAGGAACCATCGCCGTGCGGGCTGCCCTTGCTGAGACCTGGAAGACTACATTGCTCCGATATACGCGGCTACCGCAGGGGACATCGTGGCCAGCCTGTTTGGGAACCGACCGCGAGGACTCCGAGTGAGCCAGGCGGTTAGCTGCTTGCGCCCCGGTGCCAGGGTTAATGTGGAAGTGGTCCAAGGGTGGCGGTGCGCTCCAAGGGGAGAAGGTCGTTCGCCCCCACGTGTCAGGTTGAGTTGTAGGACCCACTCGTGACCTTGCCAGGAAAGAAAGAAATGGACCCCCTTCTGACAGGACTCGGGTGGGATGTGGCGAGGACGTCAGGTTGGGGTGTACCGCAACAAGACGCGGTTATGGAAGGTGGCGGGTAGTGCTCGTCGTCTCGAAACTAATGGTGAGTATCGATGCCGAGACAGTGGCTTGCGATACATAGTTGCAAGAATCGACGGGTGCCGAATTCACCGACGGGTTGTCAGTTTCAGAAGTCGTCTGCACTAGACGTCAGAAGTCCTCTGCACGGGAGACAGTTTTGGAAGTTCGCGCAGAAACCGTCGGTAGGTAATCAGATGTAGCTGCAGATCAGGTCCGCATCACAGTTTCGCGGATCTGCTGCCTTCGCCGTTGCATATTGTTCCGCCACGGTGGCTCGCAGGGCCGTTAGTTCTGCGATTTTCTGGTCCAGGTCCAGGAGTTGCTTAGCCAGGATGTCGCGGACGTGGGTACAAGGTGTCATGCCGTTATCCCGGATCCGGAGGATTCCTTCTATCTGCGCCAAGGTCAGGCCTGCAACTTGGCTGCGGCGGATAAATTCCAAGCGGCTGATCGTCTCGCGACTGTACCGGCGATAGCCGTTGGCGGTCCGTTCAGCCGGTGGAAGTAGGCCCCGTTTTTCATAGAACCTGATCGTTTTGGTTGTCATGCCGGCTGCGTCAGCTGCTTCACCGATCCGCATTTCGGGTCCTTTTCTCGCTCCGAAAACGCCTCTAATCCTTCAACGGTACTGGAGGCTGCACTGACGCGTGCTCCGCTGCTCAGCTTTCAAATGCCCTTTCTTGACCTTCCCGCGCAGGGGAAGGTGCAGAGTGAAGGGTATATGTACACCGCAAACACCTCTGGGGTGTTTTCAAGGACCAGTGGAGGACTAATGCCGCAGGCAGCACCGCATTTTGATTTGGCCGTGATTGGTTCCGGGGGCGGAGCCTTCGCTGCCGCCATCAGGGCCACCAATCTCGGCAAGCGCGTGGTGATGATCGAGCGTTCAACCGTGGGTGGGACATGTGTGAACACCGGTTGCGTTCCCTCCAAGGCCCTGTTGGCCGCTGCAGAGTCACGACATGTCGCTCTGGACGCTACAGGACGGTTTCCCGGGATCAGCACGTCCGCGGGCCCGGTGGACATGGCTGCACTTATTGAGGGTAAACGTTCCCTGGTTGAGGGCATGCGCTCGGACAAATACGTGGACCTGGCTGCTGATTACGGCTGGGACCTGCGCGAGGGAACAGCATCCTTCACGGGCTTGCCTGAGGAACCGGCGCTGGAGATCACCAGATCCGACGGCGGTCGGGATTCCCTTACAGCCGCCCACTATTTGGTCGCAACTGGCTCAGCTCCCTGGGCGCCCCCAGTGCCGGAACTGGACGGGCTTGACTACCTGACCTCGACCACGGCAATGGAACTGGACGAGGTGCCCGAGTCCCTGATCGTTTTGGGAGGAGGGTACGTGGCACTGGAGCAGGCGCAGCTTTTTGCCCGGCTTGGATCGAAAGTAACCTTGCTGGCCCGATCACGGCTCGCCTCGCAGGAGGAACCCGAAGCTTCCCGCGCCCTGTCAGGTGTCTTTGCCGACGAAGGCATCCGCGTAGTCCGCCGTGCCGCCGTGAGCTCGGTTCAGACAGGTCTCGACGGAGGCGTTGTTGTCACCGCTAGGGTGGCCGGAGGCCAGCAGGAATTCCGGGCCGGGAAGTTGATGGTGGCCACCGGCCGCCGCGCGGTCACTGACGGACTGAACCTCGACCACGTTGGGGTTAAGACCGGTGATACTGGGGAAATCCTCGTCGAGAACACCTTGGCCAGTTCCAACCCAAGGATCTGGGCTGCAGGGGACGTGACAGGGCACCGGGAATTCGTTTATGTCGCCTCCGCACATGGGACCCTGATGGTGGAGAACGCGTTCAACAACGCCGGCCGCCATGTCGACTACCGGCACCTGCCCCGGGTAACGTTCACCAGCCCCGCCCTTGCCGCTGTCGGCATGACCGACCGGCAAGCCAACGAGGCCGGCATCCGGTGTGAATGCCGGGTCCTGCCCCTGGAGTATGTGCCCCGGGCCCTGGTGAACAGGGACACGCGCGGCTTCATCAAGATCGTCGCCGACGCCGACACCGGACGGATTGTGGGAATCACCGCCGTCGCCAAGGACGCCGGGGACCTCGCCGCGGCCGGGGTCTACATCCTGGAAGCCGGGATGACAGTGGACCAGGTCGCGAACCTGTGGAGCCCCTACCTGACCATGGCCGAAGGGATCAAGATCGCTGCCCAGTCCTTCACCACGGATGTCTCCAAACTCTCCTGCTGCGCCTCCTAGCTGCCAGGAAAGCCGGAGTTCGAAGGAGCCCATCCTGGAAGGAGGGTCTACGGGCGCAGGTTTCACCGGACGCGCTTGGCACCCCCGAGAGAACCATGGAATTGCTGGCGTGAACATGTCGGCGATCGCGCAGGGCGCCGGCATTGGACGTGCGACGTTGTACAAATAGTTCCCGGATGTCGAATCCATCCTGCTGGCGTGGCACGAGCGCCAGGTTCAAGTCCACCTTGCAGAGCTGATCCTGATCAGGGACCACACGCAAGGGATCCGCCAGCAGCTTGAAGCAGTACTACATGCCTACGCCTTCATCTCGCAGTCGGGCCACCCGGATACCGAGGCGGCGCGTCTTCACCAGGGCGCGCACGCCGGGAGGGCAAAGCAGCAGCTGGCAGGTTTCCTTGCCGAGTTGATTCAGGACGGTACAAACGGCTCCGTATTCCGCACGGATGTGCCCGCCGAGGAATTGGCAGCCTTCTGCCTCCATGCTCTGGAAGCGGCAGCAGGGATGACGTCGCATGAAGCCGTGCTCAGGCTGATATCAGTTACCTTAGGCGACTTGGAGCTGGCCCCATCCCCTCACGTCCATGGGAAAACCAACCCAGTTGACCCTTGACTCATACAGAAACCGCCCGCCCGGCTTGTTTACAGGGTTGGCTTTGCCTTGTGAGCCTGAAGACCCGCTGGTGGGCGGGCCTTCAGGGTGTTCATCCAGTTGGAAATTCTTGTCCGCCGGAGGGCCCGGGCCTCAGCAGGTCCACATGACGGCTCGATCAGCCGAGCGAGGCGAGGAGTTCATTGCATGCTGTCTCACAGCGCCGACATGCCTCGGCGCAGATCCGGCAGTGCTCGTGCATGCTGGCGTGCTGTTCGCATTCGTCGGCGCAGGCTTTGCATGCTGTGGCGCAGGCCTGGAGCACCGCGCGGGTGACGTTGACGTCATAGCCGGTGTGGCGGGAGAGGACGTTTGCCGTGGCCGCGCAGATGTGTGCACAGTCAAGATCGGTGCGGATGCATTTGGTCAACTCGGCGACCATGTCTTCACCGAGGCAGGCATCAGCGCAGCCGGTACAGGCCTGTGAGCAGTCAAAGCACGCTGCAGTGCATTCGGCGAGCATGTGCTGATCGATGCCGCCGAGATCCTTCGGGTAGGCATCGAGCATCTTGTGGGTGCTTCCGTGTGTCATTTCTTTCTCTCTCTGTCCAGTTACTGAATAGGAGGAAACCTGATGTGGAGACCGGCTTGGTGATCTCTGCTGCGCCGGGCCACCTTCTGACGTTCTTTCTCACGCCTCCTTCCGGTCGATGAAGGCATGCCCCAAGCTGCGGCCGCACCGGGCGCTGTTTTACGTCAGCTGCCTGACGGGCGCCACGTACCGGCTGCGTGGTCTAACGTTCGTGCGGCTGGACGAGGAGCATACCGGCTTTATGTCCGGCTGACTGACAGTTGTGCCAGGGTCAGTGGCCGCCGGCTCACGGGTGCCGGGGGCTGGGCGGACGGGCCCGCGGAATCAGAGATGAGCGTTCCTGGCCTTGGCTGCGCCGCGTGGGTCGCGGTAACGGGCCTCGACTGCGAACTGACTGCCCAGATGGCTCCGGATTCCTTGCAGGCGCTGCTCCGGGCTTCAGGGGACAGGTCGGAGGCGGATGGGGTCCCGACCGGCGTCACACTCTGCGAGTGTCCTGGCGCATTCCCCTGCTCCCATGTGATGGCAGTCTCGGGCTGCTGGTGCGGTGCAGCGGCGTAAGGGCTGGGGGGCGGGCTCAGCCACCACGTGTTCCGATACATCGCAGAAGGCAACTGGCCCGGCCATCAGGAGGACGAGTACGAGGCAGGAAAGGACAGCCCGCAGGGCGGCACCCTTGTCGGCCAGCTGTGGACGAAGCAAACGTTGACGGGGCATCTGCTCTCTCCTCGGGGCAAGTCACGCCCAGCGTAACCTTCCCGGGCCCCGGTCACCATCCCTCGTCCTTCAGCCCGGAGCGCCTCTGATAACGGATTTGTAACCTAAGCCGACGCTTCGCTAGAGTTGTATCAACACATACCCCCAACGGGTATGAATGTGACCGCTTCGCCAAACCCCGCCGGCGGTCCGTGATCCTGATCTTTCTCAGGCGGGGGCGGAGGACCCACTTACGGTGTGCCATGATGCACCTTGGGGTGAAGTCGACCCTGTGAATGCGCGTCCCAATCGCGTCCTGTAGGGCGGCCGGACAGTCCACTCGTCCGAATCCGACAGCTAACTTCGCCGGCGTCGAGAGGACCGCTATCTTGCCTGCCCAGCCAAAACACGGCCGTCGCCGTGCCCTTCCGGCCGCTGCCTCACCACGCCGCTCTCCGTTCTTCCGTGAACCCACGTTCCGGCTCCGCAGCCAGCAGTTCGGCCTAACAGCAGCCGTCACGGGAATGATCGCCCTCACTGCTCTGTCCGCGGCGCAGGCGGACCCCGGCAGCCGCGCTGCGGCCCAGGACCGGCCAGCGGCCGTGGTGGCCCCGGAAGCGGCGGTCACGGCAGCAGCTGACACTGTGCTCACCTTTGACCGCCCGGAGGTGACCTCCCAGCCGGCGCCTGCGCCCGCTGCACAGGCGCAGCCCGCAGGGGCGGTCAAGACACCCGAGGTCGCGCCCGCGCCGGCAGCCCCATCCAAGGGGTTGCGTGCCCCGCTCGCGTCGATTAACGTCAGTTCCCCGTTCGGCTTCAGAACCAGCCCGATCACCGGAGCCGCCGCGGAGCTGCACACCGGAATCGATTTGACCGGTGCGTGCACGACGGCGGTCTTGGCCGCAGGTTCCGGCGCGGTAACCGAGGCTGGCTGGAGTCCGTACGGCAGCGGTAACCGGATCGTCGTCGACCACGGCAACGGCCTGAAGACCACCTACAACCACCTGGCCAGTATCGGTGTCTCGGTCGGGCAGTCCGTTGCCCAGGGCCAGCAGATCGCAGGGGTTGGTACGACCGGGGCATCTACGGGCTGTCACCTCCACTTTGAGGTCATGGTGAACGGCAATACTGTCAATCCGTCCGCCTACATCTGATCTCAGCGGAGCTGCTGCACAGGGTTGCTCTCCGCTTCCTTGGCGCTTTGTCAAGGACCTTCTGCAAACCGGGCCTGTCGATGAACGTTCAGGGCGCGGTCTTTGGCTTGTCCGGACGTTTCGGCTTGGCGCGCCCGTCCCGCGTGACGGTACAGATCCTGGGCCCATTCAAATTCGGCAGCGGCCGCCGCGTACAGTCCTTCGTCGAAAAGGCGCCTGCCGATCTGATGGCGTACGAGAGCTTCCCTGGTTCTGGTACGGGCTAAACGCAGGGCCTCTTCCTGAAGTCTTGCAGCCTCCCTCCATCGGTAGGTCCTTTGGTAAGCGTGGGCCAGGACAAGCAAAGCCTTGAATGGATCATCCGAGCTTTCCACGAGCGCATGGCCTTCCGTGATCGCCTCATCGCTGCGGCCCAGGAGGGTGAGGACCCATACTCGTTCCACGGCTGTGCAGTCTGCGAGCCGCGCCTCCATAGCGGCACGGTCTAGAACCACATCCAGCAGCGTCGCTGCATCCGTACGCCACATGTTCTTCTCAATTTCCATGCACTATCCGCTCATTCGTGCTGTCCGAAAGCGACTTCTTTCGTTAAGATTCCCTGACCATCCGGGTCACCCAAAGCCTCTCCTTTCCCGGACCGGTCCATCGTCGCGGACAGTCCACTTGATTCCCCGTGTGCTCTCATTCAGCCTGTGCGCTGAGGATCAGGGTCTTGAGGATGCCCTGGTCTGCCAGGCCGAGGATCCTGCTGGCGACCCGTCCTTGTTTGTCCAGGACGAGGGTGGAGGGTACGGCCTGCGGCGGGACGTATTGCGCCATGGCGAGCAGGATCCCGCCGTTCTTATCCTCCATGCTCGGATAGGTGATGCCGAACGTCCGTTCAAAGGCGGTGGCGGTTTGTTCCTCGTCTCTGATGTTGACGCCGTAGAACCGGACTCCGTCCCGTTGAAACTGCTCCCAGAGGGCCTCCAAGCGGGGAGCTTCGAGCCTGCAGGGCGCACAGGCGGCGTACCAGAAGTTAAGTACGACGACTTGGCCTGCCCAGTCCGCTGAGCTAATGGCAGTCCCGTCGTAGAGCTTGCCGGTCAATACCACCGGCGGGGTCCGCTGCGAGGGGGCATATTCGGTGACGGAACCGTCCCCGGCGATGTAGTTCTTGTTGTCGCCCGACTTCGCTTGTTGGGCAAGGGCATCATTGGAGCCGCATCCTGCGAGGACTGTGATGCTCGCTGCCCCCATGAGGGCAGTGGAAATCAGTCTTCGCCGTGAAAGGATAGGGGCTTTTCCTTGAGCAGGCTGAGGGGGGAGAGGGGGTGTGAAGTCGAGCACGATCATCCCTTGCTGTTCTGAGTGAGGGCCCGGTCGACATTCATCCAAGAGCCGTCCGGGCGCCTTTTATTACGGGTGCAAATCTTGGGAGTGGTCCTTCGAGGAAGGGCTTGCCCGGTGTGACTGCCAGCGCGCCCACCATAGGCAGGGAGCGTCGATGTTCTGGTGCCTTCCGGGAAAAGGCCTGCTGCCTCAGGCTTCACGGCGGCCCCTGAGGGTACGTGCGGGCGTTCAAATGTTCGCGGCTGAGAGCCTCGTGCTGCTCGTCAGTGAGGCTGTCGTAGGATCTCGCTTCATTCCGGTCGCTGCGCGCGAAGCGGACGAACATGAGGATGATCAGTGGCACGTCGACTATTTCCGCTAGGAACCACAGCAGGTCACCGGCGAGCTGTTGGTCGCGGAGCGGTCCCGGGAGCCAGCCCGGATGGCCGGTGAGGCCCTGCATGGCGCCGTCCAGGATCTGCGGGCTGACCCGCATCATGATTCCGGGCACGGCGTCCGCGACCAGTTCAATGAACACGTAGATGAATTCGACGACGATCAGCGCGCTGACGGCCTTCGACGAGGCATCTTCAATGATGGGCACGACCATCAGCATCCCGGTCAGTGGCACGAGAACGGTGAGGGCCATGTCCCAGAACGGGTCGGTCCGCAAGGGGTGGAACAGGGGCGTCAGGAAAAGAGTGAAGATTCCCAGGCCCAGCAGCGCGGCGACCACGGTGTTGCTCAGCACCCGCATGACAGGGTGTGCCAGAAATCGGTCCAGCCTTGCCGTACCGGCGGGTCCCAGCGTCTCCCTGGCGAGGGTCAGGGGTTTGCCTGCAGTAACGAGCAACGGGACGATGAACAGGTACGAGGTGATCTTCAGGGTAAAGACCCAGCGCAGGTCGTGGCTGTAGACGCCCGTGAACCCGAAGCTGAGCACGGCGAAACTTCCCAGACCCAGGGCGAACGTCAAGGTGCGCCGCCACGGCCACCGGATCCTCCGTTGCAGGGCGGCCCGGAGGCCCCGGGCGTAAAGCATCGCGGCCGTGGTCAGGAGGACCAGGGCCGGCCAGGTCGGTGTCCAGGAGGTCAGGACAACATCCAGGGGCGGCATGCTAGCGCTTTTTCGTCTCGGTGCGGCCGGCGATGACAGCGCCGATGAGGAGCAGCAGGCCACCGGTTGGGTAGCCGATGAATATGTCCTCGGTAATGTTGGGCCCCTGCCCGGTAGCGGCCAGGTGGGCAATCCAGTGGCCGATGGCGACGAGGGCACCGGCGGCCATGAGCACCTGTCCGATGCGGACGAGCCGCCGGTGCCGGCGGTAGCGTGATTCGGCGTCGGTCTCTTGTCTTGGCTTGCGGTAGTTTTTCATCGTGTTCCTTGGCGGGTCGGGTCAGCCGTTGGTTCCGCCGGTGCAGGCGGCGCCGGGTTCGGGTGCTTTGGGTGACTGTGCGTAGGCGCGGATGAACGTGGGAATGCGTGTGTCGTCGGCGTTCTGGACCGTCAGCTGTGTTCCCCAGGCCGTGGCGGCAACGGGGGCGTTCTGCTCCTTGTCAGGGCTCAGGAGCACATAAGGCTTGTCCTTGGCCAGGTCTGTGAGCGCTGCGATGTCGGCGGCGGGCAGGTCCGGCCTGTAGCTCAGCCATACGGCGCCGTGTTCCAGGGAATGAACGGCGCGTTGTTCGTTTATGGGGTCAGTGTAAACCCCGCAGTTCGTCCACACCGGGGCGTGGTCTCCTCCCACGCCGGGTTCCTGCGGATAGGTCACAGCTGTCTGGACGTGGTTGCGGGAGAGATCAGCGAAAGTCTGGACACCTTCGATGGGTTTCCGTGCTTCTTCCGCCGCTTGGTTGCGTTCCTGGACGGAGCCCACCACCGTGATGGCTACAACGGTGATGATGGCCGTCAGGATGAGGCCAAAGCTTCCATAGACCAGAAGGTTCCATTTGCGTTGTCTTGCTTTCTGCGTGGCCCGGATCGAAGCAACTATCGCCTGGTGTTCACTGCGTCGCTTGGCCGCATTGCTCATAGGGGTGTTCCTTTGCTTTGAATGTCAGGAGTGAGCCGGGTCGTGCTGCCGTGGACATGCTCGACTGCCGAGCGTGGCCGGCGCCTGCGGATCTGGAAGAGAACCAGCCCTGCGATGAACAGCAGCGCCGCTACCCAGGTATTGACCCGCAGCCCCAGGATGGTGTTGGCGTAGTCGGAGCGGATCAGCTCGAACACGAACCGGCCGGCGGTATAGAGCGTTATGTACAATGCGAAAACTGATCCCGCGCCGAGTGAATACTTACGGTCCAGGAAGATGAGCAGGGATGCGGCCGCCAGACACCAGAGTGATTCGTAAAGGAAGGTCGGCTGGAAGTAGCCGATAATTTCGGGGGTGCCGTCGGGTGTGGTCAGGGCCTGGCCGGTGCTTTGGTTCATGGCGTGGATCTGGAGTTTCCAGGGCAGGTCCGTTGGCCCCCCGTAGAGCTCGTTGTTGAACCAGTTGCCCCAGCGTCCCAGCCCCTGCGCGATGAGCAGGCCTGGGGCGGCGGCGTCCACGAATGCGGTGAAGGGGACCCCGGCGCGCCGGGCGCCGATGAGTGCGCCGACGAGCCCGAGGGCGACGGCTCCCCAGATCCCGAGGCCTCCTTCCCAGATCCGGAGCGCACCCCAGGGGTCCTTTCCCGGGGAGAAGTAGAGCTGGTTGTCAGTGATGACGTGGTACAGCCTTCCTCCGACGATGCCGAAGGGTACTGCCCATGCCACGATGTCCAGTGTCTGGGACGTGGTGCCACCGCGGGCCCGGAGCCGGCGGGCGGTGAGCCAGACGCCGACGACGATGCCGGCCAGGATGGCGAGGGCATAGAAGCGTATTGTCAGCGGCCCGAGCTGGAAGGCGCTGACGGTAGGGGAGGGGAAGAACAGTTCTGTCGCGACAGGGGTGTTCATGGCCGGGTCCCTTATTTGATGTAGGAGAAGACGGCCATCATGCCTCGTTCGGCATGGTAGGCGTTGTGGCAGTGGGTGAGCCACTGGCCCGGGTTGTCGGCGTCGAAGATCACCGTCACGGTCTGTTTGGGCCGGACAATGACAGTGTCTTTGCGCGCGCCGCCGCCGGACATCTGGAAAGTGTGTCCGTGCAGGTGCATGGGGTGCCACATGTCGGTGTCGTTAATGAACTTCACTTCGACACGCTCGCCGGCCTTGATGTTGAAGGCGTTCTCGAGCGGCTTGGTCATGTCGAAGCGGTTGCCGTTGATACCCCAGTCGTATTTTTCCATCCCGCCGGTGAGGTGAACGTCGTGGGTCCGGTCGGGTGCTTTGTCCGCGAGGGTGACCGTGGGATCGGCCTTGAGCTGGCCGCCGTCGACGACGGTGCCTTCGAACTTGTTCGGCAGTGTTGCGGGAAGCGGCTGTTTGCCTGTGCCGGTGCTGATGAAACCGAGTGCCTGGCCGATCTTGCCCTCGGCCAGCGCCATGACGGGCGTAAAGCCTTCCCTGACGGTGAGGAGTGTGTCGATGCGTTCGCCCATGCCGAGCACGACGGCGTCTACGTCCTGGTGCTGGACCGGGAACCCGTCCGTATGGGTGAGGGTGAGCTTTTGGCGGGGGATCCCGATGCGGTAGGCGGTGTCCCCGGCGGCGTTGATAATCCTTAACCGGATGACTTGTCCCGTCGTGGCGGTCAGGATCTCTGCCTGGTCCGGGGCTTTGGAGTTGAAGAGGTGGAAGGGGTAGCTGACGTCGCCGGCGTCGCCGCCGAGGAAGTCGCTGCGGGAGCCCATCAGCATGTGTTTCATGCCTGATGGCCCTCCGGAGGGTGCGGGTGTGGAACCCATGGATCCGTGGTCCATGCCGGGCATGGAGCCGGACATGGACATGCCGCCGGAGAGTTCTTTCACGACGTCGTCCGGGGTGCCGGTGATGCCGTCCATCCAGTCGTCGAGCATGATGACCCAGTCCCGGTCGTATACGAGTTTTTCGGCTGGATCCTCGATGATGAGTGCTCCGTAGAGGGCGCGTTCGCGCTGCATTTCGACGTGGGAGTGGTACCAGTAGGTGCCGGGGTGGGCGAGCCGGAAATCGTACGTGAATTCGGTCCCTGCGGCCACGGGGTCCTGGGTGAGGCCTGGGACGCCGTCTTGGTCGTTGCGCAGGGCAAGTCCATGCCAGTGGATGGAGGTCTCCTCCTGCAGGGCATTGTTCAGGTTCACCGTGAGCCGGTCCCCGGCCTTGGCACGGATGGTGGGAGCTGCCAGGCCCGTGTTGTAGCCCCAGGTGCTGACGGTTTTGCCGGCCACCGCTGCAGTGAAAGCAGCGGCGTTTAGGGGCTGGTTCACGGTGTTCCCTGAGGAGGTGCGCCGGGATTCATAGTCCGTGACTACAGGGTCGGTGGGCAGGACGCGTTCTGACGTTGTTCTCGGTTCGGGGTTTCGGGTGCAGGCCGCCAGTGCCGCGGCCGCGGCGGTGCCGACCGATAGGGCCAGGAAGCGGCGCCGGTTGAGGTTGGTGTACATAACTGTTCCTTTAGCAGGCGGACTTTGCAGCATCCGCCGGATGTCAAATGGGGGTGAGGAAGGTTCCGGAGAGGTTCTGCAGCTGATAGATCCATCGGACCCAGACTCCGGTAACCATGAGGATGCCCAGGACGATGAGCATGGAGGCGCCGGCAATGTTGACGGCGCGGATGTGCTTGCGGACGAAGGTCAGAGCGTTGCTGACCCACCCCAGTCCCAGGGCTGTGAGGGCAAAGGGAATGCCGAGCCCCAGGCAGTACGCGAACGCCAGCAGCGCCCCACGTCCGGCGCTGCCTGTTGTGACGCTCAGCGACAGTACAGCGCTCAATGTGGGACCCATACAGGGTGTCCAGCCGAGCCCGAAGACCACTCCTAGCAGCGGGGCCCCGGCCAGGCCGGTCCGTCGGCCGAGGCTGATTTTGCGGGTCTGCTGCAGCCACGGCATCAGCCCCAGGAGCGCCAGCCCCATGAGGATTACTATTGCCCCCAGACCGCGCATCAGTGTGTCCTGCCAGCGCAGCAGCCAGGAACCGATCGCCCCGAAAGCCGCACCGTACAGGGTGAAGACGGCGGCGAATCCGAGCACGAAGAGTCCCACTCCCGCCAGGACCCGGCGCCGGTTTTTCGGCTGGGCGGGGTCCGTCAGGCCTGAGACGAAGCCGAGATAGCCGGGGACCAGGGGCAGGATGCAGGGGGACAGGAACGATACCAGGCCAGCTGTCATTGCCAGCGGGATGGCGATCAGCAGCGCCCCGGAGGTAACGGTGGAGGCAAAGAACCCGCCGATGTCCATTGGTCAGGCAGCGTCAGCGGGGCGGAAGGTGGCTCCGCCGTCGGTGGAAACAACAAGCCCGGCGGTTGTGGCAGCCCAGATCCATGGTTTGCCGTCTGCGCCGGCCACCGCGGTGATCGCCTGGACCTGCCCGTCGATCCGGCCTGTTCTTGTCCAGGTGCTTCCGGCATCTGCTGAGTAGTGGACGGAACCGTCCGGTTCGACGCCTGCGACTTCCGTGCCGCCGGCGAACGCGGCGAACTGGATGACCGGCGCCGCGGTGTTCCGTGTCCAGGTCTTTCCCCCGTCGGTGGACCTCTGGAGCCCGTCCCGGGTGGTGGCCAGAACGGTGTCGCTTTCCGGGGTACCGGCCAGCACGGCGGGAACGAAGGCAACGGGGGACTCAAACCAGGTTTTTCCGTCCGGGCTGGTCCGCACAGTCCCGTCGAAGGCAACGATCCCTGACTTGGTGGCGGCCAGGGCGTGGAAGTCCGATTCGCCCTGGCGGGACAGTTGCTCCCAGGTCTTGCCCCCGTCCATGGATCTGATGAGGCCCAGAGGGTTGGGCAGGTGGGAGCCGGGGCCGGGGTGCCCGGAAGCGTAGAACACGTCCTGGTCGGCTGCGGCAGTGAATCCCATCAGGTCATTGGTGGCACCGATCTTGGTAGCCGGTGACGTGGTGGCGTCGAACAGTCCTTCATGTGTGGCGAGCAGGATCTGGTCGGTTTCCCTGTTCACGCTCAGGCCGTGGATATGGGAGCTGGGCAGCGCCGTGGCGGCTTTGGACGGCGCTGCGCCGGGGCCGCCGGCGGTGCCGGGGGAGCAGGCGGACAGGGTCAACAGCAGGGATGCGGCTGCGGCGAGGGCCGCGACAGAACGGCGGTGCGTTGCTGGGTTCAGGTGCACGGGAAACTCCAAAAGGGTGGGCCGGGTTGGCCGGGAAAGGTAAAAGGCGGGAGGCGCCGGCCCCTTGGGGGAGGGGGCCGGCGCCGTCGGCGTGCTGGCTAGAGGGTGGCCAGCAGGTCTTTCATTTCCTGGATTTCGGTTTCCTGGGCGCTGACGATGTCCTTGCTGAGCTGGACCGCGTCAGCGTTCTTGCCGCCGGTGGTTTCGGTCTTGGCCATCATGACCGCCCCTTCGTGGTGGGCGATCATCTGGGTCAGGAACAGTTTCGCGGCTTCAGTGCCCTGGGCCGCCTCGAGCCTGGCCATGTCATCCTCGCCCATCATGCCTTCCATGCTGTGGCTGGAGGCCATCTCG
>JAHFUZ010000076.1 GCA_023264815.1 Arthrobacter sp. | reverse complement strand
TTCTACGGCTACGCCCTGCCCTACACCAAGGACCGCGAGCTGCTGGCTCCCGGCTCCCCGGGCTCCATCCGGCTCCAGGGCACCGTGTACGACGGCGCCGGGCACCCGATCCCGGACGCGATCCTGGAGATCTGGCAGGCGGATTCCGAGGGCAACGTACCGCAGCACACCGGATCGCTGGTGCGCGACGGCTACACGTTCACCGGCTTCGGCCGCAGCGCCGTGGGCAACACCGGGGTCTTCACCTTCACCACCGTCAACCCGGGCCCCACCGAGGAGGGTGCGGCCCCGTTCATCTCCGTCGCGGTTTTTGCCCGCGGCCTGATGAACCGGCTCTTCACCCGGATCTACCTGCCGGAAAACGAGGAAGCCCTGGCCAAGGACGCGCTCCTGTCCTCGCTGGACCCGGAACGCCGGAAGACCCTGATCGCCCGCCGCGACGCCGACGGCGGACTCACCTGGGACATCCGTTTGCAGGGTGAGGGCGAGACAGTCTTCCTGGACTTCCAGTGACTGACGCCGCCCTGGGTCATTTTGGTGGCGCGGCCGACGGCGACGTCGGCCTGCTGAGTCCCGTCTCGGCGTCGCCCCTGGTGGCGGCGCTGACCGGTGACCGTGCGGTGCTGGCGGCGATCCTCGCCGTCGAATCCGGCTGGGCCGCGGTGCTGGAGAAGGCGGACCTCGCGCCCGCCGGTTCCGCCGCCGTCGTGGCTTCCGCCGCCCAGCCGGCCCGCTATGACGCGGCAGGCATCGCGCTCCGGGCCCAGGGCGGCGGCAACCCCGTCATCCCGCTGTTGGCGGACCTGCGGAAGCAGGTATCGGCGCTGGACACCGCGGGTATCGGCGCCGGAAAAGCGATCCACACCTCACTGACCAGCCAGGATGTCCTGGACACCGCCCTGATGCTGCTTGCGCGCAATACCGTCGAGGCGGTGCTGGGCGACCTGAAAAGTACGACGGCGGCGCTCGCCACCCTGGCGGAAAAACATGCGGACACGCTGGGCGTGGGCAGGAGCCTCACGCAGCACTCCCTCCCCTTTACGTTCGGGCTCCGGGCCGCACAGTGGTTCCACGGCCTGGCTGCTGCGGGCCGGCAGCTTGCCGGCGCGGAGTTCCCGGTGCAGTTCGGCGGAGCCGCGGGAACCCTCGCCGCGGGCACCGTGCTGACCGCCGGCACGTCCGCCACCCCCTTCACCCTGGCTGATTCCCTGGCCACACAACTGGGCCTGGCGCCTGCCCCGGCACCGTGGCACACCAACCGGCTGGCCGTCACCTCGCTCGGCAATGCGCTGGCGGCGGTGCTGGGCGCCGCGGGAAAGATCGCCACGGACGTCCTGTTCCTGAGCCGGCCCGAAGTGGCCGAACTCGCCGAACCGCGTGCGGCGGGCCGCGGGGTGTCCTCGGCCATGCCGCAGAAGCAGAACCCGGTGCTGTCGGTCCTGATCCGCAGCGCCGCCCTGCAGGCACCGCAGCTGCTGGCCCAGCTGCACCTGGCCACGGCCAACTTCAACGACGAACGCCCGGACGCCGCCTGGCACACCGAATGGCCTGCCCTCCGTGAACTGCTGCGGCTGGTCCTGGGCGCTGCCGGACACCTGCGGGAACTCACCGTGGGCCTGCAGGTCTTCCCCGATGCCATGCGCCGCAACCTGGACCTCGCCGGGCCGCTGCTCCTGGCCGAAGGCGTGGGCGCCGCCGTCGCCCCGCTCCTGGCCGAGAAGGATGGCCGCACCGGCAAGGAGCAGCTGCAGGACGCGGTAGACCGGACCCTCGTTGCGCCTGCTGCGGAGCAGGGTGCCGCCTACCGCCGGCTGCTCCGCGAGGCCGTTCCCGTGGGTGCGTTCACGGACCTGCAGCTGGACGAACTCCTGGACCCGGCGAGCTACCTGGGCCAGGCTGCCGAAATCTCCCGGCGGATCCTGGCGGCGTACCCTGACTTTTCCTCTTCAGTAACCCCCGACCAGAACGGAGCCAACCGTGGCTAAACCGACCCTGAAGGCAGTGCTGCTTTCGCCCGAACGAGCCCTGGGTGAACGCCCGCTGCTGGTGGTGGGCCCCTCCCTGGGCACCTCCTCGGCCGTTCTGTGGGGCGCGACCGCGGGGCTGCTGGCCAACGACTACGACGTGGTGGCCTGGGACCTGCCCGGCCACGGCTTCTCACCCAAGGCCACCGAGACGTTCGACGTCGCCGCCCTGGCCGACTCGGTGGTGGACCTGGTGGACTCGATCGCCCCGGGCGAATCCTTCCACTACGCCGGCGTCTCCCTCGGCGGAGCCACCGGCCTGCAGCTGGGCATCAAGCACGGCGAACGTCTCAAGAGCCTGTCCGTGCAGTGCTCCGGCGCCAAGATCGGCACCCCCGAAGGCTGGCTGGACCGTGCGGAACTGGTCCGCGGCCAGGGCACCCCGGTGGTCATCCAGGGCTCCGCGGAACGCTGGTTCGCGCCGGGCTTTATGGACCGCCAGCCGGACCTGAGCAGCAAGCTCCTGCACTCCCTGCGTGACGCCGACCGCTTCAGCTATGCCTTCTGCTGCGAAGCCCTCGCCGGCTACGACGTGCGCGCCGAGCTCGGCAGCATCACGGTGCCCACGCAGGCAGTGGCGGGCGCGGCGGATACTGTGGTGCCGCCGTCGTTCGCGGAAGAAATCGCTGCCGGCATCACCGCCGGGGGAGGCACCGCGAACGCCGTCACCCTCGAAGGCGTGGCGCACCTTGCCCCCGCCGAGGCACCCGCCCATGTTGCCGACCTGCTGCGGAGCCTCATCACCTGGAGCGAATCGCGGTCTGCGAAATGAGCGGGCAGCTTCCCGGGACGGAACGCCACGGCGTGGTCCAGCCGGACGCCACCAGCCAGGAAATTTACGACGGCGGCATGGTGGTCCGGCGCGAAGTGCTCGGCGAGGCCCACGTGGACCGGGCCAACGCCAATAAGGACGGGTTCACCGAGGACTTCCAGGACATGATCACGCGGATTGCGTGGGGCGGCATCTGGACCCGGCCCGGCATCTCCCGCCAGATGCGCTCCGCGGTGACCATCACCGCGATGGTGGCACACGGGCACTGGGAAGAGCTGGCCATGCACATCCGCGCGGCCATCACCAACGGCCTGAGCCGGGACGAGATCAAGGAAATCCTGCTCCAGACCGCCATCTACTGCGGCGTCCCGTCCGCGAACACGGCCTTCAAGACAGCCCAGCAGGTTTTTAAGGAAATGGACAACAACTCATGAATCAGGCTTTTGTTTACGACGCCGTTCGCACCCCGTTCGGTAAGTTCGGCTCGGGCCTCGCGGCCGTTCGCCCGGATGACCTTGCCGCGCATGTGATCAAGGAATCCGTGAAGCGCGCCCCGGGGCTGGATCCCGAGCGGATCGATGAGGTGGTGTTCGGCAACGCCAACGGCGCCGGCGAGGAGAACCGCAACATCGCCCGGATGGGCACCCTGCTCGCGGGCCTGCCGGTCTCGATCCCGGGCACGTCCGTGAACCGGCTCTGCGGCTCCTCCCTGGACGCGGCGATCATCGCCTCGCGCCAGATCAACGCCGGCGACGCGGACCTGATGCTCGTCGGCGGGGCCGAGTCGATGTCCCGTGCCCCCTGGGTGTTGCCGAAGACGGAGAAGCCCTACCCGGCCGGTGACATGACCCTGGCCTCCACCACGCTGGGCTGGCGCCTGGTGAACAAGGCCATGCCCAAGGAGTGGACCATCTCCCTGGGCGAAGCCA
>JAHFUZ010000056.1 GCA_023264815.1 Arthrobacter sp. | reverse complement strand
GACGTCAATTGGTCATTGCACCGCACTGACCTGCGCAAACATCAAAAAACAGGATGAGACGAGTTCTCTAATCTACTTCTACTCGTCCTACTCAAACGCCGATAATGAAGATTATGTAAAGTTGTTTGCTTAAAGCTTCAACCTTCTCACCATTTTGAGTCTACCAAGCTGAAGTCTGGGGGAAGTCCACCGCAGCTCCCTTAAGGTCATCAGAGGTACTCCTCGATCCTCGGATCCAAGGCTTCGGCAAGGTCGGCAATAGCATCGATGTCATCGCCTTCTCGGTATATTACGGATCCCGCACCACCTGGTGTGTGAACGGTCATAGTCACTAAGTTTGCTGGCACGCCTATGTGGCGGATCTGGTAGGTCGGTTGCGTTTCGCCTAGCCAGGTCCAACGTACGAGGGTAGGAATCCCAACATCGAACTCGAGGGCGTTCCTAGGCTGGAGAAAGCCCCTGCCGTGTTCCTCGCAATCCTCTGGTTGGACCTCTCCGCTGCTGTGTGTTTCGGCGCCGATGACGATCCAGCGGGCCGGTCCCATCTCATAGCCGGACATCCAGAATAAGGACGGCAACATGATGAACGAACTTGGGGATTTGTGCAGAAGGTCAAGGTGAAGACTTGGGGGCTCAACACCCGAACCCTCGATGAGTTGAACTGCGAGCATCAGAATTCCAGATTTCGACCAGCGACGTACAGTACGACTACTAGGCGCCTCCGTGATTGGCAGTCCCATGCTTTCCGCCCACGTCAGCGCGAACTCGTTCAGCCTGTCCTCGACGTTGGAGGCACTGCGGTCTAGTCCGATATGAGCAAAAGCGGCCGCAACATCCCTTGACTTATTCCGGCGTCTGATGCCAACGAGCGCGTGGAAGGCTTGCTCCGGGCTGCCGTGTCCAAGTAAGCGTGTGACCTGTGGCGTGTGGGCAAGTGATTCCACACTGATGCCAGACTCCGCATCTGCGAATGACTCGAGCTCGCCAATAATGTCGTCCCGCATAGTCATGTCTGCTCCTGGATGTCCATTTGTTGTCACGACACAATCGTGCTCCCCGGACAGCATAGAAGGACGGCAAGGAACTACGGGCTAAGGAGGCTGGCTATGGGCTCGAAAGGCGGGCGTCCTAAGGCAAGGGCACAAGGTGCGCTATGGCAGGTCGTCGACCGAGCAGTTCAGGGAGGCTGGGGGACGACTACTCGGCTCGGGTTCCTGCTGGTCATCGTCATCGCCGCCGGGGCGGGAGGCGGTGGCGTTGCTGTTCAGGGTGCAATGCACATCGTTGGGGAGTTGGGATCGGTCTTGAGCCAAGGCCAGTGATGCCGTGTTGGTGCGGAGGTCAATGGGGTTGACGTTTGATAAAGGCCGCCATTCCCGGAACCGTGAATGCAATGACCCCGTGCTCCGGTGCATAGACGAGACCCTTTGCGATCAGGTTCGCTCGAATTGGACCGAAGCTGGCAGGGCCTCGTCCTAGTCTTGATGCAATTTCACCTGATGAACTGCCGTTGTCCCCGTCTTCGGCCATCGCCCTAAGGTAGTTCTGCTCGGCCCTGGTCGCCCTGTCCCAGCGTGCTCTAAAGAAGCCGCTATCGAGAGCCGCCCGACCGTTGGCAGCGCCGACGCGCGCATCGTCGTAGGTGATTCTGTCGCCGGAGGCGGCGTTCCACGTGTCCTGCCCGAACTGCTGCAGGAAGTACGGGTAGCCGGCGCTCTCGTCAACGATCAATGCCACGGCTGGGTCGTCCCACTCGACTCCGTCTTCGCTTGCTGGTTTGGTTAAGGCTTCGGATGCGACGGTTCCTCGGAGTTCCTCGATCTTCTCGTAGTTGAATCGTTCGGCATACGACTTCGCTTCGGCGAGAACTCTCGGCAGACTAGGAAGGCCAGCAAACGCGAAAAGGACGCGCCAGTCATCTTGTGCCGCGGCGTGGGCGATTGCGCACAGTGCTACCAATTCAGCCTGATCAAGGTCCTGGGCCTCATCAATCAAGATGGCTAAGCCCACATGCTCTTCTTCCGCCGCTAAGGCCAGGTCGTGGATGAGCTTGCGGAGGTCGGTTTCGAGGACGCCGGTGTCTGCTCCCCCACCGGAAGCCCCGGCCAGGTCCAATCCGAAGTTCCATGTTCCGCTCTGGTCATAGGACGCTTTGAAGCTGACCGCCGTCTTTAGGGCCTTGAGCAGTCGCCGCCCGGCCGAAGGACGTGCCAGATCAGTAAGAGGACCATGAAGGGCCTCCCCTAACGCCTCGCGTAGTGACTTGCCAGCGCCGGCTTCTACCTGCGCAACCAGCCAGTCCCGTTCAGCTGCTGCTCGGCGGAAGTCCGAGAGCAAGACCGTCTTCCCGACTCCCCTCAAACCGTAGAGCACGAAAGGCTGGGCCGTCCTACCAGCCTCAACTCGTTCGATGGCGACCTGCCAGTCCCGCCGAGGCTGGTCGCGGCCCACAAGGGCCGCGGGCTTCCGCCCTGCACCCGGCGAATAGGGATTGGATACGGGGTCCATGCGCCTCACCTCTAGGAAGATCTACTGAAGTATAAAAAAGTATAGCGAAATGCTAGACATCAGTAGATATTGTTAGCATTCGAAGGATAGTAGTCGCATATCCGAATAAGAGGGGACCAGCTGGGATGGAGCCGATAGCCACTGGTGCTGTAGTGACCACGTTGGGGAAACTCGGAGCTGGCGCAGCTTCTGCGCCTATCAGAAACCTCTTGAACAAGCGGCTCCTCAGGCTTCGGGTGGCCTTCGCGTCAGCCCGAAGTGCCGAAAAAATGCATATAAAGATCAGTCCGTGGGCTATCCGGGGGTGGCTTGGGCGGGATGACGTTCAAAGCCAACTTTCTGCCGGGACGAGCGCAGCGGTTGCCTCGGCCATTCAGAATCTGGCATGGCGGCTCGCGGGCGATGAAGACAAACGGCAGGCGGATGCGGCGGCCGTGCTCGGACTGGTTCTCGACGAGTATCTACGGGCCCACGCGCCTGCGGACGCCAACGTTCTGGCTAACGGCTGGACTCAGTCGAAGATCGAGTCTGAAGGCGAACAAACCCGAAATGCGCTGCAGGATCAAACGAGTCTCCTTCTTGACGCATTCAACGGGCAGGACACGTTGGGAGGCGATCTTGCCAAATTGCACCCGTGGCGGCGCGAAAAGGCCCAAGAACTGGCCCAGATGTGGCCGGCGTTTCGCCGATTCCTACACACCCTGTGCAGCACTGATTCTCCAGGCAACGTCTTAGAGCAATGGGCCACAGATCGTCCGAACCACTTCGATGAGGCTCCGGCCGAAGCTTGGTGCTGGTTCGGGCTGGTTGCCAGCGACTACGGCAAGCATGAAGCGTCCCACACGTTCATCATTCGAGGTATCGAGGTCGGCGCAGCCCCCGCCAACTACTGGTGGGCTCGAACAGCCTTGAATTTTGTCGGCGAAAACGGAGACCACCAACAGGCCCGGGAAGCTATCGAGCGCTCTGAACCGAGACACGCCATGGGACTGGCCTTGAAACTGCTGCTGGACGAAGAATATGCGGCCGCCGAGGGCGAGTTGAACCGATGGGAGCCAACCGACACCAATGACAGCATGATTCACAAGCTGCTATTGAGTCAGTGCGCGGCGGCGCAGGAAGACCTCAACAGGGCGATTTCCATAGCACTTGAGGCTTGCTCGGGTAATGCAGAGGCAAGTGGCCCCATGCTGCGGGCAGCCGAGATGCTGCTCAGCCGTGGCCTCTACGGCGTCAGCGACAACCCACTCGCCGACTTTGCCGAAGCGCACAGAATGGCAGTTAAGGCCCGAGACGGGCGAAGGACATGGAGGGGTGACAGCGTTACCCCCATACTCGTGGCAGTCAAAGCGTCAGTTCTGGGCAACGAAATTGACCAAGCATGGCGCCACACCCAAGGCCCCCCCGATGGTGCAGCCACAGCCGAGGAAGCCAGAGACCCCCGGCTGCGGCGGGAAACAGCGATCCTAGCCGCGTGCATGAGCAATTTTGACCTCGCACTCAAAATCGCAGGCGGCATCGACGACCCCTACACAACCGCCTGGGTCAAGGCCTTCTCAGCACATGGCGGAGGCGACGATAAATCGGCAGAGTCAGCATGGATGGAAGCCTGGGACCTGGCCTCCGACGATTTCGAACGCCTCCAGGCAGCCAACGCTCTAGCACCCATGGGCGGGTCCATGCCAAACCTGTCTGATCTCGCAGCGCGACACCCTCACGCCGTGGAGAGGATAAACACCATTCACCGGGTCATGTCCGCACCTGGGGATCGAATCACAATCCTTCGCGCCAGAGCCCACGAGGCAGAAATACTGACCGTGCTCCTAGCCGAGCAACTCTCAGCTGTTGGCCAGCACTCTGAAGCAGCCAGGACCCTCGAGGCTGGAGCAGAGCGGTGGCATAGTCCCCTCCTCGAGAAAATGGCAGCAGGGAAATACCTCCACGCTGGCGACTACGCCCAGGCGGTAGCAGCAACACAGTCAGCTTTGTCAATGGCAGGAGCCAGCTGGGACAGTGAACTAGACGTACTCCGCCTCCGCCTCGACGCCTTGGAAGCCCAAGGCCTGCACGATGAGTCGCTACGAACCGTTCGGCGCATGATCATGCTTGCCCCGGATAACCACGCCGTAAGATGGGCTCTCGTTCACTGTCTCGTCCGGAGCGGAGACGGCGCTGGAGCATGGTCAGCGCTCACTGGCCCGGGCGAACCCATCCAACCTCGCGACCTTCAAGACGCACGAGTTTGGATCTCGCTGGCATCAACACACGACAGAAGCCCTCGGTTTGTGAATCGATCGCTGGAAATTATGCGACAGTTTCCAGAGGATGCGGACTTCCTCGGCGCCGTCCTCGCCCAAATTCATTTCGGGCTTTCCAGCAAAGAAACAGAAGTTACCGAGACTGACCTCAAAGCCCTGCACGCCGCAACAGCCAGCTTCACCGAAGCGAACCCGAAAAGCACAGTCTTTCGAGCCATTCCCGTCGGTCCTGCTGACAACCCACTCTCAGCCCTCGAACAGGAGTTCAGGGACCGACGAGGCAACAGAGAACTCGCGGAACTCGAACAGCAAATCCGCGACGGAGAAATACCACTTGGATTCGCAACCGAAGTAACCGGGCGTAGCTATGCAGAACTTGCGATCCAACGCGGATCCGGCCTTGTCTACAGTCATAGTCCAACACAGGCCGAGGCCGGCAGTAGCGCCATTGATGAAGCCCTCGGCCACCCTGTCGCGATCGACACTACTGCGGCCGTGTCCTTGTCCCTACTGGACCCCCAAATTGCAGACCAGCTCATTGGTGTCTTCGCAATGCTGGAAAGCACCGACACTGCCTTCCGCGATGCCCAAAGAGCCGAACAAATGCTCAACCTACGGACAACAATGTCAGCAAATTGGGACGAGGAAGAGCAGCGAGTCGTCCCCTCCGTAATCAGCGAAGAAGCAGCAACCAAGGCAGCCGAAAGCGCCACCAGAACAGTTAAGGCCCTCCGGGCTTGCAACCGACGCAACTGGGTGCCCCGACAACTGACGGACTTGGAGATGAGTGGTGTGTGGCTGAACACCCTCGATTACGCCATCAACTCACAAACTCCCTTCTGGAGCGATGACCGGCTGCTTCGGCTTCTCGCTGCAGAATACGGGCTTCCATCCTTTGGAACCGTCGACCTCATCCGCGCGCTGGCCCGCAAGAGACGGATCCCACTCGAACTGAGCCAAGTTGCAGAGGCAACCCTGCTGGCCAACTTCCACGTTGACCTCGGATTCGATCTGAAAGTGATGCGCCTGGCCGCTGACCTTACCGGTTGGAAGGGAGCAGGGGCAGCCGCAGCGCTGGCCCGCCCCCTCACCTGGGAGACACCCCGCTCAGTCGTAGATTTCCTGCACGAAGCGCTGTCCAAGGTCGGCCACACATCACCCGAGTTGGTACATGCGTGGGTCCAGAACACCGCAGCCGGAGTCCTAAACATCGTTACAGATTCCGTCCCCGCATCACTGAACCTAAGGCTGCTGCTCAGAGAAATGATCACTCAGCCATGGATGCGGCCCGACACTCTGCCCTTTGTCCTCCGGGCGATACGTGCGGCCAGAAAGGACTCCACGTTGGCCGTCGATGATCCATTACAGCCTGTGCTGATGGGGATGCATCAGAAATTCCTTGAAGATAACGGGTCGGCTGCGGCCGCGGAGTTACTCATGATGTGGGTATGCCACCTTGACGCTAGCGATCGTCAGGCGGCAGCACGGATCATCCTCACGAGTACTGATTAGTAGAGGCATCAACCGGCACGAATATGCACCATTACCAGCAGATTGCCTTAAGCAACCTTATCTGTTCCTCCACACAAGATGTGAATCACCGCAGAAGCTTTACGAACCGGCATAGCGCACCTTCTCGGGCTTGAATCCCTCGATGAAAAGCCGTCCCAGGTTTTTCCAGTCGCCCGCCGATGCTCGCTCGTCAGCATGAAGGTCAAGGCAGTCTGCAACGGACCAGCCGTCGCGGAGTATGTACGGCTCGGACCATTGTCCTCGCGCCCACGCTGCGCCCACCCCTCGACGCGTCTCGGACCTCCCCATGCCAATCCAAAAGACGTTGCCTGGGTCATGGCCCCCGATATTGGGAAACTCAGGCGCACGTGACCACTTACGCCAGGCGCTGTTGAAGGCGAACTCCAGCTCCATTTTGGCGCTCGTCACCGCCTCGACGTCTCGGGCGAGTACGCCGAGGGCTAGGCCCTCGACCACGTGCTTCACTTGCTGGTCCTTGCTCTGCCTCCACATGCACTAAGGCTAGCCGCTGCTGTTAACGGCTTCGGTCAGCGCCGTCAGGCCCCAGCGTCCGTTGCAAAGACGTGTTTTATGAGTCGCGTTCTTCGGTCGCTTTCACCAAAACCTGCGTTTCAGGGTTTATATCCGCACGCGCGAGAACATCGTGCTTCCAACCTTCGTTCAACCCCATGAAGTCCAAGGCTGCTTTTCCCTGCTTTACAGCTGCTGAGACTGACTGGCCCGAAGCCACGGCAGCATAAAATCTTGCAGCGAAGGTGGCCGCGGCGAGATCACCTATGGAGTCGGCCGTTGCAATGATCGTTCCGGTGACATCTAGGAGGACCTCAGCTCCATCTAAAGTGTCGCAACCGTTAAGTATGAGAAGGGCCGGTGGGGTGTCTGTGGATGAAAGCGCCAGCGCCAGCAAGTCGTAGGGGATGTCCCGCCCCTCCGGCGTAGCAACGTCACCATTGTCAAAAAGCAGCGCAGCATCGCCGGCATGTCCAGAGAAATGGACAACATGGGGACGCAGGTCGTTCAGCCCGTCAAGCATGTCTTCAGGAGTAGCGGATGGCCTGTAGGAAATTTCAATCAGATCTCGATGGAGAGATCCGCGAACGGCCTGTTGCACGCCTCTGACCTCCGCATCGGTCCGCAGATTCATTTCGGAGTTGGCTGTCATATACAGCACGCGCAGAGGCTCAGGCTTGGGCTCAGGAATGATGCGAACCTCGTGAACATACCTCACCTCCGGACGGGTCAAACGAGCAATTTCTCGCGCGTGGGCCTTCTCCACTTGTCGCTCTCGTGTGGCCGCTTGGAGTGTTTGTTTGCGTTGGGCTTCGACTTTCCTGGCCGTAGCTTTTTCCTCCCGCTCAAGGTTGGTCCTGGCGGTGGTCGCGTCCTTGGCAAGCTGGGCCAGCTTCACCGAAGCCTTAGCTGCTTTCGCGTCCTCCGCGGCAGCCTGTTTTTCTGCGGTCTCGGCCGCACGGCGGTGGGAACGAGCCATTGCCTCACTTGTCGTCCGCGATATTTTGTTCAACGCCGCAGAGGCAGCGGCTCGGTGCTTAGCTGCGGAAGTGCGCGCTTTAGACAGGTTCGTCTGCTCTACGCCCTCTTGCCGGGCTAACTGAACCAGCTTGTCCCGGTACTGCTTTTCAGACACGGACTCTCCTCTGTGATTAGCGTTGATATTGATGTACGGAGCCCGTCATCGGTCGGACTGAAGTAACGGAATAGGCGTTTTCTAGCGCTCTAGTCCGCCGCGTTCCAGCGTCTTTCCTTTGCCGCCCTGCTTGGTCACCTTCGATGTCTTGGCAAGCGATGGCTTCTGTGCCACGGCGCCTGTCGCTGGAACGCCCTGGTGTTTGTCGGCCAGAAGGCGGGAGTTGACGGCTTCGCGGTCGCCTTTGCCTTCCAAGCTCTCTGCAAGTTGTTGGCGTCGTTCAGACGAGTCGTAGGCGGGTTCGTCCTGTGCGTTCTGCGCTGCAGTGTCCTGCCTGTTGGCACCAGCGACAGCGGCACCTGCCACCACTTCATCCGTGCGTGCAGCTGCGGCCTTGGCCTTTTCGTTTTCGGCTTCGGTACGTGCTTGCTGTGCCCGGGTAAGGGCCGCGGACACGGACGCTTCATCCGCCCCTGTGTTGTTCACGTCGATACCGTAGCGGGCCTTCACCTGCTCACGGATGTGTTCTGCTGCTCGGGCGGCTTCGGGGTCGTAGGCCTTCCATGCGGTGGCGGTCTGGTGGGCTTGTTCGATCATGTCGGGTGTGGCTTTGTCCCACCAGTCATCCCTGGCGGTGGGCGCGAGCTGGGCGCGGGCGGCTGCGCGTTGGGCGTCGAAGCGTTCCTGCAGTTGCCGTGCTCGTTGTTCTTCTGCGGCTGCGATGTTGCGCTGTTCCTCTTCCCGCATACGTGCCAATTGTTCACCGATGCGTGCGGCGACCATCAGCCCTGTACGCATTGCACCGTCTACTGCTTCGTCCATTCCGTCTGCTTCGCTCATGCTTCTCCCCTATCGCTCGATACCTGGTTTCGGATGGTGGTCCATGTGTGGTTCCTGCGGGCCCGTGGTTCCGGCCTGCTGCAGTGTCCGTTCTGCCCTGGTCAATGTCGTCGGGAGGGGTGAGCCGCCGCGGTTACGCTCGGCGATGAGCCGCGCGCGGAGGGCCTCTTCGCTGACTCCCGGGTACTGTTCCCGCAGTGCTTCCATCGTGATGGGCTGCGCCTTGATGGTCTGCGTTGTAGCACTGGCTTCAACGGCTTTACTGGCAGCGGTCACCGCTGCCGCGAGGCCACGGACACGTCGCAGGTCGTCCGTTGCTTTGTGCATGTCGTGGATGGCCCGGGCGGTCTGAGCGAGCTGCCTGAACATCAGCGCGTACGCTGCCCGATCGCTCTTGGACGTGGCAGCCAGCAGGATCATGGTCGCGCCACGTGCCGACGGCAACGCAACCGCCGGCCGCTTCGGGTACCGGCGCAGCTGGGCTGATTTGGACAGCTCACGCGCAGCATCCGCGAGTGGCCCGGGGGTGGGTTCGATGCGCTTTGACCATGCACCAAATGCCGCTGCGGTTTCGCGGGCCGCCTGCGCCCAAGCAACATGGTCGCTATGCGGGGTGGTGGCCAGTTTCTCGCGAAGAGCACTGATGTCGTGGGCGTACTTGCTCCACAGCTCCGCGGAGGGCTGCAGCGTCTCCCTGCCCGGTGCAACGGGTCGGCGGTTGCGGGATGCTGCATTCCATTCCGCGACGGCCGCGGTTGCAGATTCGGGGGTACTTTCCCACTCACTGCGAAGCTTGGGCAAGGCAAGATCGCGCCCCAGGGAGTTACCGCCGAACCAGACCGCCCGCTCCCCCTTGCGTGGCCGTTCAGCTACAGAGTATCCGGTCACGACGTCAGTTCGGCCGGCAGCGTACCGGGGCCGCACGAGCAGCCCTTCCTGGCGGGCGCGGCGGACGAACTCGGCTTCGTCCGTTGACGCCGATGCGCAGGTGCGGACCTTGCGGGCGAGGCTGTGGCGTTCGACCTCGGGCAGTCCCTGGCGGACGGCTTTGGCCTGTTCCGCGGGGGTGTATCCGCGCTCGGCGCGGACGGCGTCGAGTTCGGTGAGTCCGTACTTCTTCTCCAGTGCCCGGGCGACCTGTTGAGACTTGTACTTGCTCTTCCAGCTGTTCCATTTGGTGCCGTCATCGCGGACCATGCTGGCAACGATATGGATGTGGTCATTGCCGTTCTTGCTCAGCCCGTGGCGGACGGCAACCCACCGGGCCGGGGCCTTGCCGCCGTCCTCGGTGAAGTCCATGTCCTTCATGAAGTCATTCGCGATAGCGCCCCACTGCTCGTCAGTGAGCTGCCCTTCCTCAGCTGCGAGGCTCAGTGAGCAGTGGAAGACGTGGCCGCCGTCGACCTCCGTTTTGTAGAACTGCTTGGCACGGTCCAGGGCATTGGCAATATCCAGGGCCGCGTCGCGGTTCAGTTCGTTATCGTCATGCCACGCCATGAGCGCAGCGTCGCCGGCAACAAGGTGCGGCTCCTCGTGTTCATTGGCACGGCCCGGGCCGGCAAGGTAGATCATCAGGCCCGCCATGCGGTCGCCCTGGGTGATGTTCGGAATCACGTCAGGATCACCGGCCGGCCATGTCAGCGAGCTGGCGGTCGATGCGGATGATGACGCTCCTGGCATGCGCAATAGCGGGCGCCGCATCAGGCGGTACTTCACCCGTTGAGTTGGCGTGCCGGGCGATCTGGTTGATGTTGTTCGCCACGGACCCGATCAGGCGCTGCAGGTTCGACAGCTGCATGAACTGATCACGCCGCTCCGACGGGCTTTCGCTGTCCTCATTCAACGCCGCCTCGATCAGGAGCCGCGGGATCGTGACGCGGTGCTTCTCCGCCAGGGCCAACAGCTGGGCCTCTTCTTCGGGGCTGACCTTGACCTCGTGACGGTGCACCCTGCCACCGTCAACGTTCGCGCGGCGGCGGCGGGACTTCCAACCGGCGAAGCCATTGCCTTCACTCATCTTCTCCGCCCCTCCCCTACCTCGCCAGCGCAGCGACCCGGAAACCCCAGGACCAGACACCAGTCTGCCGCGACCGGAACGCAGTTCCCGGGAACGACACGAACTTAGCCCGGCTAAGTTCCCAGCTTGCTCCGCCGAAGTCGACTCCTGCTCTTTTTCGCACCTTCGGTGCTTTGCTGATTGGGAAGTGGCACGCCGCTGCGCGTCGTTGCCGGAAAAGCGGGTCGGCCTGTGGTTACGGTGGGGGCATGCCAACCATTGATATTGAACAGACCCGCAATCAGGCCCGCGCCCTTCTGGACTCGCGTGTCGAATCCGTGACGAACCTGGTCAAGGCCAGGCAGCGGATCACTGACCTGCGCGAACAGCTCGCCGACGCCGAGCGTGAGGACAAGCGCGCCTACGTGCGCGCCACCAAAGACGGGTGGAGCCCGGAGGAGTTGAAGAAACTCGGCCTCGAATCCGGTGCCGCCACGCGTCGCCGGAAGCCGGCCACCCCCCGGACCTCGGACGACAATTCCCCGTCCTCTGACGACGGGGTTACCGCGGCCGAGTAGCTTGCCCCTCGCCCACATGTGCACGGCAAAAGCCCAACCGCTCCGCTGCTTTTCCCGCACACATCTGGACGACGGGACCCTTCGGACCACCTGCACACAACCACCATGTCACCGCCGGTGCGCACGTTCGCCTTGGGTGAACGGTGGCTGCGCACAGCCTCTGTTGGGTGCGGGGCTGGGACCGGACCGTTTTCCCTGGGCCAAGCCTCGCCGCTGCCGTCCCAGCTCCGGGACGTGGCCGGATCTTTTACCACCTGGAGCACACATGGTTAAGGCTCCGCACCAGTTGGGTGCGGAGCCTTTTGCTGTCTCTGCAGCGACGTGTCTAAATCTTTGCCGTAACGCGGGCGCCTGTGTTCCACCTGGTTGTGCGCGGCGTGTGTGGTTAAACAAAGACAGGCCGGCTGGAGGGTCGGCCTGTCTTCGCTCCTCGGACAAAGGAGATCTTGCAAACTCAGCGTAGCTGAGCATGTTTCCGCAACCCCAGTTGCGCGGGGAAACCCCGCTGTTTGTGACAGCGCGGCACCAAGGTGCGGGCCTAGGGTAGTCGCGTCGAGCGGCGGTCCGCCGCTGGTGAGTGGCTGCTGTGGTTCGCCCTGGGCGGCGGACCGCCCGACTTCTGGAAGGCTCCGTGCCCTGGTGTGGTGATGGGCTGGTGGCCTTGCCAGGCGGTGCGACAGATGACGCCCGGCAAGGCGGTACCAGTTTAGGCGGCGTCAGCTTCGGCTGGCTGGCCGCTGTTGAGGATGATCTGCTCGACCTCACTCGCGGTGTCCCCACAGAACCAGCTGGTTCAGGTAGTCCCTGTGGGTCTGGCTCGGGGACCGCCACGAGTCCTTGGCGATCGTCTTTTCATACCCTGCGCACACCAGCGCGATCAGGGAAAACTCCGGACGCGTCGTCGTCTTGGCCACGTGCTCCCGGAGCGGGTTCCACGCCCAGGCGTTGGACTCTTCGACCTTCGCCCCGACCATCTCAGCGGCGACCTTTCCGTCATAGCCGCTGGCGGTTTCGGAGTGGTGAGTGATGGCGTGCACGGTGAAGTACTGCCAGCCCTTCGGGGCCTGCTTCCGAGCCAGCAGGTTCTTGACCCATTCGCGCCGGACCGTGGTCGCTTCTCTGCACTTTGCAACCGCCGCGTACGCTCCGATCCCAACGATTAGTAC
The DNA here is from genome assembly GCA_023264815.1 of Arthrobacter sp. Taxonomy (GTDB): domain Bacteria; phylum Actinomycetota; class Actinomycetes; order Actinomycetales; family Micrococcaceae; genus Arthrobacter. Next base: position 2,345 of record JAHFUZ010000056.1, on the reverse strand, counting down.
GCGGTACTTCACCTGATCGATTTATACGCCGGCGGAAGAGATGCTCACAACTGTCTTTGATGCCTTTTTGCAAAAGCATGCTTATTTGAAGAAGAGATGCGCGCGCGCCTGCCCCAAACCCTTGGCCGACCGCGCTGCTCTATACACAGCCCCACAGCGCCAATCCTTTATCTAAGGTCTTGAATAATCCTATGCGCCAGCCCTAGACTCATCGCAACCGGCTAATCCCCGGGGTCTCAAGTTGGGGGAATGATCACTTCTACTGCTCTGTTGGGCTGCCATAAACCGGGAGGCCTTACGAGTTGAGGTTTGATCATGAGAATGAAAATTGGGGGAATAATGAATCTTGTCCGTAAAGCACTACTTGTTCTTGCGACTATGCTGGCCTTATTCTCGGTCGCTGCACCGAGCTATGCTTCCACCACCTTGCCATCGCCTTCGCCGTCGCTCAATAAAGAAGAGCCGGACAATGACCAAGCCAGTCCGTCCGGTCTGTGGTGGCCAGAGGTTGACGTCTATGTAGGGTGCTCCGGAAGTTCTTTTGCATACAGCGGCGCGGCATGGGACCTTCAGGGCGGCGCATATTATGAGACTTGGTGGTCCGTAACCTTCCCAGACGGCACCGGCGAGTACGACAACTGGCCCCGTCAGACGCTGCAAGCGAGCAGCAGCGGCTTCCTGACCACTTCCACGTTCTACGCGGCCAATCATGGATCGGGTCGTTACACCGCAACGATGTACCTTAAGAAGGACGGAAGCGAAGTAGGACGGCATACAACGGAGTGCTACAAGTGAGGGTCTGAATGAACAGTCAGGAATACAGGGCAGGCGAAACAACCTACGGACCACTTGAACTGAAAAGCATCTGGAAGCGTCATGAACTAAGAAATTTCGATCTCATGGTGATATTGCAGGTCTCCGGAGGTGAGCACGCAGCCCAACGCATTCTTCGAGATGAAGAAGTTTCTGCGGAAGACAAAGCATCTCTGGCCATTGCCAACGACTTAGCCAAGCAGAAAGGTTATTTACCTTTGTTTGATTTGGCTGATGATGGCGCTGAAGTATCCGAAGGTCAGCGGGCAGAGCTAGAAGAGTTTTTCGAGTCAGAAGAATGGGAGACCAGAAATCAAAGCAGCACGCGGAACCCCTGACAGGGTGGCTGCGTGAACTCTGAGCATGAAAAGGTCCCCGGTTGAACCGGGGACCTTTTCGTGCTCTTCACATGTCCCGGGTCTGCCGGTTGCCGCGGGCAAGGAGCCCCGTGGCCAGCCGCGTGTAACCGGCAGGAGGGGAAAATCTTGATTCCCAATCGGCCCTGGGAAGATCAGACAGCGTTCGGCCCTGCCAACTAATTACCCGTTAGCGACGGACAGCCGGGATACCCAGGTCTACCTGTCCGCGCTGGACAGCACTGTGAGCGTCGGCGCGTTTCTGTTTGAGGAACTGAACGGTCAGTTCGATGCCTTCTATCTCCCCCAACCACCCCTTCGTCTGAGCGAGCTCACGTCGGGCCATCAGGTCTGAATGGATCTCGTCGAGCCGACCGAGCATTCCGGGGTCGACTTGGAGCATGGGACAGCGAATACAGGCGTGTTCATGCTCGCAGGGGGTGGCGTAGGGGCGTGCACAGTTCCCGAGCTCGACTTTCCGTTTGTCGAAGTGTTCTTCGAATTCAGCCCATTCCGTATCGGTTGGAGATTTGTATTCCCGGGCTGGACGCGCGGCGCGCCGCTCGGCGAGGTGTTTCTGGTAGTGCCGGACCACGTCTTCGCGGAAGACGGTGACGTAGCCGTGGGTTGTTTGGATATCGAGGTGTCCCAGGAGTGCGGCGCCGATATGGATAGGCAGACCGTTATTGACCAGGTCCGTGGCCAGAAGGCGGCGGAAGTCGTGCGGTGTGAAGCGGCAACCACCCAGCTCGGGATGATCGATGGCGACGGCGTCGCTGAGTTTGGCCAGTTCATCACGAAGCGATCCGGCGTTGATCACTTCAGTGCGTTGTCCGATGGTGCGCTGGAAGAGGAACGGCAGCGGCTCGCTAGTGACTCTGTCGTAGGGATTGAATCGAGTCGCCAGTGGCACGCCTTCCCTGTTCCTGGTCAGGCGTCGAATGATCGTGGCGATGACGTGGAAAAGGTCAGGGCTCATGGGTATGACTCGTTCCCGATCATTTTTTGAGGGAGCGACGACCAAGAGTGCGACAATTTCGCCGTTCGGTCGGATGTATGGGACTGCTGAAGGTTTAGTTGACAGCTGGGGTTGATATTTTCTTACGCGGCTGAGGCCGCGTTTTTTATTGTCTCAAACTCGATGGGTGTCAGCCGTCCGAGGGCGCGTTGACGGCG
>JAHFUZ010000055.1 GCA_023264815.1 Arthrobacter sp. | reverse complement strand
ATTGACTACACCCGCCGCGCGGTGGAACTGGGCCAGGACCAGATTGTCACCATCACCGCGGACTCGGTGGAAATCACTGACTTCTTCGGTGAACCGGCCGTGGGCAAGGAATACCACGTTGACTGGGACCCGGCCTCCGCCAAGAAGGACGGCTTCAGCTCCTTCATGGAGAAGGAAATCCATGATCAGCCGGACGCCGTCCGCCAGACCCTGCTGGGCCGCTCGGACCTGAACGGCAACCTGACCCTGGACGAGCTGCGCATCGATCCGGAAGAGCTCAAGCAGGTCAACAAGATCATCGTCCTTGCCTGCGGCACCGCCGCGTACGCCGGCACCGTGGCGAAGTACGCCATCGAGAACTGGTGCCGGATCCCCACCGAGGTGGAGCTCGCGCACGAGTTCCGTTACCGCGACCCGATCCTGGACAGCAACACCCTGGTGGTGTCCATCAGCCAGTCCGGCGAAACCATGGATACCCTCATGGCTGTCCGGTACGCCCGCGAACAGGGTGCCAAAACCATTTCCATCTGCAACACCAACGGGTCCACCATTCCGCGTGAATCCGACGCCGTGCTCTACACGCACGCCGGCCCGGAAATCGCCGTGGCCTCCACCAAGGCCTTCCTGGCGCAGATCACCGCGGCCTACCTGCTGGGCCTGTACCTGGCGCAGCTGCGCGGGAACATCTTCTCCGGACAGATCAAGGACGTCCTGGCGGACCTGGGCAAGATCCCGGCGAAGATCCAGACCATCCTCGACGGCGCCGGGCCGCTGCGCGAGCTGGCCCGCAGCATGGCCAACGAGCAGTCCGTCCTGTTCCTGGGCCGCCACGTGGGCTACCCTGTGGCACTCGAAGGCGCGCTCAAGCTCAAGGAAATCGCCTACATCCACGCCGAAGGCTTCGCCGCGGGCGAGCTCAAGCACGGCCCCATCGCCCTCATTGACGAAGGCAAGCCGGTGTTCGTGGTGGTCCCGTCCCCCCGCGGCCGCGACTCGCTGCACGCCAAGGTGGTCTCCAACATCCAGGAAGTCCGCGCCCGCGGCGCCCGCACCCTGGTCATCGCCGAGGAAGGCGACGAAGCCGTGAAGGCCTACGCCGAGCACGTCTTCTACGTGCCGGAAACGCCCACGCTGCTGATGCCGCTGCTGACCACGGTCCCGCTGCAGATCTTTGCCGCCGAACTCGCCGCAGCCAAGGGCTACGACGTGGACCAGCCGCGCAACCTCGCCAAGAGCGTCACGGTGGAGTAGCCCGGACTTACCGTGACCGGCCTCCAGTTTAGCTTGTGTCTTTGCCCCTAGGTTCTAGTGGACCGCTGTCGGGTGCGTTTGGCGGCTGCGACAACACGTGACCCGCGGCGTTACGTTTGCCACGGCGTCAGTGGCCGCATGTGGTGATTGTTGTTGGGCGTTCCAGAATTTTTTTCGTCGTCCTGAGTACGCGAGTGCCTGTTCCAGCGAAAGACAGGTATTCGGTACTCGTGGCCTGCCATCTGTTTTGAATTAGGTTCGGCGCATGGGCGAAATTACAGATCATTGTGGAGCCGCGAACCTTGTTGCGGGCCGGCCGTAATGGACAGCCGAACGAGACTTAAGGCAGCGTTGTTTGGTGTTAAGGATGGAGTTGCATGGGTTGCTGAGGATGTGTTTGTCACACGGTCGGCTGGAGATGTCCTGGTTGAGCGATGGGTGGGATCTCGTTTGATCGCGGTCTTGGTACGCCGAGACTCAGTAGGAATGTTGCACACCGTCTGGTCAAAGTTGAACGAGGTCGCAGTTGAGGCCGGCTGGCCTCCTTCCACACCTTGAACCACGCGGACCGAGCAGACATAGAGCGAACTGCGGGAGTCCGTTGCGGACCCTGCTGATCGGCCGTGCTTTTGGACCGATTTGGACCTACCGCGCATATTGAGCGACTGCCCATCCCAGTTTCGGGGGCTATTGAAATCGGACGTATGGGACGGCTCGCCTCGCTCTTCCTCTGGACAACCGATCATTCCAAACGTCCGTAACAGGCCAACGCGGACGGCCGTGGTCCATAGTCAGGCGGTTGTCCCCCGTGCCAGCCCGGGCGTAAGGTTCCACTTTGGCTCAAAGCAACAGATCCTGGGGAGTCTGAACGTTTTCGTTGTTCGTTGCCTGCACCCTTGGAGAATGCCGTGTGCGCCTTTAGGTTGCTCAAAGTCCGTTGATGTCCGACGTTGGAATGCGTCGGGCGATGTTGATGCCCCACCATTTACTCATACTTATCGCGGCCCGGGAATCACGCCCGATGCTGCATTTGAAGCAGTCAACCGCCCCCTGGCGGATAGCTTGAGTTGGTACTGGCGTTCCGGGTTGTTGGTGTCGTGAGATTCAGCGTTTACGAAGTGGCGAGATCCGGTGTCCACGATGTTGCGAGAATGCACACCAACTATCCAGACCAGCAGTACCAACAGAAGCTATCTGCCAGCCCCCCAGCACACCGAGCGGAGGGCAGACGGGACTCCGTTCAGATCGGACTGCCTTCCGCCCCGAGTTGCACAGTCTTAGTGCCCCGGCTGATTGATTGGGGGTAGCTGGTCGAGGATGGCCCGTGCTTCGGGATTGATGGCTGGGGCGGCGGTGATGGTCTGGGTGCCGATAAGGACAGTCACGGTGCGCAGGGGTTTGAGTGTTCGCACGAGTCTCTTGATTGTGACGCCGGTGGTGTCCTGGAGATGGCGTGCGATGGCTAAGGCCGCGAACACTACGGTGAGGTGGGCTTCGATGGCGTCACGCTGACGGTGGAACACTGGCCGGGCACGTAGGTCGGATTTAGTCATGCGGAAGGAAGCTTCGACCTGCCAGAGGTCGTGGTACGCGTTGATCACCGCGGCCCGGGGCATTGTGGATTCGGGGAGATTGGTGACGTAGCCCTTGAGGCCTGCGAGCTGGCGGGCGCGGTCGATGGTGGCCTGGTCCAGGGCCTTCTGGGCGCCGGTGACCTTTAGGAACCTGGCCTTCTTCAGCGGAACCTTGCCGTCGGCGATGCGTTCTGCTTTGTCGATCATGAGGTTGATGGTGCGGTTATCTCGCTTGGCGCGGTTGAACGAGTACTGGTAGACGATCCGCCGCTCCCGCGCATTCTTGCCGGTGCCCATGACGCGCCTGGATTCGAGGATCTGCCCGTTTTCAAAGTAGTCCCCTCGGCGTTCGAAGTGCTCGGCCAGGTCGTACGGGGCCTTGGTCAGGCGGGAGCCGACGATGAACGAGAACCCGGCGTCCTCGAGCGCGTTCAGGTTCGCGGCCGAGAGCATCCCGGCGTCGGCAACGACGACCATGTCTGTCACGCCGTGGCGGGTTTGGAAGGCTTTCAGGACGGGGATGAGGGTGGTCGTCTCCGCCTTGTTCCCCTCGAAGAGGTGCATCTCCAGCGGGAACCCGCCGGGTCCACGAGGAGCCCGACCTGAACCTGAGGATCAACGCGGTGTTCCTTGCTCATTCCGACTTTGCGGAGTTCGTCTTCGTCCTCGTTCTCGAAATGCAAGGTTGTGACGTCATACAGGACCATCGCGGAGGTCCCGGTGGTTCGGGCCGAGTGGGCCAGGCACGCCTTGGCCAGGGCGCCGCGGTAGTCGCGGGCCTGACAGCGTTTCAGCGCGGCTCCCAGAGTGTTCCGGTGCGGGGCTGCAACGCCGAGGTCCTCGAGAATTCCGACCGTGGCGGCTTTCGAAGCTGGCTCCACAAGCCGGGCGAGCACCATCGCAGCGAAGGCCTCGTCCCCGAGGATGTCGAAGCCCAGCCGGGAGTAGGCTTCTGCGAGGACCTCCCAGAGGACCTCGCACCGTGAGCCGGCGACCACCGCGTTGTGCGCAGGAGGCGCGGATTCTGTGCCGGCCGGGGCGAGGTCGAGTTCAAAAGCCTGTTGGCCTGAGTTCAGGCGCTCGTGACCGGCGCGCACCAAGGCTGCCACCCCAGCTTCGTCGTGGGCTGAGCCGAGATGTTCAAGGATTCGCCGAACCCCGGAACGCTTCTCCACGATCTGCACCGCGGTCGCGCCCGAGCCGGTTTTCACCTTCCGGATATGCGGAGACACCCCAGCAGGCTACCCTTTAGTGCCCCATTTCGGGAGACGCCCCATGCCTGACCTGCGCAAACGCTCCAGAACCCCAATTACCTGTGCAACCCGGGGGCAGACGGGACTCCGTTCAGATCGGACTGCCTTCCGCGTCTACTGCCTCGGCCCGGACCGGCTGCTGGGTGAACGCAAGTAAGTGGCCCCGGGGCCGTCGGGCTGCGGGTCTAAGAAACCACGGACGGCGAAGCCACAGCTTTCTTTGACATTGACGAAGCGCTGAGGCGAGTGTCCGTCAGATGTCCATGGCATGGGCCCATCTGGGACCCTTCACCTGTGCCATGGAAGCGGCGATCCCTCTGGCGGAAAAATTCCTCCGGCCAAACAAAGCTGCGCCTGTTCCGCGTCCCGGCCCTCAACTTTGAGGCCCAATGGGTCAGCCACGAAGGCGGCGAGAAGGACCTGCTGCTGCCCCTGACTGAAGTCGGCAGGCTCAGTATCGGGTCTGTGTACGGCTACGAGGAGCCTATAATTCCCTCCGCGACGCGGCACCCCGTCCGCTGGCGGATATGGACGACACAACGGGCACTTAGAGGCAGGGGAATCAGGGCTCCGCCCAGCCGACATTTGGGGCGTTACCGAAACGTTATGTAGGCTTGATGGGTGAATTATTGGTCAAGTAGCGGAACTCAAACAACTGCGGAACGCCCAGTTTCGCCCCAAAACGGGCTCATCTCCGGGCGCAAACATGCCCTGGACGGGCTGCGTACCATCGCGGTCATCGGCGTCTTTCTCTTCCATACCGTGACGGAGCTGGTCCCCGGCGGGTCGATTGGCGTGGACGTGTTCTTCACGCTCAGCGGCTTTGTGATCACCCTCCTCATCCTGAAGGAGTACCAGGCCACCGGCCGGCTGCGGCTGCGCATCTTTTACGCCAAGCGGCTCGCCCGGCTCTGGCCGGCGGTCCTTGCCGTGTGCGCCGTCGTGGTGGCCGTGGGCATAGTCTTCCCCCTGTCCGGGTGGGGCGGCCAGCAGGCCAACGCCATCCCGGCCGCCGCCTACGTGATGAACTTCGCCAACTACGGCGTCTTCGGTGCCTCCACCGGCGGCAACGCGCTGAGCCCCACCTGGACGCTCGCCGTCGAGGAGCAGTTCTATCTGGTCTGGCCTGTGCTGCTGCTGGTGATGCTGCGGTTCTGGAAGCTCAGCACCGTGGTCCGGCTCACGGCGGGCCTTGCCGCCGCGTTTCTGGTTCTGCGGTTCATCCTGGTGATGGTGGGGGCGCCGCTGGCCCGGCTCTACAACGGGCCGGACACCCGGGCCGACCAGCTGCTGCTCGGCTGCGTGATGGCCCTGCTGTTTGCGTCCGTCAGCCACGGCTCCCCCGTCCATGCCTCCCTGCAGTCCGGTGCCCGCTGGGCCGGCCCGCTCGCCGGGCTCGCGCTGGTGGCCGCGCTGTTCGTGCTCAAGGAGCCGGCCACCCCCGGCGCCTGGTTCAGTGTCTTCTGGACCGCCGGCCCCACCGTTCTGGCGCTCCTGGCCGCTGTGGTCATCGGATCGCTGGTCCTTCGCCCGGCCGGCTTCGCCTCGCGGATCCTGAGCCACCCTTGGCTCGCCAACCCTGGCCGGGACCTGTCCTACGCCGCCTACCTCTGGCACCTGCCCGTCTACCTCCTGCTGATACCGCTGGTCCCGTCGCTCTGGGTCCGCGTCCCGCTGGCGGCAGCGCTGACGGTGCTCATGGCCTACCTGTCGTTCCGTTTTGTGGAGCGCCCCATCCGGCGCTGGGCCTCCGGAAAGCTGGAGCCCGCCGTCGTCCGTCCCGTGCCGGAACGGGCCCCGGCCGCGGAGCGTGAACTGGAACCGGCCGGCCGGACCGAGTAGGCGTCTCCCGGTCAACCGCGCTGTGCCGTGGGGGGCCAAGCGCGGGTGCCCGATGTCCGCACCCCAAGAATTGTGACAGCCGCGGAGAAATTATTGCCGGGGCAGCGGATCCTAAAGGTGCCGCATACTACGATGCAGCTACATAACAACGTGCGGCCACCGGTGGGCTTCCTTCCACTCTGACAACTGCATTGAACCTGAATTCAGGAGGATTGCTTTGGCTGCTGGAATCTTCGGGGCGGACGTAGAACAGCTTCGGTCTTTGGCGAAGCAGTTCGAATCTTCGGCTTCCACGCTGCTGAATGTCATCAGAACCCTGGACCGGCACATCAACTCCCCGGATGCCTGGCGGGGGCCCGACGCCGAACGATTCCGCTCCGACTGGAACCAGCGCGGCAGGCTCGCCATAACGCGTTCCGCAGAAGCTCTCAAGACGGCGGCATCGGCGCTGTCTCGAAATGCCCAGGAACAGCAACAAGCCAGCGCAGGCAACGGCGCATCCTCACATGGTTCTCTTCCCGGTGGTCACCAAACGTCCCTCACCTCCTCCGGCGCGCCCGCCGTTAGCCAAGGCGGCGGCCTTGATGAGCGGGCCGTGATTGAGATGTACCACCATGTGAGGCAGCTGCAGCTGGGTGGCCTCACCATTTCCGATCAGGCGCTAATGGTCGCGAAAGTCGCCGGCGGCGGCCTTCTCGAGAAGGTTGGAACTGTGGTGGACGCCGCGGATCTGGTTGATGCTGTCAGCCACGGCGAATGGGGCGATGCGGCCAGCATCCTCGCCAAGACCGCCGGGGACACCGTCAAGAACTTCGGTCCCGTGGGGTATCTTGCCGGCGCGAACATTGCCGTGTGGACTGACGTGGTGAACGAAGCCAGCAAGGCCGACTGGTCCGAAGAGGCAAGGCTTCAGGTGGTGGACTACGCCACCCAAAACCCGTGGGACGCCGTGGACGCTGTCATAGAAGCCGAAATGAATTTCCTCCCCAACCTGGTCATGGATGTCTGGCCCGCAAAATTGGGGTTGTTCAAACTATGAGACTTGAGCTGAGCGGCCCGGAAGTGGTTGCGCTCGCGGCCCATTCGGGGAAAATCTGGCCCGCCGCGGTAATCGGCCTGGACTACGGAAACCAGACACTCCTTCAGGAATTCGTGGTGAACGGTACCCGCGCTCTCATTTCGCGCGGACTGGCCGATGCGGACAGCGGACGTGTCGCCATCGATCCGCGGTTGGTTCAAGGCCTTGGCCCGGTGTTTTCCTCTCCCGGATTATCCGCGTATGTTGGCACGGCGGAAGACGTAGCAGAAATTGCCGGGGGAGCAATCCACCTGTATCCGGACGGTGAGGACTGCGTTGTGGAAGTTGTTCGCGCCACAGGCCAGCGGGAGATCCTCCGCCTGAGCACGTCACGTGCCATTGAGCTCGTGCAGATTTTCGCGGAATCGGTCTTTCGGTCACCTCAAGGCGGGGATGACCCTTCGGCATTGGTACTTTACGTCGGTGCGCCGGTGGCACCGGATCTGCCCATCACCGTTGTCCGGCCCGGCCGCCTGAGCCATGGGGTCGCCCCGACGGCGGGTGGTCCCGTTGTGGGCGCCCGGAACACAGACTGCTGGGACATGGATTGGATCATCCGGCTCCTGGACCAGGTAGCCCCGGGCTAGCGTTCTGAGTTGTGGACGCTGGGGAACCCCATTCCAAATCTGGAAATTGTCGAATGTCGCGACTCTCATTGTTATGAATATGCCAAAATTTGTCACGTCCATGAAGAGCGCCAGTATGGGAGGAAAACAGCCCGCAGCCGGCCAATGCGGCCCCGCATATTTGTCCGGGCGGGACGATTGTTTGCTCTCTGTTTCCCATGACGTGAAGCAGCCGGATCCCAGCGCTGGCGCGGAATCCGCGGCTTATCGGACAATTTATTACAGACCCCGGATGAACTTTGCTCCATCGAGTAGGTTGTGAATTCCATCTCGCTATAGCATTCAGCTACTTAGAGATGGGGGACCCAAATGGGGGGTCGTTCTTGGGGGGAACGCAAAAGGCGTGTCCTCGCCTCGGCAGCAACGTTTTCATCGCTGGCAGTAGTGGCCGCGGCGGCGGTTATTTACCCCGGGTTCACCGTCACCCAGGTGGACCTGAACGACGGCGGCGTGTGGGTCACCAACGCCAGCAAAAACCTGGTGGGGCACCTGAACTACCAGTCCAAGCTCCTTGACGGCGGACTCATGGCCGCCAGCCCGGACTTCGACGTGCTGCAGAACGCCGGCACCGTGTTCCTCTCGGACCGGAGCAAGTCCTCCCTCAGCCCCGTCAGCGTCACCGATGTTGCCCTGGGCCAGGCCCAGGCGCTGCCATCGCCCGTAGCCGTGAGCTTCGGCCAGAAATCCATTGCCCTGGCCAGCGCGGACAAAGGCGCGCTCTGGCTCACCAACAACAGCGCCCTGGGCGGGTTCGACGCCGCCACCGCTGAGCCCGTCCTCACCGACGCCAAGGGAGTGGTGGCCACGGTGGGCACTGACGACGTGGTCTACGCGGCCAACCCTGCCAAGGGCGAGCTCACCACCCTCAAGCTGGACGCCGGCGGCTCCGTGGCCTCATCGGAAGCCACCGAATACGCAGCCCTCCGCACCGTCGACAAGGCCCAGATCGCCGCCGTGGGGGACAAGCCCGTGGTCCTGGACCCCGCCACCGGGTCGCTGTTCTTGCCCGGCGGTAAGAAAGTGCCCCTTGCGGACCCGGCCGGCGCCCGGCTCCAGCAGAGCGGTCCAGCGGCCTCCTTCGTGGCCATTGCCACGGCAAAAGCCCTGGTCAAGCAGCCGCTGGATGGATCCCCGGCCACCATCACAGACCTGGGCGCCGCCGGAAACGCTGCCGCCCCCGTACGCCTGGGATCCTGCGTGTACGCGGCCTGGGCCGGCTCGCAAAAGTACATCCGCCACTGCGACAACCCCACTGACAACGCGCGCCAGGACATCCCCTCCACCGGCGCCCGCGCCGACTTCGTGTTCCGCGTCAACCGCAACGTGGTGGTCCTGAACGACACTTTTTCCGGCGACGTTTGGCTGGTGACCGAGGACATGCGCCTGGTCTCCAACTGGGACGATGTCATCCCGCCGCCGGACAAATCGGATGACCAGGACGAGCAGGCCGCTGACAACAACCCCGTCAACACGCTGCCTGACCGCACCAAGGAAAACAGGCCGCCCACCGCCGTGGACGATCAGTTCGGCGTCCGCCCCGGCCGCACCACACTGCTGCCCCTCCTGGACAATGATTCGGACCCCGACGGCGATGTCCTCACCGCCCGGCTCCAAGGCGAGGCGCCCGCCGTCGGATCCCTCCAGCCCGTCTACAACGGAACCGGCATGCAAGTGACCGTTCCCGCGGAGGCCAGCGGGGCGGCGTCATTCCAGTACCAGGCCAATGACGGCCGCGGCGGAACGGCAACCGCCAAGGTCACCCTCACCGTCAAGGACCGGAACAGCAATGAGGCCCCCGCGCAGAAACGTGTGCCCACCCTGCTCCTGGAGCAGGGCAAAAGCATCAGCCAAAACGTCCTCGCCGACTGGATAGATCCCGACGGCGATGACCTGCTCCTGGTCTCCGCCGCCACCTCAAGCGAGGGTGACCAGGTCCGCACCCGCGCGGACGGGCAGCTCACCTTCCAGGACGCAGGCACCAGCCTGGGCCGCAAGGAGGTCCTGGTGGTGGTCTCCGACGGCCAGGCCCAGACCGAAGGCAAGGTCATTGTTGATGTCCGCACCAAGGGCAGCCTGCCGCCCAAAGCCAACGCCGACCACGCCGCCGGCATCGCCGGGCAGGACCTGGTGGTCTCCCCGCTGGCCAACGACGTGGACCCCGCCGGCGGCACCCTCCGCCTCACCCGGGTGGACACGCCGCCGGACCTCACCGTCACCCCGGACTACCAGTCCGGCACGTTCCGGTTCCGCGCCGCCAACCCCGGCTCCTACTACCTCACCTACCTGGTCACCAACGGTCCGGAGAGCGCCGCAGGCCTCATCCGCATCGAGATCGGCCCGGCCGGTGGAAGCGGCGAGCCCCCCGTGGCGGTGGCCGACCTTGCGCTCCTGCCGGTGGGCGGCGAAGTGCTGATCGACGCCCTGGGCAACGACTCGGACCCTGCCGGCGGCGTCCTGGTGATCCAGTCCGTCAGCGCACCGAAAAACTCCGCCATCGGCGTGGCCGTGCTGGACCACCACATTCTGCGCATCACCGACATCCGGGGCCTCACCGCGCCCACCAGCTTCACCTACACGGCCTCCAACGGCACGGCCAGCGCCACCGGTGAAGTCACTGTTGTGCCCGTGCCTGCCCCCAGCAAACTGCTGCCGCCCGTGGCCGTCCCGGACGAAATCACGGTCCGCGCCAACGATGTGGCCACCATCGCCGTCCTGGCCAATGACAGCCACCCCAACGGCTCCAAACTCCGGCTCAACCCGGTCCTGGTTCAGAACGTCGATCCGGCCCAGGGCCTGCTCTCCGTCTCCGGAGACGTGCTGCGTTTCAAGGCCGGCCCCGCCGCCACCACCGTCCACGCCATCTACGCCGTGACCGGACCCGACGGGCAGGAGGACTCCGCCCAGGTCACCATCCACATCCGCGGCGGCGGGGCCGAGCAGAACTCCCGCCCGCTTCCGCAGACCGTCACGGCCCGTGTCATCGCGGGCAAGACCTCCCGGATCAGCATCCCGCTGGACGGCATCGACCCCGACGGCGACTCGGTCACCCTGATCGGCCTCGAACAGGCCCCGGCAAAGGGCACCGCCACGGTGGGCGCCACGTACATCGAGTACACCGCCTCCCAGAATGCCTCCGGGCAGGACCTCTTCACCTACGTGGTGGAGGACCGCTTCGGCGCCCGCTCCACCGCCTCCGTGGTGGTGGGCATCGCCCCCGCTCCCGGAGCCAACCAGAACCCGGTGGCCGTTGAGGACACCGTCACCGTGCTGCCGGGGCGCCACATCGCCGCCGACGTCCTCGCCAACGACTCAGACCCCGACGGCGACACCGTCAGCCTCACCGGCAACGGCCTGGAGGCAGACGCCGGCCTTGCCGCCGAGGTCAAGGACGGCCGCGTCCAGCTGACCGCCCCGGCAACACCGGGAACGGTGATTGTCCACTACGGCGTCAGTGACGGGCGCGGCGGCACCGCCGTCGGAACCCTGAAAGTGACGGTCCGCGCCGACGCGCCGAAGCTGCCTCCCATCGCCCGGGATGACCGCGTGACCTTCGCCGAAACCCTGGGCAAAACCGTGGTGGACGTCCCCGTCCTGAAGAACGACGAAGACGCCGACGGCGTGGCTGCCGAGCTGGCCATCAGCTTCCCGCAGCCGGCACCGACCGCCCGGTTGTCCGGCACCGGCACGGTCTCCGTGACGCTCAGCGACGACGCGCAGCTGATTCCGTACACCGTGACCGACGTGGACGGGCTCTCCTCCACGGCGTTCATCATGGTCCCCGGACTGAAGGGCCAAAGCCCCGCGCTGAAGAGCAGCGCCCCGCTGGAAGTCATCAGCGGCCAGCCGCTCACCCTTAATCTGCAGGAACTCGTGGTGGTCCGCGCCGGCAAAACGCCCCGGATCACCCAGGACACCAAAGTGCAGGCGGTTGCCTCCAACGGTGCCCCGCTGGTCAAGGACGCCACCACCCTGCAGTTCACCTCGGCGGACGACTACTCCGGCCCCGCCGCGGTCACCTTCGAAGTGACCGACGGCGCCACCGTGGATGATCCCGACGGACGGAAAGCCGTGCTGACCGTCAGCATCCGCGTCCTCGCGGACCCCGCCCGCAACCACGCCCCGGTGTTCCCCGGCAGCAGCCTGGAGACAGCGGTGGGGGAGGAGGCGCTCCTGGACCTTCGCCAGGTGGCCACCGACGTGGACGAGGCGGACAAGGACCGGCTCGCGTTCGCGCTCGCCGGCCCTGCCCCCGCCGGAATCAAGGTTTCCCTGGACGGGAGCACCCTGAAGGCAACGGCCGACGGCGGCGCGCCCAAGGGTGCCTCCCTGACGGTGGCGCTCACCGTCACTGACGGGCGCAGCGCCCCCGTGGCGGGCACCGTCACCGTCCGGGTGGTGGCGTCCAAGCGGCCCCTGGCCGCCGCGAATGACGACGTGGTGGCCAGCGCCCGCGCCGGCCAGGCCGAACGCGTCAGCGTGCTCGCCAACGACACGAACCCGTTCCCCGAGTCGCCACTGAAGGTACTGAGCGCCCTGGTGGAAACCGGAACCGGCACAGCCACGGTGGACGGAGACTCCGTCACCGTGACGCCCGCGGAGAAGTTCGTGGGCACCCTGGTGGTTCGCTACCGGGTCCAGGACAAGACCCAGGACACCGAACGCGAAGTGGATGGCCGGATCCGGCTCACCGTCAAGGACAAGCCCGAGGCCCCCGCCACACCCACCGTGGGCGAAGTGCGTGACCGCACGGTGGTCCTGAACTGGTCCCCGCCGGCCAGCAACGGCGCGCCCATCACCGGCTACAAAGTCGCCGGCAACGGCGGCTTCTCCCAGCAGTGCCCGGCCACCACCTGCACGCTCAGCGGGCTGACCAACAATGTGGAGTACACCTTCACCGTGGTGGCCACCAACGAGGTGGGGGACTCGGCCGCCTCGCCCGCCTCCGCTCCGGCCCGCCCGGACGCCAAGCCCGACGCGCCGGCGCCGCCCACCCTGGTGTTTGGAGACAAGGAACTGGCCGTCACCTGGGCCGTTCCCAACGGCCCCGGCTCGCCGGTGGAAAGCTACAACCTGGAGATTTCCCCCGCGCCGCCGGCCGGAAACGTCCGCACCAGCAACCTCACCGGGACCTCCTTCACATGGACCGGGCTGCAAAACGGCACCCCGTACCAGGTGCGGATCCAGGCCTCCAACAAAGCCCCGGACCCGTCCGACTGGAGCGCGTACTCTGCCAGCGAGATCCCCGCCGGCCTGCCGGGTGCCCCGGGCAAGCCCACCACCACCCGGTCCACCTCCGGCGGATCCGAGTCCATCATGACGGTCAGCTGGGCCCCCGCACCGGAGAACGGCGCGGCGATCGATACCTACACCGTGACCGCGGCGCAGGGCGGGGCAGCAACGTCCACCAGCACCGTGTCCGGCAGCCAGCTCAGTGTGCCCATGACCGTGGGCAACTCCGCCACGGACTACACGTTCTCCGTGGTGGCGAAGAACAAGGCAGGCAGTTCCCCCGCCAGCCCGGCGTCGGACCCGAAGCGCGCCTTTGGTGCTCCCGGGGCCGTGCCGGCGGTCCAGGCGGACCCGTTGGACAACGCCGTGCAGCTCACCTTCAGCCCGGCCCCCGGAAACGGGGCAACGCCCACCTACCAGTACCAGGTCAACGGCGGCGGCTTCCTAGCGCTCGCGGCTGACAAGGTGGTGCGCAGCGGGGTGCCCAACAACGGTAACTACACCATCGGCGTGCGGGCAGTAAACAGCCTGGACGGTGCCACGTATGAAGGCCCGGTGACCAACTCCAACCAGGTGGCACCGTACGGCAAGCCCTTCGCGGCCAGCGTGAACCCTGCCGTGAACGGGACGCAGGTGGTGTTCAACGTGGGCGCAGTGTCGCCGAACGGGCGGCCCGTCACCGGGATCCGGTACACGGCCTCGGACGGGCAGAACGGAACCCTGGGCGCCGGCGGCGGGCAGGTGACGGTGGGCAACGACTACGACCAGAACGTGTGGCTGGACGTGGTCACCGTGGACAGCCTCAACCAGACCACGGCCGCGCCGCGGTCCAACAGCCGCACCGCCGCCCGGCCCTCGCCCACGTACTCCATCTCCAACCCGAACGTGGGCGCCAAGACCGTCACCCTGACGGTGGCCAATTTCGGCTCCTGGCGCCCCCAACGAATAGCCTGCTGGGGTGCCACCAACGTGGGCGGCTCGGATCCGCACAAGGGCGGCTGGTTCGGGAACAGTTACGGGGAGAACCTCGGCAACGGCATCTACAACTGGCCGGCCAGCGGCACCGGCAGCTTCACCGTGACCTGCCCCGGCGGCATCCAAAATCCCAACGCCGGCCGGAATTACTTTTCGCTTGACCTGGTCTCGGGTTATTGGACCAACGAGCTGCGGACCAAGTGATCCACAACCCCGTACAGAACTTTCCTGAAAAGACCCCACTTCGAAAAGGACTTACTCCATGACCATGACTACCGAGCAGGCCGAGTGGTTTGCAGGCACTTTTGAGAAGCTCGTTGCCAACGTGGGCCAGGCGGTGCTGGGCAAGGAACACGTTATCCGGCTGACCTTCACCGCGATGCTGGCGGAGGGGCACGTGCTCTTTGAGGACGCTCCGGGGACGGGCAAGACGTCCCTCGCCCGGGCGCTGGCCGCCACTGTCCAGGGCTCGAACAACCGCATCCAGTTCACGCCTGACCTGTTGCCCTCGGACGTCACGGGCGTGACCATTTACGACCAGAAGACGCAGAAGTTCGAGTTCCACAAGGGCCCGATCTTTAACAACATTGTCCTCGCCGACGAAATCAACCGTGCCTCGCCCAAGACCCAGTCGGCGCTGCTGGAGGTCATGGAAGAATCCCGGGTGACCGTGGACGGCGTCACGTATGAGGCCGGCCGGCCGTTTATGGTGATGGCCACCCAGAACCCCATCGAGCAGGCCGGTACGTACCGCCTTCCGGAGGCCCAGCTGGACCGCTTCCTGATCAAGACCTCCATCGGCTACCCGGACCACGCCTCCACGGTGCAGCTGTTGGGCGGGAACAACCTGAAGGACCGTTCCAAGGAAATCACCGCCGTCATCACCACCCAGGCCGTGGCGGACATGGCTGACCTGGCGGCCACCGTGCACGTGGACACGGCTGTGCTGGAATACATCTCACGGCTCTGCGAGGAAACCCGCAACGCACCGGAGACCCGGCTGGGTGTCTCCGTGCGTGGCGCCATCGCCATGGTCCGGGCTGCGAAGGTGTGGGCTGCGGGCCAGGGGCGGAACTTCGTCCTCCCGGACGACGTCAAAGAACTGGCCCCCGTGGTGTGGACCCACCGCTTCGTGATGGACCCGGAAGCGGAGTTCTCCGGCGCCACC
>JAHFUZ010000029.1 GCA_023264815.1 Arthrobacter sp. | reverse complement strand
ACGCCGTCAACGCGCCCTCGGACGGCTGACACCCATCGAGTTTGAGACAATAAAAAACGCGGCCTCAGCCGCGTAAGAAAATATCAACCCCAGCTGTCAACTAAACCTTCAGCAGTCCCAAGCTATGCGAGGAGCTTTATGAAGCCTTCCAAGATGATGCATACAAAGCGAACTTCGAGTGGATCGATCACCTGGCGCTAGTCACAGATCCAGATTCCGTATCTAAGCTCAATGGTCTTCTCGAAAAGCAACTTGTCGCCGGCGACACCTTCAACACGCACATGGCGATGCCCGAAGCAATCGACTGGGAGGATGTCGACGCGTTCAGGATTGGGGGAACTCGAAAGGAGGAGTACGAGGACCTGGATCTCGATGACTATCTCGGCCGCTTGGGCGAAGAGAAATCGAACATTACGATTGAGCGACTGCGGACCCGCCACGTGTCCGTACGCTTTAGCCGTTCCGGTGACTTCGACTCTCGATGGAACGTCTATCAGTGCCTGGTGACAGAGCAGCGGCTTGGATCACAATTGCATGTGTTGATTGAAGGCCGCTGGTTTGTGGTGAGTGATTCGTTGGTGGCGAAGGTTGATGAATTCGCCTCCTCCTTACCGGGACCCGTAACTGCGCTGATCGAATCCAAGGCTGGAGAGGTTGAGGCAAAATACAATGCACGTTTAGCCGATTCAGCACCTTCGGACCTCCTCCTGCTTGACGCGCGCATCAAGAGGCCAGGAGGAGCATCCAGCGGGATCGAGCTCTGCGACGTCCTTTCGGCCAGGGGAGAATTCATACACGTTAAAAGGAAGACGCGATCTGCGACCCTGAGTCATCTGTTTGCGCAAGGCGCAGTGTCGGCAACGACATTTGTTGCTGATGGAACCTTCCGTGATGAGCTGCGGAAAGTTGTGGAAGCGGAAACACAAGAACCCCAGAGGACAATCTGGCTCGAAATGATTCCGAACGGAAAATCCTTCGTGGATCGGTCCAAGTACTCCGTTTCCTACGCTGTGATTGCCAATTCCAGCCGGTCGGGAACGGACTGGCTGCCCTTTTTCAGCAAGCTGAACCTGATGCAAAATGGCCAGCAATTGCTGAATCTCGGCTTTCGGGTCTCAATTTCGAGGGTCGCCATCACATGAGGGAGAGGCCCAGCTAGTCCAAGTGATCTCTTGATAGTCGGAAAGGAAAGATGATTCGCTGCATGTTATCTCATCTTCTGCATTGCAAATAAATATGATTAGCTCGTACATGATGCAGGTATGGGATTGCATTATCCGATTGCGTGCACTTACCCCTGAAAGGGGTGGGCTGAATGGGTTTTGGGGGACAACATTATGGCAAGGACAGTTACACAGGTCTGCTCTACCGAAGGCTGTGGCAAGCTTGCGGCTTTTAGGACCACCACCAGACCTTCCTGGTGTTTAGACTGCATTGACCAGCTTTTTCGTGTCGGTGGACTGATCCCCCTTGAGCCTTTTGTTGACCGTAAGTCCTACCGCCGTACAGAGTGCATCGCCTGCAAATCTCGCTTGCCCTACCGGTTCGAGTACGTGCTCGATCAGCGGCCGTACGGGCCGGTGTGCAGAGTGTGCCACTGGCGCGAATGGGGCGAGCAAAACCGCGCCAGGACGAAGACAGAACTGGATCAGGCTGTGGGTGCCGCACTGCAGGCACCGACTGGACTCAGCGAGGCAGACCGGGAACTCCTCGCGACAGACGCGTCGGTGCGAGCATCGGTGAGGAGATGGTGGTGGCCCAAGGAGCGCATTCAGGCGACCGTTGGGATGCTCCACCATGACCTATTGTTCGATACTGCAGAACACAATGACGGCATGGACCCCATTGCCATCAAGTGCCTGAATTGCGGCTACGAGCACGTAGAGCTGCCCGGCCGTTTGGCCGCGGAGCTATCTGGTCACTGGTGCCTTTGCCCGATTTGTAACAACCGCAACAAAGGGATCTGCGCCTCAGATGTCGTTGTCGGGTTTTCGTCCCATGGCATGTCCGTCGCTGAGCCAGAGGCAGGAACCGACACTGTTCAAGCAGCCAGGTGCGCACGCTGTGAGACACCCAGGCGGATTTCTATGCGTCGCCTAAACAGGGGCGCCGTCCCATGTTATGTGTGTGATGGCGCCGCGGATCCATCGAACCCTCACCGCGTGTACCTCTTCCACTTTCCGGACTGGCATGCATACAAGGTCGGAATTACTAACAGCGGCAATGATTCACGCCTGGACAGACACCGGCTTGCGGGTGGCCAGCTGATTGAGCTCATTGAAGTACCCCACCGGGGTGCTGCCTTCTGGGTTGAACAAGAAGTCCTCAATGCCATGGTGCCGTGGCCCGCTACGGGCCTACCTACAGATCGGGCCATCAGCGGATGGACCGAGATGTGGGACGACAGTGCCCCCATAAATGTTCGGCTGGGAGACTACATCGAAGCGGCCAACGCCATCACCCTTGACCGCGAACTCATCGAGGATTGGAAGCGCAACAGGTCCGTGCGGGTCCTGCCGTCTTCCGACTTGATACTGAATCGTGGCGATACCGTTTGCTTCACTGGATCGGGCCCCGAGAAGTCCCGGGCCCAGTGGAAAATGCTGGCTCAAGGAGTCGGACTCCGCGTCGCAGGTTCCGTCACCTCGATTACTTCGGCGCTCGTTGCTCCTCCGGGCGGCAGCCCGAATGCGAAAGTCGTTGCGGCATTGAGTACGGGTGTACCGGTCATCAGCTATCAGGATTTCCTTGCGGCTGTTGAAGGCCTGAAGTAAGCCCCTGACTTCGTCCTCCATCTGGGTCAGGTATGGGTTCGGCCGAACCTGCATAGCACCCGCGTCGGGCAAACTAGCCCGTCCGGGTTGAGGCGGAGCTCACTCGGTTTGGGACTTGAAGTGGACGTGGCGGTTTTGCAGATCTAGGGCCGCACCCCGGGAATGGTCCTTGCTGAAAGGAATGCCCTTAGTGCTTCCGGCTCCAGAAGAATCTCCTTCTTCATCGCCTGGTTTACGTTCACGTCGCCGATCTGGTCATGAATCGAGACCCTGGCCAGAGACACCTCCGGCGAGTACAGCGCGTACGCATCCTTGATCGCGTCGTAAATGGCCCGCTGCTTCCAGCGGGAAGAGCCCTGGGGGTCGAGAACCCCTTCCTCATCGGAGCTTCCGAACATGCGGTCCGAGGAGGGGCTGGCCCACTTTCCGCCGTGACTCCCGGCCTTCAGACACATACCCTCCATCCCCGTGGAGTAGGTGTCGTAGGAGATGGACCAGGGCAGGTCGGAAGCCCACGGCGTGGCGAGTGAAATGGTCCGGTATCTGTTGAAATGGAGGTCCTCGTCAAACTCGATGAGGATCTGATCAGCCTGCATGTCCCATCCACTGGGTGCCAGGGCTGCCTCGTGGGTCGGCACACCACCCAGGTCCCGGAAAATAGCCAGCAGCGTGTCCGCGGCCGAGGCGGGAAGCGCTTCTATAATCGCCCACGGGACCACGGCTTTCCTTGGCTTCCAGCCCACGCTGTAGCCGGCGGCCTCCAAGGACTTCTTGAAGGACCTGGCCCGGATTTCTCTCTTCCCCATGCTTCATCCTATTCACGGCCGGAAAGGGAAATTGCCAGTCTCCTTCGAGGTCATCTCCATGTCACGGTACCCAAGCAGATTTCATAGCTCGCCTGGCTTCTGACCCTGGTCGTGTTGCTGCACCAATCAAACAGTCGCGGTCCTGAGCCGCGGTAGGGTGCTGGTACGCAGGGCGGACGAACCCGGCCGACGACGAGTGATAGGTGGGGGCATGACTTGGTGGAATCCGGAGTTCGATACCAATTTGCGTGAAGAACTCGTTCCGAAGATAGCTGCCGCATTACGCGATGCAGTACCGGGCGCCACACATGCCCACATACATGTCAATGACGCAGGGGCCGATGCCCCATACCTCTACGCAGGGATCATCCTGAACGCTGAGGGCAAGCGCATCGAGACGGAAGATCACGGGGCACTGGAAAATCAGGTCATCAATGCCTTGGTGGATGCGAAGACCAAGAACTCGTGGGACGGCTATTCGATCCCCCTGGACCTGGTCCGGGGTGTCGAAATGGACGACGATGTAGACCTTTTCGACCTGATTAGCGGTTGACCTCTTGAGGACTGGAAAGAGCACAGTGGAACTTCCCGACGTCCTACGCGACCACAATGTAAAAGCGACCGCCAAGCTACTGCATCGGTACTACCACGAACGCGATAAGAAAGGGCTTCGTAGCACCGGAAGCTACTTCGATGAATGGGCCGGCCGCGGAGACACCGCAAACAAGGACGTCATCACGGACAGCGACGCCATGGCTGTCTCCATGCTGAGCGTCACCGTCCCGGCGAAGGCCATGATCGGCCTTGCGGAGCCGGAAACAGCAACGCGCATCACCGACTTGCTGGAGCAGATCCCCACCGACACGGCCCTGAGCAGCCTCAGCCATGACCAGGCCGAAGCCCTGCTCACGGACCAAGGTCCCGCAGCCCTGCTCTGGAGAGAACTCCGCAGCACGAAGAACAACCGCTGGGGCATCGGCCCCACGACCGCAAGCAAGATCATGGCCAGGAAACGGCCCCACCTGATCCCCATCTGGGATGAGGTCATTGGCCAGGTCTGCGGAGCGGAAAACTCCGATGACCAATGGATGAACTGGCACCGGCTCTTGACCGACGGCACCGGGCTACCTGAGCGCCTGGCTGAAATTCACCGGCTCTCGGAAGTGGAGCTGCCGTTGTCGGAGCTGCGGATCATGGATGTGGTCCTGTGGCGTTACGGGAAGGACCAAGGGCTCCGTGTACGTCGCCGGAGGGGCCGAAAAGCATAGGCCGTTTTAGGAACAGACAGAATCCGGCTGGCGGGCCCGCAGCCACGTTTCGTTGGGGCGTGTAGCCTAACCGCAGAACGCTCGTCGTGGGGGAGTAGCCCTCGGGTGGGCGAACGGACACAACGCCTACTATCTAGCCGGCCAGGAGTGCAAGGCTCCTACGGTGGAGGACCCTCAGTGACGATCATTCAGCCAAGCATCTACCTTCCGCCGGCCATTGAACTCGGCCTTCTTGCAGGCACACTCATTCGTGAAGGCAGCGTCGTCCGTGACGCAGTGTCCAAGCAGATCGTCAAGCACCTGAAGGAAGTCCCCGACGCCGGCGAGACAGCGGAGAAGGTAGCAAGTGCCGCGGCACGTTTCCGCGGGTTGCCAGGGAAGCCCGTCGTCATCACCACTCTTGCCGTGGCCGCTGTTGCTGTGACTGGAGTGGTGGTACTCCAACAGGTGAAGAAACGTGCTGAGCGAAGCTTGGCCATGCCGGAGTGTGTCAGGACTTTCGGGGCTTCATGGGACAGATACCGGGCGGCGATTCGTGACAAATGCCTCGATGTCGAAATCATCGACCAGCTCATTTCGGATTTTGACGGAGTGAGGCAGTACTTCGAGGAACACGGCGAAACGCTGGACTTCAGCCAGGGGCAAGGGAAATCGGTCGTCAAGTTCGTGGCCGAGTACACGAGCAAACTTGCCGACGTGAACAGCATGGATCTGGGCGAGCTTCGGGAACAAGCACAGAGCCAGGAACCAGGCCGGAATGAGGCCGTCGTCGACTTGCGTCGCAATCTCGCGGTCCAGCGGAGGATCTTCGGCAACGCGGCGTAGGGCGGTGGCACACCCGAAGGATCAGCTCCAACGGCGAAGACCCCTGTGAAGCTGGAACAATCGGGTTATGCGGTTCTGCCGGGCATGGACGACACAAGACTGCTGGTGGACCCCTCACCTGCCATGCAAGAGACCTTTCGGAGGCTTCCCAGGCCTTGGCGCAGGCCTTGGAAGCCGGTGAAGAGTCTTCACTCTGGGTACCGCTGACCCCTCACGCCGTCACGGCCTACATCCGCCCGTTCATACTCTCCAAGGTTCGTGAGCGTCTGAACCAGATGGCAGGATCCCAGCTATGCCAGCTGCTCTCAAACCCGTCCACGATCTTGTTCGGAAGTACCGCAACACTACAGTTGCCCACTCCCAATCTGACTTGGCTGTGCCGGTGCCGGTGGCAGTCCTGGATGCAACAGGACAGGTCGTGAACGTGATCGGGGTATCCCTAATCCAGCCGATGCCACGATTCCTTGCTGAACGATTCTCCAGAGCCTGATCTCGGTGATGGAAGAGGCTCTGGCTCAGCGAAGGCCTGGAACGACGTCCCCGGCTGCCCGATGACTCCAGCTGTATGAGTGGACGTGCGAAACAGAGGGAATTGAAAATATTGGGCGAACCGGACGGACATGCCGCACGGGCCGAACCGGCGTGATCGAAGGGACCGGCAACACTGGGCCCGAATGGGCTCCCGTGACAAAAGCAAATGGGGCGCCTTCGAATCGCAGGAATCCATTGGAGAACTTACCCAATTCGGATCCACTCAGGTCGAACAGCGTCCCGTTCTTTGTCCAAGCGACGACCGCGCCATCCAATCCGCGGATCGCATCGTCATCCAACCAGCCGATTACTGCCCCATGGGCGTTGTAGATAGGTTCCATGCCATCGACCTTAGTAGTCGCCACAGACAATTTGAGTGCACGCGCAAACCTCGACCAGGCCCTGGCCCCGCCCGGCGGACCGGGCGTAGTAAGTGGGATATGAGCCTGAGGCCTGGCGTCACAAATCCTTTCCAGGTTGGGGGTGTTGACACTGTCCACACGTTTGGGTTCAGACCGGGCAGTAGATGGGTCGGATCGGGCCGGATTCCGCATGTTTCCGCGGCTTCCCAGTGTTTACAGGCCCGGGAATGCAGTTCGAGTCCCACCTCGGGCACGACGTTTTCCCTCGTCAGAGGCGATTTTGCTTTGACGTGTGTACAAAGCTTGTGGTCGCGTCGCTCTGACGGGTTGGGTCGCGGGCTGTGGCCTGGCCGCCGCGGGGCCTGTTCAGGTGTGTGGGGTGGCGGTTTCAAGACCCTGGCTGGTGGGCCTTCCTCCTGCTGTGGGTGGGTTCTTGCGGTTCCTCGTGCCGGTTTTGTCGGGTTGGTCGTGGGGGGCCAACACCTATTCATGGTTCCTGGTGACGGGTACGACATGACGACACCGACATTGGTGCGGCTTTGCTGCAAAAGCGTCTTCTATTTACCGCTCAGACGCTGAGGGTGCTCGATTTGTCCTGCCAAAGAGGTGTTGACATTGTCCACACTTATGTCTGCTTTGTTTTCGATCGGCACCGAGGCTCTCTGCGGTGGGATGTCGTTCGGATAGCGGAACGACCTCTGAGCGGCACGACGGGCTTATCAAACCTGCGGGCGCGCTGCAGCGAACCCGGTCCACGCGAGACCACCCGGCAAGACATCAGTGGGCCATCAGAGTGAACGAGCGGCGACGGAGCGCCTGTGGGTTCATCACCGTCGGGGAATCAATCGGCATGACCTACATGGGCAGGCATTCAAAACGTGGGTGGCTGCAGGGACAGCTGGCTATACTTCAGAACATGATCTGAAGTAGTGTAAATGTATGAGCGCATTAGCCACTTCCCGAACGACGTTCCAGTCTTCCGAACTAAGCCGCGCCTCCGCTGAGGCCTTTGCCGCTGCAGCGGATCACCCGATTCAAATCACTCGACGCGACGGTGAGCATCTGGTGCTCATGTCCGAGAGTGCAGACCGGGCACGTGCGTCACTGCTGGAACTGGCCGCGCAGTTAATTGCTGTTACCACCAGTACAGAGGGGACGCTTGCTAACCGCATGAGTGATCGATTTCCCTGGATGCTTGCCCTGAGCCAAATGGACCGGGAAACATGCGCCTCGGAGATCGTGGCGGCAGCACGAGCCTCTTTCGCAACCAACCAGCCGCATCTGGCCATTGCGGAACTCAATGCCTGGCGTGAGACTGCAACTGCCATCGCCGCCGGACTCGGCAAGGAAACGATCGAATGGCTTGATGACGCCGAAACTGTTGAGCGTCCTTAAGGGATGGCCAAGAGCGAAAAGGTCGAGCGGCCGACAAAGAAGAGTGAATACGAGCTGCGTTTCGCATCGGTGCAGGCTAAACGCGGTTGGACGGATCTGAAAGCCACGATCAGGAACTCACTGGTGGATTCATGGGACTTTCTTACCCGCACTCCGCAAGTGACGACACCAACGAACTACAGATTGCGTGGTGATCTGGGCCGCGTGTCACGAGGCGGCATAACTCACGAAAGATGGCAGCACAAGCCCACCTTGAAGGGTGATGCACGCATCTGGTTTTACGTTGTGGACCAGGTTGTCTACCTAGAGCAGGTCCATACAAGCCACCCAAACGAAACAAAGTCATAGCAGAACATGGACAGTCCCCGGCCTTCAGCGCTGAGATGCAGCGAACGCTGACAACAAGGATTCCGCCACTTTGTAAGCCTCGTCCAAAATAGCCTGCATGGTCTCTTGTTGAGTGCTCCGATGCCGGGATAGGGTCCAAAAGAAAGTGTGGATGTGTCCACACTTTTCGTCCCGGACGTTCACGCAGCCCCAGACTGCCGCGGATTCCGCATGTTTCCGTGGTGCCCTGCCGGCTGTGAGAATTGGAACCGTGATTGAAGACACTCCTGAAGTTGGTGCGCAAACTGCATTGCCGGGCCTTTCCCGTGCGGCAGACAGGGCGTTAAGACGTGAGCTCGAGGAGCTCCGTCTGGACAACGCCAGACTGCGGAAGCTCTTGGAACTCACGGAAGCGGAGTCAAAGGCAGCCCACTTGGCTCAGGCTGTACTTCCTTCAGTGGTGCACCATGGTCCGGTCACCATGGATTCGTCTCCGGAAGCGAAAGTCCGGCTGTTCCAGGACCTGTTCAGGGCGCGCAATGATGTGTACGCAGTCCGGTGGGAAAACTCGCGGGACGGGCGCTCCGGCTGGGTTCCTGCCGTCGCCGGTGGTTGGCGTAAAGGCGCGAATATCGCCGGCGCCAGGTTCCTGCCGCTTACTCCATTAGTCGTTGCCGACCATTTGCGCGGAGAGCAGCACATTGGCCTCTATCCCTTGACGGAACAGGACACCTGCTGGTGGGTCGCAGCGGACTTTGACGGCGGCGCCGCAATGCTCGATGCACTTGCGTACGCTAAGGCTGCTCGGTTTCGAGGTATTCCCGCGGCCCTGGAAGTGTCCCAGTCCGGTCGTGGTGCCCATGTTTGGATCTTCTTCAGCGCGGCCGTCTCTGCCTCTGCAGCTCGCCAGCTTGGCACCGGCCTCATTCATGAGGCGATGGCACTGCGAGGCAGCATGAGCTTGGCCAGCTACGACAGGCTTTTTCCCGCCCAAGACGTTCACTCAGGCAAGGGTATGGGGAACCTGATAGCCGCACCGCTGAACGGCAAGCGCCGGCAGCATGGCACCACCCTGTTCCTCGACACCACGACCCTCGAACCATATGAGGACCAGTGGGCGTATCTTTCCAGTTTGGATCGGCTTTCGGACCGTGAAGTTCGCGACCATATCCGGAGACTTCCGGCAGTTAAGCTGGGAAATGAAGTTCGCCGGCTGGAATTGCCCCAATCGTCTAAAATTGTTCCGCGCCCCGCGCTGATTGTCCGCGCAGGTTTCGGTTCACGTCTGACGATCAAAGCTGCGGACCTTGGACCAGCAATGATCGCGGCCGTCAAGCATGCCGCGTCCATGCCGAACCCGGAGTTCTATGAACGCCAACGCCAGAGGCGGTCCACCTGGAACATTCCTCGATACCTGCGGAACTACGACGAAACGCTTGACGGCGACCTTATCTTGCCCCGTGGTTTGTTGCCCCTGCTACAGCAACTCGTCGAATCGAGTGGCAGCTCGCTGCGCATTGATGATCAACGGGCGCGAGGCACGGCTCAAAGCTTCGAGTTCTCGGCCAGCCTGCGCTCCGAACAACAAAGCGGCTTGGACGCCGCCACTGCCGCCGAGCACGGAGTCCTGGTAGCCCCGCCCGGTACGGGAAAGACTGTGATGGCGTGTGCTGCGATGGCACTGCGCGGCGTCTCAACCCTCATTTTGGTTGATCGCAAAGCCTTGGCGGAGCAATGGCGCAGCCGTATCCGCCAATTCATGGACGAGCAGTGCGGCCAAATCGGAGGTGGCCGTGCCAAGACGACGGGACGGGTCGATGTCGCGCTGTTGCCTACGCTGGCACGGCGGGAAAATGTTGCCGAGCTGACCGCCGACTACGGTTTCGTCATCGTAGACGAATGTCACCACGTCCCGGCGGCAGCGTTCACCCACGTCATGAACCAGATCCAGGCCCGGTACTGGCTGGGGCTGACGGCAACACCATACCGCCGCGACAAGTTGGACTCGCTGATCTATCACCAGCTCGGCCAAATCTCCCACACGATTTCCCCAGCTGTTCCGCAGCAGCTGCCAACGCACGCCCACGCGATTGCCGAACCCACGCTGGCCTTGGAACTGCACCGGACCTCATACGTGTACGATGGCGCCGCAGACCCCAGCGAACCGGGCGGGATCTCTGCCATCTACAAGGACTTGATCGCCAACGAGGAACGCCTGCAGCAAATCTACGACGACGTCATTGAAGCCTACGAACAGAACTCCCGAATCCTCCTACTGACGACGTGGAAAGCCCATCTTGAGTCCCTGAGGTCCCGGTTCGAGGCGGCTGGTCTGAATCCGGTGGTTTTCACCGGGGCGATGAAGGCCAAGGAACGACAGGCCGCCGTCGACCTCCTTGCCAGCACGGATGATGCGCAGCCTCTGCTGGTCTTGGGCACCGGCTCATACATTGGAGAAGGCTTTGACTGCCCAAAACTGGATACCCTGTTCCTTGCAGCGCCTGTGTCGTTCAAAGGCAGACTGGTCCAGTACGTCGGCCGGGTAATCCGGCCGTACCCGGGTAAAACTGTGTCGACCGTCCACGACTACTACGACGAATCCACACCCGTACTGGCCGCGTCCCTGAACAAGCGGGCTCCGGGGTATGTCTCGCTCGGGTTCCCTGATCCGCGGAAGCTCAAAGCCTAGGTCTAGCCGTTCCGGAGGCCGCTACTTGGACGCGTACTCGTTGTCCCTACTGGAGCGCAGTTCCCGCCAGCTGACGCCGTAGGTTTAAGACATGACAAACTTCCATCGCTTGCCTGATTCTCGACCCCAGTTTGCTAGGAATCAGCCGCGAGGTAACTTTGAGGAGCGATTCGGAATCCTCTCCAAGTACTCCGGTGTCTGCGGTGTTGGCGGAGCTTCTTGGATCCCCGGGGAGTGGACAGTGTCCACACTTACGTCTGCTTTATTGGACGGCCTGAGGACTTGAGTCCGATGTCAGGTCGGGTCATAAACCTTTCGATTATGGTGCCTGGAAAGTGATTCATGGATAGCAACGTGACTGCGATTTGAGGTTGTTGGATCCGATGAATGGCCTTGCTTCAGCAGCCTATATGTTGCCTTCGGATGCCCCCCCTCGCGTGTAAGAGGCGGCCAGGCGAGCTCTCGCCTGTTGCCCGGTAGTCTCGCAACACTAGGGATTCGAGGCACCTCGGTTATAGGAGATGGAGGGGGTTCAGAGAAGGAGCCGGCGCCCGCGGGCGGGATCGCTTATCGGATCAGCTGGTCACTTGTAGGACTAGAACACGATCGAGTCGAAGACGGCGCGTGCCTCTCTCATCAGCTCCGGATTGATTGATTCGTCGATACGGCCCACCGCGATGACAGCCCGTTTGCCGTTCAGGTCGACCACACGGTAGGTTTCGCGTTCGCCCCGGGTCGAGTACCAGCGTGAGCAGGCTTGTGTATGTCTTGAGTAAATGCATAACTTGCCGCCGTCGCAGGCGTTCATGTCCACGTTGGCCTCGACGAAGTGGTCGAACTCGAAGCCGGAGTAGTTGCCCACCGTGACCTTGACTGGAGGGGTGCTTGCCGTTGACGACTGCGCCGCCATCGCGTCAACGAAGGCTTCGGCCGACGGACCGTCATCGAAAAGGGCGCCTCTCCAGGTGCAGGCGTCCTTTGCCACATAGTTGACAGGCAAAAGAGTTATGTAGACGGCCCATTCAGCTGGGTGATCCGGGTCGTCCTTGCCCAGGCTTCCGCCGTCGAGAGCAAACCATCCGTTTGGGACGGTGATCTCGAAAGGTTCCGTATGGCCGGCGACGGGGACGAGGTATGTGCCGGCGTCGATGTCTCCACTCTCCGGCAGCGGCGGGAACGGGCGGGGGTCGTTTCCGTCCGGCAGTGGCGGGGCCGTGCGGGCCTCCATAGTTGGAGAACTGGTGGACGGGAGGGCGACGTTATCGGGCTCATACTCGCACCCGCAAAGACATCCAATCAGGGCGACAATCACCAAGGCCAAGAGATGGCGCAACCGCTGACCGGCCTTTTCGAGCGGTGTCACAGAACTCATTGATCCACCAGCCACTACAGGGTGCTGTGAGGCCCCGCAGCCGGGTGGCCCCGCGGGCGGCCCGCGAGATGGGAGGCCGTCGCCTCAAGTCTCCTCCGACAGAGAACCCGTGACAATGAAGAACTGCCCGGAGATCAGTTTGGACTCATACAATCCCCCGAAATAAAACAACAGAGGCTCTCCAAGGCACCGCGACCCTGCTCGGGTGGGTCTGGTCCATTTAGCGAGGCGTGCAGCCCAGTCAAGGGTGCGTACCGATTTGGTACCATGAAGGCATGGCTATGAATCTCCGTGTCCCTGAAGACCTCGATCGGCGGCTGGAGAAGTTGGCTGCCGAGGAACATACGTCCAAGTCCGCGCTTCTACTGCAGGGCGCAGAGCTAGTTCTGCAGCGCCACGCGCGCCGACGTGAAATCAGCGCAGGTCTTGATTTTGTTATGAGTCATGACGCTGATCTGCTGACCCGCCTTGAAGACGCGTGACAGCGTACCTGGACATTGAGGATGCACTTCAGGTAGTTGATCGGTACGGCTTCCATATCCGTGATGTCGGGTTGCTGGCCTCAGCATTGGCCAGGCCCGCTACGACTGTCATGGGCGCGGAAGTCTATCCGGAACTCGCGGTGAAGGCGGCATCCTTGTTGGAGTCGACCGCCCGGTTCCATCCACTCATTGATGGCAACAAGCGGACGGCGTGGACGCTCATGGTGCTGCTGCTGTGGATCAACGGTTACCGGCATGACTTCACCACGGATGAAGGCTTCGACCTCGTCGTCGGAGTCGCCGCTGGCAGTATCGACTTGCTGGGCTCTGCCGCTGAGATTTCCAGGCATCTGCTGCCGCGGTAGTCCTTCAGCGCCCCAAAAGGGGGGTGGACAATGTCCACACTTTTCGTCTCGTACTGGGCCAAACAGCCTTCGGACTGACCAGGATTCCGGATGTTTTCGCGGGATCCCAGTGCTTGCAAGGGCAGGAATGTAGTTCGAGTCCCACCTCGGGCACAGTATGACCCCTCGTCAGAGCCTTCAGCTGTTAATGGCCAGGAGCTGTGGTGACGACATGACGAAGCCGAACGGTATTCGAGGATCTTCCTCGAATAGCTGCTTCATGCGCCAGGCATAGTGCCCTCATAGTATGTTTGTCCGGCTAAAGAGGTGTGCACATTGTGCACGGGCGTTTGTCGGCCTGCATTAGCTCCCTTGCGCGTTGTTCTGCCTTTCCTGCTTCAGGATGTTCTCTATTGCAGACGACATGCCTTGGCGGCTGAGATCGTCGGTTTCCTAGGGCGTTCCGGGGCTCGGCGGCTCCTCTCATCGCGCACCTGGGCCGGCTTAACATCCGTCGCAAGGTGAAGGTGTGTGGGATCCGGACTCTTCTTCCGGCGACGGTTCTGGTTGGTTGATTGCCCCCCGGAGCATGTGCTGATCGATGCTGCCGAGATCCTTCGGGTTTGCATCGATCATTTTGTGGGTGCTTCCGTCAGGAGTGTGCCGGGTCGTGCTGCCGCGGACATGCTCGACTGCCGAGCGTGGCCGGCGCCTGCGGATCTGGAAGGGTACCAGCCCTGCGATGAACAACAGCGCCGCTACCCAGGTGTTGACCCGCAGCCCCAGGATGGTGTTGGCGTAGTCGGAGCGAATCAGCTCGAACAGGAACCGGCCGGCGGTATAGAGCGATATGTACAATGCGAACACTGATCCCGCGCCGAGTGAATACGTGCGGTCCAGGAACATGGGCAGGGATGCTGCCGCCAGACACCAGAGTAAAGGAAAGTCGGCTGGAAGTAGCCGATGTCTTCGGGGTGCCGTCAGGGCCTGGCCGGTGGTTTGGTTCATGGCATGGATATGCCGCTTCCGAGGCAGGTCCGTGGGCCCCCGTGGAGCTCGTTGTTGAACCAGTTGCCCCAGCGTCCCAGTGCCTGCGCGATCAGCGGGCCCGGGGCGGCGGCATCCACGAACGCGGTGAAGGAGACCGGCACGCTGGGCGCCGATGAGTGCGCCGACGAGCCGGCCAGTCACGAACAATGGAACAGGATCCGGCGCTAACGGTTCTGGCTCGTTGACCTGGGCGCAAAGGCAGCGGCGGTGAACCTCGCAGAGTGATGGCTGGAACGGTTCTTTTTCCTCGACGACACAAAGTAGAGCTGGTTGTCCGTGATGACGTGGTACAGCCTTCCTCCGACAATGCCGAAGGGTACTGCCCATGCCACGATGTCCAGTGTCAGGGACGTGGTGCCGCCCCGGGCCCGGAGCCGGCGGGCGGTCAGCCAGACGCCGACGACGATGCCGGCCAGGATGGCGGGGGCATAGAAGCGTATCGTCCGCGGCCTACTCGGAAGGCGCTGACGGTAGGGGAGGGGAAGAACAGTTCTGTCGCTACAGGGGTG
Source organism: Arthrobacter sp. (assembly GCA_023264815.1). Classification (GTDB taxonomy): domain Bacteria; phylum Actinomycetota; class Actinomycetes; order Actinomycetales; family Micrococcaceae; genus Arthrobacter. The sequence continues at coordinate 45,199 of JAHFUZ010000029.1, read as the reverse complement.
TTCATGGCCGGTCCCCTATTTGATGTAGGAGAAGACGCCCATCATGCCCCGCTCGGCATGGTAGGCGTTGTGGCAATGTGTGAGCCACTGGCCCGGGTTGTCGGCGTCGAAGATCACCCTCACGGTCTGCTTAGGCCGGACAATGACCGTATCTTTGCGCGCGCCCCCGCCGGACACTTGGAAAGTGTGTCCGTGCAGGTGCATGGGATGCCACATATCGGTGTCGTTAATGAACTTCACTTCGACGCGCTCGCCGGCCTTGATATCGAAGGCGTTCTCGAGCGGCTTGGCCATGTCGAAGCGGTTGCCGTTGATACCCCAGTCGTATTTCATCATCCCGCCGGTGAGGTGAACGTCGTGGGTCCGGTCGGGTGCTTTGTCCGCCAGGGTGACCGTGGGGTCGGCCTTCAGCTGGCCGCCGTCGACGACGGAGCCTTCGAATTTGTTCGGCAGTGTTGCCGGAAGCGGCTGTTTGCCTGTGCCGGTGCTGATGAACCCGAGTGCCTGGCCGATCTTGCCCTCGGCCAGCGCCACGACCGGCGTAAAACCTTCCCTGACGGTGAGGAGGGCGTCGATGCGTTCGCCCATGCCGAGCACGACGGCGTCAACGTCCTGGTGCTGGACCGGGAATCCGTCCGTATGGGTAAGGGTGAGCTTTTGGCGGGGGATCCCGACGCGGTAGGCGGTGTCCCCTGCGGCGTTGATGATCCTTAACCGAATGACTTGTCCCGTCGTGGCGGTCAGGATCTCGGCCTGGTCCGGGGCTTTGGAGTTGAAGAGGTGGAAGGGATAGCTGACGTCACCGGCGTCGCCGCCGAGGAAGTCGCTGCGGGAGCCCATCAGCATGTGTTTCATGCCTGATGAACCGGAGGGGGCGGGCGTGGATCCCATGGACCCATGGTCCATGCCGGGCATGGAACCGGACATGGACATGCCGCCGGAGAGTTCTTTCACGACGTCGTCCGGGGTGCCGGTGATGCCGTCCATCCAGTCGTCGAGCACGATGACCCAGTCCCGGTCGTACACGAGTTTTTCGGCTGGATCCTCGATGATGAGTGCTCCGTAGAGGGCACGTTCGCGCTGCATTTCGACATGGGAGTGGTACCAGTAGGTGCCGGGGTGGACGAGCCGGAAATCGTAGGCGAATTCGGTCCCTGCGGCCACGGGGTCCTGGGTGAGGCCCGGGACCCCGTCCTGGTCATTGCGCAGGGCAAGCCCATGCCAGTGGATGGAGGTCTCCTCCTGCAGGGCATTGTTCAGGTTCACGGTGAGCCGGTCCCCGGCCTTGGCACGGATGGTGGGAGCTGCCAGGCCTGTGTTGTAGCCCCAGGTGTTGACGGTTTTGCCGGCCACCGCTGCAGTGAAAGCAGCGGCGTTGAGGGGCTGGTTCACGGTGTTCCCTGAGGAGGGGCGCCGGGATTCATAGTCCGTGACCACAGAGTCGGTGGGCAGAACGCGTTCTGCCGTAGTTGCCGGTTCTGGGTTTCTGGTGCAGGCCGCCAGCGCCGCGGCTGCGGCGCCGGCAACGGACAAGGCCAGGAATTGGCGCCGGTTGAGTTTGGTGTACATAACTGTTCCTTCGGTAGGCGGACTTTACAGCATCCGCCGGATGTCAAATGGGGGTGAGGAAGGTTCCGGAGAGGTTCTGAAGCTGATAGATCCACTGGACCCAGACTCCGGTAACCATGAGGATGCCCAGGACGATAAGCATGGAGGCGCCGGCAGTGTTGACGGTACGGATGTGCTTGCGGACGAAGGCCAGAGCGTTGCTGACCCACCCCAGTCCCAGGGCTGTGAGGACAAAGGGAATACCGAGCCCCAGGCAGTACGCGAACGCCAGCAACGCTCCACGTTCGGCGCTGCCGGTTGTGACGCTCAGCGACAGTACAGCACTCAAGGTGGGACCCATGCAGGGTGTCCAGCCGAGACCGAAGACCACTCCGAGCAGAGGGGCCCCGGCCAGGCCGGTCCGTCGACCGAGGCTGATTTTGCGGGTCTGCTGCAGCCAGGGCATCAGCCCCAGGAGCGCTAGCCCCATGAGTATAACGACAACGCCCATGCCGCGCATGAGTGCATCCTGCCACCGCAGGAGCCAGGAACCGATCGCACCGAATGCTGCCCCATACAGGGTGAAGACTGCGGCGAATCCGAGCACGAAAAGCCCCACGCCTGCCAAGACACGGCGCCGGTTCTTCGGTTGTGTCGGATCGGTCAGGCCGGAGACGAAACCGAGATAGCCGGGCACCAGGGGCAGGATGCAGGGGGACAGGAACGATACCAGGCCCGCAGTCATTGCCAACGGGATGGCGATCAGCAGCGCACCGGAGGTAACGGTGGAGGCAAAGAACCCGCCGATGTCCATCGGCTCAGGCAGCGTCAGCGGGACGGAAGGTGGCCCCGCCATCGGTAGAGACGACCAACCCTGCAGTGGTGGCGGCCCAGATCCACGGACTGTCTTCGGGTCCCTCGGAGGCGGCCACGGCTTGGACACTGCCGTCAATCTTTCCGGTGCTCTTCCAGCTGAGGCCCCCATCCGTGGAGATATAGACGGTGCCGTCGGGGGCGACACCCGCCGCTACGGCTGTGCTGGCGAAGGCGGCGAACTGAATCACCGGCGCCGCCGGGACCAGGGCCCATGTGTTTCCCGCATCCGCCGACCGCTGGACGCCCTTAGGGGTCGTTGCGAGGACGGTGTCGCTGTAGGGGTTGCCCGCCAGTACGGCCGGTGCGAAGCCGGCAAGAGCGGGCTTCCACGTCTTGCCGTCCGTGCTGGTCCGCATTGTTCCGTCAAAGCCGACCATTCCGGACTTGGTTGTCGTGAGTGCGTGAAAGTCCGACTCCCCTCGCCGGGAGACTTGTTCCCAGGTCTTTCCCCCGTCCGCGCTCTTGATCAGACCTAGGGGATTGGGCAGCGTCGAGTCTTTGCCGGGATGGCCGGAGGCGTAAAACACGCCCTCGTCCAGGGCGGCCGTGAAACCCATCAGATCGTTTGTGGGTCCAATTTTGACACTCGTGTTTTGTGAGATGTCGAAGAGCCCTTCGTGGGTCGCCAGCAGGATCTGTCCGGTTTCGGAGTTCACGCTTAGGCCGTGGACATGGAAGGTGGGCAAGCCTGACGTGGCGGGTGTGGCTGTGGCGCCCGGAGCGGCGGTTCCGCCTGGGGTGCAGGCGGACAGAGTAAAGAGCAGGGCACTGGCTGCGGCGAGGGCGGCAACAGGCCGGTAACGGGGTGACGAATGCAGGGGCACGGAAAACTCCTGGGGTGGACCGGATGAACCGGGAAAATGAGGGGGAAGCGCCGGCTCCCCGGGGGAAGGGGCCGACACCGGATTTGTGCTGGCTAGAGGGTGGCCAGCAGGTCTTTCATTTTTTGGATCTCGGCTTCCTGGGAGCTGACGATGTCCTTGCTGAGCTGGACCGCGTCCGTGTTCTTGCCGTCGGTGGTCTCAGTCTTGGCCATCATGACCGCGCCTTCGTGGTGGGCGATCATCTGGGTCAGGAACAGTTTTGCCGCGTCGGTGCCCTGGGCGGCCTCGAGCTTGGCCATGTCGTCCTCGCCCATCATCCCCTCCATGCCGTGCGCGGAAGACATGTCGGTGGGCATCTCGGTCGGCTGGCCCCAGCTTTGAAGCCAGCTGGTCATTTTCTCGATCTCAGGGCCTTGGGCTGCCTTGATCTTGGTGGCCAGGTCCGTCACAGCGGCGGGAAGGCCCGCTTTTTTGAGCATGATGTCACTCATCGTCACTGCCTGGACATGGTGCGGCATCATCATCTGCGCGAACATCGTGTCCGCGTCATTGAAATCAGCCGCAGCTGCTGCTGAAGTTGCCGGGGCGGAGTTAGATGACATCCCGGAGCTGCCGTGGTTCATACCGGACATGCTGCCGGTCTCGGAACTACCGGAGCCCGACCCGGCCGAGCAACCGGCAAGAACGAGGGCTGCTGCGAGGGCGGCAGCAGAAATTGTCAGGGTCTTTTTCATGAAAATCAGGTCCTCAAAAGTATCAGCGGCGTTTGGGCGCCCTAGGTGATGGCATGCAGCGGCAAACCCGCGCCGGGCTCGGCTGTTTCATTGCACGCCATTGGCTGGACGGTGCGCCGGTGGACAGCACGGCGCAGAGAAGTGGTTTACGTCCGGCTGATACAGAGCTCACCGGGGCAGGGGCTGTCCGGTGAGTAGGAATAGGTGCTGCTGACTGCATGGGCGGCACCAAAAGCGGGCAGCTTATACGGGGCTGTTCCCGGCATCGGGGCGAAGAGGGTGGTGTTTCCCGGGGCCAGGACGCAGGCAGCGTCGCCGGCCGACATTTCCGGGCACGAACCTGCCGGGGCACAGGAAGAAGAACCGGTGACCGCCGGGCCAATGGCGGCCGCGCCGGTCGGCGTCCCCGTTACCTGCAAGTGCCCGGCGCGCATGGCATGCAGCTGCAGCGTGGACGGGCCGGCCGCTAGCATGCCAGGGCCTGGTGTCATCGGGTGGGCGCCGGTCATGACATGCATGCCGAAAATGCCGGCAATGATGGCCAGGGCCGCAGCCAGGAATCCTGCCCGCAGGAGGAAGACGGCGAAGCGACGATGCGGTTCTGCGATCACAACTTCCTCCTTTCCGTGCAGGTTCGATGCCGGTGCCGGCCAAGTGGTGTTCCTGCCGGTCCCTGCCTTGTGCTCAACGCTCCTGGATGGGATTTAGTTTCGATGTTCCCGCCGGCGGGTGATGAAGGGGGCGATCCGGGACGTCTGTTTCAGTAGCGGAGTCCGTCCGCCTGTGGGCCAGCTAGGCCGGCGCTCCTTTCATTGCCCTCCTCCCGGGCTGCACAACGCTCCGGGAGGAGGTACGCAGTGGAAGTGCGGAAGTGCGAACGCTAGGTGCTGGCGACCGTGTAGCCGGCGGAGGTGACAGCCTCCCGCACGGCTGCCTCATCGGCCCTGCCTCCCACCAGCAGGCGGGAGCGCCCGCCGGCGACGAGATCAACCGAGGCCGATTCCACACCATCAAGGGCGGTACGTTTTGGGTTCCACACATGTCAGTTCCATTCTTTGAAGAAGGACTAGTGGGCGCTGGGGTTGAACGGCTGTGAGAGGCGGTGCGGGGCACCTGCCGGGACATACCACTTCACTGACAACACCCACAGTATACCCCTAAGGGGTATACCTTGATAAACCGGCCCACCCGTAATGTCGGACACGCCGTTATTCAAATGTGACAAATGCTGCTCATATGAAGTAGCGTCTAAGCCGTGCCGGTTTCTCCGAATGCGGCACTCCCGAGCAGATTGCCTAACTCTGCCGCTGCCCGGGGTCCGTTCGCAACTTTCGTCCGGCAGAGACGGGGAACCCAACAATGGCCTGCCTAAGGCAGGTCTTGGGGTGAAGCCGTGCCTTGGTGCCTGTGGTGCACCAACACGGCCGGGTGTCTCCCATCCGAATCCGACAGCTAACCTCGCAGGCAGTGGGAGAGGCTTTTTCATGCCCATTCGCCGTACTCACGGCCGCCACCGCGCGGTCCCCGTCCAGACCAGCGCCCTTGCGGTCCTTTCCAAATCCGTTGCTGCCAACGCCGGCGGTGTGGGCCGCCAGGCGGCCGTCGTCGCGGCGGCTTCCGGCCTTGTCCTGAGTAGCGGGATCGCTGCGCAGGCAGCCGAGGCCCCCGTCCAGCGCGATGCCGAGCCGACCTCGAACCTGGAAGTCACCAGCCAGGTACAGACCCCCCTCAGCGCAGACGCCACAGTCCAAATATCCTTCGAGCGTCCCCTGGTGGAGACCACGCCCGCGCCCGTCGTAGAAACACCCAAACCCGCCGTCGTTGAGGCGCAAGCGCCTGCAGCCGCGAAGGCGGCCGCCCCGGCCAAAGCTCAAATCACGGTAACGCCTGCTGCCGCTCCTGTTGCAGCCCCGGCGGCCGGCGGAGTCAACGCCATCATGGTTTCCGCGGCCTACGCCCAGATCGGCATGATCCAGGACTGCACGCGACTGGTTGAAAACGCACTCAACGCTGCTGGGATTCCGGTCGGAGACCTCGGCCCGATGCAGTTCATGAACTACGGCACCGTTGTCACCGATCCCCAGCCCGGCGACATGGTCATGCAGCCCGGCCACGTTGGAATCTACCTTGGCAACGGACAGGTCCTCAGCTCTGGCCTGAACGGCAAGAACGAAACAGCCGTCCACCCGCTGACCTGGATGACATCCAAGGGCGCCGTCACCTTCGTCCGCGCCGGCAAATAAACCAACTGAAGGCCGGGGATTCGCTGCCTTGGGGGCAGTGAATCCCCGGCCTTCAGCGTGCCCAAAGGGGGAGGTGCGAATTCGAACAGTGGTCTTAACACTTACGGACTATCCGCCCGGTCTCACCCTGATGAGTAGCCGGGCTCCGTTGGTGCGGAGTCATTAGGCGTGGATGACTCGATCATCGGTCCCGCCCCCTTCTCCCATCTGTCGTTCAGCAACGGGCAGAGGGTACAGGACTTATGGAACCAGGGACCAAAGCCTCTGACCGCGGGGCAACCCCGGCCTGATAGTTAATGCACAGTTCAGGGTCTGGAGCATCATATGGAACGGGTCATCGACAAAGTAGCGCTTGTCACTGGGGGTGCGCGGGGGATCGGTGCCGCTGTGGCGTTACGGCTGCATGGTGAAGGCGCCAGGGTCGTTATAGGTGACATCCTGGACGACGAAGGAAAGGCAACCGCTGAGCGCATGGGGTCCGGCACTCTGTACGTTCATCTCGATGTGACCAGTCCGCAGGAGTGGGAGACGGCGGTGGGCACCGCCATCGAGGCGTTTGGGGGCCTGCACATCCTTGTGAACAATGCTGGCATCGTGAACTTCGCCTCTATTGAGGATTACACCTTGGAACAGTGGAACACTGTCATTGCAGTTAACCTCACCGGTACGTTCCTTGGGATAAAGACTTCAATTCCGGCCCTGAAACAGTCCTCAGGCGGGTCGATCATCAATATTTCCTCGATTGCCGGGATGCGCGGCTATGAACAGATCCCCGGATACACGGCGTCGAAGTTTGGAGTGCGTGGACTTACCAAGAGCGCGGCCCTGGATCTGGGACGCTACGGGATCAGGGTCAACTCCGTCCATCCGGGGGTCATCTCCACGCCGATGACTGCCGATATGGTCATGGACATGAGCCATACGGCGCTGGGCCGCATAGGCCATCCGGGGGAAGTGGCGGACCTCGTTTTGTACCTGGCCTCACATGAATCCTCATTCGTCACGGGAGCTGAGTTCATTATTGATGGCGGTGATACTGCGGGAACGATAGCCCGGCGTGAGGGGCCGTAGTCCCTGCGGAATGCCGGCGCTCCAGCGGTACGCCTCGGCAGCGCCGGCGCCATGCGCCAGGCAGGGCCACAAGGTGAAGCACGCAACTCCGGGCAAAAACGCTGTGGATACCTGCAGCCAGGAATGCCTATCGAGCACGTGAAAAGGACGCGTGACGGCCCGACGCCGACTCGTTCCTGATTGTTGTTGATTAAACTATTGCGCGGACGCGTCTGGGCGTAGACTGTTGAAGCCTGCAGGTAACCATCAGATGACGCCGGGTTGTTCAGGACATGTGAATGTCCGAGCCTTCTCTTAGCGAGATCGCGAAGGTACCTGCAGGTTCTGCGTCCGGCGCCCACCTCGCGGTGGCCGATCCCGTTCGTTGTGCGGTAGGCCAACGCCCGATCCGTCCAAAGGGACGCCCCGCATCGCCGGACCGCTTCCACGACGGCATCGGCTCCCACCAGGTCCAGAAACGAGTCCGGCTGCCCATCGCCAGACAGGCACTGCGGAGGGCGGCTTCGACGTCGGGTGGTACCGGTGCTGCAGTCAATCACCTCACGGCCGCCATCCGCGAGTCCGTCCTGGACTTTGCGCCGCCGGCCGTCACCGCCGTCGGGGTTTCCATGATGCCCAGGACTTCCGCTCCGTCCCGGCTCTTCACTCCCTAGAGGCGGGCTGCAATGGAGTCCAGTTCCGCGGGTGCGGCTGTGCGGTAGCCGGCCGTGGTCCAGGGCTTTGCCGCCCACTGCGGCCAGCGACGCTGATGCCAACGCGCTGAGTTCCGCCACGAGCTCCGTAGCGGCCTCGCCCTGCTCCGGAACAGGACGGACACCATCCATGACCTGCTCCTCGCCGTTGTGCACACTCCGCTGCCGAGAATGCTGGTGCTGGGTCATTGCGAACAACCCGTAGACCTTCTGCGCTATTGAAATAACAGGGACGAAAGCCCTAAAACCTGTTCCTTTAGTACCTATGCTTGAAGTCTCAGACGCTGTTTCCGATGATGCTCAACACGTGGCGCCAGCAGGCTTCGACACTCTGGCGCCACACACCCTGAGCGTCGCTCACCCCCTTGGCGGGGTGGTTTGCACCTTAGACACCGGTCGGGGAGAAAGCCGTGAATGAAGAAGAAGCCCGTCAGAAACTGACCGAGAACATTGAGCAGCGGCAGTCGTCCATCAAGCGTTTCCTGCGGCGGGAAAGGCCCCGACGGAACAGGCTGACCACCACCAGCGTGGTGGGCAGTGCGCTGGCCGTAGGCTTCACAGCCGGTCCCGGCGTCGGCGGGCCCTCGTTCGCTGCGGGAGTCCAAGGGGCACTGACGTTGGAACAGAGTTCCATAGTTTGGCAGGTGCTCTGTCTGGCAGCCATGGTGATGTCCGTCGTTGCCGCCGTAACCACCAATTTGGCGAACTCGCACTCCGTGGCTGAAAAGGTCAGCGCGGCAGAGGCCTGCAATACCCAACTCGAGGGGCTGCAAACGGCGCTGACCTTCGGACACCTGCCTTTGGAAGACGCCGTCCAGCTTTACCAGCAATACACGGCCCAGGTTTCTTTTGTGGACGATGTGGCTGACAAGGCGACGGCAACGTGATGGTGCAGGCACCGTGCAGCCCTGACCCGAAGGGCAGTGCAGCCGCGTTATGGTGGGTCCAAACACATCCCACCAGGAGGGCACCGTGCCGTACGTTGTTGACTTCAAAACCGTTTCCACCACCGGCCTGGAATCGTCTCCGGTCGCCGAGACACTCGCGGGGCTGCGGGCCAATGAGGCGCGGTACTTCAGCACTAAGTACAACCACGTTTTCACGGTGAGTCCTGCCGGTGAGGTGCCGGACGTGGTTGACCGGGTGAGCAGGATTCTGAAGGACGAGCGCGACATCGTCATCGGCTCGCGCCCGCTCGAAGCCTCCGGTTTCGAAGTGGACGGCCTAAGGATGGATTACGTGTTCTACGAGTCGGGCCTGTCGATCAACGTCATGTACAGCATCGAAGCGGGCGGGAAGCGGGCGGTCGGCTTCAAACTCGCTGATGGCATGGACGTCCCGGAGGAACTGGCTGAGCGTTTCAAGTTCGCCCGCCAAAAATCAAGACTTGCAGGCACCATCCGCGGCTCCTACTTCGTGATCAAGGGCGAGTACTGATCAGCTGCCCGTTCTCCCGCGGGTAAGCACACGCCGCAGACTACCTGAGACTATGGATCATGGCTTCGAACAATGACCGCGAAACCGACCTCGACGCGGACGGCGGACAGCACGGCGGTGTGCAGTCCGTGGACCGTGCCCTTGCGGTCCTGGAGATCCTCGCGCGCGACGGCCATGCCGGCGTCAGTGACATCGCCGACGAGATGGGTATCCACAAGTCCACTGTCTCGCGGCTGCTGGGTTCACTGGTGAGCCGGGAAATGGTCCACCAGAACAGCGAGCGCGGAAAGTACCAGCTCGGCTTCGGCATCCTCCGGCTGGCCAGTTCCATCCCGGGACGGCTCAGCCTGGTCCGGGAAGCCCGGCCGGTGCTCGAAAGCCTCGCCGAGGAATTCAAGGAAACGGTGAACCTTGCCGTGATGCGCTCCAACTTCGCCGTCAACGTGGATCAGGCCATGGGTCCGTCGACGCTGGCCACCTACGACTGGGTAGGCAGCCTCACGCCCCTGCACGCAACCTCCAGCGGAAAAGTCCTGCTGGCGGCACTGCCCGCGGACGAACGGAAGCGGGTTCTGCGCGAGACCGGGTTGCCGTCGCGGACACCGCGGACCGTCACCAGCATGAAAGAACTCGAGACGCAGCTGATCGGTGTTGCCCGAGACGGCTACGGCGTGGTGCGGGAGGAACTTGAAATCGGCCTGACGGCGGTTGCTGTTCCGGTCTACAACCATGTGGGTGCCGTGATCGGAGCGGTCAGTATTTCCGGCCCGGCCTTCCGCTTTGATCCGGAACAGGTCCCGGGGCTCCTTGAGACCCTGAAGCAGGCCGGACTGCAGATCAGCGCCAGGATGGGCTACACCGGGCGCTGAATGCCAAACCTGAGCTTGTCGAGATCCAGGTTTCAAGTTCAACCAAAGAGGACGTCCGCGCTCAGAGATCCTCTCCGAGCCGGGCGGTAAGGATCCGGTTGGCGTTGACCTGCAGGATGCCGAGCGACTCCTGGATCAGGGGTGAGGTGATACTGCCCCTGCGCGCCGCGGCGACAATGCGGCGGGTAGGTTTCGACTGACCCGTGATGCGTAGCCGAACCACGTTTTCGGCACCATGCAAAGGCGCCAGCCGGGGAAGCAGGCCGACGCCCAGGCCCGCGCCCACGAACGCGATGTGGGTTTCCCATTCAACGGCTTCATGGGCAATCCGAGGTGTCACCCCGACTGCCGTGAACGCCGCGGTGAAGAGGGAATGGTAGGTGGAACCGGCGGCCTCCGTGATCCAGGGTTCCGACGCCAGCTCTTCAAGCGTCGCTGTTTCCCGTGATGCCAGCGGATGGTCCCCGGGAATGATCACGTCCAGTGGATCGTCGAGCAGAACTCTCTGCTCGAAGCGAGGATCGTCCTCACCGTAAGTGTCGGACTGCATGGCGACAATGACTGCAAGGTCGATTCGTTCCGCAATTAACAAGTCGAAGCAACGGGCCGGATCAGCCTCAAGGACCTGCACCTGCAGCAGGGGGTGCGTTGACCGCAGGGTGGCGGCCAGTGGTGCGAGCAACTGGGCGGCTGCAGAGGAGAATCCGCCGAGGCCAAAGTGGGACTGCACCTGGTCGCCGGCTTCCATGGCTGCGGCGCGCAGGCTTTCCCACTGCGTCATGAGGGGATCCGAGCCCGCCACGAGAAATCGTCCCGTGGCGGTGAGCCGCAAGCCCCGGCCGTCTTTCGTCAGCAGCTGCATTCCGAGCACGCGCTGGAGCTCCCGCAATTGCGCGGAGACGGCAGACGGGGAGTAGCCCGTGAGTTCCGCGGTCGCGCCGATGGTGCCGCACCGGGCAAATACGCGGAGTGTGATGAGCCTTGCATCGATCATGCATCTATTCTGCATGGTTATCTTCAAAATCTTGCGCTTTTGTTGCAGCTCTCGTGACCCTAATCTCATCATTACAAGTTCTTCGATCACGCCGTTAGCACCCGCGCACCCGTGGCCAACGCAACAACCACTACCCATGCCTTCCGGGAGAAAACCCATGACTGCTTCAGTGAACGTGCCCCTCAATTCACGTGGAAGACTCGCTGCGTCCCTGCCTGCCGAGCAGCTGGCAGAAATAACCGCCTTGTTTGAGTTCCGGCGCACCGGCTACTCCCTCGATGCGCCCTTCTATACCGACCGCTCGATCTTCAACATCGACATGGAGGCCATTTTCGGCCAGCACTGGATCTTTGCCGCCAGCACCGCCGAACTTCCGGAGCCGGGCGACTACGTCACAGTCGACTACGGCCCGTACTCCCTGATTGTGCTGCGCCATGACGACGGCGGCGTGAACGTCCTGCACAACATATGCCGCCACCGCGGCGCCCGCGTTCTCACCGAAGCTGCCGGGTCAACCGGAAACCTGGTCTGCGGCTACCACTCCTGGACCTATTCCCCGGAGGGCAATCTGATCCACGCCTCCGCGCCCGGCGAAACGAAGTTCGACAAGAGCTGCTTCGGCCTCAAGCGCGCCCACGGCCGCGAGGTCGCCGGACTCATCTTCGTCTGCATTGCGGATGAACCGCCGGCCGACTTCGACGAAACGGCAAAGATCTTTGAGCCCTACCTTGCGCCCCACGATCTCGCGAAGACAAAAATCGCCTACCAACAGAACATCATCGAAGAGGGCAACTGGAAGCTCGTCATGGAGAACAACCGTGAGTGCTACCACTGCGACGGCCACCCTGAGCTTGCCTGCTCCCTCTTCCCCACCTGGGGCCTGACGGAAGGCCTGATCCCGCCCCATCTTGAGGAAGTGTGGAACCGGAACAAGGAAGCCCAAGCCTCCCTCGAAGAGCGTTGCCGCCGCTACGGCCTGCCCTACGAGGTGGTGGAGCAGCTTGACACACGCATAGCGGGAATCCGCATCTCACGGGAATCCCTCGATGGAGAAGGTGAATCGTTCTCCGCTGACGGCCGCAGGCTTTCCAAGAAGCTGCTCGGCGACCTGCCCGACTTCCGCCTCGGCCGCTGCTCCATGCACCTGCAGCCCAACAGCTGGTTCCATTTCCTCGGCGACCATGTCATCACGTTCGGCGTCTTCCCCATCAACGAACACCAGAGCCTCGTACGGACCACCTGGCTGGTGGCTGACGACGCCGTGGAAGGCATCGATTACGACCTGGAGAAGCTCACGTACACGTGGAAGCAGACGAACCTGCAGGACAAGGCGTTCGTGGAGCTGTGCCAGCAGGGTGCCGGCAGCCCCGCCTACGAACCCGGTCCCTACATGAAGAGCGAATACCAGGTCGAAGCATTCATCAACTGGTACGTGCACCGTGTGCAGGAGTACTTGGCATGATTGAACTCCTTACTGAAACGGCAATCCAGGAACCACAGCGCATTCGCGGTCTGGAGATGCCGTGGAACAGGGTGATGGGAAGCCCTGGGACGCCCGCCCGGGCAGCCCGTGCATTGGGCCCATGGCATCCGCAGGAGTTTACGGCCGAATGCGTTGAGACGATTCCCGAGGCCGGGGCCATGATGACCTTCGTGTTCCGCCGCTGCGACGGTGCGCCCCTGGCGTTCCGTGCCGGCCAGTACGTGAACATCGCATTTCCCGTGAATGGCGAGGACCAGGAACCGGCGGACCGCAGCTACTCGCTGTCCAGTTCACCCACCGAGCCGTGGACTTTCAGTATCACCGTCAAGTGCGACCCAACGGGGCTGGTCTCGCCATGGGTGCACGAGAACGTCAAACCCGGCACGGTCCTGGAGATGCTGGGGCCGGTGGGAGCATTCCACCTGCCTGATGCGGACCGGCGGGCACGGTATCTCCTGCTTGCCGCCGGCGCAGGGATCACTCCCATCATGTCCATGGTGCGGACCATCCACTCCCTGCCCGGACACGCCGATGTTGCGGTGCTTTACCACGGCTCCGATGCCGGCGGCTTTGCGTTCCACCGGGAGTTGGCCTACATCGCCTCCGTGGACTCACGCGTCAAGGTCCACTACTCCCTGGGCGACCGCAGCGTACCGGAGGGGTGGGAGGGGCTCAGGGGCAGGCTGACGGCGGCCATGCTGGAGGAGGTGGCACCCGATGCCAACGGCCGCCAGGTCTATGCCTGTGGTCCCGAGGGATACCTGAACACCGCCACCGAGCTGCTTAGGACGGTCGGCGTCGACGACACGTCCGTCTACATGGAGTTCTTCTCGGGAGACCGCCAGACGCTCCTTGAATACCAGGCGGAGGTGGCACATGCAGCCGACGTCGCAGAGGAAATCGCAGAGGAAATCGCCGAATCCGCCGAGGACTACTTTGAAAGCCAGCCCACAGCGTTCGGCCTCTACGAGCCCGGCTACGACGCCGACGGGACTCTGCAGGCCTCGGGGCTGCCGCTGGAAATCATCGACCCGGAGGCGCCCGGCTCCGCCCCCTCTGTCGATGGCCCGGGCACGGAGCCCGAAGCCGATTCCCCGGATGCCTCGAGCTTCGACACGGTGGGAACGGGCAGCCTCACCCTGTCCTTCATGCGCACCGGCATCAATGTGCGGATCGACCCCACCGAACACATCCTCGGGGCCGCCCAGCGTGCGGGCGTCAGGATTGGCGCGAACTGCAAGGAGGGCATGTGCGGTTCCTGCAAGGTGGTCAAACTCTCGGGGGAGATCGAGATGAACCACCAGGGCGGGATCCGGGCGCGCGAAATCGATGCAGGCAAGTTCCTGCCCTGCTGTTCCACCGCGCAGACGGACCTGGTGATCGATGCCTGACCTTGATTACTGACTGCCAGGAAGCCCAAGAGCTTCCTCCCGGCTTGGGGACGCCGGAGTACAACGTGGCCCATGAATTCAAACCAAAGGACCTGACATGGCTTTGAACAGCGACACCCGCACGGATGCCCACACCCCACTTGAGCTGGAGGAGCCCGCACTCGTTGCTGCACCGGAGAACTTTCCTTCCTCCCACGACTCACACGACGCGGAGGACACCGTGCAGATCATGCAGGAACTCCGCCAGACCAAGGCCGAACAGGCTGTGGCAGAACGGCGGAACCGCAAACTAACACTCGACAAGGCCACCTTCGGCATCACCGGCGTCCTCGCCCTGGCCTTTGTGGCCTGGGGCTTCCTGGGCCGGGACAGCCTGGCCGCCACCTCCACACTGGCCCTGGACTGGGTGATGGAATACACCGGCTGGCTGTTTATGGTCCTGGCCTCGTTGTTCGTAGTTTTCGTCCTCTGGCTGGCCCTGGGCAAGTGGGGCAACATTCCGCTCGGCAAGGACGGTGAAAAGCCCGAATTCCGGACCGTTTCCTGGATTGCCATGATGTTTGCCGCCGGCATGGGCATCGGCCTGATGTTCTACGGCGTGGCTGAACCGCTCTACCACTACATCTCTCCGCCGCCCGGCACCGTGGACGGACGGACTCCAGCGGCCATCCAGACCGCCATGGCCACCTCCATCTTCCACTGGACCCTGCACCCGTGGGCGATGTACGCCGTCGTCGGCATCGCCATGGCCTACGGCACCTACCGCCTGGGCCGCCGGCAGCTGATCTCCGCGGCGTTTACCTCGCTGTTCGGCATCAGGACGGTGGAAGGCCCGGTGGGCAAGTTCATCAACATCCTGGCCATCTTCGCCACCCTGTTCGGCACGGCAGCCTCCCTGGGCCTCGGCGCCCTCCAGATCGGCAGCGGCCTGACGTCCAACGGGTGGATCGGCGAAATCGGCACCCCCGTCCTCGTAGCCATCGTTGCCATCCTGACCGCATGCTTCGTCGCCTCGGCAGTCTCCGGCATCAGCCGCGGCATCCAGTGGCTGTCCAACATCAACATGGTCCTCGCCGTGATCCTGGCGCTGATCGTCTTTGTGGCCGGGCCCACCCTGTTCATCCTCAACCTCATTCCTGCCGCTGTAGGCGACTACGCCAGGGACCTGGCCGAAATGTCCTCACGCACCGAAGCAGTGGGGGACGAGGCACTGCGCACCTGGATGTCCGGCTGGACCATCTTCTACTGGGCCTGGTGGGTTTCCTGGACGCCGTTCGTGGGCATGTTCATCGCCCGGATCAGCCGCGGCCGCACCATCCGCCAGTTCGTCACTGGCGTCCTGCTGGTCCCCAGCATCGTCAGCGTCATCTGGTTCGGCATCTTTGGCGGAACGGCCTTCAAGATTCAGGAGGACGCGGACAAGGCGGGCACGCCCGGCCTCGTGTCCATGGCCAGCGGGTCACCGTCCATCGACTTTGACGGAGCCCTGTTCGACCTGGTGAAGAACATGTCCATGCCGGCGTGGCTGACAGCGGCGGTCATCATCCTCGCCATGGTCCTGGTGGCCATCTTCTTCATCACCGGAGCTGACTCCGCATCCATCATCATGGCGTCCCTGAGCTCCAACGGGTCCTCCGACCCGAAGCGCGGCCTGGTCATCTTCTGGGGCCTGCTCACCGGGGCGGTCGCCGCCGTGATGATGCTGGCCGGCGGTGATGAACCATCCGAGGCGCTCTCCGGCCTGCAGCGCATCACCATCGTGGCTGCCCTGCCGTTCGTGCTGGTCATGCTGCTGCTCTGTTTCGCTCTGGTCAAGGACCTGCGCCGGGACCCGCTGTCCCTCCGGCGCCGGCTGGCGGACTCCGTCGTGGAGCGCGCCATTCGCAGCGGCGTGGACCAGCACGGCGGCGTCCAGTTCGACCTCGTCACCAAGCACCAATGTGACCAGCGCTGTCCGGACGACGCCCGCTGCGCGATTTCCCCCGCTGACACCCAAGCCCCCGCAAAGAACCAGGAGTAGACCATGACCACAGTCCTCGAAGGCCGCCCCACCGCTAACGTCACGGCGGAGGCCGGCGCCGTCGCCGGCGCCCGCAGCACGGACACCGTGCAGTATGTCCTCACCCTTGCGTGCCCTGAGCGCCCCGGAATCGTCCGCGCCATCACCGCATTCCTCGCTGATCGCGGCTTCGACATCGTTGAACACCAGCAGTTCGATGACCACATCAGCGGCAAGCTCTACCTGCGCACGGCCTTCACTCCGGGCGGCGACGAAGTTTCCGCGCAGAGCCTCAGCACGGAGTTTTCCGCCATCGCCGACGAGTTCGACATGGAATTCGCCATCCACGACGGGCGCCCCCAGCGCCTGCTGGTGATGGTCTCCAAGTTCGGCCACTGCCTCAACGACCTCATCTTCCGCTGGCGCGCCGGCAGCCTGGGTGCGGAGATCGCCGTGGTGGTGTCCAACCACGAAGACCTCCGCCCCATGGCGGAAGCCGCCGGCCTGCCGTTCATCCACGTCCCGGTGACGGCCGCTACCAAGCCCGAAGCGGAAGCACGCCTGCTGGAACTGGTGGCCGATTACAGCGCGGACCTGGTGGTCCTGGCCCGCTACATGCAGGTCCTGTCCAACGATCTATGCGAAAGCCTCCGCGGCCGCGCCATCAACATCCACCATTCCTTCCTGCCCGGCTTCAAGGGAGCCAAGCCGTACCACCAGGCCTATGACCGCGGCGTGAAGCTCATCGGAGCCACCGCGCACTACGTCACCGCAGACCTGGACGAGGGCCCGATCATCGAGCAGGAAGTGTTCCGGGTGGACCACAGCCTGGACCCGAACGCACTGGTCACTGTAGGCAGGGATGCCGAATCGCAGGCACTGTCCCGCGCAGTCAGGTGGCACAGCCAGCACCGGGTCCTGCTCAACAACACCCGCACCGTCGTCTTCCGCTAACGCCAACGCCCGCAAAGCCAAACAGGAGAAACACAACCCATGAGCGCATCACCACGCGTTGTCATCATCGGCGCCGGCATTGTCGGAACCAACCTTGCCGACGAACTCACCACCCGGGGCTGGACCAACATCACGGTGGTGGAACAGGGCCCGCTGGAACTTGCCGGCGGCTCCACTTCGCATGCGCCGGGCCTGGTGTTCCAGAACAACCCGTCGCGGACCATGACCGAGTTCGCCACCTACACAGTGAACAAGCTGCTGGCCCTGAGCAAGGACGGCGAGTCCTGCTTCAACCAGGTGGGCGGCCTGGAGCTGGCAACCACCCCCGAACGCCTGGCGGACCTCAAGCGCAAGATGGGTGTGATGACCTCCTGGGGCGTCGAAAGCCGGATCGTCGACGCCGATGAATGCGAGAAGATCTATCCGTTGTTGAACACCGGTAAGCTCACCGGCGGCCGCGAAGTCCTGGGCGGCCTGCTCATCCCCACCGACGGCTTGGCCCTTGCCGCCCGCGCGGTGCAGCTGCTGATCGAGCGCTCCAGCGCGGCCGGGGTGACATACCAGGGGAACACGACCGTCACCGGCATCGCCCAGGAGGGCGGCAAGGTGACCGGCGTCGAAACCGGCAACGGCCTGATCCCGGCGGACATCGTGGTGTCATGTGCGGGTTTCTGGGGCCGTGAACTCGGCAAGCTGGTGGGACTGGAAGTCCCGCTGCTGCCGCTCGCCCACCAGTACGCCATCAGCACCCCGCTGGCCGAACTGGAGGGCGTCAACGAGCTTCCCAAGGGCGCCAGCAAGCCCATCCTGCGTTACCAGGACAAGGACCTGTACTACCGCGAATGGGGCAACCGGATCGGCATCGGCAGCTACGCCCACCGCCCCATGCCGGTGGACATGTCCGCCCTGCCCAAGGTCTCAGCAGAGGAAATGTCGGACCACCGCATGCCCTCCCGGCTTGAGTTCACCCTGGAAGACTTCCTGCCCGCCTGGGAGGACAGCCAGGACCTGCTGCCGGCACTGCGCAGCTCCGCGATCCAGGACGGCTTCAACGGCATCTTCTCCTTCACCCCCGACGGGGGCCCGCTCATGGGCGAGGCGCCCGACCTGTCCGGCTTCTGGGTGGCCGAGGCAGTGTGGGTGACGCACTCCGCCGGCGTGGCCAAGGCCATGGCCGAACTGCTGGTCGAGGGCCGGTCCCGCACGGACCTGCACGGCACCGAGCTCACCCGCTTCGAGAAGGTCCAGACCTCCGACGCCTACGTCAGCGAGACGTCCCAGCAGAACTTCGTGGAAATCTACGACGTCATGCACCCGCTGCAGCCCAGGGAATCCCCGCGGGACCTTCGCGTGAGCCCGTTCAACGTCCGGCAGAAGGAGCTGGGGGCGTTCTTCCTGGAGTCCGCCGGCTGGGAGCGGCCGCACTGGTTCGAGGCCAACCGCGGCCTGCTCGAGGAACTGCCGGAGGAGTGGCAGACGCCTCCGCGGGATGAGTGGTCCGCGATGTTCTCTTCCCCCATTTCCGCAGCCGAGGCGTGGAAGACGCGCACCGCCGTCGGACTGTATGACATGACGCCGCTGAAGCGGCTGTCCGTGGTGGGCCCGGGCGCGCAGGCGCTGCTGCACCGGCTAAGCACCGGCAACATTGCCAAGAAGCCGGGTGCCGTGACGTACTGCCTGCTGTTGGAGCACGACGGCGGCATCCGCAGTGACGTGACCGTCGCACGGCTGGCCGAGGAGGACTTCCAGCTGGGCGTGAACAGCAACGTGGACTTCGACTACCTGCGGGTGGAGGCGCGGAAGCAGTCGGCCGCGGATCCTTCCCAGTGGGTGCATGTCTCCGACATCACCGGCAGCACCTGCTGCATCGGGCTGTGGGGACCGCTGGCACGCGAGGTGATGGGCAAGATCAGCTCTGACGACCTCACCAACGACGGCCTGAAGTACTTCCGCACCAAGGAAATCTCCGTGGGCGGCATCCCGGTCACGGCCATGCGCCTCTCCTATGTGGGCGAGCTGGGCTGGGAGCTCTACACCACCGCCGAATACGGGCTCAAACTTTGGGACCTGCTCTTCGAAGCGGGCCGGGAGCACGGCATTGTGGCTGCGGGGCGTGGCGCGTTCAACAGCATGCGGCTGGAGAAGGGCTACCGGCTGTGGGGCACTGACATGAACTCCGAGCACCACCCGTACGAGTCCGGCCTGGGCTTCTCGGTGGCCAAGGACAAGACGGGCTTTGTGGGTGCCGAGGCTTTGGTGGAGCGCAAGGAGCAGCCCGCCACCCGGGCGCTGCGCTGCCTGACGGTCGACGACGGGACATCCATGGTGCTGGGCAAGGAACCTGTGTACGTGGACGGTTCTGCCGTTGGTTACGTCACCAGCGCAGCCTACGGTTACACGGTGCGCAAGCCGATTGCGTACGCCTGGCTGCCTTCTGCAGTTTCTGTCGGTGATGCCGTGGAGATCGAGTACTTCGGGCGCCGCGTGGCGGCCACCGTCACGGCCGAGCCGCTGTTTGATCCGGGTATGGAGCGGCTGCGCGGCTGACTTATCGGGGATTGAGCCACTCGAAAACCGGGGGCTGCCAGGCCGGCGGCCCCCGGTTTTCGCGTGCCCGGCGGCTGTCTCGGTTGAATGTCAGACCCCCTTGTCATGATGGGTACATGAGGAATCCGGTGGTGGCGAGGGCGTATGCGGACATCAGTGCTGCCGTTGCTGTGCTTACCGGTGTGGTGCAGGAACATGGTCCCGGTGCGCTTTCTTCGGGCGGCGATCCGTTGCAGGAATTATCCGGGGATTGCCTGGACATTCTGACCGGGGCTGCGGGAGCGGACGCGCAGCTGGCCGGGTTGAAAGCCCTTACTGCCGCGACATTTGTTGCCACCGCGGACGCGGCGGCCCCGCCGGACGCTTTTGTACAGGCTCAGGAGATGGCAGTGACCGCGGAGATCGCGTGTGCCATGACCATCGGTGGCCGGGCGGCGGGGGCGTTCCTGGCAGTCTCGCACGCCCTGACCACGACCCTGCCGCTGACCCTGGCCGCGCTGCAGGCCGGCTCCATTTCCTGGCAGCACGCCCGGGTCATGGTGGAGGAAGCGGCCACCTTGGATGCGGCCGGTGCGGCCGCGCTGGAGGCCCACTTCCTGGATCCTGGCGCCCCGGGCGCGGCTAGCGGGTGCCCTGTGGGGGAGATGCCGGCGTCGAGGTTCCGGCACAAGGCCCGGACCTGGCGTGAACGCCACCATGCCGAGAGCATCGAGGCCCGGCATGCCAAGGGTGTGGAGGACCGGCAGGTGCTTTATACCCCGGACCGGGACGGGATGGCCTGGGTCGAGGCGTACCTGCCCGGGGACCAGGCCCTGGCGATCTGGAACCGGATCACCGCGACCGCCCGGGGCCTGCAGGGCCCCGGCGAGGACCGCACCCTCACCCAACTCCGTGCCGACACCTTCGCCACCGCCCTCCTCACCCACCGAACCACCCGAGAAACCAGCAGAACCCCAGGAACCGGCAACGACAACGGCACCGGCTTCCCCGCGGGCGGGGATCCGGGGCTTGCTGACGTGCCCACGCCGCGGGCCGAGGTACTGGTGACGGTCCCGGTGTTTTCCCTGCTCGGCCTCACGGAGGAACCGGCGATGCTGGACGGGTACGGGCCGGTCCCGGCGTCGATGGCCAGGGACCTGGTGGCGAACGGGTCAGGGTCCTTCTACCGGGTCCTGGTGGACCCGAGGGACGGTGCGCCCTTGGAGATCGGCCGGACCAACTACCGGCTGACCAAAGCAATGCGGCAATGGCTGCGGCTCCGCGACGGCACATGCCCCTTCCCAGGATGTTCCAACCAGTCCCTGGACAACGAAGCGGACCACCTCCTGGCCTGGGCCAACGGCGGAACCACCGGCATCTCGAACCTCGGGAATCCGTGCCGTGCGCATCACCGCCTGCGGCACACCAGCGCGTGGAAACCCACCCCCGCAACCCGGACCGAACCACCCGGCTGGATCTCACCCACCGGCCGCCACTACACCAGCGAACACCAGGACTGGGAACCACCCCACTGGCCACGGGTTCTCAACGTCAACAACGGACCACCGGACCTCATCTACACCGAACGATCCCTGGGCGAAGACGGCCTTGAATGGCTCCTCCGTGCCCCCGCTTAGACCAGCCCATCAGGGGCCGCGGTGGACGCAACGACGGCGGCATTCCGGACTCACGGGTGTGCCGCCGTCGTGCGTTTCCTGGACGCGTCAGGCGTGGGTGCCTGCCAGTGCCGTTTCTCCGTGTTCCGGTTCCGCCAGGTGCGGGACGAAGCGGACGAACATGGCTTTGAAGCCGGGGGTGTTGGATTCCCTCGCCACGTTTTCCTTGTGGACCAGGGCGTTGGCTTCGGGGAAGTACGCGGCAGCGCAGCCCTTCGCCGTGGGGTAGGCCACCAGGCGGAACTTGTCCGCATGGCGGTCAACACCGCGGAAAGTGCTGACGACGTCCACGAGGTCGCGGTCCTTGAACCCGAGTTCCGTGAGGTCGTCGGGGTGGACCAGGATCACGCGGCGGCCGCCGGAGATCCCGCGGTAGCGGTCGTCCAGGCCGTAGAACGTGGTGTTGTACTGGTCGTGGCTGCGGATGGTCTGCAGGACCAGGTGGCCGTCGGGCGGGGTGAGGTATTCCAGCGGGCTGACCGTGAAGCGGCCCCGTCCGATGTCCGTCTTGAAGGACCGGGTGTCGCGCGGCGGGTTGGGCAGCACGAACCCGTTTTTGGTCCGGACGCGGGCGTTGAAGTCCTCAAAGCCGGGCAGGACGCAGGCGATGTGGTCACGGACCACGTCGTAGTCCTCGGCCATGGCCTTCCAGTTCACGGAGTGGTCGGGCCCAAAGGTCGCTTCTGCCATCCGGGCGACGATGACGGGTTCGGCCAGCAGGTGGTCCGAGACCGGGGCCAGCCGGCCCTGGGTGGAGTGGACCACGGACATGGAGTCCTCCACGGACAGGAACTGCGCTCCGCCTGGGTGCTTGTCGTCCTTGTCCGTCCGGCCCAGCGTGGGCAGGATCAGCGAGGTGCGGCCGTGCACCACGTGGGACCGGTTGGGCTTGGTGGAGATATGCACGGTCAGGCCGATCCGCTGCATGCCCGCTTCCAGGGTTTCGGTGTCCGAGCAGGCGAGGGAGAAGTTGCCGCCCATGGACACAAAAACGTCCACGGCGTCGCGCTCGAAGGCTTCCATGGATTCGACGGCGTCGTACCCATGGTGCCGCGGCGAGGCAATCCCGAACTCGCGGTCGAGTGCGGCCAGGAGCCATTCCTTGGGCTTTTCCCAGATGCCCATGGTCCGGTCGCCCTGGACGTTGGAGTGGCCGCGGACCGGGCAGGCTCCGGCGCCGGGTTTGCCGAAGTTGCCCTGCAGGAGCAGGACATTGACCATTTCCTTGATGGTGTCTACCGAGTGCGGCTGTTGCGTCACGCCCAGGGCCCAGCAGAAGATGGTGGCCTTGGACCGGATCAGCATCCCGGCGACGGTTTCGATCTGCCCGCGCGTCAGGCCGGTGGCCTTCTCGGTTTCGTCCCAGTCCAGCTCGCCGCGCGCGTCGCGGTAGGCGTCGAACCCGTCGGTCTGGGCATCGATGAAGGAATGGTCGACGACGGTCCCCGGGTTGCGTTCCTCCTCGGCCAGGAGCAGGTGGCCCAATGCCTGGAAGAGGGCGAGGTCCCCGCCTACCTTGATCTGGAGGTACTCGTCCGCCAGGGGTGTGCCGCCGCCCACCACACCGGACACGGTCTGCGGGTCCTTGAAGTTGAACAGACCGGCTTCGGGGAGCGGGTTGACCGCCACGATCTTGCCGCCTTTGTCCTTGCACTCCTTCAGTGCCGAGAGCATGCGGGGGTGGTTGGTGCCGGGGTTCTGGCCGACGACGAAGATGAGTTCGGAGTCGTGGATGTCCTCCAGTGAGACGGTTCCCTTGCCGATGCCGATGGTCGGGTTTAGCGCCGAGCCTGAGGACTCATGGCACATGTTCGAGCAGTCCGGCAGGTTGTTGGTGCCCAGGGCCCGCGCGAACAGCTGGTACATGAATGCTGTCTCGTTCGCGGTCCGCCCGGAGGTGTAGAAGACGCACCGGTCCGGGGCGGACGCCCGGATGTGCTCACCGACCAGTTCGAAGGCTTCGGCCCAGGAAATCGGCGAATAGTGGGTGTCGCCTTCCCGGATCACCACAGGTTCGCTGAGCCGGCCCTGGTTGCCCAGCCAGTACTCGGTCTTCGTTGAGAGTTCGGCGATGGAGTGCTTGGCCCAGAACTCGGCTCCGACCGTGCGGAGGGTATTTTCCTCGGCCACCGCTTTGGCGCCGTTCTCGCAGAACTCGGCCGCCTTGCGCTTCGTAGCCGATTCCGGCCAGGCGCAGCCGGGGCAGTCAAACCCGCCCTGCTGGTTCAGCCGGAGCAGGGACTGCGCCGTCCGGACAACCCCGGCCTGCGCCACCGCGCGTTCGAGGGCCACCATGACGGCCTTGACGCCGGCCGCTTCCGTTTTGGGCTTGTGGACTGCGAGTGCATCCTCATTGATATCCGCGACGGGGGCGGGCTGCTTACCGAACTTCATTGTTCCAACTTCCTGACCGGCATACGTCCTGCTTGATCTGTTGCCTTGTGTGGCGCTGCGGAGGCGCGCCGGTCATTGCCGGTGCGCCTCACGGCCACTCTATTGAATTCGGACACTACCGCGAAATTCTCGCCGGCCGCCTGACCCTCATGCATCCTGCCAAACGCTCCACGGTCCCGGCGAGGTCGCGGGCGTAGAACACCTGCTTGTACGTTTCGGGACGGCCGACGGCGTCAATCACCACGTCCGCGCCGTGGCCGTTCGTGTGGGCCCGGATCGCGTCGATAGTGTCCTTCATGCCGGAGTCCACGCCGTGCGTGGCAGCCAGGGACCTGGCCATCCATGACGATGACCGCCTTGACTTGGTGGACCATGGGTTGGTGTTCCTTTTCTGGGCACGCGGGCTCCCGGGCGACGACTAACGATGCACATCCAGGCTCACGGGTAGCTGGGGGAGCAGTGTCACGATTGCGCATTACGCAACACGGCGCACCTGACGCATATTCGCAATATGTCAGGCATCACAGGGCGGTGTCAAGGGAACGCCGCAATCCGGCGCCACCCCAGCTGCAACACCAGTAACGGAACAACCCTGCTCAGCGCAGGACAGCAGCCACGGCGCTGATCTCCACCAGTGCGCCGGGAACGCCCAGGCCGGCGACGCGGGCGGCGGTCACCAGGGCGGGGTCATCGGACGCAAGCTCGGCGGCTATGGCGCTGTATCCTGCGGCGAGGTCGGCGCCGTCTACGAAGAGCACAGTCCACTGCACCACGTCGGTGAGGGCTGCGCCCGCCGCTGCGAGCGCCGCCTTGGCGTTCTCGAGCGTCCGGGCGGATTGGACGGCTACGTCGCCGGCGCCCACCAGTGAGCCGTCGGCGCCCACGGCGTTCTGGCCGCCCACGTAGATAGTGGTGGCGCCCGGCGGCACGATGGCGACGTGGCTGAAGGCCGGGCTGTGCACGAGTCCCTGGGGGCGGAGGCGCTGTATGGGTTCCATGCTGTATGGTCCCACCCGCGCCCGGGAAAAGGGGAGGGCCCCGTACCGGGAGAGGCGTCAGAGACCCTGGAAAAGATCGGAGAGCAGCGGGCTCCCGGGCGCCCTTCCCGGCCACGCCATCACCGCTGATTCCCTGGACGCGATCCTGGCCCACCGGCGCTCGTCAACGCCCGGGGCCATCAGGACGTCCCGCTGGGATTTGTACTCCAGCAGGCCCGCCACGACCCTGTGCGCCACCGGACTGGTGTCCACTGCGATGTCTATCCACTCGTCTGGCACCGGACGCAGATGGTGTTCCACCGGGGGGTCCCGGTGGCAAGCACCAGGCAGAACCGGAACCCGGGGTCGTTCTCGTGCAGGGCAATCGAGCCGGCGCAGCCGTAACTGTCATCGTCAGGATGGGCCACCACCACTGCCAGGGAATGCGGCTCCTTCATACGGCCCTCGGTCCACCCGGCCACTCCCTGCCTGCCCAGGGATCGTAATCGGCGATGAGATCCTCCTGCGGCGGGCGCTGCGCCTCGGGCACGTGCTGCAGGTTCACGCGGACCCGGTACCATAGCGAGCTTGACCCGCGCATTCCGTCCACCAGCACATCGGCCGGGTGCAATGCCGGAAGCAGGTCCGCGTGCCGGGACTTCCACACCTCGAAGGCAGCAGCGGCCTCCGGTTTCGTCCTGGTGCGGGCCACCTCGATGAGCGGCATCACCGATTGGCGGCGCCCGGAACCGTCGCCCCCGCGCGGTGCCTTCTCGGCAGGGCCAAGCTCCCTGGCGAGGGTGAGGAGCCCTGCCAAAGAACCGACGGCGTCGTCGATTCCGGCATGGGGGTCGCCCATCGCCGCGAAGCGCCCGGGGACTGTGCCTACGGTGAACTGTTCGGGCCGAATGGTCCTTACTTCGTCCCAGGTGAGTGGCGTCGAGACGCGGGCGTCCGGCAGGGGCCGCACCGAATATGCCGATGCCACAGTGCGGTCCTTGGCGTTCTGGTTGAAGTCCACAAAGACGCTCTCGCCGCGCTCCTCCTTCCACCACCGTGCGGTGGCGAGGCCGGGCACGCGGTTTTCGACTTCGCGGGCGAGGGTTTCGGCCGCGAGCCGGACGTCCTGATACGTCCATTCCGGAGCGATGCGCACCAGGATGTGGAGCCCCCGGGACCCGCTCGTCTTCGGCCACCCGGACAGGCCCACGTCGCGGAGCACGTCCTGCGCAACGTACGCGACGTCGACGATCTGGCTCCAGCCGACCCCGGGCATGGGATCCAGGTCCACCCGCAGCTCGTCAGGGTGCTCGAGGTCCTCAGCGCGCACGGGGTGCGGGTTCAGGTCCAGGCAGCCAAGGTTCACCACCCAGGCCAGCCCGGCGGCGTCGCGGATGACGGCTTCCTCGGCTGAGGTCCCGGAGGCGTAATGCAGTGTTGCCGTGTCGATGAAGGCCGGGTGGTTTTCGGGCACGCGCTTTTGGAAGAACGGCTCGGAGCCGATGCCTTTCGGGAAGCGTTTGAGCACCATGGGCCGGCCGCCCGCCCCGCGCAGAGCCCCGTCCGCGACGGCGAGGTAGTAGTTGACCAGGTCCAGCTTCGTGAGCCCCGGCTCGGGGAAGACCACCTTGTCCGGACTCGAGATGCGGACCTCGGCGCCGTCAAGGGTCAGGATCTTGGCCGGGGTCTTCGACGGGCTCATGCGGCCACGCTAGCAACGATCCGAAGTCCCAGCCAGAGCTTCGTGCCTGCGTTGTCCGGGCCGTTCCGCACGTTGGGCAGCCTCGGCCTGTCCCGGTCAGTAGCCGTCGCCCTGGCGCTCATGGTGCTGGCGTTCGAGCCGGTAAGCGCCGGAGACTGCGGAATCCGTCTCCGACGCTTCCCGGGATGAGTAGGCCTCAGCCCACGGTGACGGCCACCGGAACCGGCAGCGGCTCCAGAGGCACGTGGCGCACGGCGCCCTTGTCGGCCGACAAGGCAAACGCGGCGTAGGCGCGCAGCGCGGGGGAGACGGCGCGCTCGCGGTTGCGAGGCTGGTAACCGGTGGTCGCTTCCAGCAGCGCCCGGCGGCGGTCCAGTTCGGCGTCGGGCACTTCCACCGTGATGGAACGGGAGGGAATGTCGATGGAGATGGTGTCCCCGTCCTCGACAAGTGCAATGGCGCCACCAGCGGCAGCCTCCGGGGAGATGTGGCCGATGGACAGCCCGGACGTGCCGCCGGAGAACCGGCCGTCGGTGATCAGTGCGCACTTGGCGCCGAGCCCCAGGCCCTTCAGGAATGACGTCGGGTAGAGCATTTCCTGCATGCCCGGTCCGCCGCGCGGACCTTCGTACCGGATGACCACCACGTCGCCGGCGACGATCCGCTTGCTCAGGATGGCCTCTACGGCATCATCCTGGGATTCGAAGACCACGGCCGGGCCGGAGAACTTGAAGATCGATTCGTCCACGCCGGCGGTCTTCACCACGCAGCCGTCCACGGAGATGTTGCCGCGGAGCACGGCCAGACCGCCCTCCACGGTGTGGGCGTTCTTGACGGAACGGACGCATCCGTTGGCGTCGTCCGTGTCCAGGGTGTCCCAGCGCTCGGACTGGGAGAAGGCCGTGGCGGAGCGGACGCAGCCGGGGGCGGCGTGGAACAGTTCGACGGCGGTGTCGGTGGCCTTGCCGCCGCGGATGTCCCAGTCGTCCAGCCAGGAGCGCAGGTCCAGGCTGTGCACGGAGCGGACATCGTGGCGGAGCATGCCGCCGCGGTCCAGTTCGCCGAGGATGGCCGGGATGCCGCCTGCGCGGTGCACATCCTCCACCAGGTAGTCGCCGTTGGGGGCCACCTTGGTGAGGCAGGGTGTCCGGCGGGAGATGGCGTCGATGTCTTCCAGGGTGAAGTCCAGCTCGGCCTCCTGCGCGGCGGCGAGCAGGTGCAGGATGGTGTTGGAGGAGCCACCCATGGCAATGTCCATGGTCATGGCGTTCTCGAACGCGGCGCGGCCGGCGATGGCACGCGGCAGCACCGACTCGTCGTCGCCGTCGTAGTACGCCTTGGTGATGTCCACGATGGCCTTGCCGGCATCCTGGTACAGCTCCTTGCGGGCGGTGTGCGTGGCCAGGGTGGTGCCATTGCCCGGCAGCGAGAGGCCCAGGGCTTCGGTGAGGCAGTTCATCGAGTTGGCCGTGAACATGCCGGAGCAGGAACCGCAGGTGGGGCAGGACGTTTCCTCGATGCGCAGGAGGTCCTCGTCGGAGACAGAATCGTTGACGGCGTCGGCAATGGCCGAGATCAGGTTCAGCCGCTTGCGGACGGTGCCGTCCACCAGGACAGCGGTGCCGCCTTCCATGGGGCCGCCGCTGACAAAGACGGTGGGGATGTTCAGGCGCATGGCCGCCATCATCATGCCGGGGGTGATCTTGTCGCAGTTGGAGATGCAGATCAGGGCATCGGCGCAGTGCGCGTTCACCATGTACTCAACCGAGTCGGCGATCAGGTCACGCGAGGGCAGGGAGTAGAGCATGCCGCCGTGGCCCATGGCGATGCCGTCATCCACGGCGATGGTGTTGAATTCGCGCGGGATGCCACCGGCTTCAACGATGGCCTCGGAGACGATCCGTCCCACCGGCTGGAGGTGGGTGTGGCCGGGGACGAATTCAGTGAAGCTGTTGGCGACGGCGATGATCGGCTTGCCGAAATCGGATCCGTTGACGCCGGCGGCGCGGAGCAGGGCGCGTGCGCCCACCATGTTGCGGCCGTGGGTGACTGTTCGTGAGCGTAGAGGAGGCATGCAAGCAGTCAACCAGTGCTGGTGGTGCGGTGGAAGACGGTGCTGGTACTAGTAGTGGGAGTGCTAGATTTTGGGGATGAGCGATGAACGACGGCGGGAGCTGGGGCAGTTCCTGCGGGACCGGCGCGGAAACCTGGTCAGGGCGGAGCTGGGTCTGCCGCCCATCGGGCGGAGCCGGACGCTGGGGCTGCGCCGTGAGGAGGTTGCCTCCTTCGCCGCAGTCAGCGTCACCTGGTACACCTGGCTGGAACAGGGACGCGAGATCAACGCCTCCCGCCAGGTCCTCGAGGCCATCGCCAGGGTGCTTCAGCTGACGGGGGCCGAGGCTTCTTATCTCTTGGCCCTGGGCGGGTACTCGCCCGTCCCGGTTGCAGAGGTCGGCCCCATCGAACAGGCTCCGGCCCATGTGCAGCGGCTGCTGGACTCGCTGGACTTTCCCGCGTTCGCCGTCGCCCCGGACTGGGGGATCGCCGGCTGGAACCGGGCCTACGCGGGGCTGTATTCGCGGATCGCCGCCATTGGTCCGGCAGACCGGAACCTGCTGTGGCTGATCTTCACTGACCCGCACCTGCGCGACATGCTCCCCGACTGGGAAGAAACGTCCCGCCATTTTGTTGCAGAGTTCCGCGCCGAGGCCGGAGCGCGCCTGGGCTCGGCAGCCCATACAGCGCTGATCTCCCGGCTGGCCGGGGCCAGCCCGGAGTTCGCGAAGCTGTGGAATGACCGCGGCGTGGAACGCTTCGCGTCGAGGCAACGCGTGTTCCTGCATCCCGAGGCGGGCGAGCTGGTCTACGAGCAGCACCGGTTGGTTCCCTCTGACGCGCCGGAACTGCACCTGGTGATGTACGCCCCTGTGGAGGCCCATTGACAGCCCGCGCGGGACTGCGGAAAGTGGTTGTTACATTTGTTCCAGCTCCTTAGCCCCACGCTGGATGACGGGGGTACCCATGGGCAATGACGGCTATGGTTTTCAGTTAAGGCTGCTTCAGGCGTGGCAACTTCGTCGGGACACCGACGTCGTCCATGTCGCGGTGCGGCAGCAGCGGCTCATTGCTGCGCTGGCCGTCAACGGCCCCCGGCCCCGGAGCTTCCTGGTGGGACTCCTGTGGCCGGAGACACCTGAGTCCAAGGCGCTCGAAAGCCTGCGGGTTGCCGTGCACCTCATCACGCGCCAGGTTCCCGGCCTGCTGGTCAACAGCGGAAGCATGCTGTCCCTCAGTGAGCTGGTGGACGTGGACCTGCACCGGCTGCGGGCCCGGCTCCAGGACCTGAACCGGGCCGGGCTCAAAGGAAACGTCCAGTTATGCCTGGAGCAATTGCGGGACTGCGACCTGCTCCCGGGCTGGTACGACGATTGGGTGCTTTTTGAACAGAGCAGGCTCCACCAGGACAGGCTCCACGCGTACCACGTCATTGCCCGTGAGTCGCTGGCATGCAGGGACTACGAGTCCGCCCTGGAAGCCGCGAAGGCGGCCTTGGAAGTGGAGCCCCTCTACGAAAGCGCCGTAGGACTCCTCATTCAGGCGGAGCGGCGGCGCGGCAACAACGCGTCCGCCCTCCGGTCCTTTGTTAACTATGCCTCCAAGCTGAAGGCCGATCTGGGCCTGCTGCCGTCGGAAGCCGTCAGGGGCCTCCTGGCCGACATTTTGTGAGGGGCAAACTTGCCCTCTTTCCTCAGGACTCCCGGGAAGGCCCCGAGCGGGCGCTCAACCACTGGCGGACCACCCTGAGGACCTCATCCGGATCAGCAGTCAAGACAATGCCCGGCTCATCGTTTGGGGTTTCGCTGTAGGTCAGTCTGGCGCGAAACCCGGGCATCTGGTCCGGCTCGTGCCAGGTGCGGATCACCATGGCGCCCATGGATGGCGCTGCGAGGTCGCGGAGGTCTTCGTCCGAGCTTCGCGACGCAGGATCATCCTTTGCCATGGCTTGCACCCTACTTTCAATCTTCCGGCCGCCCCCTCGGTCAAGGCCCGCGGAGGTTGCCTTGATACTGCAGCAAAAGAATCAGCAATGAGCTTAGCTTTGCCAAAGGTTTGCTCAAGATCGGCCTGTCGGATTGGCCGCCCACGACGGAGGGCGGTGTTTCACATCGGAACAGTGTGCCCTGCGCCACAAACCTAGGCTGGACCTCAATGTAGTGGCCTCCGTCACTTTCATCACCAAAGAGCCTGTTTCAAGGGAGAAACACATGACCAGCACCACAACATCGCCGCCGGAGATGACGCCCCGCCGCGCGGCCACCGCCGCGCTCCTCGGCAGCGCCCTGGAGTACTACGACTTTTTCGTCTACGGCGCAGCAGCAGCACTCGTCTTCAACGTGCTGTTCTTTCCGGCGGGCGACCCCACCGTTGCCCTGATCGCCTCGTTCGCCACCTTTGCCGTCGGTTACGTGGCCCGTCCGGTCGGTGCCGTCGTGATGGGACACTTCGGTGACCGCCTCGGCCGCAAGAAAGTCATGCTGGCCACGGTGGTCATGATGGGCGTCGCATCGTTCGCCATCGGCTGCCTGCCGACCTTCGACCAGGTTGGCCTGCTGGCGCCGACGCTGCTGGTCATCCTGCGCGTGGTCCAGGGCTTCTCCGCCGGCGCGGAATCTGCCGGCGCATCGACCCTGACCGTGGAGCATTCGCCTGTGGGGAAGCGCGGCTTCTTCACCAGCTTTGTGATGGTGGGCTATGCCGTGGGCTGCTCGCTGGCCACGATCGTCTTCCTTCCGGTGGCCCTGCTGCCCGCCGAACACCTCTACGGCTGGGGCTGGCGGGTGCCGTTCTGGCTCAGCGCCGTCGTGGTGGTGATTACCTACTACGTCCGCAGCCACCTGGACGAAACCCCGGTGTTCGCCGAGGCAAAGGAAGGAAGCGCAGTCCGGAAACTGCCACTGGGCGACGTCTTCAAATACCACGGCCGGTCCGTCATCTGTGTGGCCGGCGCGTCGCTGATGGCCGCCATGCAGACCCTGTTCGCCGTGTTTAGCCTGTCGTACGCCACCTCGATGGGTGTTGACCGCAGTGCGATGCTGGGCATCATCTCCGGTGCCATCGCGCTCTCGATCGTCGGGATTCCGGCCGCCGGCTACCTCTCCGACGTTATTGGCCGGAAGGCCACCATCCTGATCTCCGCCGGCGGTTGCGCGCTGACCCTCTTCGGGTACCTCTGGGCGATCTCGACGGCCGACATCCTGATGATCGCGCTGTTCGCCTTCGTCAACATGACACTCTTCTTCAGCTGCTACAACGGCGTATGGACCTCGGCCTTTGCCGAGCAGTTCCCGGCTCCTGTCCGTTTCACGGGAATGGCCGTCAGCAACCAGCTGGGCAACCTCCTGGCAGGCTTCGCACCGATGGTCGCGGCCATGCTCCTGGTCCCCGGCCCGGCGGGCTGGCTGCCGGTAGCCATCTTCGGGGCAGTTGCCTCCGCGATCGCAGCCGTTGCAGTGCTGGGCCTGCGTGAGACGTCAAAAACACCCACTGAGCTGCTGGGCGCCCCGCAGGCCGAGTTTGCCGGCCATCCGCTGACGGCGGGACCCGATGGATCCGCCAAGTCCCGCTCTGCTGAATCGATCATGCGGTAGTCCTCGAGGAGCCGCATCAACAGGAAGACCCCCAACGTGACGTTGGGGGTCTTCCTGCTCATGGCGGCACTGACCAGGCCATGGCAGCGGGTAGTTTGCGCGGCTGCCCGGGCCCGTGCTCAGCTGTGCTATTTGCCTACGCGCCTGGCGCGATCATGCGTTCGTCGTCGTCGATTTTCAGCGCACGCATCTTGCGGTACAGCGTTGTCCGGCCGATGCCAAGAATTTCCGCAGCGCGGGATTTGTTGCCGCCGGCTTCGGCCAGGGCCGTCATAATGGCGTCGCGCTCGGACTGCTCGTAGCGGCTCAGCGATGACCAGGACGTCTGGCGCATGGGGGCGGGCAGGTCCTTGGTCTGGATCAGGCCGCTGCCGGCCGCCCGCCGCAGATCCGTCAGGAGCCGTGCCAGCTCGGCCACGTTGCCAGGCCACCGCCAGGCCAGCAGGCACTGGAGGGCGGCGGGGGAGAACCGCGGAGCCGGGGCTCCCGGGAAGAGTTCTGCAAATACTTCACGCACGACGTCGGGCAGTTCGCTGCGCTGTTCGGCAAGGGATGGGAGACGCACGGGCGGCGAAAGCTCGCTCTCCCCGGAAGTTTCGTCTGTCAGGGCAGCCGTGTTGGTCCGTTCAGTGAGGATCACCCTGGCGCCGGGATGTACGTCCGGACGGGCGGTCTCCGCGAACTCTGCGAGCCGCCCGCGCAACCCGCCGGCGAATCCGCCTTCGTCCGCGACGATGACTCCGCGGCCTTCGCCCAGGGCGGCTTCCATGGCTGTCCAAGCGCGTGCGTCGGAGGTGAGGTCGCCGGCCTGGACCGTTGTGGGCTCCTGTCCGGTGTGCTTCCTGAGCCATCTGGACGCCTGGTGCCGCTTGCCGGTGCCGGGGCCGCCAATCACCGTGATCAGTCCGCCGCCGGCGGCGGCGGCGGTAAGCTGCTGCTGGACCGCGCTGGAGGGGGTGGCGCGTGCCTGGCGGGAGGACAGCCCGTCCAACACGTCGCGGAGTGCGGGCGTGGACGTCCGCGCCGCGGCCTGCTGCGGGTGGTGGACCACCGCCACATCATTCTCGGCCGCGCTTGCAGGTTCCATGAACTCCAGGGCAAAGATTGCCTCTTGGCCTGCGCGGCCGAGGCGCCGCACCATGGCTTCGGTGCCGAGCAGGGGAAGCTCCAGTTGGAGCTTGTCCTGGTCCCAGTGGTGCAGCCTCAGCATTTCCCACAGGTAGGCGTGGGATTCGGCGTCAAAGTGGGCCAGTGCGGGCAGGTCTGTCATGACGGTTTCGGAGTTCATCACCAGGACCGGGTGTTTGGAGGACCGGAACTGCCGGTAGGTCCGGGCCAGTTCCAGGTTTCTCGAGTCAGCCATCAGCTCCAGTGCCTCGGCGATTTGGTAGCCGGCCTGCCTGGCCATGGATACCATCAGGGGGCTGGCGGCATCAACGTGGGATGCGATGGAGAGCGACCCCACGATCCGGCCCGTGATGGGGTGCTTGATGGGGGCACCGGCGCACGCCAGCCGGGACAAGGCCTCGTTGAAGTGTTCGTTGCCGCGGACAAATACCACGCCGCGCCCCTCGAGGGGCGTGCCCAGTCCGTTCGTACCCAGAGCCTGCTCCGAGAACACAAATCCTTCGGCCGCGTTGGCGCTGTCCAGTGCCCGCGCATCCTGGGCGTCCACGATGCGCCGCGACACGATCCGGCCTTCTTCGTCGGCCAGGAAAAGCGACATCCGGGTGTCCGTGAGGTTATTTTCCCACTGGTCAAGGATCCTGCCGGCGGCGCGGAGGATGGCACTGTCCGGATCGATCTCGCCGAGGATGTGCGGCCCGGCGGCCGGATTGACGTGGTGCGAGACGGAACGCCGCCAGCTCTGCTCAATTTCCTCGGCCACCAGGGACGCGGGCACGGAGGCCCGGACGAGGCCTTCAGTGATCAGCCGCTCGCGCGCGCTCCGGACGGCGTCCTCGCGGTGTGATTTGTCTATCACTTTCCCATTCTCAAGCAGTCAGCACGATGCGTCCAGCCACGCCGCCGCCGGTCAGGTCATCCAGGGCGCGGGACACTTCGGCAGCGGACAGTGTGCGTTCGGCCACCGGAATGGTGGGCAGTTCGCCTGCCTGGGCTATGCGCACCAGATCCTGCAGCTGCGAGAGCGTCCCCACAAAACTACCCTCGATCCGGATCATGCGCAGGGCAAGCATGGCAGTGGGGATGGTGACTTCACCGCCGAAAAGTCCCACCTGGATCATGGTGCCCGCCTTGGCCAGCACATCGAAAGCAGTGGTGGCGGTGACACCATTGTTGACGAAGTCGACGACGGCGGCGGCCGGTCCGCCGGCGGACCGGCGGATATCGTCTGCCGAACTGCCGCTCCCCGAAAGGACCGTGCCCGTGGCGCCCATATCCCGGGCCAGGGCAAGGTTTCGCTCCACGACGTCGACGGCGCAGATGTTCTCATGGCCGCGGGCCCGGAGGATCGCGATGGCTGTCAGGCCCAGGCCGCCGGCACCAAAGACAACCACCGGCTCGTCAGGCTCCAGGGGGAGTACCTTGTCCACTGCGCTGTGGGCGGTGAGGCCGGAGCATGCCAGCGTGGCGGCCCAGCTCGGGTCGAGGCCGCCGATGTCAACGAGGTACTTTTCGTCGGGGACGGAGATGTAGTCGGCGTACCCGCCATGGCGGGCCACGCCCAGGTTCTGCCCGGAAGCGCAACGGTTGTCGTGGCCGGCGCGGCACTGCCGGCACTCACCGCAGCCGATCCAGGGGTAGATCAGGCGCACGTCGCCTGCGCGAACAGATGCCACGTCCGCGCCCACCTGCTCCACGACGCCCACCACCTCATGGCCCAGGACCATCGGGTACTGGATGCCGCGGTCCTTCATGCTCATATGACCCCGGCTGCCCAGATCGTAGCCGCCTTCCCGCAAGTGGGTATCGGTATGGCAGACGCCGGCCCGGATGACTTTCAGGACCACCTCCCGGCCCTGGGGGCTCGGCGTGGGAAGGTCCAGGTCATGGATCGTGGTGTCATCGGGGAGGACAGCGAAGGCATGCATCGGAAGAGCACCTCGTTCAGTGTGGGCAATCAAAGTATCCCTTCATCATGTCCCACCTTTTGAGAAGCCTCCAATACCAAATCCGGCTCTGATTGATGAAGCTGAAACATGAATCCTGGCCTGGCCGGACAGTGTTTCACATTGGAACACCTGTGGGCTGGAACACAAACCTACCGTGGAACCAATCGCCGTGGCGCCCATCACATTGGTCGCCGGGAACGGTATGACGAACACCAGTCAAAGGAGACTCTCATGAGCACCAACGTTGCCGAACAATCCACCACCGCAACCTCCTCCGCCGTCGAAGGCCAGGATGTACTGCGCGACCTCTACGCGGACTGGGCGACCATCATGGCCACCACGCCGGACCTGACCATGCGCCTGTTCCGTTCCATTTTCGACGAGTGGCACCAGCCCACCGTTGAACCGGAGGGCGTGACCTACCGCGAGGACACGATCGGCGGAGTACCGGGCATCTGGTGCCTGCCGGCGGGCGCGGACAAGAGCAAAGTGCTGCTCTACACCCATGGCGGCGGATTCGCCGTTGGCTCGGCGTCCAGCCACCGCAAGCTGGCAGGCCACGTGGCCAAGGAACTCGGTTCCGTCAGCTTCGTCCTCGATTACCGCCGGGCCCCCGAGTTCCAGCACCCGGCCCAGGTGGAGGACGGCGTGGCAGCGTTTGATGCACTGGTGGCCTCCGGCATCCAGGCCCAGGACATCACCACCATCGGCGACTCGGCCGGCGGCAATCTTGCCATCGCCATCGCGCTCTCGCTTAAGGAGCAGGGCAAGCAGGCCCCGGGCAAGGTCATCGCTTTCTCCCCGTGGCTCGATATGGAAAACAAGGGCGAAACCCTGGTCACCAACAATGACACTGACGCCCTGATCACCCCGGAGCTGCTCGAAGGCATGATCGCCGGCGTACTGGGCACCCTTGACCCGGCCACACCGCTGGCCAACCCGCTGTACGCCGACTTTGCCGGCTTCCCCAAGCTCTACATCACTGCCGGCAGCGTGGAATCGCTCCTGGACAACGCCACCCGCCTGGAAGAACGCGCCACGGCAGCAGGCGTGGACGTCACCCTCTCCATCGGCGAAGGCCAGCAGCACGTCTACCCCTTCCTCGCCGGCCGGTCCGTCCTCGTGGCCGAGGAGTTCAAGAAGCTCGCCGCCTGGTATCGGCAGTAACCCGGCCCACGGCGCACCGCTTCTCTCCAGCTTCACCCCAGACCCGATATTCATCTGCATCAGAACGACAAAGGAGTTCGCCATGACTGCACAGAACACTTTCCACACCGTTGACGCCGTCGTGATCGGCGCCGGCTTCGGCGGCATTTATGCCGTCCACAAGCTGCACAACGAGCAGGGCCTCACCGTTGTGGGGTTCGACAAGGCCGGCGGCCCCGGCGGGACCTGGTACTGGAACCGCTACCCGGGGGCCCTCTCGGACACCGAAAGCCACGTGTACCGCTTTTCCTTCGACCAGGACCTCCTGCAGGACGGCTCCTGGAAGCATACGTATGTCACACAGCCTGAGATCCTCGAATACCTCGAAGGCGTAGTGGACCGCTTCGACCTGCGCCGCCACTTCCGTTTCAACACCGAAGTGAAGTCCGCCGTGTACCTGGAGCGCGAAGCGCTTTGGGAAGTCACCACTGATGCCGGTGAGGTGTACCGCGCAACCTATGTGGTGAACGCCGTCGGTCTCCTCTCCGCCATCAACCTCCCGAAACTGCCCGGCATGGACACCTTCGAGGGTGAAATCATCCACACCGCAGCCTGGCCGGAGGGCAAGAACCTCGCCGGCCGGCGAGTTGGCGTCATCGGCACCGGATCAACCGGCCAGCAGGTCATTACGGCCCTGGCGCCGGAGGTGGAACACCTGACCGTTTTCGTCCGCACCCCGCAGTACTCCGTCCCCGTGGGCAAGCGCCCGGTAACCGCACAGCAGATTGACGAGATCAAGGCTGACTATGACCGGATCTGGAGGCAGGTCAAGGGTTCCGGCGTGGCTTTCGGTTTCGAGGAAAGCACCGTGGCCGCGATGAGCGTCTCCGAGGAAGAACGCCAGCGCGTCTACGAAAAGGCGTGGGAGTACGGCGGCGGCTTCCGTTTTATGTTCGAAACCTTCGCGGACATCGCCACGGACGAGGAAGCCAACGAGACTGCGGCGTCCTTCATCCGCAACAAGATCACCCAGATCATTGAGGACCCGGAAACGGCGCGCAAGCTGACGCCTACTGGCCTGTTCGCCCGCCGCCCCCTGTGCGACGACGGCTACTTCCAGGTCTTCAACCGGCCCAACGTGGAAGCTGTTGCCATCAAGGAAAACCCCATCCGCGAAATCACCGCCAAGGGCGTCGTGACCGAGGACGGCGTCCTGCACGAGCTCGACGTCCTGGTGTTCGCCACCGGCTTTGACGCCGTGGACGGCAACTACCGCCGCATGGAGATCCTGGGCCGCAACGGCCTGAACATCAACGACCACTGGGACGGGCAGCCCACCAGCTACCTCGGAGTCGCCACCGCGAACTTCCCCAACTGGTTCATGGTGCTCGGCCCGAACGGACCGTTCACCAACCTGCCGCCGAGCATCGAGACCCAGGTCGAGTGGATCAGCGACACGATCAAGTACGCCGAGAACAACGGTGTCCTTGCCATAGAGCCCACCCCCGAGGCAGAGCTCGAGTGGACCGAACTCTGCACCACCATCGCCAATATGACGGTGTTCACCAAGGTGGAGTCGTGGATCTTCGGCGCCAACATCCCCGGCAAGAAGCCCAGCGTCCTGTTTTACCTGGGCGGCCTCGGCAACTACCGGGGCGTCCTCGCCGACGTCACAGAGAACGGCTACCGCGGCTTCGACCTGAAGTCGCCGGCCGAAGTCGCAGCCTGACGCGCCAACCACGCTGAGGGCCGCCGGGATGCCCATCGAAGTGATGGGCATTCCGGTGGCCCCTCCCACAGAGCTTTCACCACAGAGGAGAACCACCCATGGGTGTGTACAAGACCATCGACCCGGCAACCGGCGAAGAGTCCGCTGTGTATGCGGAGATTTCCGACACTGAACTGGACGATCTCATTACACGCAGCGCGGCTGCCTACCGATCCTGGCGCACCACGGAGCTGGCACAGCGTCGCGCCGTCCTCACGCGGACGGCCGAACTTCACCGGGAACAGGCAGATGAGCTGGCCAAGCTCCTGACCCTGGAAATGGGCAAGCCGATCGCCCAGGCCAAGGGGGAAGTGGCCCTGGTCGCCTCCATCTACCAGTACTACGCGGACAACGTCGAAGAGTTCATGGCGGATGAGCCCCTCAAGATCAAGGGTTCCGGGACCGCCGTTGTCCGCACCGAGCCCATCGGCCCGCTCGTCGGGGTGATGCCGTGGAATTACCCCTACTATCAGGTGGCGCGTTTTGCTGCCCCGAACATTGCCCTGGGCAACACCATCATCCTCAAGCATGCCCGGAACTGCCCGCAGTCCGCACTCGCCATCGAACGGATCCTGCATGAGGCCGGGTTGCCGGCAGGTGTGTATGCCAACGCCTTCATCTCCTCCGCCCAGGTGGCAGCTGCCGTTGCGGACCCGCGCGTGCAGGGCGTCTCGCTGACCGGTTCCGAAACCGCCGGGGCGGCAGTCGGCGCCGTCGCCGGTCGGAACATGAAGAAATGCGTGCTGGAACTCGGTGGCTCGGACCCTTTTATTGTTCTCGAGGACGCCGACGTCGACGCGGCGGCCGCTGCCGGCGTCGTCGGCCGCCTCTCCAATGGCGGGCAGGCCTGCACGGCGTCCAAGCGTTTCCTCATTGAGGACGGCGTCTATGAGGAATTCGTGGAGAAATTTGTCGCCGGCATGGCTGGCTGGCAGCCCGGCGATCCAACCAGCCCCGAGACGAAGCTTGGGCCGCTGGCATCGACCGCGGGCGTCGAGGAACTCGACGAGCTGGTCCAGGACGCGATCTCCCACGGGGCGGAGGTCCTGATCGGCGGAAGCCGCCCCGACGGGCCCGGCGCCTACTACCCGCCGACGGTCCTGGCCGGCGTGACGCGTGACATGCGTGCCTTCAGCGAGGAGCTGTTCGGCCCGGTGGCTGTTGTTCACCGCGTTAACTCCCTTGACGCGGCCATCGACCTGGCCAATGATTCCCCGTTCGGCCTGTCCTCCAGCGTCTTCACCACCGACCAGCAGAAAGCCGACCGTGTGTCGGAGGAACTGGAGACAGGCATGGTGTGGATCAACAGCGCCAGCAAGAGCTCGCCGGACCTTCCGTTCGGGGGCGTCAAGGCCTCCGGTATCGGCCGTGAGCTGGCCAACTACGGTTTCAACGAATTTTCCAACAAAAAGCTAGTACGTAACCCGAAAGGACAATGATGACCAATCGTGTGGAGGGCAAAATTGCAGTAGTGACCGGCGGCGCCGCCGGTATGGGACGGGCGCATTCCCTGCTGCTGGCGCAGCAGGGAGCTTCCGTTATCGTCACCGATGTCGATGGCAGCGGCGGCAAAGAGACCGTGCAGATGATTGAGGCCCAGGGTGGGACCGCGTCGTTTGTGCAGCACGATGTGGCCAAGGCCGCGGACTGGGCTGCCGTGGTGGACCATGCCGTTGAGCGCCACGGACGCATCGACGTGCTCGTGAACAACGCCGGCATCCTTGCCTTCAAGTCCCTGCAGGACACCGA
Source organism: Arthrobacter sp. (assembly GCA_023264815.1). Classification (GTDB taxonomy): domain Bacteria; phylum Actinomycetota; class Actinomycetes; order Actinomycetales; family Micrococcaceae; genus Arthrobacter. The sequence continues at coordinate 5,424 of JAHFUZ010000029.1, read as the reverse complement.
CGACGACTTGTGGGACCGGATCTTTGCGGTCAACGTTAAGGGCACCTTCCTCGGCTGCAAGGCCGTGATCCCCGCAATGCAGAAGTCTGCGGCCCCGAGCATCGTCAATATTTCGTCGATGTACGGGATTATTGCCGCTCCCAATGCCGCGGCCTACGAGGCTTCCAAAGGTGCCGTACGGAATCTGACGAAGGCCGCCGCGGTGGACCTGAAGGAGTTCGGGATCCGGGTTAATTCGGTCCACCCGGGCGTCATCGCCACGGCCATGACGAACGACATCCTGGCCGACGAGGAGGGCACGAAGGCGCTGTTGGGCACCACCATCCTCGGCCGCCCCGGCCAGCCCGAGGAGGTCTCGGCGGTGGTGCTGTTCCTGGCTTCCGACGAGTCGTCCTTCATGACAGGCTCCGAAGTTGTGGTTGACGGCGGGTACATCGCCCAGTAACCACCGGTTTGGATCAGTGCTCCGCATCCTGGTTGTTTCAGCCGGGACGCGGAGCACTGTTGCATTCCGCCACGGTTCAGGGTTCACCGGCTTTGTGGAGTTCCTGCATCCGCTATGGCGTGAATGCGGGAAGCAGGGTGGAGACCAGCCGCGTGCCGAATCCCTCGTCCATGGGCTCGCCGCTGAGGAACAGCCGGTAGTAGATGGGACCGAGCAAAAGGTCGGTGACCAGTTCCGGTTCCAGGCCTTCCCGCAGTTCGCCGCGTTCGACGCCGCGATCCACCAGTGCGGTGACCTCGCGGACGCGCTTGGCCACCACGGTCTCCCGGTAGGTTTTGGCGAGTTCGACGTCGGCTGCCACTTCCGAGACCAGGCCCTGCATGATGCGTCCCAGCAGGGAGTTGGACATCAGGTCCACGGTCCGGTTGACCATGCGGGTCAGCTCGGCCCGCGAGTCCTCGGCGTAGGGAAGCGTGCTGACGTCGCCCAGCATGTCCAGCAGCACGGCCAGGGCCAGGTCGTTCCGAGACCGGTAGCGGCGGTAGATGGTGGATTTCGCGACGCCGGAGCGTTCGGCGACGCGTTCGATCGTCAGGCTGCCGAACCCGGACCCGGCCAGCAGTTCGCGGGTGGTGTCCAGGACCACGCGTTCCGTACGGGCGCGGCGCTTCTGGTGACCTGAGGCTGTTGCCCCGGCCGGGCCGCCGTCGGCCGTGTCTGCATCATTCATCGTCAAAAAGCCCTTCCGCTTCACAAACGCCGAGTGATAATATTGAAACGCAACGTAGCGTTTTACTAATGCTACTCAACAATCCCTCCACACAGAAGCCTAGAAGGGCAGCATCATGAGCACTGACCGTTACCAGCGCGGACTCGACCGGATGATGGAACTGGTCTCCACAGAACACGCCAACACGTTCGACCACGCCAAGCTGGTGGAGTCCTACGCGGCACTCGATGCCGATCTCTCGGACTACATCGTGTCCTTCGCGTTCGGCGACATCTACTCGCGGGACAGCCTCACCCAGCAGGAGCAGACCATGGTGACCATCTCCACGCTGGCCGCCCTGGGCACCGAGGTCCAGCTGAAGCTGCACATCAACGTGGGCTTCAACGTGGGACTGACCAAGGAGAAGATCGTCGGCGCCCTCATCCAGTGCATCCCTTACATCGGCTTCCCACGGGTCCTCAACGGCCTGACCCTCGTCAAGGAGGTCATGGCGGAGCGCGGCATGACAGCCGAAACTGCTGCCAACTAACGTCGAAGGAGACTCATCATGAGCAAGAAAATCGGTTTCGTAGGACTGGGAACCATGGGCCTTCCCATGGCGGTAAACCTGAACAAGGCAGGCTTCGAAGTGATCGGGTACGACGCGTTCGAAGGATCCCGCGAGAAGGCCCGGGCCGCCGGCGTCACCATCGCCGGTTCGCTGCAGGAGGTCGCCGAAAAGTCCGACGACGCGATCGTGTCCATGGTCCGCGACTACGCCCAGAACGTGGATGTCATCCTCGGCGAGGACGGGCTGCTCTCCGCCGGGCCCCAGAACGTGACCATCATTGTCATGAGCACCCTGGACCCGGACACCATGAACGAACTGCAGGCCCAGGTCCAGGAAAACGCCGGCGTGACGCTCATCGCCGCAGCCGTCAGCGGCGGCGCCACCGGCGCCCAGGCCGGCACCCTGTCCATCATGGCCTCCGGCCCCGAGGACCAGGTGAACGCCGCACGGCCCTACTTCGACGCCGTCGGCTCCAACACCTTCTACTACGGCGAGAAGCCCGGCAACAGCCAGGCCGCAAAACTGGTCAACAACCTGGTCCTGGGCATCACCATGAACGCCGTGGCCGAAGGGCTCAAGTTCGGCGCCCAGTACAACCTGCCCGAGGCCGAACTGCTGAACCTGTTCACGGTCAGCACCGGCGACAGCTGGGTGGCCCGCAACTGGGACTCCGTCTCCGAATGGACCGCAGACACCGCCCTGGCCGTCCTCCTCAAAGACCTCAAAGCCGCGCACCTGAAGGGCCTCGAACACAACGTGGCCATGCCCTTCAACGCCCTCTCCTCCACCCTGCTCTTCGACTCCATGGGACAGGCACCCCGGAGCCACCAGGCCAGGACAGCCGCCGGGTCAACCAGCCACGGCGTGCAGGAGGCTCGCCGCCACACCTGAATCTGTGCGCTGTTGGACGGAGGGCAGCCGGCGAACCATTCAAGAATCGACTTGACTAGAAACACCAACCCGGCGACCACCAACCCGGGGCTAAAATTCTGGACCTGTTCCGGGTTCGGGACAGGCGGCCCGGAGGCGATGCAGCGGGTGAGCCTTCAGGTGGCGTGCATTGACACGGTTTTGGGCTGCGAGGAGACTTCTTCTCGGGGGCCTTTTCGAAAGGAGCCTGACATGCCGTGGCATCTCGAGGGTACATATTTTGAGAACTGCAACTGCAATATGGTCTGCCCGTGTTCCACTTCAGGGCTGACCGCACCGGCCGATAACGAACGCTGCAACGTCGCCTTGGCCTTCCACCTGGATGCCGGCGACGTCAACGGCGTCGACGTCGGGGGGCTGACGGTCTGCGTCGTGGCGGATGCGCCGGCCGTGATGGGTGACGGGGGATGGAAGGTCGGGGTCCTGATGGATGCCGCAGCCTCGGCCGAGCAAGCCGAGGCGTTGGGCGCGGTCTTCGGCGGACAACTCGGCGGACCGATGGAGGGCCTCGCTCCGTTGATCGGTGAGATGGCGGGAATACAGTCCCTGGACATGGCCTACGCCGATGACGGCCGCACCCACAGCGTCCGGATCGGGAGCGCCGTCGACATGACGGTGGAGGACTTCGTGTCTCCCTTGGATCCCACAGGGCGCGGGGTCACCGTCAGCGGCGTCGGTTTCCCTGCTGACACCCTGGCCGCAGGTACGTCCAGTACCTCCCGTGTGGATGTGTTCGGGATGACCTGGGACAACGCAGGGAAGAACTCCTTCTCGGCGCCGTTCGCCTGGTCCGCCTAGGTCCGCCGGACAGAAGAACGGCCGGGGACCTTTGACGGTCCCCGGCCGGTTTTGTAGTGGCGGGGTCAGGTCCAGTCGAAGAAGCCTTGACCGGTTTTGCGTCCGAGTTCGCCGCGGGCCACTTTGTCGCGCAGGATCTGTGGCGGGGCGAACCGGTCACCGAGGGTTCGGTGAAGATATTCGGCGATGCCGAGGCGGACGTCCAGGCCCACAATATCAGTGGTGCGCAGTGGCCCTGTGGGGTGTTTGTAGCCCAGGACCATGGCGTTATCGATGTCCTCGGCTGACGCCACCCCCTCTTCGACCATGCGCATCGCCTCCAGTGCGATAGCTACCCCCAGCCGCGAGGACGCGAACCCGGGGGCATCGTTGACGACGACGGCGGTCTTGCCGAGTGCCTCGACCCAATTCCGCGCCAGCTCCACGAGTTCAGGGAGTGTCTGCTTGCCGATGACCACCTCCACCAGGGTGGAGGCGGGCACCGGGTTAAAGAAGTGCAGTCCGAGGAAGTCCTGGGGCCGGGCCAGTTCCTCGGCCAGGCCGGATACGGACAAGGACGAAGTGTTGGAGGCAAGGACTGTGCCGGGCGTGAGCTGTTCCTCCACGGCCCGGAGTGCCGCCACTTTCACCGCCCAGTCCTCGGGCACGGCCTCCACCACCAGCTCGCGGTCAGCGAAGGCGGCGTAGTCCACTGAAACGGACAACCGGGAAACCATCTCGGCGAGATCGTAGCCCGGATTACGCTCCACCGTTTTCGCAGCGGAGGCCTCCACCCGGTCCTGTCCTGCCCGCGCTGAGGCTTCATCGCGTTCCACAACCACCACCTCCGCCCCCTTAATGAGGAATGCGTGGGCGATGCCGGCGCCCATGCGGCCGCCGCCGAGGACGCCGACGCGCGACGGGCATCCTGCGGGCAGTACGGGGTTAGTCATTTAGTTCTTCTTCCTGTCGAGGAACGCCTGCATGCGGTCGAATTTGGCTGGGGACTCGAAGAGGATGCCCTGGGCGAGTGTGTCGATAGCGGGGTGGGCTTCCCGGGGTGTGTGGAACACGGCTTTAGTGATGCGGACAGCGAGCGGGTCCTGCGCGGCGATCCGGTCCGCGAGGGCATGCGCCGCGTCCAGCAGCCTCTCCGGATCCACCAGTTCGGTGATCAGCCCAACGGCCAGGCAGTCCTCGCCGGTGAAGATTTTGCCGGCCAGAAGGATGTGCTTTGCCACCGGTTCGCCGACGAGTTCCTTCAGCCGCCAGGTGGCGCCGGCTGCGGCGAGGATGCCCAGGCTGGTTTCAGGGTTGCCCATCCGCAGGGCCGGGGTGCCGATGCGGAAGTCGGCCGCGTAGGCCAGTTCGGCACCGCCGCCGAGCGCAAAGCCGTCCAGGGCGGCGATGACCGGCATGGGCAGCTTCGCGATCCGGTCGAAGATGCCGGAGTTGATCCCCGCGAGGGCGTCGTCCCGGCGCCGTTCGCGGAGCTGGGCAATGTCGGCTCCGGAGGCGAAGACGGCCTTGGATCCGGTGCCGGGGTCCGCGGGCGTTCCGGTGAGGATGAGGATCTTGGGTGCGCTTTCCAAGTGCGCACAAACACCGTGCAGCTCAGCCACCATTTCCTGGTCGATGGCATTTTTCACCGCGGGCCGGTGCAGCCGCACGAGCAACCGGTCCTCGCGCTCCTCAACCAGCAGCGTCACGAAACCCGAGGCATCAAGCCGCGTACCGGCGTCGTTCATTACTTCTGTCATCAGATGCCTTCCAGGAGCAGGGCGGTGCCTTGGCCTACGCCCACGCACATGGTGGCGAGGCCCAGCTTCCGGCCGTCCGTGACTTCGCGTTCGAGGCGCCCCAGCAGGGTGATGACTAGGCGGGAGCCGGAGGAGCCGAGCGGATGGCCCAGGGCGATGGCGCCGCCGTCGTTGTTCACGATGCCGGGTTCGAGCTTGAGTTCGCGCATGCAGGCCAGGGCCTGCGAGGCGA
>JAHFUZ010000028.1 GCA_023264815.1 Arthrobacter sp. | reverse complement strand
TGACTAGGCGGGAGCCGGAGGAGCCGAGCGGATGGCCCAGGGCGATGGCGCCGCCGTCGTTGTTCACGATGCCGGGTTCGAGCTTGAGTTCGCGCATGCAGGCCAGGGCCTGCGAGGCGAAAGCTTCGTTAAGTTCGACGGCGGCCAGGTCACCCACCGCGGTGCCGGTGCGGTCCAGGACCTTGCGGGTGGCCGGGACGGGGCCGATGCCCATGATCTCCTGGGCGACGCCGGCGGAGGCGCCGTCGAGGATGCGGGCGCGGGGCACGAGTCCGTACTTCTGCACGGCGGCTTCGGAGGCGACGATGATGGCAGAGGCGCCGTCGTTAAGCGTGGAGGCGTTGCCGGCGGTGACCACGCTGCCGCCCTTGACCACCGGGCGCAGACCCGCGAGGACGTCCAGAGAGGTGCCGGGGCGGGGGCCTTCGTCGGTGTCCACAATCGTTTCGGCGCCCTTGCGGCCCTTGACCGTTACCGGGACGATTTCGTCGGTGAAGTGTCCGGCCGCGATCGCGGCGAGGGCACGCTCGTGGGAGCGCACCGCGAACTCGTCGCAGTCCTCACGGGAGATGTTGTAGGCGCGGGCGACTTCCTCCGCGGTCTCAGGCATGGAGTAGGTCGCTTTGCCATCGCGGGAGAGTGCCCCGGACAGGAAGGCCGGGTTGGGGAAGCGCCAGCCGATGGAGGTGTCAAACACCGATCCGGGTTTCGCGAACGCCGACGCGGGTTTTTCCATCACCCAGGGGGCGCGGGACATGGACTCGACGCCGCCTGCCACCACGATGTCCGCGGCGCCGGCCTTGACCATGTGCGAGGCCATGATGATGGCGGAGAGGCCGGAGGCGCAGAGCCGGTTGACGGTGATGCCGGGGACGGTGTCGGGGAACCCGGCGAGCAGCCAAGCCATTCGGGCCACGTTGCGGTTTTCCTCGCCGGCGCCGTTGGCGTTGCCGAGGATCACCTCGTCCACGACGGACGGGTCAATACCGGCGCGTTCGACGGCGGCCCGCACCGTGAGTGCGGCAAGATCGTCCGGACGGATCGAGGACAGGGCGCCGCCATAGCGGCCGACGGGGGTGCGGGCGCCGCCGATGAGGAATGCTTCAGGCATGGGTAACTCCTTGGTTTTTGGGGTGGAAGGCCGTGGTTCAGCGGAAGGCTGAGATGCCGGTGATGTCCCGGCCCACCAAGAGCGCCTGGATGGAGTCGGTGCCCTCATAGGTGGAGACCACTTCCATGTCGGTCAGGTGCCGGGCCACGTGGTTTTCGAGCAGCAGGCCGTTCCCGGCCAGGAGCTCACGTGCCTCGTTACAGATCCACTTGCCCTTCTGCGACGTGGACATCTTCACCATGGAGGCCATGGCGTTGGTCAGCAGACCCTGATCCGCCAGTTCCGCCATCCGGTTGCACATCAGCTGCATCGTGGTGAGTTCGCTGAGCATGTTCGCCAGGCGGTGCTGCACCAGTTGGTAGCCGGCGATCGGGTTCCCGAACTGTTCGCGCGTCGCGGCGTAATCCACCGCGATTTTGAAGCAGGCCATGGCGTGGCCCACGGCTTCCCATGCGGCGCCGCCGCGGGTCGCCTGGAGGACGCGGGAGACGTCGGCGAAGGACCTGCAGTTCTCCAACCGGTTGGCCTCCGGGATCCGCATGCCCTCGATGACGATGTCGGCCTGGAGGATGGCCCGTTTGCCGACCTTTCCGGTAATGACGGTGGGGTTATAGCCGGCCGGGTGGTTGCCGTCCGCGTCCTTTTCGACCACGAAGGCGTTCACTTTGCCGTCTTCTGTGTTGCGGGCAAACAGCACGATCACATCAGCGGAGTGGCCGTTGCCGATCCAGCGCTTGTGGCCGTTGATCACCCAGGCGTCCCCGTCACGGGTGGCGCTGGTCTCCAGCGCCACCGAGTCCGACCCGTGGTCCGGTTCGGTCAACGCGAAAGCGCCGGTCTTCGTGAGCCTGGCCATGTCCGGGAGCCACCGCTGCTTCTGTTCGTCATTGCCGAGCATGTTCAGCGCACCCATGCACAGGTTCGAATGCACGCCAAGAAAGGTGTTGATGCTGCCGTCTGCCCGTGCCATCTCCCGTGCCACCATGCCCGCGGCCTTCCGGCTCATCCCCGGGCAACCATAGCCCTGGATGAACGTACCAATGATCCCGAGTTCGGCCAGGCCGGGGATCAGTTCCTCGGGGAACTCGGCGCGCTCCCAGTACCCGTTGATAACGGGCAGGACCTGGTTCTCCGCGAAGTCCCGGACCTTGTCCCGGATGGCGATCTCCTCCGGGGTCAGCTGGTCATCGAGCTGGAAGTAGTCAGAGGTGGCCGAGGCACGGGACGTTGTGGTGGTGGTCATGATGGGTCCTTTGATGGTTCCGTGGACAGGATGCTGGTTGCTGTTTGAGGAGGGCGTGGTGCTGCGGGGCCGGTCAGCGTTGCTGCTGTGACTGCAGCCAGCCGAGGATGTCCCCTCGGTCGGCGTCGATTCCGGGCGGCACAAGGTCGTAACTGGCGGGTGTCGCCGAGAACGTGATCGGGTTGCGGACTCCGGGGATGGTGTCATCGCCGGCGCCCACGTCCACTACGGGTTCCAGCCCCAGGCGTTCTGCGAACTCGATGCCCCCACGGACATCGTTGATCGGGGCGCAGGGCAGCCGTGCCTCCGTGAAGACGTCGAACCATTCCGACGCCGGCTTGGCAGCCATCAGGTCCACCAGGAGGGGACGCAGCTCCTTGCGGTGGTGGCTGCGGTCCGGCGGGGTGCCAAACCTCGGATCCGTGGCCAGATCAGGGGCGCCCAGCACATCGCACAGTGTGCGGAACTGCCGGTCGTTGCCGATGGCCAGGATGATCTCGCCGTCGGCGGTGGGTAGCGGCTCGTACGGGTAGATGCTGGGGTGTTCGTTACCCATGCGGGTGGGCACGTTGCCGCTGAGCAGGAACCCCGCGGTCTGGTTGACCATACCGGACAGGGCCGAGGACATGAGGTTCACTTCGATGCGCTGGCCGCGGCCGCTCTGGCTGCGCTCGTGCAGGGCGGACAGGACGCCGATGGCCGCATGGAGGCCGGTGATGACATCGAACACCGCAACGCCTGACCGGTAAGCGGGAAACCCAGGATCTCCCGTGAGGCTCATCAGGCCGGACATGGCCTGGACCAGGAGGTCGTAGCCAGGCAGCGTGGCGCCGCCGGCAGAACCGAATCCTGTAATGGACGCGTAGATCACCGCCGGGTTGCGCTCGGCGATGGAACCGTAGTCCAGGCCGAATCGGTCCAGTCCGCCGGGCTTGAAGTTCTCGATTACGACGTCGGCGCCCGCGGCGATGTTGCCCGCCGTTTCGACGTCGCCGGGGTCGCCGAAGTCCAGGGCGATGGACCGCTTGTTGCGGTTGATCGAGAGGTAGTAGGTGGACTGGTCCTCAAAGACGGGGGGTTTCCACTGGCGTGTTTCGTCGCCGGACGGGCTCTCGACCTTAATCACTGTGGCGCCCATGTCCGCGAGGAGCATGGTGCAGTAGGGGCCGGCGAGGACACGGCTGAAGTCGGCAATGACAATGCCGGCCAAGGGCCCGCTGGCTTCGCGGCCGAATGCGTCCCGGCGTGCGGGCTGGGGGGAGTGGGCGGCCCCCGGCGCGGGGGGAGCGACGGTGCTCTGCAGGTTCATCAGGCCTCTTCCAATCGGGATTCATTTCACTATCCCATCGGCAATTACATCGAGTCCAATACCTATTAGCTGTTGAATTATTGCAATATCTGGAAGTATGGCCGGTATGGAGATTCAACAACTTCGGGTGTTCCTGGCGGTGGCGGAGGAACTGCATTTCGGCCGGGCGGCCGAGAGGCTTCACCTTGCGCAGCCGCCGGTCAGCCGCACGGTGCGGCAGTTGGAGAGGGACCTCGGTGCTGACCTCTTCATCCGCAGTACACGCAGCGTCCAGCTGACAGCGGCCGGGGCTGCCCTCATGGCCCCGGCCCGAGATATCCTCGCGGCCGTGGACCGCGCCCAGGCGAGCGCGCTCGCCGCCGGACGCGGGGAAGCGGGAACAGTAAAGTTGGCCTATGCCGGAGCGTCAACGCACGTCCTGGTGGGCATGCTTGCCAGGGAAGTCCGGCGGGTTCACCCGGGCATCGAAATCCGGCTCAACAGCCAGGACTTCGCGCTGCCCGCCCTGGCCCGTGTGCTGCGCGGCGAAGTGGATATCAGTGTTGGACGGTGGGATTTTGTGCCTGCAGGCATCCGGTCCCGCATTATCGTGGAGGAGCATCTGGTGATGGCAGTGCCGGCTTCCCACCGGCTGGCCGGGCAGGACGGCGTCCACCTGGCGGAACTGTCCGATGAGCCGTTCGTTGCCCTGCCGCCGCATGAGGGTTCGGTCCTGGGTGACCGGCTGCTCAGGCTGAGCCTTGGAGCCGGGTTTGATCCCGACGTTGTGCAACGGGCACCCGATTCGTGGACCGCCATGGCGTTGGTGGGTGCCGAAGTGGGGTGTTCCCTGACGGTGTCGTCAGTGGCTGAGAACGTGACCGACCCGCATGTGCATTTCCTGCGCGTGCTCGATGAGACCCTCCCGGTCTACCTGCGGATGGCCTGGCGGGAGGCTTCGGACAACCCGGCCCTCGCGCCGGTTCTCTCGCTGGCGGAACGGGTCTGGCCGAGCCGGTCCGGGACGGCAACCGCGCCGGCCTAAGGCGGCACCGCTACTCAGCCGTCGGGCGCCTGCGCTGCTGCTTCGTTGCGGACCGCTGGACCTTGGCGGAGAGCCGGCGGCGGACGGATCCACGGGTGGGTCTGGTGGCCCGCCGCTGGGCGGCCGCGGGGGCAAGACCCTCCGCCACAAGTGCGGCGAGCTTGGCCAGCGCGATCTGCCGGTTGCGCAGCTGGGAACGGTTTTCCGAGGCGGTCACGGTGACCACACCGCCCAGGAAGCGGCCGGCAAGGCGCGTGAGCAGCAGGTGTCTCTGGTCCTCCGAGAGTGCCAGGGAATCGCGGATGTTCCAGGAAAGGTCCGCTCGGGTGTCCGTGGTGTTGACATGCTGCCCGCCCGGCCCGGAGGAGCGCGAGAACCGCCACTTCAGTTCCGCCGCCGGTATGGTCAGCTGGGGTGACACCTCACAATCCATGACACCAGCGTTGCATACTTGGGCCGGTGATCAGCCGGTGGGCTCCCCGGGACCCATCACGTTGATCGGCCCGATGTTCTCAAAGTCGTAGCCGCGGGGATAGACCGGAGGCGACGCGCTGCCCGGTTCAAAGCTTGGAAGGGTGGGCAAGGGCAGGCGGCGCCGAATCGTGTTGCGCACCGCCAGCCCTGCAGCGAGCGCAACCCGCGACCACCATGTGCTGCGGGGAAGCCCCAGCGCGTCGGTGAGCCGATCGTCGTCGAGCATGGTGGCGATCATCAACCGGGTGGCCGGATGGAGCACCCGCGGCTGCATGCTTTGGAAGACCTGGAGCGTGGAGTCCATGAGCGTCCGGCCGGCCGCGCTGGGACGGACCCGGCGGCTTTCGTAATCGTCCAGGAAATCCCCGGCGTCCCGGAAGGTGGCAGGAATCCCGGTGATGTGCATCCTGGCCCCCAGCTCTTGAAAGAACCGCGTCGCCGCGTCCTCTTCGGCCCGGGTGGGTTTCCGCCAGCCGTGGCGTTCAGTCCAGCGCAGGGGGACTACCAGCAGGGTCATCAGGACGTAGAGGAAGTCTTCGGGCGTGCCGGGGACGTACCGGTGAACCCGGTTCAGCAGCGCCGTCATGTGCCGGCCCCGCTCAGAATCCAGCCCGCCGGCGATCAGTTCAAAAATCACGACGGCGGTGTCTATAGTCCGTTTCATGGGCCTGGCCGGAATTTCCCCGTTGCGCACCAAGGTTTCCGAGCCGGAGGGAATAGCGAAGGTACGGTAGTAGGCCAGGAAAAAGCCGAACCGCATGTCCTCCTCGAGGTCGTACAGGACCATCTGCCGGAAGGTGTCTTCATAGTCGCCGATGGTCCGGGCCTCTTGCCGGGCCAGGCTTTGGGTGCGGGACGGATGTGGCCGCATGGTGACTCCCAGGTATGGCGAAAAAGATCTCACAACGTTGGGCGCCGGTCCGCGGAGGACCAGCACAGTCAATGGTAGGACTGGCCGGAAAAGGATTCCAGCGCGTGGAGGGCCGGACACGCATTGCCGCGTGACCGGCCCCGTGCTGCAGGGCACAGACTTCATGCCCGCGCCGGCATCGCGGAAATGTGCAGTGGGATGGAGAGGCCGCTGGCCCGGGTTTCCTGGTCGTGGGCGACCCGCACTAGGCAAAGTAGTTGAATCCGGGCCTCTTTGGGCTCGTCGAACCGCGCCACCAGCGCAGCCAGGCTGGCGTCCGGGCCGCTGCCGCCGGTGATGATGCTGTCCAGGTCGATGTCCATGTGCGGAATGTCCTTCTGTAACGCCTGATCTCGTTGATCAGGCCCATAGGTGGTCTGTGCCACTTGTTTACAGCGTAGGAAGGCTTACCGGTGTCCTCCGCGGAATCGGAAGGGATTCCGCTGTGCGCCTCTAGCCCCTGATGGACACTCCTGCCAGCAGCCCCTTTTCCGTCATCCATGCTGCTTCCTGGAGAGCTTTCACATGCTCAGGAATCATCGATTTCTGGAACCGTGCGGTGGGGATGGCGGTTGTGTAGGCGGCGATGGGCTTGCCGGACGTGTCCCTGATGCACACCCCAAGGCCGCTGACGCCCTGTTCCGTCTCCTCGAGGTTTGTTGCGTAGCCGGCCTTGCGCACTGCCGCCAGTTGCCGCTTGAGTGCAGGCAGGGCGTGGATTCTGGCGGTGGGCCAAGGCGTCAGGCCGCCCCGGTAGATTCTCTCAAGCTCAATGTTGCCAAGTTCCGCGAGGATCGCCTTGCCGCCGGCGGAGCAATAGGCCGGCATCAGGTCGCCCATCCTGGCTTTGACGTGGAGCGCGGCTTCGGACTCGATGCCGTCAATGAAGCGGATGTTCGGACCCGTCAGGATCATGAGCTGGACCGTGTCATTGACGTCGCCATAGAGCTTCTGCAAGGCCGGGCGGCCAACCTGCCGCAGCTGGTTCACCGAGAAGCTAACTTCCCCATGCGGTGTCAGCTGCGGACCGGCACGGTACCGCCGCTCCCGGTCCTGGACGGCAAAGTCCCTGGCCACCAGTGCGCCAAGGAGCCGGTGCGCCGTGGACGGCGCCACCTCCAGGCGCTCCCCGGCAGCTTTGACGCTGATGGATTCGCCGCCGCGCAGGATGATCAGCAATTGCAGCGCCCGGTCAACGGATTCGAGCCGGGGAGGACTATCGGAATTTTGCATAGCAGAATACTGGCACGCTGCAATGACGTTTGACTAGCCAGTTTCTTCCGCGCCGTCCCGAGCTGGATTGATGAAATGGCCCCAACCTGGGTCCTGATCATTATTTCGCTAGAAGGAATCTAGAACATTTCTGTGGACGCTTGTGGGGCGTGTGACTAGGCTCACTGCGTACCCTCACCACCTTTAGGCAGCAAGAAAGAAGACATGGACGTCTTGACCGAAATCCGCCAGTCGCGGATGACCCGATTCCAGGTAATGGCCGTAGTGATCGCCTTGACGCTGATCCTCATTGACGGATTCGACGTGGCCGTGATGGCCTATGCAGCTCCCAGCCTCTCCAGGGTCTGGGGGATCGACCCCGTCACGCTCGGGTTCCTGCTGAGCGCCAGCCTGTTCGGGATGGCCGCAGGCTCGATCTTCCTGACTCCGTTCGCGGACAAGATCGGCCGCCGGAAGTTGGCCTTGATCTCGCTGGTCATCATCAGCGCGGGCATGGTGCTCTCCGTCTTCGCCGGCGATGCTGTGCAGTTGATGGCGTTCCGGATTATCACCGGACTCGGTGTGGGCGGGATGATGGCGAACCTCAACGTCCTGGTCTCGGAGTACTCATCGGACAAGCGGCGCGGCACCATCATCGGCATCTACGCCGCCGGCTACCCGATCGGTGCCACGGTAGGCGGCCTCGTGGCCGGACCCATGATTCCCGTGTTCGGGTGGCAGTCCGTGTTCATCGTTGGCGCTGTGCTGACCGTGCTGATGCTCCTGATCTCCTGGCGCTTCCTGCCCGAATCCCTTGACTACCTCCTCACCCGCCGCCCGGTGAATGCCCTGCCCAAGATCAACGGCATCCTCGCCAGGCTCGGCCGCCCGGCGCTGGCTGACCTGCCCGCCCTCCCGGCGGCAGTCCGTCAGCAGGGCGCCGTGTCCGAGATCCTGAGCCGTCCCACGCGTTTCCGTACGTTGGCTCTCTGGATCGGATATGCCTGCCTGGTTGCGGCGTACTACTTCGCCAACACGTGGACCCCCAAAATTGTGGCCGGCGCCTCCGGTGATGATTCCCTCGGCGTGACCATCGGTGTGATTGCCAACGCGGGCGGCATCCTCGGCTGCTTCATCTTCAGCGGCCTCGCCATCAAGTACCGCAGCCGCCCCCTGCTCGTCTGGGCCCTTGGTCTGGCCGCCGCCGCATACCTGCTCTTCGGCGTGGTCTTCACCCAGATCAGCATCGCCGTCGTCGTCGCCCTCTTCCTGGGCATCCTCACCACCGCAGGGATCGCCGGCTTCTACGCCGTGGCACCCGACGTGTACACCGCCCGGGCGCGGGCCACCGGCATCGGCTGGATGATCGGGCTGGGCCGCCTGGTCTCCATCGTGGCCCCGATCCTGGTGGGCTACCTGATTTCCGGTGGCTGGCAGCCGGAGCGGATCTTCTTCCTCTTCGCCATCCCGCTGGCCGCCTCGGCCGTGTGCATTGTTGCGCTGGGCGTATCGCTCAAGCGCGCCCAGCCGCCTGCCGTTGCAGACACTGCCCTGGCACCCACCACACCCGCCGCGTAAGCGGAACCCGCACTCTCTACACAAGGACATTGAAGGAAAAACGCATGCGTTCAGTTGAAACCGGCACGCTGCTGCGGGCCGCCCCCCGCCGTGAAAATTGGTCCGGCTCCCGGATGGGCCGCTTCCTGGCGGAGATCGAGCAGAAGACCGGCCGGACGTTCGCCAGCTACGAGGACGCCTGGCAGTGGTCCGTGGACAACCTCGAAGAATTCTGGGCCGAGGTCTGGGACCACTTCGACATCATCTCCCACACCCCCTACGAGGCAGTCCTGGGCGACCGCAAGATGCCGGGAGCGGAATGGTTCCCCGGCGCCACGATCAACTACACCGAACACATTGTCCGCGCGGTCCACGCCCGCCGGGACGACATCATGGTCAAGTCCCGGAGCCAGACCACCGGCGCCTCCGACTGGACGGGAAGCCGGCTCCTGGAGGAAATCGGGCGCATCCAGCAGGGGCTCATCCGGCAGGGCATCACCGCGGGTGACCGGGTGGCCGGATACCTGCCCAACATTCCGCAGACCCTCGCGGCCTACCTTGCCACCACCGCTCTGGGCGCCATCTGGTGCTCCGTGCCGCCGGAAATGGGCCCCAGGTCCGTGGTGGACCGGATCGCGCAGCTGGAACCCAATCTGATCATTGCGATCGACGGTTACCGGTGGGGCAGGAAGGACCTGTCCCGCTCGGACGATCTTGTCCGGATCCGCATGGAGCTGCCGCAGACCAAGGTGGTGCTGCTGCCGTACCTGGACCAGGAATGTGACCTGCCTGCCGGCACGGTCTCCTACGCTGATTTCACCAGTGAGGCTGCGGACATCCGTTTCGAGGCCGTGCCGTTCTCGCATCCGCTGACCGTTCTCTTCTCCTCCGGAACCACGGGCAAGCCCAAAGCAATTGTGCATTCGCACGGCGGCCTGCTGCTGGAGCACTTCAAGGCCATGGGGCTGCACTTTGACATGGGCCCGAAGGACACCGCGTTCTGGTTCACCACCACCGGCTGGATGGTGTGGACCCTGGGTATTTCCACGCTGCTGACCGGCGCAGCCGTGGTGCTCATGGACGGCGACCCGAACTGGCCCACCCTCGACGGCGAATGGTCCCAGTGGGCCGTGCTGGCCGAAACCGAAGCCACGTACCTCGGCACGGGATCGGCCTACCTCGCGGCCTGCGCCCACGCCGGACTCAGGCCCGGGGAAACGTGGGACCTCAGCCGGCTCCGCGAAATCCAGTGTTCCGGCTCGCCGCTCGCAGCGGATGTCGCAGCATGGGTGTACGACGACGTCAGCCCGGACCTGGTGCTGGCCCCCACTTCCGGGGGTACAGATATCTGTGCCGCCTTCCTGGGCGCCAGCCCACTGACGGGCGTCTACGCGGGCGAAATGTCCTGCCGGCCACTCGGCGTCGCGGTGGAGGCCTGGGATCCGGAGGGGCGCCCGCTGCACGGCGCAGCGGGGGAGTTGGTGGCCACCAAGCCCATGCCCTCGATGCCGGTCTTCTTTTGGGGGGACAAGGGCAATGTGCGGTACACCGACAGCTACTTTGGCGCCTATCCCGGCGTCTGGCGGCACGGTGACTGGCTCATCGAGACGGAGCGAAAGACCTGGGTGATTTCGGGCCGCTCGGACGCCACGCTGAACCGCGGCGGTGTCCGGCTGGGGACGGCCGAGTTCTACGCCGTGCTTGACGGCCTGCCGGAAGTCAACGACAGCATGGTGCTGCACTTCGAGGACCCGGCAGGCGGCATGGGCCGCCTGGCCCTGCTCGTAGAAGCGCAGGACGGTGCCGATACCGGACAGCTGGAGGCATCTGTCCGCCGCGCGCTGCGGACCGAGCTGTCGCCCCGCCACGTACCTGACGACGTCGTCTTCGTCCCCAGCATTCCCCGCAACCCGTCCGGAAAAAGGCTGGAGATTCCCCTCAAACGCGTCATCCAGGGCGCCGTGATGGGCGACGCCCTGGACCCGGGCGTACTGGTGAAGCCAGACGATGTTAATGAAACAGTGCGGCTCATCAAGAAAGCGTTCGCCGCGTGACCACGACCAGAAATGTGAATCCCATGAATATTGCCGACCTCGTCGCCATCGACATGCACGTCCATATCGAAGCCGACGGACACGGCCACACCGACATGCCCGAGGACTTCCGCGAAGCCGCCCGAAAGCACTTCGGCACCTCGCACGAACCATTGAACGTGGACAGCGTGGCCGCGCACTACCGCGAACGCAACATGGCCGCCGTCGTCTTCACCGTGGACCACGAATCCCAGACCGGGCACCCACCCATCTCCAACCGGGAGATCGCCCGCCAGTCCGCAGCCCATCCTGATGTCCTGATTCCCTTTGCCAGCATCAACCCCGCCCGCGGGGAAGAAGGCGTGCGGGAAGCAAAAATCCTGGTGGAGGAATTCGGCGTCAAAGGCTTCAAATTCCACCCCAACCTGCAGGGATTCTTTCCCAACGATCCGGCCGCTTACCCCCTGTACGAGGCGATCCAGGAACTGGGGGTACCCGCACTGTTCCATACCGGGCAGAGCGGAATCGGTTCAGGCATGCCGGGCTCGGGCGGGATCCGGCTGAAATACTCCAACCCGATTGTTCTTGATGACGTGGCCGTGGACTTCCCGGATTTGAAGATCATCATGGCCCACCCGTCATTTCCCTGGCAGGACGAGGCGCTGGCGGTCGCGGCGCGGCACACCAATGTTTACATCGACCTCTCCGGCTGGTCCCCGAAATACTTCCCGCCGCAGCTGGTGCAGTACGCCAATACACTGCTCCGGACCAAAGTCCTGTTTGGCTCCGACTACCCCATGATCCCGCCGGACCGCTGGATCGCCGACTTTGAGAAACTGGCCATCAAGCCCGAAGTCCGGCCACTCATCATGCGGGAGAACGCGATCGGGCTGCTCGGCCTGGATGACGCTTCCGCCACCTAGGCAGTCCAGGCCTGTCATGCCGGAAGAGGCCAGGGCACCCTGCCGTCTGCGCGGTGGAGTGCCCTGGTCTCCTTGCTTCCAGCCTGGTGACTGAGCTCATATAGTTTACTGGCGAAATAGTTGTATCCTTTTGCATGTACAAGAAACCCGCCGCCCCTGACAGCCCACGTCGCTGCCCCCCGGCGCATCGACTAAGGAAAACCCCATGTCACAACGCGTACTCATCACTGCCGGCGCCAACGGAATCGGCCTGGCAACCGCCAAGGCCTTCGCCGCGGCCGGCGCCCGGGTCCATATTGCAGATATCAACGCCGACGCCGTCGGCGCGGTCACCAGCGAATTCGCAACCATCACCGGGTCCGTGACGGACGTGAGCAACCCGGACGCCGTTGCCGCGCTGTTCATCGACGTAGAGAAGGAACTCGGCGGACTGGATGTCTTGGTCAACAATGCCGGCATCGCTGGACCCACCGCACCGGTGGAGCAATACGACGCTGCCGCCTTCGCCGCTGTGGTCGGGGTAAACCTCCAGGGCACCTTCAACGTCACCCAGCAGGCGATCCCGCTGCTGAAGGAATCCGACGCCGCCTCCATCGTGACCATGTCCTCCCTGGCCGGCCGCTTCGGCTACCCCAACCGCGTTGCCTACTCGACTACCAAGTGGGGCCTGGTGGGCTTTGCCAAGACCTTGGCCATGGAGCTCGGCCTGTTCGGCATCACGTCCAACACCATCCATCCGGGTGCTGTTGACGGCCCCCGCATCATGAGCGTCTTCGAAGGCCGCGCGTCCGTCTCCGGACGCACCGTCCAGGAAGAAGTCGACTCCGCGATGGCCAACCAGTCCGTGAAGAAGTTCATCAACCCCGACGACATCGCCGCCCTTATTCTCTTCCTCGCCGGTCCGCACGCCCGCACCATCTCCGGCCAGATGTTCCCCATCGACGCTGACTCCAAGGCTGCCGTCTAATGAACACCATCACCCCTACTAATACTGAGGCGCCAATTGGGGGAGCCGCCGCGGCCGCTGTTCCTGCCGCCGCACCCGCGCCGGGCAGTCTCTGGCGCGGCCGCATCCTGCTGATCGTCGGCATCATCCTGCTGGGCATCACCTTGCGGCACGCCGTCACCGGTCTGTCCCCGCTCCTGCCCGTCCTTCGTGAGGAAATGGGCATCGGCGTTACGGGCGCCAGCCTCCTGGGCATGTTCCCCACACTGAGCTTCGGTGTTGCCGGCTTCCTCGCCCCGGTCCTGATCCGGAAGAGCGGACCGGAGCTGACCGCCGCCCTCGCCATGCTGCTGGCCGCCGCCGGAACGTTCGGCCGCGCCTTCACGGACAGCGTCCCGGCGTTCTTTGTGCTGAGCATCGTTGCCCTGGTTGGCATGGGCTTTGGGAACGTAGTGGGCGCCCCGTTGGTCAAGAAGTACTTCCCGGACCGCCAGGCCGCCATGCTCACCGTGTTTGCGCTGCTGATGCAAGCCGGCGCAACCCTGCCGGCCATGACGGCCGTGCCGCTAAACAGCGCCGCGGGCTGGCGGGTATCCATTGCCGCCTGGTCCCTGCTGTCCCTGGCTGCGGCGCTCCCGTGGATCATCCAGCTCGTTCGCCTGCGCCGTACGAAGGCTGCAGCCACCGGTGAGCCTGGTGCCGCCGTGCCCGCGGCAGGCCCGAAGCTTGGCCTGGCCCAGCTGGCCAGCAGCCGCATCGCCGTGGGCACCGCGCTATTCTATGCCATGGCCTCATTGAACACATACGGCATGCTCGCCTGGCTGCCTACCATCCTCAAGGACTCCGGCCTGGACCTGAATGCCGCCGGCGCAGCGTTTTCAGTTTTTACGTTCATGACCCTGCCCATGGCCTTTATCGTCCCGATCATTGCTGCGAAGCTGCAGCGCGCCTTTCCCCTTGCAGCCCTCCTCGCCCTGGTCTACCCCGTGGGCTACGTAGGCCTGATCCTCAACCCTGGAAATCCGCTGCTGTGGGCCTTCATCATGGGAATCGGGGGCGGAGCGTTCCCGCTGGCCATCACCATGTTCAACCGGCGGACCCGTACGGCCGCCGGCTCCGCCGCCCTGGCAGGCTTCGCCATGGGCATCGGCTACCTCTTCGGCACCCTGGGCCCGTTCCTGGGCGGTGCACTCTTCTCCGCCACTGGCAGCTGGACCGTCCCCCTGGCCGTCTTTGCCCTGACGGCGCTCGTGATGGTCATCGGCGGCTGGATGATGACTCCGCACAACCGCTTCCTTGAGGACAGGATAGGCACCGCCACTGATACGGTCAAGTAATGGCAGGCCCCGGCGACTACATAGATACCGTTCAGGAACAGTGGCGGCGGATTGACCCGGACATCAGCAGCGCTCCGGCGGCCGTTGTCGGGCGGATCCGGCGCCTGGCCCACCTCATTCAGCGCCAAAGTGACGGTGTACTGGCAAAGTGCGGCATCAGCCGCGACGAATTCGATATCCTCGCCCTCCTGACCCGGACCGGCAGGCCCATGACGCCGTCGGAACTCTCCGGTGACCTGATTACCTCTGCGGCCGGCACCACAAAGAGGATCAGCAAACTGGTCGATGCCGGCCTGGTCACCAGGGAGCGCAACCCGCGCGACGGGCGCGGGGCTTTCATACAGCTGACCGGCGCCGGCCGGGACCTGATCCTTCCGGTGCTTCGCTCCGTGTCGGAGTACGAGGCCAGCGTTATTGAATTCCTGTCGGATCAGGAACGGGAGGACATGGCGAAACTCCTGCGTAGCCTGCTGATGAGAGTGGAAGCCGGGACATAGGGGGCTGCGTCATGGCTGCAATACGAACCTGATGGCTGTGTGCTCCCAAGGACTCCCGCTGCCGTGGACTAGCATCGTCCCTGGTACGGCCCGCGGATCCCAGGACAGGTGGAGGTAAACCATGCCGATGTGGTTGCAGGCCCTGATGTGGGGAACCGTGGCAGGCGGTGCCCTGGTGTTGGGTTCCGCAGTGGCATGGTTGTGGCGGATCCCGTCGAAGTGGGTGTCCACCGTGATGGCGTTCGGAGCCGGCGTGCTGATCTCGGCACTGGCCTTCGAGCTGGTTGACGACGCCGTGGAAGGCGGCGGCCTGCTGCCCACCGTGGGTGGATTTCTGGCCGGCGCGCTGCTTTTTGTCGGTTCCAATGTCCTGCTGTCCCGCGCCGGGGCGAAGCACCGGAAGCGGTCAGGGGACCGGCAACCGACTGAGGGGGACACTCCCGGCAGCGGCACGGCCATCGCGATCGGAGCGCTGATCGATGGTATTCCGGAGTCGGTGGTCCTGGGCCTTGGCCTGCTGACGGCCGGAACGGTGAGCCCCGCCATGCTCGCCGCCGTCTTTATCTCCAACGTCCCCGAAGGGCTGTCCAGCACTGCAGGGATGAAGAAGGCCGGCAGGAGTCCGGCCTACGTCTTCGGCACGTGGACCGGCATCGCCATGTTCTGCGGGCTGGCATCGCTGCTTGGCTACGCGGCCCTGGAGACCGCCCCGGCGGAACTGATCGCCTTTATCACGGCTGTGGCCGCCGGCGGAATACTGGCCATGCTGGCCGACACCATGATCCCCGGAGCCTTCGAGGAGCACCACAACCTGACCGGCTTCACCGCCGCCGTCGGGTTCCTGACCGCCTTCACGATCCATCGTGTGGGCGGCTGAGGCTAAGCCGGCGTCGGGCACTCAGCGCCTGGTCTCGTACCTGGTAAGCACCACACCGCCGGGGAAGGTCCGGGTCTCAACCAGGCTCAGGTTCACCCAGTTGTCCAAGGCTGTGAAGAACGGCGTGCCGCTCCCCACCAAAACCGGATGGGTGACGAGCGCGTACTCGTCGATCAGCCCGGCCCGCATGGCCGCAGCGGCGTGTGTGGCGCCGCCAATGTCCATGGCGCCGCCGTCGCCGGCCTTGAACCGGGTAATCTCTGCGACGGCGTCGCCGGTGACCATCCGGGTGTTCCAGTGGACCGGTCTGGCCGTTGAGGAGAACACCACTTTGGGCATCTCGCGCCACCGGCGGGCGTACTCGATCTGCGCCGGTGTGGCGTCGGGCCGCTGGTCTGCGGTCGGCCAGTGGGAGCTCATGGTCTCCCACAGTCTGCGTCCGTACAGCGCCAGGCCTGTCATCCCCACCCGGTCGGACCACCACTGGAACTGTTCGTCGCTCGGCACGCTCCAGCCGAGGTCGCCACCTGGCGCGGCGATGTAGCCGTCCAGGCTCAGGTTCATGGCGAAGGTGAGTTTGCGCATGGCGCCAGTCTCCCGTGGGCCGGTACCAGTTGTACAGGCAGGCGGTTTCCGGAAAGAAACTTCCGCCTCCAGCCCGACGCTTGGCATCATCATGTTCTGCATGGGCCTCACCCTGACCACGCCGGACTTCGCCGCAGTTCCTGGCGCGCTGAGTCCTGACGGAGATGATTTCCTTCCAGAATTTCTGTGCATCTGCATCCACATCCGGTGCTGCGCCGGTAGTAGGGGTGTCAGCACAAGTGCCCGCCGGGCGGGCCGATGAAGGAGTAGGGACATGCGCAGAAGCATTTTCACAGCAGGCGTCGGTGCGGCCGCAATGGCCGCAGCAATCGCTCTCGCCGGCCCCGCCCAGGCAGCCGAGGGGGACGCCCAGCTGTCAGTCCTGCACGGGGTTCCGGGACTGACCGTGGACGTCTGGGTCAACGGTGACCGCACCCTGGATGACTTCACGCCCGGCAGCCTGGCAGGCCCGCTGGCGTTGCCGCCCGGTGCATATGAACTCGCCATCACAGCCTCTGATGCCGCGGACGCGTCGGCCCCCGCCATTGGACCTGTCACCGTGACCTTGGCTGCGAACGGCAACTACACCGCCGTTGCCAACCTCGACGCCGCCGGCAAACCGACCGCCAACCTCTTCACCAACGATGTCTCCCGGATCCCCGCGGGCAAGGGCAAACTGACGGTCAGGCATACGGCGGCGGCACCGGCCGTTGATGTGCTCGCGGGCGGCGCAGCCGTCGTGTCAAACCTGGCCAACCCCAGCGAACAGAGCCTGACACTAGACCCCGGGACCATCTCGGCCGCAGTGGCCGCCACTGGCACCACCGCCCCGGTCATTGGCCCGGCCGACGTCACTGTCTCCGAGGGGACACACACCATTGTGTACGCCTGGGGCAGCCTGACGGACAAGAACCTCCAGCTGGCCGTGCAGACCATCGACGGCCTGCACTCGGCCCCGGGCTCGGTGCCGGGAGCCCGTGACGGCTCATCGGAAAACGTGGCGTCTGCCGGGAGCCTCCCTGCGGGCGTCTCGGCAGGACAGATTGTGGCCATGGTGGGGTTCGGCGCGCTGGCACTGGTCCTGCTGCTCGGCGGCATCGGCATGGCGCGCACTATTGCCGAGTTGCGGGAAGGCTGACGCCGGCCCCGCGGAAAGGCCCGGCCCATGAAGCCGAGGACGACGACGGCGGGACGGTCCCGCCGTCGTACTCCCGTTGAGTGGCGGGTTGCCGCTGCAGCTGCCGCGGCACTCCTGCTGCCGGCCTGTTCCCAGACGGCACCCGCCGCTCCGGACTCCCGTTCCATTGCGCCGGGCTCCATTGTCCAGGGCCAGGGCCCGGGCCCGGGCCAGGGCACGGCGGAAGCGGATTCCGTCCCGGAACCCACCGCCACGCCGGCAGCCCCGGCACTGGTTCCTGCCGCGGTCCCGGTGCGGCCGGCGACGCCACAGGCAGCGGCAGCCGCGGTCCCGGTACCCACCACGCTTACGGTGGCGGGGACATCAATAAATATGGTGGTCGTCCCCGTGGGTGTGGCTGCCGGCGCCGCCATGGAGCTACCGGAGGCCTTCGACCAGGCCGGATGGTACCGTTTCGGCCCGGCACCCGGAGCAGCCTCCGGCACGGCCGTCATTGCCGGGCACATCGACACGACCTCCGACCGCGCACCCTTCTCCCAACTGAAGACCCTGGCTGCGGGGACGGCCATCGAAGTGGGCCGGCGGGAAGCGCCAACACTGACCTATCGTGTGGTCTCCGTGGAGCTGATGGCCAAGGACAGCTTTGACGGGGACTCCCTGTTCCGCCGGGCAGGCCCGCACGAACTGAAGGTGGTCACCTGCGGCGGCCGGTGGCTGGACGAACGCATGGACTACAGCGACAATGTGATTGTCACCGCCGTCCTTGACTGATCGGTGACCAGCCATGATTCTCGCCGCCGATGCCGGGAAGGAGTCCCGTTGGTGCTCCCTGGCCAGGCCGCTCCCGGGTGGGACGACGGGATGACCTCCTCCTTCGTTGCAGGCGACGAGAAGGCCCTCGCAGCGGCCTACCGGGAGTTCGGGCCGCTGGTGCACACGCTGGCCCTGCGCTCGCTGCAGGACAGATCCTCAGCTGACGACGTCACACAGGAAGTCTTCATTCGGGTCTGGCGTTCCCGGAGCTCCTTCAATCCGGCCGTGGCACGCCTCCCGGCATGGATCGTGGGCATCACCCGGAACGCCATTGCGGACGCCCAATCGGCTTCAACCAGGGAAATCCGGAAAGCCATTGCGGTGGCCGGTGACAGGGGCGCCGGGGAGACGGACCCCGGACGGGAAACCGCCGAGGTCCTGGCCGACAGGCTGCTGCTGGACGGCGAGTTGGAAAGGCTCGGCGAGCCCCAGGGATCCATCATGAAGCTGGCCTTCTTCGAGGACCTGACGCATGAACAGATCTCCCGGAAACTTGAACTTCCCCTTGGTACGGTCAAAAGCCACATCCGGCGCAGCTTGACCCACTTGAGAAGCAGATTGGAGGCAGATCATGCCGCACCTTGACCCGGACCGGTTGAGCCTCCTCGCGCTGTACGACAACTGGGCGGACGACGAAGGCCGGGAGCATCTCCGCAGCTGCGCGGAATGCCAGGCCGACTTCGCTGCCCTGCGCCGTGCCGTGGACGCCATGAAGACCACGCCGGACGCCGCCGACCTGGAGGCCCCCGGCCCTCATGTCTGGGCCGGGATTCACCGTGACCTGGGCCTGTCTCGGGCCGTGCAGAACGATCCGCTGGCCACCGCCCCGGATGCGGCACAGCTTCCGGCACGTACCCCGCTTCCGGAACGGACCCTGCGGCCGGTACCAAGGCCGCCCCAGGGCGGGTCCGCGCCCGTGCAGGTGCCGGCCCGGGACGCTCCCCGAAGGGCGGCATGGTGGCAGCGTCCTGGACCTTGGCTGGCTGCTGCGGCGGCTACTCTCCTGGTGGCAGCCGGGACCGTGTGGACGCTCAGCCGCGGGCCGGAACCGGTGGCCCAGGCGGACCTGGCACCGCTTGCCCAGTACTCGGCCACGGGTTCCGCGGCGGTGCTCAGGGCGCCGGACGGCACGCGGTCGCTGCAGGTCAAGCTCAGCAAGGACGAAGCCCGGGGCTACCAGGAAGTGTGGCTTATCGCGCCAGATCTCTCCCGGCTGGTCAGCCTGGGCGTGATGAATTCGGCATCCGGGACCTTCGAGGTGCCCGCGGGGCTGGACCTTGCCGACTTCCCCATCGTGGACGTTTCGGACGAGCCGCTGGACGGAAACCCGGGCCACTCAAGCGTGAGCATCGTCCGGGGCACGCTCACGTCCTGAGCCGTTCAGCCCGGCCAGCAGCTCCAGGACCTGGCCCCTGCTGCGCAGGCGCTGTGCCCTTTGCCCCTGGTCAGTTCTGCGGATTGACTGCCTGCGGCTGCTCGGCCGCCGCCGGTCCTACCGCTGCCTGTTGCCGGGCACTCCAGCTGGCGAGGAAGTCAAGCTTTTCCTTGTGGTCGGTGCCAGGCTCAGCGGTGTAGGCGATCAGTGTCAGCCCCTCGCCGGGAAGTTCCAGCGCGTCGCCGGTGAGTTCGATGTCACCGACAAGCGGGTTGTGGAGTGTTTTGCGGGCCGAGCGGTGGAAGCGGACATTGTGCCGCGCCCAGCGGGTGGAGAATTCACTGCTCCCCGCCGCGAGATCACCGATAAGGCTGTTCAGGGCGCGGTCGCGCGGGTTCCGTCCCGATTCCGTGCGCAGGGCCGCCGCGAGGTCATCGGCGATGGTTTCCCACTCCAGGAAGAAGTCCCGGGACCGTGGGTCGAGGAACATAAACCGCCCGAGGTTCAGGGGCAACGCGTGGGGAGTGAGAATGCCGGCGTAGAGGGTAAAGCAGAGGTCGTTGGCTGCGAGGATGTCCATGCGCGAGTTGCGGACGTAGGCCGGTGTTCCGGTCATGACGCCCAGTATCCTCTGCACGCTGGGCCGCAGTTCTGCCCGGGCCTTCCGTGGCGCTGCTGCCTGTGCGGGGACTGCGGCTTTGGCCAGGTCGACCAGGTGGGCCCGTTCGGCCTCGTCAAGGTGCAGGGCGGCAGCGAGGGATTCAAGGACGTTGCTGGACACGCCCTGGAGATTGCCGCGTTCCAGCCGTGCGTAGTACTCGGTGCTGACGCCGGCAAGCATGGCCACCTCCTCGCGTTTAAGGCCGGCAACCCTGCGCGTGCCGCCGTACGCGGGCAGCCCGGCCTCGGCCGGGGTGATGCGCGACCTGCGGCTCATGAGGAACTCCCGGACGTCCTTCTTATTCTCCATGGCTATTACGTTACGGCGGAGGCGGGCGGTCGTAACAGGAACTGGCAGAACACCGCACAGCAGGAACTGCCGCGCGTGGGAAAGGACTGGTTTTCTTGAAAGCGTCCACCTCCTCCCTTCCCCTGAAGGCACACATGTCCTCAACTGTTGTCAGCGCTCCGGCTACCGGGGCCCGGCCGCGCACCTCACTGGCGGTGGCCATGCTGGGGTTCTTCGTTGTTGCCCTGGATGCCCAGATCGTCAACGTCGCCCTTCCCGGGATCCGGAACGACCTGGGTGGCGGACTGTCCGGTTTGCAGTGGATCGTCACCGGCTACACGCTGATGTTCTCGGCCCTGCAGCTGTTCGCCGGAACGTTCTCTGACCGGGCAGGGGCCCGCCGCGCCTACGGGCTCGGCATGGTCCTGTTCACTGTCGCTTCCGCAGGATGCGCGTTCAGTCCAAGCCTCGAGTTACTCCTTGCCGGCCGCATCCTGCAAGGCATCGGAGCGGCGATGATTACGCCCAGCTCACTGGCCCTGATCCGGGAGGCCTACCAGGACACGGCCCAGCGGGGGCAGGCCATCGTGTACTGGGGCCTGGGCGGTTCGGTAGCGGCGGCGGCCGGTCCGGTGCTCGGCGGGGTCCTCACCCAGCTGGACTGGCGGCTCATCTTCTTCGTCAACCTTCCGGTCGGGGCGGCAGCCCTGTTCGTCCTGGCCCGGGTGTCTCCCTCGCCCCGCCGCCCGATGCCCTTTGACTGGGTGGGCCAGTTCACCGCCGTGCTGGCCCTGGCCAGCCTGACGTACGGCATTATCGAAGGTGCGGCCGTTGGGTACGGCACGCCTGGGATCCTGGGCATGTTCGGAGTCTGCGCCGCATCGGCGGCCGTCTTCGTGCTGGCGCAGGCCCGTGGCCGGCATCCCATGCTGCCCCTGGACCTGTTCCGGTCCCGCACGGTCTCCACCACCCTGGCCGTCGCCGTGGTCACCATGGCCGCCTTCTACGGAGTTGTCTTTCTCCAGAGCCTCTACTTTCAGCAGCTGCGCGGTGCCACGGCGCTGGAGGCAGGCCTGCTGTTCCTGCCGATGACCGGACTCGTAGCACTCCTGAACCCGCTGGCGGCAAGGCTGATGCTCCGCTACGGGAGCGTGCTGATGATTGCTGCCGGCCAGCTGCTCATGGCTGCGGGCCTGGCCGGCCTCTGGCTGCTTCCCGCGGACGCACCCACGCTGGTGGCGTCACTGACCATGGTGCCCGTCGGTGTGGGAGGCTCCTTCACCGTCCCCCCGATCATCGCCCTGGTGATGGACCACGTGCCGGCAGGCCGTGCAGGCACCGCCAGCGGGGTCATCAACACTGCCCGCCAGGTGGGAGGCTCCCTCGGCGTCGCCATCTACGGCGCCCTGCTTGCCGGGAACGAATTCATGACCGGGCTCCGGACGGGGCTTGGCACCACCGCCGTTATCCTCCTCGTCCTCATCGCCGCGACCCTGCCGCTGAGGAAACTTCACACCCAAACAAAGGAAACCCCATGAAAAGCGTGACCCTCAACAACGGCGTCCAGATGCCCATCCTGGGCTTTGGTGTGTTCCAGATCCCACAGGACGAAACACAGACCGCCGTCGAAGCGGCCCTTGCTGCCGGCTACCGGCACCTGGACACCGCCGCCTCATATGGCAACGAGGAAGCCGTCGGCTCAGCGATCAGGGCAAGCGGAATCGCCCGCGACGAACTCTTCGTCACCACCGAGCTCTGGATCCAGCACGCCCCGACCGGCAGCGTGGAAGAGGACACCAAGCGTGCGTTCGGGAACTCCTTGCACCGGCTGGGCCTGGACTACGTGGACCTGTACCTGATCCACCAGCCACTGGGGGACTACTACAGCGAGTGGCGGGCCATGCAGGACATCACCAAAGAAGGCCTGGCCCGGGCGATCGGGGTTTCAAACTTCCATACCGACAGGCTGGTGGACCTCATCGACCACAACGAGATGGTCCCTGCCGTCAACCAGATCGAAACCCACCCGTTCCACCAGCGCGCCGCAGACCAGGCCCTGATGCGCGAACGCGGCGTCCAGATCGAGTCCTGGGGTCCGTTCGCCGAAGGCCGGAACAACCTGTTCACGGATCCGCTGCTCAGCGACATCGCGGACGCACAGGGTAAGTCCGTGGCGCAGGTGGTGCTGCGCTGGCTCATCCAGCGCGACGTGGTGGTGATCCCCAAGTCCGTCCGTCCCGAGCGGATGGCCCAGAACCTCGATGTTTTCGACTTCACCCTGACGGATGAACAGATGAACCGGATCGCCGCCCTGGATACCGACGGCAGCCTCTTCTTCGACCACCGGGACCCCGACATGGTGACCTGGCTGGGCGGACGCCGCTACAGCTAACGGGACCTCATGACCACTTTCGCCGAAAGGACCAACCCCTTGACTGAACCGACCCACACCCGGGCCCAGCAACTCATCGGCGACTTCGCCCCCAAACTCGTGGACCTCACGGACAAGGTGCTCTTCGGGGACATCTGGGAGCGCACCGAACTCTCCCCGCGTGACCGCAGCCTCGTCACGGTTGCCAGCCTGGTCACCAGCGGCAGCCCCGACCAGCTTCGTGGACACCTCGCCCGGGCCAAAGCCAACGGCCTCACAGAAACCGAACTGAAGGAAGCCATCATCCACCTGGCCTTCTACGCCGGATGGCCAAAAGCAATGTCCGCCATCACGGTTGCCAAGGAAATCTTCACCGGCTGAGGCCGGACAGGACTGCCCCACGGAGCCCGGCTGCCGCCGTCGTCATCCCTCAGGAGAATCACGACGGCGCCAGCCGGGCTTTGGCGTGGCCGTCACCTCAGATGAGGCCCAGTGCGGTGAATGCGTCAACCAGCCCTTCGCGGTGCGGAGGCGCGGCTGTGCGGTCCGCGAGGGCGAGCAGCTCCGGCGAGGACCCCTCGATGGCAATGCCCACCCCTGCGAACGCGACCATTTCCAGATCATTCGCCCCGTCGCCGATGGCGACGGAGTCTTCACGTTCAATGCCGAAGTGGGCAATCACCGCAGCGACGCCGTCGGCCTTGCTGATTCCCTGCTGGTACAGCTCGCCCGCGTGCCGTCCTTCAGTGGCGATGGAGTTGGCCACAACGGCAATGTCCGGACCGATTTCTTCCGCGATGAGCTGCATGGGGACCGGGGCTTCGAAAACGGAGATCTTGGCGAATGCCGTATCTGCCCGGTTCGTCGTGGCCTTGACCGAACCGAGGATTGCCGAGGAGCCCTTCGACTGGCCCGCCGGTGCACGCCGGAAGTGCTCTTCGATGATTGCGCGGAGCCGTGCCTCGGCCCCGGGCGCCACATGCAGCGAATCCTGGGCTTCGAGAATATAGACGGCGTTGTGGGCGTCGAGGGCAGCCACGGTCCTGGCAGCGAGGTCTGCGGGGAACCGGCGGTCAAGCAAGATTTGCCCGTCCACTTCGACGTATGCGCCGGCACTTGCCACCAGCCCGTCAAAGCCGGCTCCGAGGATGGCCTCCGGCAGCATGGACACCGGACGGCCGGTGCAGAGCAGGACCTTGTGTCCGGCCGCGCGTGCAGCACGTACGGCACGGACATGCCCTTCCGGGACGATTCCGTAGTCCGCGTACGTTCCGTCCACATCAAGGAAGACGGCCCGGATGGTTGCTGTGGGGGTGGTGTTTGGTGTGGAGCTCATGATTCCGGATTCTACAGGGGCGGCGTGGAAGCCTCCCGGGGTTCTGCCGGCAGACAGCCGCGCCTGCGTCTGATAAGACGCCACCAGAGGGGCGTTCCGGCTCTGGGCCCAGCCACCGGGCTACGATGATGTGGCTGCCGGTCCCCACCCGGCTGCGAGGCACAAGAGCAAGGAACGCTGTTATGGCACAGACATACTTCGATGTGGTGGTCCGCTACCAGGTGAAGCCCGAAGAAACGGAAACGGTTCTCCGCCTGCTGGGCGAGATGGCCGCGGCCACCCGGACGGAAGAGGCAAATCTGTCCTACGAGTACTTCCAGGGTGTGGAGGACCCCACCCACATCGTGATCCTGGAACGGTATACCGATGCCGCCGGTTTTGCGGCCCACCGTGACTACGACCACGTCCGCAGGATCGGCGCAGAGCAGATCATCCCGCGGCTGGCCCGCCGTACCATCCAGACCTTTGAAGGCACCGCGGAGGCTTAGTTCCTGATCACCCCCCGGCACGGGGGCCGGACTGCAGCGGGCCTCTGTGCCAGGGAACCGCCTCCGTGTCAGGATCAGGTATGTCCCAACGCCTGATGCTGCTCGACACCGCATCCCTGTACTTTCGCGCTTTCTATGGCCTGCCGGACACCCTGCGCCGGGCGGACGGCACTCCGGTGAACGCAGTCCGCGGCCTGCTGGACATGATCGCGCGGCTCACCACTGATTACGGCGCCACGCATCTGGTGGCGTGTTGGGACAACGACTGGCGGCCGCAGTGGCGCGTGGACCTCATTCCCACTTACAAGTCGCACCGGGTGGCGGAGGTGGTGGCCAACGCCCCGGACGTCGAGGTGGTGCCGGACGCGCTCGAAGCGCAGCTGCCCATGATCCGCCG
Source organism: Arthrobacter sp. (assembly GCA_023264815.1). GTDB lineage: Bacteria > Actinomycetota > Actinomycetes > Actinomycetales > Micrococcaceae > Arthrobacter. The sequence continues at coordinate 36,286 of JAHFUZ010000028.1, read as the reverse complement.
CGTGCTGGAACTCGCGGGCATCGCCGTGGTGGGGGCTGCTGACCATGAGGCCGACGACGTGGTAGGCACCTACGCTGCGATGTCTGAGCTTCCCGTGGACGTGGTGACCGGAGACCGGGACCTCTTCCAGCTGGTCGATGATGACCGGCAGGCACGGGTGATCTACACCGCGCGCGGCATGCGGAACCTCGAAGTCCTGACAGACGCCGTCGTGGTTGAAAAATACCGCGTGCTGCCACGGCAGTATGCGGACTATGCCACCCTCCGCGGGGACGCCTCGGACGGCCTGCCGGGGGTCGCCGGTATCGGCGAAAAGACTGCGGCGACGCTGCTCGGTGAGTACGGCACCCTTGACGGACTCCTGGCGGCAGCAGCGGATCCCGGCAGTGGACTCTCCGCCTCCGTGCGCGCCAAGCTCGCCGCGGCAGGCGATTACCTCAAGGTGGCGCCGGTGGTGGTGAGGGTGGTGCGTGACCTTAAGCTGCCGACGCTGGAGGAGGCCGGCGCAGGGCTGCACCCGGTGGCCGGTGAATCACGGGCCGAACTGGAACGGCTCGCCGGGGAATGGAACCTCGGTGGCTCGGTGGCCCGGGTCCTCGCCGCGCTGGACCTCCGCCAGTAGGGGACGGCCCTGCCCCGGCAGGGCGAAAAAGCAAGCGGACGACGGCGGGAAGTCCCGCCGTCGTCCGTGTTGCGTGTGGGCGGTGCCTACGTGTGGGAGTAGGTCAGGCAGTCCGCGTTGTCGCGGCCCGGGCCCACATGCACTTCCGGTGCGTTGCACATCAGGTGGTCGTTGTGGACGCACTCCGAGCGCTGGCATGCTCCGACGTCGGCCAGGACCTTGGGCAGGCCGCCGTGCATGCCCGTGTCGATGAAGGTGGCGCAGGAAGCGTGGTCCTCGGCGCCGCCCACCGTGATCGCGGCGGCGTTGCAATGCGAGTGGTCATTGAAGGAACAGTTGGAAACACTGCAGTCTGCGACGTGCGTTGTCATAGGAATCCTCCGTGTTCAGGCTACCCGGGACGGGCGGCTCCCTCAGCCCACGGTAACGCCGGCCAGCACAATGAAAAAGACCCAAACGTGTGACCTAATTGGCGGCCTGCGGTCCTCCGCGTGCGGTCAGGGCACGTCCGGAAGGAACCGCCCGTTCCTGATCCGCGAGGGCCCGCATTCGACCGTGAGCGGCGGGATGTCCCACGGGCCCCGTTCCCGCGCCGGCGGCCGGCCCACCGCAACGTGGGGCACCCAATGGGGGTAACGGAATCCCAGCGCCGGCGAGCTGAGGATGAAGTCGTCCACGTAGTCCACGAGGAGTCCGTCCAGCAACTGATGGAGACCCTGCACCAGGGAGACCTGGAAGTCGTGCACGTTCTGCGGCACTGTCACTTCCAGCCCGGCGACGTTTCCGCCGCCCAGGACAATCAGCCGGTCCGCCGTTCCCGCGAACCCCTCCAGTTCCGGCAGGGCCAGCAGCCACCGCACCGTCGCCTGGACTGCGGTACCGGCCGGCGTGATGCCCTTGGTCCAGGACTCCACGTCGCGCCCGAAATCGTCCAGGATGCCCACATGCAGCAGGGTGAGGTGCAGCCCCTGCGGCCTGCGCAGCGACTGCACGCGTGCGCCCAGGGACTCGTAGTCCGCCGGGCCGGAACCCACCACTAACACCGGGACTTCCACAGTGATGCGGGGTGGTGCCTGCATCCGGGCCTCCTCACGCCGTTTCCGCTGCCATTGTCCTCCGGCGCCCGGCCGGCACCGCGGGGCAACCCCTTGCCGTTCAGACCGCCAGGGTGTCGAATCAAAGTACACGATTCGGCCCGGTGCACGGCACGACGCCAGGAGGTTCCCATGTCAGTGAAAGGCGCAAAGGACGCAGCACGGATGCCGGGCCGGAGCGGACCTGAGGCACGCAGGGGTGACGCCGCGGCAGGCCTTGAGGCAGACGGGCCGGCCAACGTCCGGAACGTGGCCCTTGTGGGGCATTCCGGTGCCGGCAAAACCCTGCTGATCGAGGCGCTCCTGGCGGCGCACGGCATGATTTCGCGGAAGGGGTCCATCGCAGAGGGGACCACCGTCAGCGACTCGGACTCGGCGGCTGTCCGGCAGCAGCGCTCGGTAGGGCTGGCAGTGGTGCCGCTGGTCATTAACGGCATCAAGGTGAACGTGCTGGACACGCCGGGCTATCCGGACTTCATCGGCGAATTGCGGGCAGGGCTGCGGGCGGCGGACGCGGCCCTCTTTGTTGTCTCGGCCGTGGACGGCATCGATGCCACCACCACGGCGCTGTGGGGTGAATGCGAGCACGTGGGGATGCCGCGCGCCGTGGCCATCACCAAGGTGGACCACCCCCGCGCCGATTACGACGGCGTCCTGGCCGCCTGCCAGCAGGCGTTCGGCGAGTCGGTGGTGCCGCTGTATATGCCCGTTCGGGAGGGCGGCGAAATCACAGGCCTGCTGGGGTTGCTGCAGGGGACGGTTTCCCACTATGACCCGGGCGAGTCCGGCGCACCACGGGCGGCCAGCGCCGGCGAGCTTGGCGGTTCAGTTGCGGCCCGGGGCCAGCTGATCGAAGGGATCATCGCCGAAAGTGAGGACGAAACGCTGATGGACCGCTACCTCGGTGGCGAGGACATCGACACCGACATCCTGGTCACGGACCTGGAAACCGCCGTCGCACGCGGCTCCTTCTTCCCCGTCCTTCCCACCTCGGCGGTGACCGGGCTGGGCGCTGCCGAGCTGATGGACGTCCTGACCCGGGCCTTCCCGTCGCCCCTGGAGCGCGGGCTGCCGGACGTCACAGACCTGGCCGGCGCCCCGGCGGGAGGCCTCGCCTGTGACCCCGCAGGGCCGTTGGCGGCAGAGGTGGTCCGCACTACTGTGGATTCATTCCTGGGCCGGGTCTGCCTGGTCCGGGTGTTTTCGGGCACTCTCCGGGGGGACACCCCAGTCCATGTTGCCGGCCACGGGCTGGCGGACCGCGGCCACCAGGACCATGACACCGATGAACGGGTCACCCACCTGTATTCCCCGCTGGGCGCCAACCTGCGGCCGGTGGCACAGTGCGTTGCCGGTGACATCTGCGCCGTGGCCAAACTGGGGAGTGCTGAGACCGGTGACACCATCTCAGCCAAGGACCAGCCAGTACTGCTGTCCACGTGGGAGATGCCCGAGCCGCTGATGCCGGTGGCCGTGGAGGCCGATTCTCGCAGCGACGAGGATGCCCTGTCCCGGAGCCTGGCGAAAGTCGCCGCAGGAGACCCCACCCTCAGGGTGGAGCGGAATGCGGAAACCCACCAGCTGATCCTGTGGTGCATGGGCGAGGCCCATGCCGACGTGGTCCTCGACCGGCTGCGGGACCAGGGCGTGAAACTGCACACCCAGGACGTGGTGACACCGCTGCGGGAGACTTTCGCCGCCCCTGCGGCCGGCCACGGCCGGCACGTCAAACAGTCCGGCGGGCACGGCCAGTATGCGGTCTGTGACATCAACGTGGAACCGCTGGAGCGGGGCGGCGGGTTCGAGTTCGTGGACAAGACGGTGGGCGGGGTGATCCCCGGAACGTTCATCTCCTCCGTGGAGAAAGGTGTGCGGGCCCAGATGCAGAAGGGCCTGGTCGCAGGCTTCCCCGTGGTGGACCTCAGGGTGACCCTGACAGGCGGTAAAGCCCACAGCGTCGACTCGTCCGATGCCGCTTTCCAGGCCGCCGGTGCCCTGGCGCTTCGAGAGGCCGCAGCGGCGGGGCGCATCCAGCTGCTCGAGCCGGTCTCCTCGGTCAGCATCACCGTCTCGGACGAGCACGTTGGTTCGGTCATGAGCGACCTGTCCGGCCGGCGCGGCCGGCTCACCGGGACATCGTCAGCGGAGGGGGACCTCACTGAAATCAGTGCTGACGTACCGGACCAGGAACTCCTGCGCTACGCCGTGGAGCTGCGGGCCCTGACCGCCGGCACGGGAAAGTTCCGCCGGCGTTACCTGAGGCATGAGCCGGTACCGAGCAGCTGACCGGGACCCCCGCCATGAACACTGCCGCCCGCAGGATCCAGCGCATCTACCTCACCCTCACGCTGGGGAACACACTGGCGGCATCCTTCATCTGGGGAATCAACACGCTCTTCCTCCTGGATGCAGGCCTCAACAACCTCGAGGCTTTTGCGGCCAACGCATTCTTCACCGCCGGCATGGTGCTGTTCGAAGTACCCACAGGAGTGGTGGCCGATAGCTGGGGGCGCAGGGTGTCGTTCCTCCTGGGAACAGTGACGCTGGCCGCCTCGACCTACCTTTATTACGTCCTGTGGCAGGTTTCCGCGCCGTTCTGGGCGTGGGCGGTGGTGTCGGTCCTGCTGGGCCTGGGCTTTACGTTCTTCTCCGGGGCTGTTGAGGCGTGGCTCGTTGATGCCCTGCACTTCTCGGCCTATGAAGGGGATCTGGAAACGGTCCTGGGCCGTGGACAGATGGTGGCGGGTGTGGCCATGCTGGTGGGCTCCGCAGCCGGCGGCGTCATCGCCCAGGCCACCGACCTGGGAGTGCCGTTCCTGCTCCGGGTGGGGGTGCTCGTGGCCATGTTCGGGGTGGCGTTCCTGCTCATGCATGATGTCGGGTTCACGCCGGAGCGCTCGCAGCATCCCCTGCAGGCCACCAAGGCGGTACTCACCGCTTCCATCGACGGCGGACTCAAGAACCCGCCCGTGCGGTACGTCATGCTTGCGGCGCCCTTCAGCGCCGGCGTCGGGATCTACGTGTTCTACGCTCTGCAGCCTTTCCTGCTGGAACTCTTTGGCGATCCCCGCGCCTACTCCATTGCCGGCCTCGCCGCGGCCATTGTGGCCGGTGCCCAGGTGGTGGGCGGCTGGCTGGCGCCCACCCTGCGGCGGCTGGTCCGCAAGAGGACCACCGTCCTGGTGGCCACCAGCATTGTGGGCGGGCTGATGCTCGTGGCGCTGGGGTTCACCCGGCTGTTTTGGGTTGCCCTGGTCCTGCTGGCACTCTGGGCACTGGTCTCGGCGTCTGCCACGCCGGTGCGCCAGGCCTACCTGAACGACATGATTTCCTCGAAGCAGCGCGCCACGGTACTCAGTTTCGATTCCCTGATGGGATCCAGCGGCGGCATCTTTGTACAGCCGCTGATGGGGCGCGCGGCCGACGTCTACGGATACCCCTTGTCACTGGCCTTCAGCGGCGTGATCGAACTCTTCGCGGTGCCGTTCCTGCTGGCAAGCCGCCGGCGGCGCTCGCCGGCCGACACCGCCACTGCGGCCACCGAAACACCCCTCTGACGCGGCAGGACGGTGTTTAAAACGACCCTTGAGAGTCGCAAACCGGGGGAGTAACGTGACGCGAACCCACACTTCGCAAAAACTCTGACAAGGGAGCATCATGCCTGCTTTGCGACGTCAAGTGGCTGCCGTCACGGCAGTTCTGGCTCTGAGCGTGACGGCCGGCGCCGTCAGTACCCCCGCTTTCGCGGACAAGGACCGGGATCCCCAAAAATTGTCGACGGCCACCGGGTACGGCGGAGCCGTAAGCACCGTTGACCTGGACGCGTCCGCAGCGGCCATCAAAATCCTCCGTGCCGGCGGCAACGCTGCCGATGCCGCCGTCGCCGCCGCTGCGACGCTTGGCGTGACCGAGCCTTACAGCGCCGGACTCGGCGGTGGCGGCTATTTCGTGTTCTACGACGCCACAACCGGCGACGTGGGCACCATTGACGGCCGGGAGACCGCGCCGGAGACGATGCCGGCCAACGTGTTCACCAACCCCGCCACCAACAAGCCCTACCCCTTTGCCGAACTTGTTTCCAGCGGCGTCTCCGTGGGCGTCCCCGGGACGCCCGCCACCTGGGAACGTGCGCTGGAGCGCTGGGGCACCCTGGACCTGGACGAGGCCCTGGAGCCTGCCATCGGGGTGGCCCGGGACGGTTTCGTGGTGGACGAAACGTTCCGCCAGCAGACCCTCGACAACAAAGTCAGGTTCTCTGCCTTCACCCCCACCCGCAGCCTCTTCCTGCCGGACGGTGACGCTCCCGCCGTCGGAAGTGTGTTCCGCAACCCCGACCTCGCCGATACGTACGGACTGATCGCGAGGGAGGGACTTGACGCCTTCTACGGAGGTGAGCTCGCCGAAGAGATGGCGGCCACGGTGCAGGCTCCGCCGAAGGACCCGGCCTGGGTGCCGCCCGCGAGCGCCCCGACGGCCAGCATCCCGGCATTCCCCGGCCACCTGACGACGGCGGACCTCGCCGGCTACAGGACGCTTGACCAGGATCCCACCCACGTTGAATACCGCGGCTACGACGTCTACGGCATGGCGCCGTCCAGCAGCGGCGGCACCACCGTGGGCGAAGCGCTGAACATCCTGGAAACGTTCAACCTCAAAGAAATGCGCCAGCCTGACAAAACAAACCCGGCTGCGCTGCACCACTACCTCGAAGCGAGTGCGCTGGCCTTTGCGGACCGCGGCAGGTATCTCGGCGACCCGGCGTTTGTGGACGTCCCCACCGGTGCGCTTACGGACCCGGTCTTCGGCAAGGAACGGTCCTGCCAGCTGAACCCCGGTACGGCGGCAACCAAACCTGTCGCGGCCGGAGACGTGGACTCCTACGACGGCGTGTGCCCGGTGGCGCCGGCTGTGGCTGCCCACGAGACGGACACCGAAAACATCTCCACCACTAACCTGACGGTCGCCGATCAGTGGGGCAACGTGGTGGAGTACACGCTCACCATTGAGCAGACCGGCGGGTCCGGCATCGTGGTGCCCGGCCGCGGTTTCCTGCTCAATAACGAACTGACGGACTTCTCGTACGACTCAACGAATCCGGCCGATCCAAACCGGATCGAGCCCGGCAAGCGGCCGCGCTCGTCCATGTCGCCCACCATCATCCTGGAGGACGGCAGGCCCTTCCTGGCCCTCGGTTCACCCGGCGGTTCCACCATCATCACCACTGTCCTGCAGACCATCCTCAACCGGGTGGACCTGGGCATGACGGTGGCCGAGGCCATCGCTGCTCCGCGTGCGGCGCAGCGGAACACAGCCAACGTCACGGCCGAGCCGGAGTTCATCACAGCCTACGGAACCCAGCTGGCGCCCTACGGGCACAAGCTGGTGCCGGCCGGTGATGCGTTCACGTCCGCGGCGGAGATCGGGGCGGCAACGGCCATCGAATTCGGCAAGCACGGGTTCATGACGGCCGCAGCCGAACCTGCCCGGCGCGGCGGCGGGTCAGCGATGGTGGTCAGCCCTTCGCGGTAGGGCGGCTTACTGCCCCATTCCGGGACGGACGGCGACGAACTCAATTCCGGCCTGCACTTTTTTCTGCGGACCGCGGGAGAAGCCTTTGGCGTCCAAACGGTTCTGCGCCCGGTACGCAGCCAGGGCGTCGTCGAAGATTCCGTTGAGCCGGCGGCCGGAAAATTCCTCCCGGGAGCCGTCGCTGAAGGTGATGGTCACCGTGGCGCTGGCCGGAAAGTGCCGTTTCATGCGGATGAAGCCGTCGGAGTCCTGCTGGAGCTGAATCAAGGGGTCCTGCTTTCGTGGTGGATGCCTCCAGTCTGACGTACTGGAGTGCGTGTGCGGTGACCGGCCCGGGAGGTTAGCGGCGAGAATGGACGGGTGACTTCCTCGAGCAGTGCCCCCACCGGCGCGCCAGACGCGGCCCGGCCGGATTCCTTCAACCTGGCGGCCATTGGTGCGGGACTGGCCTTTGCTGCGTCCCTCGACGATCTTGCCTCGGTGCTGCGGGCGGGGGGCACGCCGGCGGCGGTGGTGCGGGCCCCGCCCGGAACGGGCAAAACCACCCTTGTCCCGCCGCTCCTCGCCAACCTCGCACCCGCGCAGGGAGCCCGCCGGATCGTAGTCACCCAGCCCCGCCGGGTGGCGGCCCGTGCCGCGGCCCGGCGCCTGGCTGCCCTGGACGGCAGCCGGGTGGGGGAGCGCGTCGGGTACACGGTCCGCGGCGAGCGCCAGGCCGGGCCCGGCACGCTCGTGGAGTTTGTGACCCCCGGAATCATGCTGCGCCGGTTGCTCGATGACCCGGCCCTGGAGACCGTCGGCGCCGTGGTCCTCGATGAGGTGCATGAGCGAGGCCTCGAGACCGACCTCCTGCTGGGCATGCTCGGTGAGGTCCGCCAGCTCCGCGGAGACCTCACCCTGGTGGCCATGTCCGCCACCCTGGACGCGCCCCGCTTCGCCGCCCTGATCGGGGAAGCAGCGGACGACGGCGGCGGGCCGGCTCCCGTGGTCGACTGCCCGTCGGCGCTGTACCCGCTGGAGGTCCACTGGGCACCGGCGGCAGCGCCCCGGCTGGACGGCCGCGGCGTGGCCCGCGGCTTCCTGGATCATGTGGCGGAGACGGCGGCCCACGCGCACGCCAGTGCAGTGTTGCGGGACGCGGCCACCGATGCCCTGGTGTTTGTGCCGGGAGCGTGGGAAGTGCAGTACGTGGCCGCCCGGCTCCGCGGCCGCGCCGCCCCCGGGACGGAGGTGCTGGAACTCCATGGCCAGGTCAGCCCGGCGGAACAGGACCGTGCCGTGGCCGGGCGCCGGCCCGGTGGTCCGGCACGGATCATCGTCTCAACCGACCTCGCGGAATCCTCCCTGACCGTGCCCGGCGTGCGGTTGGTGGTTGATTCCGGGCTGACGCGCGAGCCGCGCCGCGATGCCAGCCGCGGCATGTCCGGGCTGGTGACAGTGTCCTGCTCCTGGGCCTCGGCGGAGCAGCGTGCCGGCCGGGCAGCACGGCAAGGGCCGGGAGAGGTGGTGCGCTGCTACGACCAGAGGAGCTACGGCGCCGCCCCGGCGCATGTCACCCCGGAAATCGCCGTCGCGGACCTGACCGGTGCCGCGTTGACGCTGGCCTGCTGGGGATCGCCCGGTGGCCGGGGACTGGCGTTGCCGGATGAACCGCCGGCTGCGGCCATGGCGGAGGCCATCGAAGTACTGAGGGAACTCGGCGCCGTGGACTCGGACGGACACGCCACCGGCCTGGGCAGGACGCTTGCCAGGGTCCCCGCGGATCCCCGGCTGGCCCGCGCACTCCTGGACGGCGCAGGTGCCGTGGGGCATCACACGGCGGCCGAAGTGGTGGCACTCGTGACGGGGGACCACCGCGCCCCGGGTGCCGACCTCACGGCCCTTCTCGCGGGCCTGCGTTCCGGCAGGGAGCCTGCCGCCAGGCGCTGGACGGAGGACGTCCGGCGGCTGGAATCGATCGCGCGCCAGGAAAGCGGCGCCGTCGGGCCTTCGGCCGTCACCGCCCCGGTGGCCGCCGCGGAGGCCCCTGGTGTGGTCGTCGCACTGGCTTTCCCGGACCGCGTGGCCCGGCGGGTCCCCGGGGAGGGACCGGCGCGTTACCTGCTCTCCTCCGGTACCCGCGCAGGACTCCCTGCCGGCAGCCCGCTGTCCGGGAACGAATGGCTGGCCGTGGCCGAGGTGTCACGGGCCGGCGGCAGGGACGCGGCCGGGACCGGCGCGGTGATCCGCTCCGGGGCTCCGCTCACAGGCGATCTCGCGCAGGCAGCCGCCGGCCACCTGCTCACCGACACCGTCGAAGCGGCGTTCAGCCAGGGCCGGGTCATGGCGCGCAGGGAACGGCGGCTTGGCGCCATCATCCTCTCCTCCACACCTGTCCGGCCCGCACCCGCCGACGGCCGCGCCGCCGTGGCCCGCGCTCTGGCCGGGCAGGGGTTGGGAACCATCGGATGGTCGACGGCGGCAGATTCCCTGCGCCGCCGGCTGGCCCTGCTGCACCGCGAACTGGGTGCGCCGTGGCCCGATGTGTCCGAGCGGGCCCTGCTGGCCTGCATTGACTCGTGGCTGGGCCCGGAACTGGAGAAGCTAGCCGGCGGCGCGGCCACCGGCAGCATCGACCTCGCCGATCCCTTGCGGCGGCTGCTGCCCTGGCCCGAAGCGGCCAGGCTGGCCGAGCTGGCGCCGGAGGCACTGAAGGTGCCCAGCGGGTCGATGGTGCGGATCGACTACCCCGACGTGGCCGAAGCTGCCGGCGTGGCCGGTACAGCGCCGGAGGGCAGGGACGACGGCGGCCGGCCGGTGGTGGCGGTCAAGCTGCAGGAGTGCTTCGGCTGGGCAGAAACGCCGCGGCTGGTGGACGGCAGGGTGCCCGTCCTGTTCCACCTCCTGTCGCCGGCACGGCGGCCGCTGGCGGTGACAGATGACCTGGCGTCGTTCTGGGCAGGTCCCTACGCGCAGGTCAGGTCGGAGATGCGGGGCCGCTACCCGCGGCACCCCTGGCCGGAGGACCCCTGGACGGCCCAGCCGACCGCCCGGACCAAAGCCAGGATGTAAGGCCGGCGGCCACTGTCAGTACCAGGCAGGACCATGGTTGACGTACGGAGCTTCGAGTTCCTTGACTTCCTCATCATTAAGTTCCAGGGACAGCGCCTCGACGGCCTGCTGGAGGTGGTGGGGCCTGGTTGCCCCGACGATGGGGGCCGAGACGTTCGGGTTCCGCAGCACCCACGCGAGGGCGATTTGGGCCATGGTGACGCCGCGGGCATCGGCCAGGGCCTGCACTGCATTGATCACGGGCACGTCGAAGTCGTTGTCGAATGCCTGGACCACCTTGTCCGTGGTGGAGCGCTCACTCTGTTCGCCGGCCGGGCGGGCGAGCCGGCCCTTGCCGTTGGGCGAGTACGGCACCAGGCCGACGCCCATGTCTGCACACATTGCCATGAGTTCGCGTTCGTCCTGACGGCGCAGCAGGTTGTACTGGTTCTGCATGGACACGAACCTGGTCCAGCCACCGAGCGCTGCCGCGTGCTGGAGTTTCGCGAACTGCCAGGCGTACATTGAGGACGCTCCGATGTACCGGACTTTGCCGGCCTTGATGACGTCGTGGAGGACCTCCATGGTTTCCTCTACCGGAGTCTCATCGTCGAAACGATGGATCTGGTACAGGTCGATGTAGTCCGTGCCGAGGCGGGCCAACGAGGCGTCGAGCTGTTCCAGGATGGCCTTGCGGGAGAGGCCGACGCCCCCGGGACCGTCGTGCATCCTGCCGCGAACCTTGGTGGCGAGGACGATCTCCTCGCGCCGCGAATACTTGGTGATGGCCCGTCCAACGATTTCCTCGGAGGTACCCGCCTGATACACGTTGGCGGTGTCCCAGAACGTGATGCCCAGTTCGATGGCCTGGCGAAAGAACGGACCCGCGTCCTCCTCGGTCAATGCCCAGGGATGCGCGTTCGGCGTGGTGGGGTCACCGTAGCTCATGCAGCCCAGGGCAAGCTGGCTGATCTTCAGTCCTGTGCTGCCGAGTCGGATGTATTCCATGACAGGGGTCCTTCTTTCGGGTGGTGTGCCGGGATCGTCTCTACGACGTTACGAGGAACGACGCCGGCGAAACAGGACCTGTCAGAGCATGTCAGAACCGGTTGGGCGCCCCGCTGGGATCATTCCCGGGTCAACTCCTTGGCTGGCGAGGGACATTCTGGGTCCTGGCGGTTCTCGCGGTCCTCGCAGCTCCCGTTATTGCGCGGTGGACGGCCGCAGACAACGCTTCGGCGCTGGCTGCCGAAGTTTCCGTACCTGCTTTAACGGAGGAACGGCAGGGCGTGAGATGTCCGATACGTAGCCGAAACGTGCCGTCGACCCCCTGAAACATCCCGCAGTTAGGCTCGTTCCTACTTGGACAACGAAGTCCGGACACCATACGAAGGGACACACCAATGTTGCTTTTGAACAGCCTGAACTTCCTGCTTGATGCCGGCCGTTACGACCATGTCCGAGGGAACCGCGAAGACGAATTTCCCACCGGTCAGCTGACCTCCACCGCCTGGGAAGGCTGGTGGCACGAGGACGCGGCCTGACCGGTGCGTCCCCTGTTCAGCCGTGGGCCCGGATGAACTCCGCCACTGTCGGCGCGAGGGATGCGCCGATCTCGGCGGCATCGCGCTTCCTGCCCGCCACCGCGAACGAATGGTCCCCGCCGTCCACCCACTCCAGCACTGCTGAGGGGCCGATCCGGGACACCACGCCTTCCAGCAGTTCCCGGGTGGCGAACGTGTCGCGGGAGCCCTGCAGGAACAGCATGGGCAGCGTGAGGCCGTAAAGGTGCTCGTCGCGGAGCTTGTCGGGCTTGCCCGGCGGATGCAGCGGATAGCCCAGGTACACCAGTCCGGCAGCCGCCATTCCCTCGGCGACGGCCATGGAAGCCATCCGTCCGCCGAAGGATTTTCCTGCTGCCCAGACCGGTCCGGTGTCACCGTGGGCCTTGGCCTGGCGCGCGGCCTCGTCCATTGCGGCCCGCCACGTGGCGATAGCAGCCGGCGGCCGGTCGGGGAACTTCCGCCCCGCCTCGCGGTAGGGGAAGTTGAAGCGCAAGGTGGCCACGCCGTCGTCGTTCAGTCCGCGGGTGAAGCCGCCCATGAAAGGGTGCTCCATCCCGGCTCCCGCCCCGTGCGCCAGGACAAGGCCCGCAACAGGGTGGGCCGGGCGGGCGTAAAGCGCCGACACCGCGGCATCGCCCACGGTGATGGTCAGCGCTGACTCTGAGACGGTCATGGTTCCATCATGCCGGATTCCCGACGGCGGCCGTTACGGCATGGACGTGTGTAACCCGCGCGGCACAGCAGGCTCACAGCGGACAGTCAGGTAGTGCCACAAGAATGGGGGTTCATCCCATTCCCGGAGGAACCCCATGACTGCAGCCACAGCCCTGGCTACCGCCCTGTCCGCCCCCGCCGCATCCACTGCACCATCCCCGGACGCCTCAGCCCAGCAGCTCACCGGAATTTCGGAGTGGGTGGTCAGCACTATGGAGGTGGTGGGCGCGCCCGGGGCCGGCCTGATCGTGGCGCTGGAGAACCTCTTTCCGCCGATCCCCAGTGAGGTGGTCCTTCCGCTGGCCGGGTTCACGGCCAGCCGCGGCAGCTTCGGCCTCCTGGACGCCATCCTGTGGACCACGGCAGGCTCGGTGCTGGGCGCCTACATCCTGTACGCCCTCGGCGCCTGGCTGGGGCGGGAGCGGACCCGTGCCCTGGTCCGCAGGATCCCGCTGGTGAATGTTGACGACGTCGACCGCGTCGAAGCGTGGTTCACCCGCCACGGCAGCAAGGCAGTTTTCTTCGGGCGGCTGGTGCCGCTCTTCCGGAGCCTTGTTTCCATTCCCGCCGGCATTGAACGAATGCCGTTGTGGCGGTTCCTCCTGCTGACATTCGCCGGCAGCCTGATCTGGAACTCGGTTCTGATTATGGCCGGGTACTTCCTGGGCGAAAGCTGGCACCTGGTGGAGCAGTATGCCGGGATCTTCCAGAAAGTGGTGATTGCCGCCGTCGTGGTCCTGGTGGCGGCGTTTGTGGTGCGCAAGGTCCGGGAGCGCCGGAGCAAAGTGGACGCCTGACCCTTCCTGAGGACTGCGGGCAGGGTGGCGTCCGGCGGCACCATCCCTGACGGTGTACGTTGTCCCCATGGCGAGCGAACAGACCACCATCACTGTCCCGGGACCCCACGGCGAGCGCGAGATGCGCGTTTCCAGCCCCAGTAGGGTTTTGTGGCCGGACCTGGGACTGACCAAGCTGGACCTGGCACGCTACCTGGTTGACGTGGGGGACGCGTTTATTGCCGCCAACGGCGGCAGGCCCGTGGCCCTGCAGCGGTATTCGGACAACGTTGAGGGCGACCAGTTCTTTTCCAAGAACCCGCCCAAGGGAACCCCGGAGTTCATCCGGTCGGTGAAGGTGGTGTTTCCCAGCGCACGCTCCCACCCCATGCTGGTGTTGGACGAGCCGGCCGCCGCCGTCTGGGCCGTCCAAATGAATACCGTGGTATTCCATCCATGGCCCTCCCGGGTGGAGAATACCGACAACCCGGACCAGCTCCGGATCGACCTTGACCCCCAGCCCGGTACGGATTTCGACGACGCTGTCCCGGCTGCGATTGCGCTGAAGGCCGTGCTGGCTGAGGCCGGCCTGGAGTGCTTTATCAAGACCTCAGGCAACCGTGGGCTGCACGTGTATGCACCCATCACACCGGTGTACGAATTCCTGGATGTGAGGCATGCTGTGATCGCCGCCGCCCGGGAACTGGAACGCCGTATGCCGAAGAAGGTCACCACCGCCTGGTGGAAAGAGGAACGCGGGGAGAAGGTGTTCCTGGACTTCAACCAGGCCAACCGCGACCGGACCATTGCCGGAGCCTACAGCCCCCGCGCCCTCGCCCACGCGCCGGTATCCTGCCCCATCACCTGGGACGAGCTGGAAAGCATCAGCCCCAAGGACTTCACCATCGTCACGGTTCCGGACCGGCTGAAAACGGTGGGTGATCCGTGGGCCGGCATGCACCAGAACCCCGGCACCATCGACACGCTGCTCGGCTGGTGGGACCGTGACACCAAGGCCGGCCTCGGCGAACTGCCGTTCCCGCCGGACTATCCGAAGATGCCGGGCGAACCGCCCCGCGTGCAGCCCAGCCGGGCCCGCAAGCAGGACTGACCGGTTACTCGAAGCGGGACGGGTCCCCGGCGCCACGGCGCACCACTTCGGCCATGCCGCTGGAATAATCCACCACCGTGGTGGGCTCGGACCCGCAGTCGCCCGCATCAATCACGGCATCCACCTCATGGTCCAGCCGCTCCTTGATCTCCCATCCCTGCGTCAGGGGATCTTCCTCGTCAGGGAGCAGCAGCGTACTGGAGAGAAGGGGCTCGCCCAGTTCCGCCAGCAGGGCCTGCACCACACGGTTGTCAGGGATGCGGACCCCCACGGTCTTCTTTTTGGGGTGCAGGAGCCGGCGCGGAACTTCCTTGGTGGCCGGCAGGATGAACGTGTAGCTGCCGGGCGTCACGGCTTTGATGCTGCGGAACACGTCGTTGCCGATGTTCACAAACTGGCCCAGCTGGGCGAAATCCTTGCAGACCAGCGTGAAATGGTGCTTGGCATCCAGCTTGCGGATAGTGCGGATCCGGTCCAGAGCGTCCTTGTTTCCCAGTTGCGCGCCCAACGCGTAACAGGAATCCGTGGGGTAGGCGATCAGCCCGCCGTCGAGCAGCATCTTCACTGCCTGCGCGATGGCGCGGGGCTGGGGATCCTCGGGATGAACATCAAAGTATCGGGCCATGCTCCTGAGCCTACGTGGAGGCGGGGATTCCTGCACCCGCCCTTACCCCACGTGCACCCACGGCCGCTTCGTGACGTCCGGCTCGGCCTCACGGAGGATCTCCCGCGTGACCGGCGCGATCTCACCTTCGCCCAGCACCAGGAACTTCAGGAGGTTCACTGCGGGGTTGCCCTCGGTCCATCGGAAGTACACGTGCGGCATCAGGCCGGTCACGTCGCGGATGTGCAGGAGGACGGACGCGATGGTGTTGGGCACCACCGGACCGTGGACCTCCAGCACCGGGAAACCGTGGCGCATCACGCCCCTGACCTCCAGCGCGGTCTCAAAATCGGACGAGTCATCCACCGTGACTTCGAGGAACATCGCCCGGTAGTCCGAGGGGAAATGGCTGGCCTCGGTGGCGGAGGCCAGTTTCTGCCGGTACGCCTCGGCAGACTGCCGGAGCGGCTCGTGGGCGATGATCCCGATGGGGCCCGAGAGGGTGTCGGCCATGAATTCCAGGGCCTGTGTGTCCAGCCGGACATGTGTGGCGTGCAGTTCGAAGGACCGGAACACCCGGGACAGCAGTGAGATCAGGACGATCCCCAGGATAAAGAAGCCGGCGATCCGGATGCCCTCCGGACGCTCGAAGATGTTGGCGACGGTGGTGTAGGTGAAGATCACCGCAATGACGCCGAAGCCCACGGTCCGCTTGCGCTGCCGCTGACGCCGCGCGGAGAGCGTCACCGCGACCGCGGCCGAGGTCATCAGCACCAGGACGCCGGTGGCGTACGCACCGCCCTGGGCATCGACGTCGGCCCTGAACAGCCAGGTGACCACGAACCCGATCAGCGTGAACACCAGAACAAGGGGGCGGACCGCCTTGGCCCATTCCGGGGCCATGCCGTAACGGGGCAGGTACCGGGGGACCAGGTTCAGCAGTCCTGCCATGGCCGAGGCACCGGCGAACCACAGGATTGCGATGGTGCTGAGGTCGTACATCGTCCCGAAGCCGGCCCCGAGGTACTGATGCGCCATGAAAGCCAGCGCCCTGCCGTTGGCTTCCCCGCCTGGCTGGAACTCATGTTCGGGAATCAGCACCACAGTGGTGAAGCTGCTGGTGATCAGGAACGTGCTCATGATCAGCGCTGCGGTGGTCAGCATCCGCCGCGTCCCCTGGATCCTGCCGGCCGGGTCAGCTTCGGTATCGCCGGCCCGTCCGCGGACCTGCGGCATCACCGCCACACCCGTTTCGAAACCGGACAGCCCCAGCGCCAGCTTGGGGAAAACCAGCAGGGCAATGGCCACAGCCATCAGCGGACTGCCGTGTGAGGTGTTGAGCGTCTGCCACCAGTCACCCACGGCTACGGGGTGTGCCGCAGCCTCGCCCAGGGCCCTGGCGATGACCACCAGGTTCAGGCCCAGGTACACCACCACCAGCACCACGGCGACGCCGATGGCTTCCTGGAACCCGCGCAGGAAGACGGCGGCGAGCAGGGCCAGCAGGACCAGCGTCACCGCCACTTCCTGGCCGTGCAGGAACCAGGGTGCGAACGGGTTCTCGATCAGGTGGGCGGTGGCGTCCGCGGCGGACAGCGTCATGGTGATCATGAAGTCCGTGGCGGCGAAACCCAGCAACACCAGGACGAACAGTTTTCCGCCCCAGCGCGGGAGCAGCCGCTCCAGCATGGCAATGGAACCCTCGCCGCGGTGGCTCTCGCCGGCAACACGGCGGTAGACAGGCAGTGCACCCAGCAGGGTCACCGCCACCAGCACCAGGGTGGCCAGCGGCGAAATGGCGCCGGCCGCGAGCGCCGCGATGGCCGGCTGGTAGCCAAGGGTTGAGAAGTAGTCCACACCGGTCAGGCACATCACCTGCCACCAGTGGTGCTTCCTGTGCTCATCCACCGCAACACCGCCGGGCCCCTGATGGGCGCCCTTGGTGTCCTGAAGGCCGAACAGCAGCCAGCCGGTCAAGGCCGCTTTTCGTGTCGGATGCAGCGCCGAGGGATCGGCCGGCGGCCTGCTCATGGTGGTCATCAATGCCTCTCAGCCGGCAGCCAGGGCGCTGCGGGCACAGCCGAATCTAGTACCGGCACCGGGCGGCGGACGCGGCTTCCGGCGGATCTTGACGCATCCTTAACGCCGCTATGACAGAGAACACAATGCGGGCCCCTGCCGGGTCAAGAGTGGGTCCCGCGGGTGGGAGAATGGCCGCATGGCACGGGATCGGATAGTCATTGGCCTCAACGGCAGCGACGACGCAGAACTGCTCATCCGGCGTGCCGTCAGGATCCTGGAAAGGGGCGACGGCGGGGAGCTGGCCGCCGTCCACGTCCGTACCGTGGGCGGAACCAGGACTGAGTCGCCGCAGCTTCTGGAGGCCCAGCGCCGCATGGTGGTGGCCCAGGGCGGCAGCTACCACACAGTGTCCGCCGCGGACCCCGCCCGCGCCCTTCTCGAGTACGCCCGCCAGGCCGGGGCCACCCATATTGTGGTAGGCCAGACGCGCCGCAGGCTGGTGCCCGCACTGGTCAGTGGGGTGCTCTCCGGCGGGACGGTGGAAGCGAGGGTGGTCCGCGGCGCCGGGGACATCGACGTGCAGGTGGTGCCCCGCGTCCAGCCTGGCCGGACTCCCCGCCGCCGGCCGGACCTGGGACGGATCAGGCTGGGTGCCGGCTTTGTCCTCGCCGTTCTGCTCCCGGCCCTGCTGCAGTTGCTGCTCGCCGTGTTCGAGCACAGTGTTGCCACCGCCGTCCTGGTCCAGCTTGCCGGTGCGGTGGCCGTCGCCCTGGTGGGCGGACTCTGGCCTGCGGTGGCCGGCGCACTGTGGAGCAGCCTGCTGGTCAACTATTTCTCCACCCCGCCGTTGGGCCACCTGGCCATCAGCGATCCGCAGGACCTGCTCTCCCTGGCCGTCTTTGTGGGGGTGTCGGTGGCAGTGGCCGGCGTCGTGGACAGATCCGCCCGCCGGTCCAAGGAAGCCTCGCAGGCGCAGTCGGAGGCCGCCACCCTGGGGGATCTGGCGCTGGGTGCGTCCAGGTCGGAGGATTCCCTTGACGGAATCCTCGCCGAAGCCCTGGATGTCTTCGGTGTGGCAGGTGCGGGAGTTTTTAGCACCATGGACGGCGGGTGGCATATGGTGGCCGGCGCCGGGAACACCTCGGGCTGGGAACGCCGCCTCGCCGCTCCGATGGCGGACACTACCTCGGAAACGGTCGACGCCGATACCCGCCTCGTGCTTTTCGGCCCGCCGCTGCCGCCCGGGGAGCGGCGGCTGCTGGGTGCTTTCGCCGTCCACGTCAAGGCCCAGTTGGAACGCCGCCAGTTGGCCTTGAGCCAGCGCGAGGTGCTGCGGCTTGCTGAGGGCAACACCATGCGGACCGCCATCCTGCGTGCAGTGTCCCATGACCTTCGGACGCCCCTTGCCGGGATCAAACTGGCCGCCGGCGGACTGCTCCAGAGCAATGTCAGCTACTCGCCGGCCGAGTCCCGGGAGTTGCTGGAAACCATCGATGAATGTACTGACCGGCTGGACCTGCTGGTAGGCAACCTCCTGGACATGTCCAGGATCACCGCCGACTCCGTCCGTCCGCTCCTGGGCCCGGTCCGTTGGAGCGAGGTGGTTTCCGCGGCCGTTCGGGCGCTCCCTGCCGGAGCAGTGCGGGTTGACCTCCCGGCCAACATGCCACCCGTGGAGGCCGACGCCGTGCTGCTGGAGCGTGTCATCGGCAACATCGTGGAGAATGCCGTGAAGTATGCGCCCGGCACCGGGATCACCATCACCGGCTCCGCAGGCGGACTGGGCACGGACACCCTGGACGGCTACCCGTCCGGCGAGCTGCGGGTCATTGACCACGGGGCCGGTGTGCCCGCCCGGAATGTGGTGGCAATGTTCAGGCCGTTCCAGCGGCTCCACGATCTCCCGCAGACCACGGGCATCGGACTGGGCCTGGCTGTCGCCGAGGGGTTCACCAAGGCCATGGGCGGCACCCTGGCAGCCGAGGAGACGCCCGGTGGCGGGCTGACCATGGTGGTCCGGCTGGCCTTGTCCACCGGATCGGCAGGTGCGCGCCCCCTGGCAGGCGAGCCGCGGCCGGTGGCTTCATGAACACGGAACCGGTGCCGTCCGGGCCGCGGACCAGCATCCTCGTGGCCGACGACGATCCGCACCTGCTGAAGGCCTTGCGGATCACGCTCCAGGCACACGGGTACGCGGTGGAGACGGCAGGCGACGGCAGCACGGCGTTGCGGCAGGCCTCCCGCCGTCCGCCGGACCTGCTGGTCCTGGACCTTGGGCTGCCGGACCTGGACGGAACCGACGTCCTGCGCGAGCTGCGCCGGTGGAGCAGCCTGCCCGTCCTGGTGCTGTCCGCCCGGCACGGCTCGTCGGACAAGGTTGAGGCCCTGGACGCCGGCGCCGATGACTACATCACCAAGCCGTTCGGCCTGGACGAACTGCTTGCCAGGCTGCGTGCCCTGCTGCGGCGGGTTCCGGAGCCGGCAACGGCACCGACCGTGGCCGGGGCGTCCTTCACGGTGGATCTCGCTCAACGGCGGGTGGTCAGGGAAGGACAAACTGTCCGGCTCACGCCGACGGAGTGGAACATCCTGGAACTCCTGGTCCGGAATCCCGGGGGGCTGGTCACCCAGCAGCAGCTCCTGCGTGATGTCTGGGGACCGGCGTACCACAAGGAAGCCAAC
Source organism: Arthrobacter sp. (assembly GCA_023264815.1). Lineage (GTDB taxonomy): Bacteria > Actinomycetota > Actinomycetes > Actinomycetales > Micrococcaceae > Arthrobacter. The sequence goes on along the minus strand of JAHFUZ010000028.1, from coordinate 16,537 downwards.
TACCTCCGGGTGTACATGGCCCAGCTCCGGCGGAAGCTGGAGTCAGATCCCGCCAACCCGCGCCACCTCCTCACCGAACCCGGTGTCGGGTACCGGTTTGTGCCCTGATTCCCCGGATCCGGGCGGCGGTTGCGGACCTATGAAGGGTGCCTGAATTGGGGCAGGATGGTGTCTGTTCCTCTACCGTTTCGTTTTAGTCACCAGGAGAGCAGGCCATGCCCACCACACTCAATCCTTACCTTGGCTTCCGCGACAACGCCCGCGAGGCCATGACTTTCTACCACTCGGTCTTCGGTGGCGACCTGGCCCTGAGCACCTTCGGGGAGTTTCACGCCAGCGAAGACCCGGCCGAAGCGGACAAGATCATGCACGGCATGCTGACCACTCCCGCCGGGCTGGTGCTGATGGGCGCGGACACGCCCAACAGCATGGACTACTCACCGGGCAGCACCATTTCGGTTTCCCTCAGCGGCGATGACGAGGCTGAACTGCGCGGCTATTGGGACAAGCTCACGGGCGACGGCGGCACCGTTACTGTCCCCCTGGAGCCGGCACCCTGGGGTGACATTTTCGGCATGTGCACCGACCGCTTCGGCACTGCGTGGCTGGTCAACGTCAACGGCGCAGGCGCGGCACCCGCGTCCTAGGGTTCTGCCGCGTGGCCGGCCGAACAGTCAACGGCACAGTGCCGGTACGCAAAACAGCGCCCCCTCCGTCGAGGGGGCGCTGTTTTGTGTACCTGATGCCTTGGCTCTCCGGGCGTCACAGCCGCGGTGCTAGATCCATTTCGGGGCGGCCGGAACCACGTCCAGGGCTGCCCCGTTCCGGGTGGCAGTGACGGCGTCGGTACCACGTCCGGTGGCCCAGCGGGCCACCCCGGCCAGCGGGCCACTGACAACCAGCTGCGCGTCAGGTCCGCTGCCGAATTCAAGCTCCGGTTGCTGGCCCGTGACGCGGACCAACAGGCCGGTGTCCGTGCCGCGTGCCTGCCAGGCTCCGGTGATGTCCCTGACCAGACGCTCGAGGACGGCGGCAGGGATATCGGCGAAGGTGGCCCCGTTGTCCAGGTCCACGGCATGGGTCCAGACTTCGCGGGTGCGCATCCAGACTGTTTCCCCGGCCGGGACAATGCGGCCCTGGGCCGTTTTGACCTTGTGGTGCCAGGAATCCGCAGGCAGGTCGCGCCACTCAACGTTCAGGTGCACGGCCGAGTGGTCGAACAGATGGCGCAGTGCGTTTGCCGGGAGCGTGGCCCCGAAGTTGATTTCGTGGTCCCGGATCTCCGTGGAGGCGTACATGGGCGTCTCCACGCCGGTCGCCGCCCACTCAATCAGCCGCGCAATGGCCCGCGCGTTGTAGCCGACGTGGGCAGTGACATGGCGGCGGCTCCAGCCGGGCAGCAGCGAGGGCCCGTCGAGTTCGTCGTCGCTAAGCTCGTTGAGCTTGCGGGCGAAGAACGCGGTCCCGCGGCGGGCCTGGAGCAGCGCTTCGAGCAGCTCCGGGTCCGTCGTCCGGTCCTGGCGGGCTACCATCAGGCTTCCTTGACCACGCGGTTGTTCAGCTGGCCCAGGCCCTCGATGGTAGTAACCAGGATCTGGCCTTCCTGCAGGTAGCGCTTGGGATCCTGTGCGTGGCCCACACCGCCGGGGGTGCCGGTGGCAATGACGTCACCCGGGTTAAGGGTGATGATGGTGGAGATGTAGGAAACCAGGAATTCCGGCGTGAAGACCACATCGTTGGTGGGTGTGGACTGCTGGATCTCGCCGTCCACCGCGGTGGTCATGAGGCCGCCGCTGAACTCGTCCTTGGTGACCAGGGCGGGGCCGAACGGGGTGGACTTTTCCCAGGTCTTGCCCTGCAGCCACTGGATGGTGCGGAACTGGTAGTCGCGCATGGACACGTCATTGAGCACGGCGTATCCGGCGATGTGGTCCGCGGCGTCAGCTTCGGAAATCCGGCGTCCGGCCTTGCCGATCACGACGGCGAGCTCGGACTCCCAGTCCACCGTGTCCGATTCCTGCGGGAGGGCCAGGTCATCGTTGGGTCCGATGAGGGACTCGGCGTACTTGGCGAACAGGGTGGGGTACTCGGGAACTTCCCGGCCCATTTCCTTGATGTGGTTGCGGTAGTTGTGGCCCACGCAGATGATCTTGCCCGGCGCGGGAACAACGGCGTCGAGGTCGGCGCCCTCGAGCGGGTGGGTCGCACCGGTGGCCGCGGCGGCGATGGACTCCCAGGCGGCATCCTTCAGGAGGGCTCCGACGTCGGAGAACCCGTCGATCTCGGTCAGGGTATCGCCGTCCTGGCGGACGGCCTTGCTGCCGTTTTCAGTGCGGAGTGTCAGGAGTTTCATGCGTTCTTGCGTCCTTCGGTGTAGGTGCGGTTAAAGTTCAGCCGTTCAAAGATGGGGGCGTCGCTGAAGCGGAACAGATCGAATTCGCTCCCGGCCTGCAGGGACCATTCCTGCCAGGAGGGGACCACAAACAGGTCGCCCTTTGCCAGTTCCCTGGTTTCGCCGTTCAGGACCACGGTGCCGGTTCCTTCAAAGACCTGCCAGACGCTGGAGCCCACTTCACGCGTGGGTTCGGTGGCGGCGCCGGCGCGGAGGCGGTGGAACTCGGCCCGGATGGTGGGCATCACGTCCCCGCCGGTGGTCGGGTTGGTGTACCGGACTGCTGCGTGGCCCTGGGACACAGTGGCCGGGTGTCCTTCGTCCTCGAGAAGCAGCTGTTCGCGCAAAGCGGCGTCGGTGTACTTCCACCGGTACGCGGCGATAGGGGAGTTCGTGGTGTCATCCAGGCCCGAGAGGGGTCGCAGGCCGGGGTGGGCCCAGAGCCGTTCCGAGCGGGAGATGTCCGGCGTGGCTTCGTCTGTGACGCGTTCGGTGCCGAACTCGAAGAAGCCTGCGTCGGCGTAGTGGACAAACGGGATGTCCAGGCCGTCGATCCAGGCCATCGGCTCATCGGTGTCGTTGTGGTGGCCGTGGAAGTTCCAGCCCGGGGTCAGCAGGAAATCGCCGCGGGACATCCGGACCGGGTCCCCGTTAACAACCGTCCAAACACCTTCACCTTCCACCACGAAGCGGAACGCGTTCTGGGAGTGGCGGTGCTCGGGGGCGGTCTCGCGGCCGCCCAGGTACTGGATGGCAGCCCACAGGGTGGGGGTGGCGTACGGGGTGCCCCCGAGGCCCGGGTTGGCCAGGGCAATGGCGCGGCGTTCCCCGCCACGGCCCACCGGTACCAGGTCCCCGGCGCGGGCGGCGAGCGGGTACAGGTCGCTCCACCGCCAGACGTGCGGGACAGCCTTCGGCGACGGGACCATCGGCATCAGGTCTGCGATCTGCGTCCACAGCGGGATCAGGTTTTCGCGGTCAAAATCCTGGTAGAGCTCCTTGAGCTGGGCTGCCTCTTCAGGCGTGGGCTCAGGAACGCTGTGCCCCGCTGCCACTGATTCATGGGTCGTGTTCTCGGCACTGATGGACACGTCGGGCCTCCTCTTGGGTCAAAACAGTTTTTCGGCGTAGTGAGACTCTACGCATGGTCATGTTGTGACCCCCAACATATTCTGTCAGTCAGAATTCATTCCGGGAGGCTGCGTCCGGTCAGTCCGGTTCGGCCGGATTGGCGGCAATGTCGATCTCCAGCTGACGGCAGGTTTCCCTCAGTGCAGGGACCAGGCCGGCGTCGAACACCTTGCGGAAGCGCGTCGCCGGGGTGGCGACGCTGAGCGCGCCCACCACGTGCCCGTGCCGGTTGTGCAAGGCCATGCCCAGGGCGCTGACGCCGTCCTCCGTGCCTTCAAAGTTGGCCGCAAAGCCGTTGGTGCGGATGGACTCCAGTTCGCGCAGGAAGGCGGGGTAATCATCAGCAGGAATGGTGTCACCGCCGATTTCCGCGTTGTTGCTGCGGAAGAGCTGCTCGATCATGGGCGGCTCGAGCTCCGCGAGCATCACCTTGCCGCCGGAGGTCTTGTCCGCCGGCATCACGGTACCCTGCCGGTCCCCAATCCGCAGCACATTATTGCCTTCCACCGTAGCCAGGAACCGGACTTTGGTGCCTACCCGGACCATAAGGTTCACCGTCTCATTGAGCCGGGAAGAGAGCAACTCCATGTGCGGCTGGGCGAGCGTGCGGAGCAGCCTGGTCCAGCCCAATCCGGCGGGTCCCACACCCATGGCAGGTCCCGGGACATACCGGCGGGTTTCATCCTGGATGGCAAAACCCCGGTACACCAGCATCGCCAGCAGGCGGTGGGCGGTGGACGGCGCCACGCCCAGCTCCTCGGCAGCGTCTTTGAGCCGCAGCGTCCCGACGTCGCGCAGCAGCTGCAGCAGCTGGAGCGCGTTGTCCACCGCCTCGATGGAATACGTGGGACGCTTCTGTACCGGGCGCCGGGCTGACTTGGAGGGACTGGCTGCCGGCCGGGGAGTGGGGTTTTTCTGCACATCAGAATTGTATTGTGGTTCACCTTGGGCCGCCATGACAGTAGTGGGATGAATCACACACTTCCCGCTGCGGTGCCGCAACGGTCCGATCAGGGGGCTGCCGGCCCGGCGCCCGCTGACGGGCCCGTCACGCGGTTCTCGAAAGCTTCGGCTGCCGCCGTCCTCGTCTGCTGGCTCCTGGTGGTGTTCGATGGGTACGACCTCATCGTGTACGGCACCGTCCAGTCCTCCCTCATTGCCGAAACCGGCTGGGGCCTGACCAAGGCCACCGCCGGCACGATCGGATCCATGGCTTTTGTCGGCATGATGATCGGGGCGATCTTCGCCGGCCGCATGGCCGACTCGTGGGGACGCCGCCGCACCATCCTCGGCTGCGCGGTGGTCTTTTCCGTTTTCACGGTGCTCTGTGCCTTCGCCCCCAACGCGGCCATCTTCGGCATCCTCCGGCTGCTTGCCGGCATCGGGCTCGGCGGCCTGGTGCCCTCTGCCAACGCACTGGTTGCGGAACTGGTCCCCGCCAAATGGCGGTCCATCATCGCCACCCTGATGATGTCCGGCGTCCCCATCGGCGGCTCCATCGCCGCCCTCGTGGGGATCCAGCTCATTCCTGCCTTTGGCTGGGAGTCCATGTTCCTGGTGGCCGTTCTGGCCCTGGTCATCGTGGTGCCGCTGGGGATCAAGTACCTCCCGGAGACGTTGGCCCCGGTCACCGCAGCAGAGAAGGCAGCCCGCAAAGCGGCCGGAAGGACCGTGGCTGACAAACAGCCGGCCGGGTTCTCGACCTTGCTTCGGGCCCCGTACCTGGGGGTGAGCCTGCTGTTCGCGGTGGCCACCATCGCCACCCTGTTTGCCTGGTACGGGCTGGGTACCTGGCTGCCCAACCTCATGCAGCTTGCCGGCTACAACCTGGGATCTGCCCTGACGTTCGCGCTGGCACTGAACCTTGGCGCGGTAGCCGGGTCAGTCATCACCGCCTGGGCCGGTACACGTTTTGGGCCGGTACCCACCGCCATCGCCGCGGCCGGCGTCGCCGCCGCAGCCCTGGTGGTCCTGGTCACGGGACCGCCCGTCTCCGTTGTCTACCTCATGCTCGTCCTGGCCGGCGTCGGGACCCATGGCACCCAGTGCCTCATCATCGCCGCAGTCGCCAGCCACTACCCCGGACACCTCCGGGGCACGGCGCTCGGCTGGGCACTTGGCACGGGCCGGATAGGCGCCGTCGCCGCCCCCCAGGTAGGCGGCCTCCTGCTGGCAGCCGGCATGGGTGTCAACTCCAATTTCCTCGCCTTCGCCGGCGCAGCTGCCATTGCAGCGGTCCTGCTGGCCCCCGTTGGCCTCAAACTCACCTCAAAAGTCGCTACATCTCAAGGAGTAAACAATGTCTGAGCACGCCACATCCACCGATGTCCTGGTCATTGGCGGAGGAATGGCAGGACTTGCCGGAGCCCTTGCCCTGCGCGAAAACGGGGCCAACGTGACCCTCGTGGAGCGCGCCCCTGAATTTGGCGAGGTGGGTGCAGGCCTGCAGATGGCCCCCAACGCCTCCCGCGTGCTGAAGCGCTGGGGCCTGCTGGAAAAGGCGCTTGAAATCGGTGTGCAGCCCAAGCACCTCGTCTTCCGTGACGCCGTAACCGGCGAGGAACTCACCCGGCAGACCCTTGGCGACGAATTCGTCGAGCGCTACGGCGCCCCCTACGTAGTCATCCACCGCAGCGACCTGCACCGCGTACTGCTCGAAGGCTGCGAAGCTGCCGGCGTCACACTCGTCAACGACGTCATGGTTGAAGGCGTGGAAACTGTGAACGGCCGCGGCGTGGCCCACACTGCCGCCGGGGTCGATTATGAAGCAGACGTTATCATCGGCGCCGATGGGCTCAAGTCCACGCTGCGTCCGCTTGTGGCCACCGACGAGCCGGTACCCTCGGCCTATGTCGCCTACCGGGGCACCGTGCCGATCACCGAAAACACACCCAAGGCCGATCTGGAAGACGTCATTGTCTACCTCGGACCGGACTGCCACCTGGTGCAGTACCCGCTGCGCAAGGGTGAGCTGCTGAACACCGTGGCTGTCTTCAAGTCCCCGTCCTTCGAGCGCGGCGAAGAGCAGTACGGTGGCGTGGATGAACTCGAAGCCGCCTACAAGGACTGCGTCCCCGCCGTCCAGGACGCGCTCAAGAACCTCGGCACCAGCATCCGCTGGCCCATGTACGACCGCGACCCCATCGAAAACTGGGTCGCCGGCCGCATGGTGCTGATGGGCGATGCTGCACACCCGATGCTCCAGTACCTTGCCCAGGGCGCCTGCCAGGCACTCGAAGACGCTGCCGTCCTGCAGGATGTCAGCACCGGCACAGTCTTCACCGAAGACGGCATCAACACCGAAGCCTGGGACGCTGCCATCCGGGAATTCAACACCGTGCGCGCCGGCCGCACCGCCCGCGTCCAGCGGACTGCCCGCATCTGGGGCGAATCCTGGCACGTCTCGGGGCTTGGCCGGACGCTTAGGAACCTGCTGTTCAAGAGCCGCAAAGACGGCGACTTCCAGTACAACGACTGGCTGTACGGGCAGGACCAGCCCGGTACTCCGGAGCTTCGCGAAACCTCCCGTCCGGTGACGCTTTCCGTTTGAGGATTGTGTTAGCCAGGTCCGCCTGGCGTCCATGAGTCCTTGAGCAGGGGCTGCACGCAATGCGACCATTAATGCGTGCAGCCCCTGCTTTAGTTAAGCGCCGGTCCGGGGCCTGCCTGATGGGGGCTGCTGTGCGGAACGTCACGCTGTACCTGGACGTCGACGGCGTTGTGTGCCCGTTCGGGGCCACCGGCACCACCCCCTGGGGTTCCGGCTGGAGCCTGGCGAACGCCGGCATGCTTGAAGTTTCCTACGCGGCTGAACTGGTGGCGGGACTCAACGGCCTCGCCAGGACGCCCGGGCTGCGCTGTGTCTGGCTGACCACTTGGGAGGACATGGCGCCCCAGTATCTCTGTCCTGCCATTGGCCTGACCGGCAGCCGGTGGCCCTGGCTGGCCTCGGACGGGGCTGGCGCGGGGGAGGGCTGGTGGAAGCTTGCCGCACTCCAGGATGATGTAGCCGCCACCTCCCCGGACGGGATTGTCTGGATTGACGACCAGCTCCGGTATGAGCGGGAAGCCCAGGCCTGGGCCGGTTTCGTTGGCCGGCGCATTCTGGTGATCTCACCCGATCCGCGCCGGGGAATCTCGCCGGACGAACTGGCCGCCGCCACCGCCTTCGCCGCCGCACCGTTGCTTTGACCTCCTGCCGGGGGCGCGTACTATCGATAGGGTTTCAGGCCGGTTCTGTTAACACTTCAGGTCATTTCACATTAACTTCAGGTGAATTATGCCCGGCAGGCAGGCGGGGTAATGGAACTGCTGAACGTCGACTCTGCAGATTGGGCAACAGGTGGATATCACCTTCATGGTGGCGCTGGTCATCGCACTGGCACTCTTTTTCGACTTCACGAACGGCTTCCACGACACCGCCAACGCGATGGCCACGCCTATCGCCACAGGTGCCATCAAAGCGAAGACCGCCGTGACGCTGGCCGCAATCCTGAACCTGGTAGGTGCCTTCCTTTCCACGGAAGTGGCCAGGACGGTGTCCGGTGGCATCATTCGTGAAGGTTCCGACGGCGTCCTGATCACTCCGGACATCATCTTCGCCGGCCTGATGGGCGCCATCCTGTGGAACATGATCACGTGGTTGAAGGGCCTGCCCTCCAGTTCATCCCATGCACTGTTCGGCGGCCTGATCGGCGCAGCCATAGCCGGGATCGGCTTCAACTCCGTGAACCTGGAGACCCTCCTGCAGAAGGTCATCCTGCCGGCCATTTTTGCCCCGCTCATTGCCGGGATGGTGGCCTACGTCTGCACCAGGCTCGCCTATGCGCTGACGGCACGGCACGACCCCGATACCGGCAGCAAGCTCATCCAGAAGCGCGGCGGCTTCCGCACCGGCCAGATTTTTACGTCCAGCCTCGTGGCTCTTGCCCACGGCACCAATGACGCCCAGAAAACAATGGGCATCATCACCCTGGTATTGATTGCCGCCGGGACCCAGTCGCCGGGCTCAGGCCCGCAGTTCTGGGTCATCGCGGCCTGTGCCCTGGCGATTGCCATCGGCACGTACGCCGGCGGCTGGCGCATCATCCGCACCATGGGATCAGGTCTCACCGAGGTCAAACCGGCCCAGGGCTTCGCCGCCGAAACCAGTACAGCCTCCGCCATCCTGGCCTCCTCACACCTCGGGTTCGCGCTCTCCACCACGCAGGTGGCTTCCGGTTCCGTCATCGGGTCCGGAATGGGCCGCAAAGGCACCACAGTGCGCTGGAACATGGTGGGCAAAATCGCCCTGGGCTGGCTTTTCACCCTCCCGGCCGCCGGATTGGTGGGTGCGCTGACTGCGCTTCTCGTCAAGACCGGCGTGGTGGGCGTGGTGCTTGCCGCCGTCGCCGGCACCGCAGCCGTACTGTTGATGTTCTTCTATTCCCGTAAGTCCCATGTGGGCCACCACAACGCCGTGGAGGTCGAAGAAGCAGGGCAAGCCGTCCGCTTCGCCAAGAAGAAAGCCCTGGCCCGTGCACGCGCCCAGGCCAGTGCAGACGCCACAGCCGAAGCCGAAGCGAACCAGCAGAAGGATACTCAGCGATGAAGTGGTTGGAACTCCTGACCGTGGCCGGTGCAACACTGGTGGCGGCGGTGACCGTGGTGGTCCTCTATTCTTTGGGAGTCCGGCTGACCGCGATTGCCGGGGACGTCCGGCAGGCGTCGCCGCGCAGCAAACGTACCTTCGCCAACATCTGCTTCGGGCTGTGCGGCGTGGCCGTGCTGTTCGGGCTCTACCTGATCATCCCGTACTTCAGCAAGTAGGGACCCCTTAGCCGGCTACGGCCCCCGCGGCTACGCTGGGTCCATGTCCAGGATTCAGTATTTTGTTGCAGCCTCCCTCGATGGCTTCATCGCCACAGCCAAGGACGATCTCTCCTGGTTGCTGGCGTTTGACGGGTTTGAGGGCGGTAAGGAAAGCTACGAGTCCTTTATGGACAATGTGGGCTGCATTGTGATGGGCGGTGAAACGTACGCCTGGCTGATGGAACACGAGCCCGGCAAGTGGCCATATCCGGCAACGCCTTGCTATGTCTTCACCCACCATGAATATGCGGCGCCGGCCGGTTCTGACGTGACGTTTGTCCGCGGGCCGGTGCAGGAATTCATCCCGGATTTTTTGGCCGACGCCGGCGCGAAGAACGTGTGGGTGGTGGGCGGCGGCAACCTTGCCGCGCAGTTCGCCACGGCGGGCCGCCTCGACGACATCATCCTCTCCGTGATTCCTGTGGTGCTGGGCGACGGGAAGCGGCTGTTGCCGCTGCAGGGTCCGACGCCGGCGCTGGAGTTGACGGCGTCGCGCACCCTGGGGCGGGGGATCGTGGAGCTCCGCTACAGCTTCGGCTCCGGGGAACAGTCAGTCCGCTGAGGGTCCGTTGTCCCGCAGCATGTTCGTGATTCGTGCCGTGGAGAGCCGGCGGCCGCGTTCGTCGGTCATGACGATCTCGTGCGTGGTCAGCGTCCTGCCCAGATGAATTGCGGTGCAGGTGCCCGTTACGGTTCCGGCGGCAATGGCGCGGTGGTGGGTGGCGCTGACTTCGATGCCCAGGGCATGCCTGCCAGCGCCGGCGTGCATTCCGGCGGCGAAAGACCCCAGCGTCTCGGCCAGGACAACGTGGGCACCGCCATGCAGGATGCCGGCCACCTGGGTGTTGCCTTCCACCGGCATGGTGGCCACCGTCCTTTCCGGGCTCATTTCCAGGAAGTGGATCCCCATCTTGACCACCAGGGCCCCGATGCCGAAGGGGTTGAGCCAGCCGTGAAGGTGCTCCGGGATGCCCGCTGTGACCAATTCCTCAGTGAAGGGGCCGGGCGTGAAATTGTCCGTCATGGCAACTAGGCTGGCACCTGTGAGTGAAACTACCAAACCGGCCCCATTCCCCTCTGTTACCGCTGCGACCGACACAGATGCCGCCCTGCAGGACGTCAGCGTTCCGCCGTCGGCCGGGGCCCGGGTTTCCGCCACTGAAGCACCCGTTGTTCCGTTGACCGGGCAGCCGCGCCTCCTGGTACTGGACGGGCACTCCATGGCCTTCCGGGCGTTCTTCGCCCTGCCGGCGGACAAGTTCTCCACGGCCAACGGCCAGCACACCAATGCGATCCACGGCTTCACGTCGATGCTGATCAACCTGATCAAGGAACAAAAGCCCACCCACATCGCGGTGGCTTTCGATGTCTCGGACGAGACCACCCACCGCAAAGCCGAGTACAGCGAGTACAAAGGCGGCCGGAACGAAACTCCCCGCGAGATGAGCGGCCAGATCGACCTCATCGACAAAGTCATGCAGGCCTGGGGGATCAAGACCATCAAACTGCCGGGCTACGAGGCGGACGACATCCTGGCAACCCTTTCCGTGCTGGGGGAAAACGCCGGCTATGAGGTCCTCCTGGTCACCGGCGACCGGGACGCATTCCAGCTCATCACGGACAACGTGTTTGTGCTCTACCCGCGCAAAGGCGTCAGCGACATTCCACGGCTGGACACCGCAGCCATCCAGGAAAAGTACTTCGTCACCCCGCCGCAGTACTCCGACCTCGCCGCACTGGTGGGGGAGTCCGCGGACAACCTTCCCGGAGTTCCCGGCGTCGGGCCCAAGACAGCGGCCAAGTGGATCAATCTCTACGGCGGCCTCGAAGGCGTGCTCGAGAACCTCGACGCCATCGGCGGAAAAGTCGGCGATGCACTCCGCGAGAATGTCGACCACGTCAAGCGCAACCGCCGCCTGAACAGGCTCCATACAGACCTGGAACTGCCGGTCACCCTGGATGACCTGGCCGAACCACGGCCCGACGAGGCCGCGCTGGAAGCCCTGTTCGACGAACTCGAATTCAAAACCATCCGCACCCGGCTCTTCGCCCTCTACAGCAGTGAGGAACTGGAGTCCGCCGAACGGGAGACCATCGACACCCCGGACTTCGCCACCCCCGCCGGCGCCGCGGAACTCAGCGCGTTTCTCGCGGCGGGCGCCGGGCAGCGCTCAGCTGTCGCCGTCGACGTCGTACCGGGCCGTTTCGGTGAGGACGCCACCGCACTGGCCATCGTCCGTGACGGTGCGGCCGTGTACATCGACCTCACCGCACAGGACGCCGCCGCCGAAAATGCCCTGTCCGGGTGGTTGCGGAACGAAGCCGAACCGAAGGTAGTGCACGGCTATAAGCCAGCCCTGAAGGCCCTCGCCAGCCGCGGGCTGGGCCTCGAAGGCGTGGTGGACGACACCTCCATCTCCGGATACCTCATCCAGCCCGACCGCCGTACCTATGAACTGGCCGAACTCGCCCAGCACCATCTCAACATCAGCATCTCGCCCGGGATCTCCAAGGCAGGCCAGCTCGAATTGGCGTTCGACGGCGACGACGCCGCAGCCGCAGGTGCCCTGGTCCAGGTGGCCGCAGTGGTCCAGGCCCTCAGCCGGCACTTCGAATCGGAACTGACCGAACGCAAGGCCGGCGACCTGCTCACCACGCTTGAGCTGCCCGTCAGTCGGGTGCTGGCCGGCATGGAAACCGCCGGAATTGCCATCGACATGGCGCGCATGGACGAACAGCTCGCGGACCTCGCCAAGGTCATCGACAACGCCCAGGAGCTGGCTTTCGCCGCCATCGGCCATGAGGTCAACCTGGGCTCGCCCAAACAGCTGCAGGCCGTCCTCTTTGACGAACTCCAGCTGCCGAAGACCAAGAAGATCAAGTCCGGGTACACTACCGACGCCGCGTCGCTGAAGAACCTGCTGGAAAAAACGGGGCACGAATTCCTGGTCCAGCTCATGGCGCACCGGGAATCCTCGAAGCTGCGCCAGATGCTGGAATCACTCAAGAAGTCCGTCACGGAAGACGGACGGATCCACACCACGTACGCCCAGAATGTTGCAGCCACAGGCCGGATCTCCTCCAACAACCCCAACCTGCAGAACATCCCCATCCGCAGCGAGGAAGGCCGCCGCGTCCGCGGCATCTTCGTCGTCAGCGAGGGCTACGAATGCCTCCTCTCCGCCGACTACTCGCAGATCGAAATGCGCATTATGGCGCACTTGTCCGGGGATGCCGGCCTGATCCAGGCCTACCGGGACGGCGAGGACCTGCACCGTTTTGTGGGCTCCAACATCTTCCATTTGCCCACCGAAGAAGTCACCAGCGCCATGCGCTCCAAGGTGAAGGCTATGTCCTACGGCCTTGCCTACGGACTGACGTCCTTCGGCCTGTCCAAGCAGCTGGAAATTTCCGTGGACGAGGCCCGCACGCTCATGAAGGACTACTTCGACCGCTTTGGCGCTGTCCGCGACTACCTCCGCGGCGTGGTGGACCAGGCACGGATCGACGGCTACACAGCCACCATTGAAGGTCGGCGCAGGTACCTCCCGGACCTCACCAGCACCGACCGGCAGTTGCGCGAGAACGCGGAGCGGATCGCCCTGAACTCACCCATCCAGGGATCCGCGGCCGACATCATCAAGCGGGCAATGCTGGGTGTGGACGCTGAACTGGCCGCCCAGGGCCTGAAATCCCGGATGCTCCTGCAGGTCCATGACGAACTGGTGCTCGAAGTGGCGCCCGGCGAACGGGACGCGGTGGAGAAGCTTGTCACTGACCAAATGGGAAGCGCCGCTGACCTGAGCGTGCCCCTGGACGTCCAGATCGGCGTCGGGCCCAGCTGGTACGACGCCGGCCACTAGTACCGGGAAGGGACACCGCCGGCGCGGACGTGTTCGTGCTGGCCAGGTGCCGGTTTGATTGGTTAGGCTCGGCGTTGTGGCTGAACTGAGTGATGACTATGAATTCCGGCGCTTCGAACCGGCCGCCAAGGACCACCCCGCTTACCCGGCGGCTGTGACGTGGATGCGCGCGGTAGCGTTCGGATTCCACGATGCCCGCCGCAGCGACGAACGCGTTGACCGGGGCATCGACATGCAGCGCGTGGACCGGCGTGTCATGACCGGCGCCTACCAGCGCGGACCGGTTGCCAGCCACTCACTCAGCGCCGACGTCCCCGTTGCGACCTTCGGGACCATGGACAAGACGCTGAATATAGGTTTCGGGCGCCTGCTGGATACCCGGCTGGTTACCGCGGTGACGGTGCGGACCTCCCACCGCCGGCGGGGGCTGCTGCGCCGCCTGATGACCGAAGAACTGGAGCTGGCGCGCCGGGACGGCCTGGCAATGGCGGCACTGACCGCGTCTGAGGCGTCCATCTACCGCCGCTTCGGCTTCGGCGTGGCAACCTGGGAACAATCCATCAAGGTGGACACCAGTGCCCGGTTCGTGGTGAACCACGCGCCGGTGGGCCGCGTCGAGGTGGCTGACCCGAAGGTCCTCCTGGAGTTGGCACCGGCGGTCTTCGAACGGCTGCACCGTCTCACTCCCGGTTCTGTTGACCGGCACGAGTACTACCGCCAGATGGCGTCGGGGTCCATCAGCCGCGAGTCCGACGAGGACCCGAAGGTCAAGGTGGCTCTGCACTACGGCCCTGACAGCGATGTTGACGGTTACGTCTCGTACAAGTTCGGTGGCTGGACCAGCAGGCCGTACACCATGGAGGTGGTGGACCTGGTGGCGGCCACCCCGGCCGCGTACCTGGAGCTGTGGCAGTACCTGGGCGCCATCGACCTGGTTGAACGCGTCACGTGGGAGGAAGCGCCGGTGGATGATCCGCTGCCGTGGGCACTCGAGGATCCCCGCTGTATTGACGCCTCAGAGGCCCGGGACATGCTCTGGCTCCGCATACTGGACGTGGAGGAGGCCCTCACAGCGCGCCACTACCCGGTGGACGGCCGGCTGGTGCTGGAAGTCCTTGACCCCCTTGGCCTCACGGCGGGAACCTTCGCCCTCTCAGCCAGCGGCGGTGGGGCCGCCGTCGAACGCGTGAGCGTGGATCCGGACCTGACTCTGGACGTCTCCGCCCTGTCATCGATTTACCTGGGGGCGGTCTGTCCGGTTACCATGACGGCGGCAGGGCGGATCCGCGAACACCAGCAGGGCGCGTCGCTCCGGGCCCGCGGGATGTTCGCCGTCGAACGCGCCACCCACTGCCTGACCCATTTCTAGGGGCCCCTGCGCGAGCTATGAAGGACACACTGTGGCGGAATTCGACAGGCCGCTGCTGCCCGGCCGCCGGTCGCTGCTGGCAGGCATGGCCGGGCTGGTATCCGTGGCGCTTTCCGGCTGCATGGACACCGCCAGTGCTGCCGGACACGAAGGGGCCGCCCCGGAATCCGTGCCGCTGGTGGATCCGGCCGCGCCGGCACCGTCGCGGACGGCCCCGGCGGACGTCCCGTCGGGTGAACCCGACCGTCCCGCCGCCCCGACCAAGCAGCAGATCATGGCGGAATTCGGAACCCGTAAACCGCGCGAGTGGGGCCTGCAGGTCACCGGGACCGTCAGCAGGTCTCCGGCGCGGGATATCGCGCTGACACTGGATGCCTGCGGCGGGCCAGACGGCAACGGCTGTGACCAGCAGGTGCTGGCCACGCTGCGGAAGCTCAAGGTACCTGCAACGCTGTTCCTTAATGAACGCTGGATCCAGGCCAACCCGGCGCTGACGGCGGAGCTGGCCGCGGACCCACTGTTTGAACTGGCTAACCATGGATTCCTGCACCGCCCGCTGTCCGTGACGGGACAGTCCGCTTACGGCATCGCCGGAACGGCGGACATCGGCCAGGTGTACGACGAGGTCATGGGCAACCAGGCGGTCCTCCAGGACATCACGGGCCACGCGCCAGCATTCTTCCGGCCGGGGACGGCGTATTTCGACGACGTCGCCGCGGCCATTACCCGCCGCCTGGGCCTGGTGCCGGTGGATTTCACCGTCAACGGTGACGGCGGTGCCACCTTCGGCGCGGCCACCGTGGCGGCAGAGGTGGGCAGGGCCCGGAGCGGCGATATTGTGATCGCCCACGTCAACAAGCCGGGCAGTGGGACGGCGGCCGGGCTGGCCCAGGCCCTGCCGCGGCTGCTGGGCCAGGGCGCAACGTTCGCGCAGCTGGGGCACGTCCTCGCCCTGTGAGGCGTCGTGACGTTGACCCGTCTTGGCCACTGAGACTAGAATAAACGGGCGTGTACTACGTGCATGTTCTTTGCTTTAAATAAACACCAATCCACACAATCAGGATGACCCGGCGGATCACCATGATCTGGCGCGACCTGCGCCTGCGTTCCATAACGCGGGTGCGGCGGTTGGCCTGACCGACTAACTATCCACAACGGAGCCCCTACTACATGACCATCACCTCCACCGAGAAGCCCGGTACCCCCGTAGTCGCGATTAACGACATCGGTACCGCTGAGGACTTCCTCGCAGCAGTCGACGCCACCATCAAGTACTTCAACGACGGAGATCTCGTCGAAGGTACCGTCGTCAAGGTCGACCGCGATGAAGTCCTGCTCGACATCGGTTACAAGACCGAAGGTGTCATCCCGTCCCGCGAGCTGTCCATCAAGCACGATGTTGATCCCGGAGACGTCGTCTCCGTCGGCGATCAGGTCGAAGCCCTGGTGCTCACCAAGGAAGACAAAGAAGGCCGCCTGATCCTCTCCAAGAAGCGTGCTCAGTACGAGCGTGCCTGGGGCGACATCGAGAAGGTCAAGGAAGAAGACGGTGTCGTCACCGGTACCGTCATCGAGGTTGTCAAGGGTGGTCTTATCCTCGACATCGGTCTGCGCGGCTTCCTGCCCGCATCCCTCGTCGAGATGCGCCGTGTGCGCGACCTTGCTCCGTACATCGGTCAGCAGATCGAAGCCAAGATCATCGAGCTGGACAAGAACCGCAACAACGTGGTGCTGTCCCGCCGTGCATGGCTCGAGCAGACCCAGTCCGAGGTCCGCTCCACGTTCCTCAACAAGCTGGAAAAGGGCCAGGTCCGTCCCGGCGTCGTTTCCTCCATCGTCAACTTCGGTGCCTTCGTGGACCTGGGCGGCGTAGACGGCCTGGTTCACGTTTCCGAGCTGTCCTGGAAGCACATCGACCACCCGTCCGAGGTT
>JAHFUZ010000027.1 GCA_023264815.1 Arthrobacter sp. | reverse complement strand
CAGCCGGGGAACGGGCATTTGCCGTCCCGGAGGCGGAGCCATTGGCGCATGGCTTTGGGGATCCGGTAGCTGGACCGGCCGATCTCCAGCGGTGCACCGTCGCGGGGGTCGGTCAGGACCCGGTGGAACGACCCGGAACCGTTCGCCACCAGTGCCCTGGCCATGGACGGCGGGATGGGCCCGTACCCGTCCAGGACGGCCGGTTCACCGCTCACGCCCATGAGCGCGAACACGGGCACGGTGACCAGCACCTGCGCCCTGGGGGTCGGGATGGCATCGGTTTTCCCGCCGAGGAGCCAGGCGGCCGCGGTGTCCACCCGGAGGTGGGTGAGGGTCCTGGACTCGGTGGGTCCCTGCAGGGCCCGGGCAGCGGTGGTGGCACGGTCCCAGATCCCGGCTGCCTGGTCCGCGGGAAGGTAGGCCGAGAGCCAGGCCATCCCGTCCCGGTCCGGGGAGTATTCCAGCCGCCGGTCCGCCGCGGACCGGGTGTGGCGTTTTTCGATGCTTTCCGGGTGGTGCCGTTCCCGCCAGGTCCTCGCTTTGGCCCGGAACCGGCCAGGAGTCAGCTCACCGGCAGGGCCGCGGGCCGGGTTCGGTGCGGCGGGGTCCAGGAAATGGGCCTCCAACGCGTGCGCCCCGGCCAGGTCCAGGTTGAGGGTTTCATCCACCATGACCCTCGCGTGCTGCCACGAAATGGTCCCTTTCTGCAGGGCCGCCAGCGTCAGGGGCAGGGCGTTGGTGAGCCGGTGGGATGTGGACAACAGCGTTGCGGCGGTCTGCTCCCGGACCGTCAGGACACAGGCGATTTCCGCGACGGCCGCCATTTCCCGGGCCGTGGCCTCCCGCGGAGACGCGGCCGGTGCCGCCACGGCCTTGGATGTTTCGGCGAAGTCCTGGACGGTGTGGACTTTGAACGCGGCGGTGCTTGCTTCCAGCCGGGCGATAAGGGCCAGGCGGTCCAGGGAACCGTCAACACCGCGGCGCAGCGGATCCGGCCCGTCAGCATCCTCCCGCTGCCGCTCACGAAGCTCGGCCAGGGCAGCAACAACAGCCACAACGTCATCAAACGCCGCCTCCGCAGAACCGGCATCTGCCGGCACCACCGCCATGCTTCCCATACCCCCAGCATCACAGCCCGCACCTGATGCACGCATTAAGCAACCCGCCTATGTGGATAACTACACGGAAGCCGGCACTACCGCCCCCGGCCACCGCGCCTCAAGCACCGGCGCCGTCGAGCCGTGGACCCCGCAGCACCGCCTGTCGATGCCGCCTCCCGTCCAATGCGCCGGACAGGACGCGTGACAGACTCCACTTCCAGGCCTGGCCGCTCAGGACGGCGGGCGCGAGTAGCGTGTTCATCTCCGCAACACTGCGCGCTCTGCACTCGTGCGCTCCCGCACTGCCGCATCTGAAGGACATACCGATTAGCCGTTCCACCGCCGCCACCACCGCCACCAAGGCACTGAGCCTGCTCACCGCACTGCTGCTCGCAGGCTCCCTCGCCGGGTGTGAGGCTGCGGCCCAGGCCGCCGGCAAAGTGGCCGGGGCGGGGAGGGAGGCGCCGTCGTCGGGCGCGTCCACGCCGGGAAGCCCCACCGGCCCGTCCCTGACTCCCGCGGAGGTGGCCACAGCCCTTGCTCAACTGGACGCCATCCCGGTGAAGGGCCGCGCACCGAAGACCGGCTACACGCGTGAGGAATTCGGTCCGGCCTGGGCCGACGTCGACCGCAACGGCTGTGACACCCGCAACGACATCCTCGCCAGGGACCTTGAAGGCGAAACATTCAAGCCCGGTACACAGGACTGCGTCGTCACCACGGGCACGCTGGCCGACAAGTACACCGGCACCACCATCAGGTTTGTCCGCGGCAACACCACCAGCTCCGCCGTCCAGATCGACCATCTGGTCGCCCTCAGCGACGCCTGGCAGAAAGGCGCCCAGCAACTCACCGCCGGGCAGCGGAGGCAGCTGGCGAACGATCCCCTGAACCTGATGGCCGCCGACGGCCCCACGAACAGTGCCAAGGGCGAGAAGGACGCTGCCACTTGGCTCCCGCCCAACAAGGGTTTCCGGTGCGAGTATGTGGCCCGCCAGACCGCCGTAAAAGCCAAATACCAGCTGTGGGTCACCCAGGCTGAACGCGATGCGATCGCCGGGATCCTGACAGCCTGCGGCTAGCCGCCCGTGTCATTTTCGTACGGGCTGCCCGGTTAGGTGGTCGTTGCCGCGCATCCGAACGGCTACCACCAGGCCGGACGCGGCTGTGAGTGCAGACACGGTGGCGATGGCTGCGGGAATCCCATAAAGGTCTGCGACAAGACCTGACAAGAGGGCCCCTACTGCGAAGCCGCCGTCACGCCAGAGCCGATAGACCCCGACTGAGCGGGCCCGCCACGCGGGGTGGGCGACGTCCCCGATGGCGGCCAAGAGGGCGGGGTAGACCATGGCCGTTCCGAGCCCGAGGAGGACCGCGGCGATGAGCCATGGCCCGAAGCTGTGGGAGCCGGCGACTATCGCGAGTCCCGCGGCTTGGACCATCATGCCGATCACAATGAACCACTTGCGGCCCCACCGGTCAGAGGCGGCGCCGGTGACCAGCTGCCCGGCGCCCCAGACCGCGGGATAAACGGCGGCCAGGATTCCTACCTGGTTCAGGCTTAGCCCGGAACTGACGAACAGGACCGGAAAGAGGCCCCAGGCGAGGCCATCGTTGAGGTTGTTCACCAGGCCGGCCTGGCTGGCTGCGGAGAGTGAGCGGTCTGTGAAGCTGGTGAGGGAGAAGACCTGGCCCGTGGTGAGGTCGGCGCTGGGGCTGCTGTGTCCACTGACACGCTGGGAGGCCTCGGTCTTAGCGTGGTCATGGGTCTCCTTGATGGTCAGGACTGACAGTCCCAATCCGAGGGCGATGTAGGCGGCTCCGAGGAGGAACGGGCCAGGGCGGAGCCCGTAGGTGGAGGCGATATAGCCGGTTGCGAGGGCGGTGACGGCGACGCCGAGGTAGCCTGCTGCTTCGTTCAGACCCATGGCCAGGCCGCGCTGCTTTGGGCCGCTCAGGTCCATTTTCATGATCACTGCGGTGGACCAGGTCAGGCCTTGGCTGACACCGAGGAATACGTTCGCCGCGACAATCCATCCCCATGACGGCCCGAGGATGAGCATGAGCGGAACAGGGATCGCTACGAGCCAGCCCGCGATGAGGACGGGTTTGCGGCCGTACCGGTCAGAAAGCGTTCCCGCGAAATAGTTCATCGCGGCCTTGGACAGGCCAAAGGCGAGGATGTAGGTCAGCGCGCTGGTGTAAAGGTCCAGATGGAAAATCTGCCCTGCAAGCAGCGGCAGCACTGTGCGCTCCTGGCCCAGTGTCCCGCCCACCAGGGCGTTGACTGCCACCAGGAGCATGAACTGCGCCAGGTTCTGGCGTAGGCCCACTGTGACAGGGGTGGAGTCGGGGGCGCTTCCCGCCTTTGTTGTGGCCATTCCGGGGGTGCTCCATTCGTGCCAGGACATCAAGGTGCCCGGACGCGTTGGGGCACGCGTCCGGGCTGGCCCGGGCAGGAGGGGGGGCCTGCCCGGGCGGTCTTAGGGGTTACTTAGCTGAGACGGCGTTCTGCCGCGTCTGCTGCCAGGCGCTCCAGCCGGCGTAGCTGCCGTCCAGTTCGACGACGTCGTACCCGGCGCGGCGCAGTGCGCTCGCCGCGACGGAGTTCCGTACGCCGGACTGGCAGTAGGACACGATGGTTCCGGCGGGCGGCAGTTCATCCAGGTGCCACATGACGCGGCCGCCGCTGAGCTGGTAGGAGCCCGGGACGTGCCCGGCGGTGTGTTCGGTTCTGTTTCGGACGTCCAGGACCATGGCGGCGTCGAAACCTTCGAGTTCCTCAGGCTGGATCAGCTTGGGGGTGAAGCTGGGGAGCCCGTCGATGCTGGTGAGGTAGCCGGCCACATTGTCGATGCCGACGCGGACCAAGTGGTCCCACATCTCCTGGGCCGCCTCCTGGTCATTGGCCAGGAGCACCAACGGGTTCTTGTCCGTCTCAGGGTTGACCACCCAGGCGCCGTAGCTGGCCACGGACTTGCCGGCCGGAACATTCAGGGACCGTGCCACGGTGCCCTGGTGGACTTCGCCGTTGGAGCGGGTGTCGATGAAGGTGAGGGTGTCATCCGCCAGGCCTGCGGCAACGATCTCCGCGGACAGCTCGGGCAGGGGAGTGCGCTCGCCCATGACGGCCGGACCTTCACGGTTTTCGCGCTTCATGCGGCCGAAGTAGGCGTGGGCATCGGGCTGGCCGTCGAGGAGCTCGTTGATGAAGCCCTGCTCATCGTTGGCAGCCAGGTAGGGCCCCCACCAGGCATAGAGGCGCTCATAGCCCACGGTGGAGGACGGGATGGCCCCGAGGGCCTTGCCGCAGGCGCTGCCCGCGCCGTGGGCCGGGTGGACCTGGACGTAGTCCGGCAGGGTCAGGAACTTGTCCCGCAGGCTGGCGAACAGCTGCTTGGCGCCCGCGAACCGGGTGTCGATACCGCCGGCCGCTTCATCCAGCAGGTCCGGCCGGCCCAGGTCGCCGGAAAAGACGAAATCGCCCGAGAGCAGGTAGCCGGGCTGGTCGCTGAACGCGCCGTCCGTGACCAGGAAGGACAGGTGCTCGGGCGTGTGGCCCGGGGTGTGGAGGGCCTTGATGGTGATGTTGCCCAGGGTGATGGCGTCGCCGTCGTAGAGGCGTTCGCCGTCGAAACCGTACTGCCAGTCCGGTCCGCCCTCGCCGGAAACGTAGATCTTCGCGCCGGTGGCGGCAGCGAGTTCACGGGTGCCGGACAGGTAGTCGGCGTGGATGTGGGTTTCGGTGACGGCCACGATCTTCATGCCGTTCTTGGCGGCGAGGTCCTGGTACACGGCGATGTCGCGGCGGCCGTCCACCACGATGGCTTCACCCTTGGCCTGGCAGCCGATCAGGTAGCTGGCCTGGGCTAGGTCTTCGTCGTAAATGCGCTCGATAAGCATCTGGGCTCTCCTATGTCTAAGGGTGGGGGGAAGTCTTTGGTGTGCTCTGGTATCAATGCTAATACCCCAGGGGGTATGTCGCAAGGATGGATGTGTCTGGCTGGGGCGGCGGGGGTCAGGCCGGCTGTTGGGCTGCGTCCGCGCGGACCTTGTCCATGTCCAGCTTCTTGACTTCCTGGATGATTTCCTCCAGGCCGGTGGCATTGAGGGCTCCGGGCTGGGAGAAGACGAGTGTCTTGTCCTTGAAAGCCATGAGGGTGGGGATGGACCTGATGCTGGCCGCGGCAGCCAGGGCCTGTTCGGCTTCGGTGTCCACCTTGGCGAAGGTGATGTCCGGGTGCCGTTCTGCCGCGGCGCCATAGGTGGGGGCGAACGTGCGGCAGGGGCCGCACCATGCTGCCCAGAAGTCAACGAAGACAATGTCGTTGTTCTCCAGGGTCTTAGCGAAGCTCTGTTCCGTGACGTCGATGGTTGCCATGGTCTTTCGTTTCCTTTCGGGCTCTTGTCTTCGTGGTTGCTGCGGGGTCAGGATCAGGTGGTGGGCAAGCCGGCGCGGGTCCAGGCGATCATGCCGCCGGCCATGGTGTCCGCTGTGTAGCCGGCGCCGTTGAGCGCGTCAGCGACGCGGGCCGAGCGGTTTCCGCTGCGGCAGACGGCGATGACCGGAACTGCCGGGTCCAGCTCGGACAGGCGTGCCTGCAGCTGCCCCATGGGGATGTGCAGGGCGCCGGGGATCATGCCTTCGGCGACCTCGAAGTCCTCGCGGACATCGAGGATGCGGGCGGTGGAGCGGCGTTGGTCGGTTTCGGTAATGGTGATTTCAGCCATTGGTTTCTCCTTTGAAAATGGTGGTGGTGGTTAGCGGACCGGCTCGCCGGCCTGGCGCCAGGCGGCCATGCCGCCGCGCACCGAGTAGGCGTCGTAGCCCTCCGCTGCGAGGATCCGGGCCGCAGAAGCGGAACGGACGCCGGAGGCGCAGACGGCGATCACGGGTTTGTTTTTGTTGATTCCTGCGGTGCTGGTCTGCAGCCTGTCCAGGGGGACGTGCCTGGCTTGCGGCGCCCGGCCCGTCCGCCATTCCTGGGCGGACCTGACGTCGATCAGCACGGCACCGGAACCCAGGAGTTCCTTGGCCTGTGCCACGGATACGGTGGTGTAGGGCTTGCGGAAGGCCTTCTTGAGCGAATCGATCAATCCCATGGTGTGCTCCTGTTCAGTGGTGTCAGGCGGTGACGGTGCTGGCGGTGACCCACGCCGCGACGGCGAAGATGAGTACCGCGAATGAGATACGGATGTGCTTGTCGTGCAGGCGGCGGGCAAGCCGTGCCGCGACGAGTGATCCCGCGATGGCCGGGACTGCAAACGCCAGGGTGGTGGCCCAGTCGATGGTGTAGCCGGTGGCGTGGGCACCGAATCCGGCGGCGGAGTTGATGACGATGATCGCCAGCGACGTTCCGACGGCCTGTTTCATGCGCAGCCCCAGGAAGATGGTCAGCGCGGGAGTGATGAGGAAGCCTCCACCCACGCCCAACAGCCCGGTGAGGAATCCGACGAACAGTCCAACGCCCACCGCTTTTGGTGCGCAGGACCGGAAGGCCCGGTTGGGTCCCGTACTGCAGGTTCCCTCGATTTCGCGGGGTTTGCTCAGCATCCGGATGCCCGCGGCCGCCATGACCACGGCAAACGCCAGCATCAGGACGTTCGGATCCAGGAGCTTACCGACGGCCGCGCCGGCCCAGGCCGCCGGAATGCCTGCGGCCCCAACCAGTGCGATGACGGGCCAGTTCAGGCCCTCCCGGATCCGGGGCAGCAGGGCCGCCAGGGACGAAATGCCAACCACCAGCAGCGATGTCGGAATGGCCTGGGAAGGGCTCATGCCAACGCCGTACACCAGTGCAGGAACGGCGATGATGGACCCGCCGCCGCCCACCACGCCCAGGACGATGCCGACGACGAGCCCCAGACCCAGGGCCGGGATCATGCCGCGGTGCCCTCTTCGGCGGCCTGCACGGGAAGCTGCAGGATGGCGCTTTCGCGGGTGGGCTCCTTTGCGGCCTTGTTCCACGGCATGGCGGAGAGGGCCTGCCCCATGGCGCAGGTATTGGTGGCCGCTGAGAACGTCAGTCCGGTTCCGATGACCCCGGCGAGGGTCCGGATCTTCGGAGAGACGAACTTGCCGCCGGCCAGGCCAAGGACCACCAGGGAGCCGGCCACAAGGCGGACCTGCCGCTCCAGGTCCCAGCGGTCCTTGCCTTTGACGACGTCACCGCCGGCAGCGGCGAAACCGGGCGCCCCTCCGGTCAGAACGTAGGCGGTCTGGATTCCGGCCTTGGCAAGGCGCTGGCGGGCCTGCTCGGCGCGCACGCCGGACTGGCAGACCAGGACAACGCGGGAACCCAGCCGGGCCGCGAGCTCGTCCGTGTGCTCGGACAGCAGCGGCAGCGGCACGTTGTAGGAGCCGCGGATGTGCATGGACTCGAATTCTGCGGCGGAGCGCACGTCGATGACCACGAGGTCCTGGTGCTCTTGGAACCAGGACTGGAGGGTTTCGGGGGCGAGTGCGGTGACGGCGGTTGCCGTGGAAGGGGAAGTCATTGCTGGCCTCTCGAAAGGGGGAATGGTGAATACCCCACCGAGTATTACAGATACCCCCAGGGGTAGTCAAAACACCCTATGGGGTATAAGCTTGGTGTCAGCCCCCGATAGTTGGAGAAACCCGTGGAACTCAATCCCTCTGAACTGACCCCCGTCATTAACCGTCTGAAGCGAGCCCAGGGCCAGCTGGCTGCTGTCACCCGCATGCTTGAAGAAGGCCGGGACTGCAAAGACGTCGTGACCCAGCTCGCTGCCGTATCCAAGGCGCTGGACCGGGCAGGCTTCGCGATCATTGCCACGGGTCTTGAGCAGTGCATCGTCCAGCAGGATGCAACGATGGACAAGAAAGACCTGGAGAAGCTCTTTCTCTCCCTCGCATAATCTGACCTGCTGTCCAGCAACCCAAGGAGAACCATGACGTACACACTCACCACCACCGTCGACCTTCCGTGGGCCGAAGTCCTGGACCACACCCGGGCCGCCCTGTCGGCCCAGGGGTTCGGAATCCTTACAGAAATCAACGTCCGCTCCACCTTCGAAGCCAAACTTGGCACCGAAGCCGCAGACGCTGTTGGTGATTACGTCATTCTCGGCGCCTGCAACCCGGCCTTGGCCAGCCGTGCACTGGCCGCCGAACCCGAAATCGGCGCTCTCCTGCCGTGCAATGTGGTGGTGCGCCGAAACAAGAGCGCAGAGCTGACCACGGTGGAAGCCATCGACCCCCAAACGATGGTCCAACTCAGCGCAGCCCCGGCCGTCAAGGAGATCGCCGACGACGCCGGCGCCCGCCTCCGGAAGGCCCTCGCCGAGGTCGGCGACGCAGCGAAGTAGAGTGTCCGTGCAGACAGCTGCTCCAGACACTGACCAGACCGGAACCCGGCCTGCCCATCCACTCTGCTGACCCGCTCGAAGAGGATGCCCTGGCTAGTCCTTGAACAGCCCCGCCAGGTCCTCGGCCGTAATTGAACCGCCGGACAACGCATCGCCTTCCATCACGTCGGCAAACAGCTGCGACTTCCGGGCCTTCAGGGCCATGACCTTTTCCTCGATGGTGTCCTTGGCAACCAGCCGGTACACCATCACGTTCCGCGCCTGCCCGATCCGGTGCGTCCGGTCCACGGCCTGCGCCTCGGACGCGGGGTTCCACCACGGATCGAGCAGGAACACGTAGTCGGCCTCGGTCAGGTTGAGCCCAAAGCCGCCGGCCTTCAGCGAAATCAGGAACACCGGCGCGCTGCCGTTCTTGAATTCATTGACCACGTCGGCACGGTTGCGGGTGCCGCCGTCGAGGTAGCAGTACTCGATCTTCTCCTCGTCGAGCCGCTCGCGGACCTTGCCGAGGAAGCCGGTGAACTGGCTGAAAATCAGCGCCCGGTGGCCCTCCGCCACCAGGTCCTCCAGCTGCTCGAAGAGCACATCCAGCTTCGAAGAGCGGACGCCGGACAACGACGGATCCACCAACGACGCGTCCAGGCTGAGCTGCCGCAGCAGTGTGAGCGACTGGAAGATGGTGAACCGGTTCTTGTTGACGTCCTCGATCAGGCCCAGGATCTTCTGCCGCTCGCGCTGCAGGTGCGTCTGGTAGACCTTCTGGTGACGCGGATTCAGCACCACTTCCAGGACCTGTTCCTGCTTGGGCGGCAGGTCCTTGATCACCTGGTCCTTGGTGCGGCGCATCATGAGCGGACGGACCCGGCGGCGGAGCTTCTCCAGCTGCCCCTTGTCACCGTTCTTTTCCACCGGTTTCTGGTAGTACTCCGCGAAGCGTTTGGGGCTTGCAAACAGCCCGGGCGCCACGATGGACGTCAAAGCCCAGAACTCCATCAGGTTGTTTTCCAGCGGGGTACCCGTGATGGCCAGCTTGAACGCTGCGGGCAGCTTCCGGGCGCACTGGTAGGCCTTGGACTGGTGGTTCTTCACGAACTGCGCCTCATCCAGCACCAGGCCGGACCAGGGGCGGGACGCGTAGGACTCGTAGTCGATCCTGAACAGGGCGTAGGACGTGATGACGATGTCTGCACCGCCAAGTTCCACCGCAACGTCCTGGCCGTTCTTCGCGAAGGTCTCACTGACGGTGCGGACCGTCAGCCCCGGCGCGAAGCGTGCTGCTTCAGCCGCCCAGTTGCCCACCACGCTGGTGGGCGCAACCACCAGGAAGGGCGCGACGGCGGCGGGCTGGCTTGCGTCTGCGGCAGCACCGGCGTCGGAGGTACTTCCCCCCGCGGCGGCGGCCGCGAGCTCCTTCGCCGCGCACATCAGCGCGAGGGCCTGCACGGTCTTACCGAGGCCCATGTCGTCCGCGAGGACCCCGCCCAGGCTGTGCTTGTACAGGAAGCTGAGCCAGTTGAAACCCTCACGCTGGTACGGGCGCAGCTCGGCGTTCAGCGAGGCTGGCAGCGGCAGCCCGTCGATCCCGCCCTCCAGCAAACCCCCAACAGCCGAACGCCAGGCGGCAGCCTGCTCGTCCACGATGCCCAACTGCGCGAGTTCGTCCCAGAGCCCGGCCTGGAAGCGGCTGATCTGCAGCGGCGCGTCCTTGTTGTCCTGCAGCGAGCGGGCTTCCTCGATCAGGGCCCGCAGCTGATGCAGTTCGGGCAGGTCCAGGGAGAAGTAGGCGCCGCTGGGCAGGAGCATCTTGGTTTGGCCCGCGGCGAGGGCGGAGAAGACGGCGGCAAAGGACACCGGCTGGCCTTCCAGGGAAATCTGGATGCCGAGGTCGAACCAGTCGCGCTGCTCGGTGGCCTTGGTGGAGATGGACACCACCGGCGCTTCCTCGGCCTCGCGGTAGTCTGCGATGTCCCCGGCCGTGTCCACCGAAACATCCGGGGCCTGCCGCAGCATGGGCAGGACGTCCTCGGTGAACGCCAGCGTGTCCAGGCCGCTGAGCTCGGCCGAGGCAGCCAGGCGCGGCGTGCCCCAGCCCCCGGTGGCCGATTCGCCCAGGCCCGCCACAACGTTCCACGGCTGGCCGATGCCTTCCAGGATGCGTGCCTCGGCCGTGTCGTCACGGTAGCCGTGGTCGCCGGGGTGCCGCCAAAGCGGCTGGGCGGTGACCATGGTTCCGGACTTGTAGTGCCATTCCCAGTGCAGCCGGACCCGGTGGTCAGCGCCGTAGTTGGCCAGCAGCGACAACGTGGGGACGGCAAGGGCGGGCAGTTCCACCGACTCGTCCTTCGCCGTGACCCGGGCGGCCTGTTTGAGCTTGGGGTAGAAGCCGGTGAGGAAGCGGGTTTCGTCCTTCGCGGGGATGTGCAGGGTGCTGCCGGCGGTCACAAAGGTCAGCAGCTCCTCGCTGAGGCCACTTTCGAGCGGGGCCAGGGTGATGGCACCGTTGGGATCGGGCACACCGGGCAGCGAGGCGTCCCCGGACGTCAGGAAAATGCCGTGCGCGGGGCGGCCGATGGTCCCCACGGACGCCGGATCAACCTCTTCCCCGTCCACGGTGATGGTGGGCGCGAGCTCCAGCCCGCCGTCGTCGGCCGTTTTGGCAGCGGTACCGGCCGCTGCGTCCACCGGCGACCCGTAGCGGCTCAGGTTAAGCCCGACGGCGGCGGGAGACTCCGCGAGCCGCACCGGTTCGCTGCCGCGGCTGTGGACCAGGGCGAGGCCGATCTTGCGGGCGTCGGCCAGCAGGCCCCACATGTTTTTCCCGGCGAAGGTGTTCAGGCCCAGCCAGAGGGCCGAGGAGTTGTGGACCCGGTTGGCGGCGGCGGTGTGCGCGGCGAGGAAGGTCTGCATCCACTCGACGTGCGCCTCGTTGCATTCGCGGCGGAAGTTCAGGTAGCTGAGGGTGTTCCAGGAGACGTCGCCGCGGATCCACTTGCCCTTGGCGCCCATGATCACCGGCCGGGCCTTGAGCTGGCGGACGCTGCGGAGCGGGTCGCGGCGGCCTGTGTAGGAGAAGTGCGGGGCCGGTTCCGCGATCTCGAACTGGAGCGCCAGTGGAATGCCATTGCTGGACTGGGTGATGCCGGGCTGCGAGATGAGCGGGCTGAGGGCCTGTTCCCAGTCGGCCAGGGCCAGGCCCGCGGGCTGGCGGGACAACCGGGAGACCTCGGCCGGGGCGAGCAGCTGGACGCGGATGGCCGGGTTGTCCTCGGCGGCGAAAAGCAGCGCGGCCACGTGCTTGCAGTCCTTGCGGACAGGGCAGCTGCAGACACCCACGGTGCAGCTCCAGCCGCCTGCTTTCCGGACCAGTTTGGCCGTGGTGGAGTAGGGCACGTCAGCGCCGCCGCGGACCTTGCCCAGCATGAGCCCCGTAGTGGCATCGAACGACATCCCGGAAACCCGGCTGCCCATGGCATACGCCAGCCCGGCCGCGAGGGAACGGTCGTTGATGGCGGGAGTCTGTATGGCCAGTGCCGCACTCTCGTCCGGATGGGATGGCATGGTGCGCGCTACTTTCAGTGGCCACGGGGGACCCGTGTCCGGTCGGTGGTTATCTGATTCATCTTAGTTCGCCCGGCGGGGGCCTGAAACTTCGCCTGACGTTCACTTCCGCCTCAACCAACCGCCGTCCCGGCCCACGTAGCGTGAAAGTGTCCTGAGCATCACCGAAGCTAACAGCCCTAAGGAATTCCATGACCACGAGCCAGTACCCCGTCGTCCTGACCAAGGCCAGCATCGAAGCTGGCAGCGAGGAAGTTGTCGATGCCAACGTTCACGTGGTGAACGCCATGTACGGGAGCCTGCTCGACGCCGGCGAGATCGCCCCGGTGGCGCTCCGCTCCTACTACGTGGATTTCTACGTCACGCAGTCCCTGGAGGGCGGCTTCGCCCAGTACGTGTTCACCGCTGACCGCGACGAAGTGGATCCGCTGATCCGCGAGGGCCTGGAGAGCATGGGCGCGACGGCGCACCTGGAGCTCTTCAACCGGACCGCCGAAGCCTTCGATGCCCTGTCCGAAGAGGACGAGGAGCGTTACCTCGACGGCGACCTGGACACCGAGGAAGAGTCCAACGACGCCGTTCGCGCCCTGGAGGAACTCGATGGCGAGTTTGAGGAACTGTTCGAGACCGAGAACATCACGGCACTGAACGCCTCCTGGCTCCTCGGCCAGGAAAGCCTCCTGGTGCTGGACGACGAGGAACTCAGCGCCTACATCGAACGCCAGGTTGCCC
This sequence comes from Arthrobacter sp., assembly GCA_023264815.1. Classification (GTDB taxonomy): domain Bacteria; phylum Actinomycetota; class Actinomycetes; order Actinomycetales; family Micrococcaceae; genus Arthrobacter. The sequence continues at coordinate 50,258 of JAHFUZ010000027.1, read as the reverse complement.
TCCTCCCGGACCTTGAGGAACGCCAGGCGCGCGCCGATGAGGAAGCGCTGGACAACGCCCCGGATTTCGAGATCATCATCCGCGAACTGTGCGATGTTGCCGGCTACGAACTCCAGAAAATCACCATGGGTGACCCCAACTACGTGCACAACGGCGAGAAGACGCTGGCCTGGCACTTCGGCACGGACCACGGCGACTTCCTCATGGTGGAGGAAGAAGACGAGGCCTTCATGATCAACCCGGAGACCCAGGAGATCGTGGCCGCAGTGGAGTTCGAGGAAGTGGACGACGACGAGATGGCAGACGTGTAGCGCGCCCGGCATCACGAGGGCCCGGACAGGGTTCGCCCGGTTCGCCGGAAGAACGCGGGGCCGCCGGAATTTTCCGGCGGCCCCGCGGCGTCGGACGGTGCACGAAAAAGAAATTCTCGAGCGGCCGTAACTTTCCCGGGGCGGCCAGCGATGTAGGGGGTGATGGGTTCCCCACGGAACCGGATCTGAATTGTTCTCTAGGTTTTGGAGTTTCACATGTCGTTCTTCACTGTTCTCGCCACCAGCAAAGTCGCAGCCGGAGTCCTCGCCGCAGGCACCCTGGCCGTCGGCGGAACCGGCGTCGCAGCTGTTTCCGGTGTCCTCCCCACCGATGCCCAGCAGACCGCCCACGAACTGCTCGGCGCTCCGGCCCCGAAGCTGGCCGGCGATGCAGCTGCTGACGCCGCCGGTTCCGCAGAGGCCGCTGCGGACGCATCGGCCGACGCATCCGCCGATGCGTCCGCTGAAGCCAGCGTTTCTGAGGACAACGCCGCAGCCGGGGCCAACGTTTCCGCCGCAGCCGGCACTGCTGTAGACGCCGCCGGCGCCGCAGCCTTCGGCCTCTGCACCGCCTTCACCAACGGCGGACTGAGCCAGTCCTCCGAGGGCTTCTCCTCGCTGGTCATCTCTGCCAAGGGCGAGGCCAACCTCGAGCCGTTCTGCGCAGATGTTGTTGCCAAGGGCGACGTTGCCGCCGACGCCGCTGCTGCCGCTGAGGGCTCCGCCGCCGTCAAGGCCGAGCGCCCCGAACTGCCTGCCGTTCCTGCTGTTCCGGCCGTCCCCGGCGCCGACGGCGAATCCGTAGTTCCCGCCGCTCCGGCAGTGCCGGCTGTCCCGGGTGACGTGGTGGACGTTCCCGCCGTTTCTGGCCGCTAGGACCCGCTCGGTTAGTCTGGACTGCGGGAATACGCCCCAAGAGGGCAAGGCTTCCCGCAGTCCAGGACGCCGGGAAGCAGCAGTCCACCGCCCGGGATGGAGGAGCCACTGGTGCTAGACACTCTGGCTGAAGAAGACATCGAGATATTTGAAGACACAGCCGGCACTGATCCGGCCGTGCTCTTCGGCGTTGTCTACAGAACCTTCTCCGGCGCGGTCCTGGGCTACCTCAAAGCGCGCGGCGTGGACGATCCCGAGGCCGTCACGCAGGATGTCTTCCTGGCGTTTTTTCCCAGGATCGGCGAGCTGACAGGCGGGTTGCAGGGTGCCAAGTCCCTGGTGTTCTCCATCGCCCATGCCAGGATGGTGGACCATTACCGGCGCGTGGAGCGCAGGCCAGGCTTCACCGAATACGATCCCCTCCAGGACAGCCGCAGCACGGTGTCCGCGGAGGACCACGCTTTGGGCGCTGCCGGTGGTGCCGCGGCCATGCTGGAGGGCCTGGCTGACGATCACCGTGAAGTCCTTGCGCTGAGGGTGGTGGCAGACCTCTCCATCGAACAGGTGGCCGGCATCATGGGCAAGTCCCAGGGCGCCATCAAGCAGCTCCAGCGCCGGGCGCTGCAAAACCTCAAGGACCAGACCCTTAGAAGAAACCAGGCAAATCATGAGTGACATCGCAGGCTCCCGCAGTAACGGGACCGTTGACGGGCTGTTGCATGAGTCAGGGCTCGACGACGACGCCGTCCTCCGCGCGGCCCTCCAGGACCTCCGCGGCCTGGCCGACGTGCAGCCCGAACCGTCCGCCGCCGTGGCCGCGTTGATGGTGCCGGCCGCCACCCGCCGTCTTGCCGCCGTCCCGGCGCCGACCCGCCACCTGGCTGCTGTTTCTTCTCCTACTGTGTCCGGCACCCCTGAACAGGCAACCGACGAGCTTGCCGCCCGCCGGCGTGCCAAGCGCCGAATTACCCTCACCACACTTTCGGTTGCCGTCTCGCTGGCCGCCGGCGGCGCAGTCGCCGTGGCCTCCGACCAGGGCATCAGGGATTCCCTCGGCCAGGTCAGTCAGGCCGTCAGTTCCTTCGTGGCAACCGCCGGCGGAGGGTCCGCTCCCGCCCCGGCACAGACGCCCGCACCGCAGCCGGCCCAGCCCGTGGGCCCGGCCACCGTGCCCGCAGCGCCCAGCAGCACTGCGCCGGGCCAGACCCCTCCGGAATCCGGTTCAGGGAACGGCACGGAGGACGCTCCGGGCCAGTCAGGCCCGGCCCCGGCCGGGCCGCTCCCGGACCTGACTCTCCCGGCGGACCTTCCCACCGGTGTGCCGGGCCTGTCGGACGGACTGCGTGGCGAGGGACAGCCCCCGGCCCTGCCCTTGCCGTCCAACCCTCCGGTCCCGCTGCCCGGCGTCCATCCGTAGGAACCGTCCCCTGGGAACCTGCGGACAGGCGACGGACCCCGTTGTCAGTAGCCTGACGCCGCCATCCGGATCATGTCTCCGGACGGGCTCGCCAAGTACCAGACGCCACCCACGCCCTGGCCTGTCACATCCCCCGGTTTCTTGTCCTTCTCGTAGTAATACAGCGGCAATCCGTTCAGCGTCAGCTGCTTTGCCCCGGCCGGCGTCGTGATGGTGCCCAGGGTACCCGTGACGCCTTCTGCGGACGGCACCGCGGCGGTGCTGAGAGCCGGCGGCCAGGCGATCAGGCATTTGTCCGTGCATGCGCTGGTGCCGGAATCCTTCACGTCCTTGGTGAAGAAGTAGAGGCTCATGCCCTTGGCATCCACCACGATGTTGCCGGCGCTGGAGGGCGCTGTTTTGAGGTCGACCGCGGCAGTTGCAGTGGTACCGCCCGGGGCTGGGGAGGTGGCTGCAGGTGCGGTGGCCGACGGCGCGGCCGAAGTAGTGGTGGTTCCGGGGCTGCCTGCGCAGCCCGCCAGTGCGGCCATGAGGGCCATCGCGGCGAGACTTGTACCCAAATGCTTTTTCATGGGGTTGCTCCTCGGCTGGGGCCCGGCGTCGGATTGCCGGACGCTAACCCGTACGACGCGCCTGGGTGAAGAATGGTTCAAGGGGCGGTCCCCCTGTTTTCGGACACGGTTGTGCAGGCTGGGCGCGTGAACCGTTTCCGCGCAGGGGACGTCGTATCAGCCGGAACCAGCAGACAGGAGGCGGGCATGCCGCTGGACGAGGACGTGGTGGCAGCGATCTACCGCGAACACGGCCCCGCGCTGCGCCGGTTCGTGCTCAGTGCCTCCCGTGATCCGCAGCTCGCCGAGGACGTGGTGCAGGAGACGGTCCTTCGCGTCTGGCAGCAGGCCCCGGACATTACCGGCAGCCTGCGCAGCTACCTCTTCCGGACGGCGCGGAACATCATGATCGACAACTACCGCAAGGCGCAGCGGAGGCCGGCCGAGGCAATGGCACGCGAACTCGCGGACCCGGCCGAAGCGGTGGAACGGGTGGACGAACTTCTCAACCGGGTACTGATGGAGGAAGCGCTGCTCCGGCTCAGCAGTGAACACCGCGACGTCCTGGTGGCCCTCCACTACCGCCGCTTCACCGTCAACGAGGCCGCCGTGCAGCTGAACATCCCCAGCGGAACCGTGAAATCCCGCGCCTACTACGCGGTCCGGGCGCTCCGGACCATCCTGGACGAAATGGGGGTGGAACGGTGAACGCCGACGAACTGCACCAGCTGCTGGGCGCCTATGTCCTCGGCGGGCTCGACCCCGCGGATTCGCGGCGCTTCGAAGCCCACCTGCAGGACTGCGCCGGCTGCCGTGCGGACCTCGCCGAGCTGGACAGCCTTCCGGCCCTGCTGGACGCCGTCCCCGTGCCGGATGCGGTGGCGCTGACGGTCAACTCCCGCCCGGCCGCAACCCCTGACCCAGCCACCTCTGTGCCCCGCACCGTGCTCGCTGAACTGGCCGCCCGCCGTCGTACCTTACGACGGCGGTGGGTGGCGCTGGTGGGCGCCGTCGCCGCCGCGTGCCTCGCGCTGGGCGTGGCCGCGGCACCGCTGCTGAACCGGCCGCCGCAGCCCGACGCCCGCTACTCGGTCCAGGCGGACAGCGGACTGCGCTTCAGCGTGGACCTCGCCCGGAAGAACTGGGGCACGGAACTGGCGGTCAACGGCAGCAGCATGCCGCTCACCGGGACGTACTCGCTGTGGGTGCGGGACCGCGCCGGCGGGGAGGACCGCGCCTGCGCCTGGACGGCCACGGACAGCGGCCGGATCAGGGTCACCGGGGCCACTCCGGTGCAGCTGGCCAGCATCGCGAGCGTGGAACTGCGGGACGATACCCAGAACACGGTCGCCGTGATCACCGTTCCCTAGCGTTGCTACTGGTTCATCTTGGCCAGCCGGGCACGGACCACCATGTACACGCCATAGCAGATCAGGCCGGCACCCACCGCGGCCAGAAGGTACATGCCGAACGGCTGCTCGCGGAGGGCTTTGAGGCCGCCGTCGAGGCCAGTGGATTCGTCCGGATGGGCCCGGAGCGTGGCAACGGCAATCAGCAGCCCGGTCAGCAGAAGGACGGCACCCTTGGCCACGTAGCCCACCACGCCCAGGACAGTGACGGCCGTCCGGGCGGTGGGGGAGGCCGGCATGGTCAGGTATTTCTCGAAGGACTTCCTGAAGCCGCGGATGGCGTAGATCACCCCGGTCACCGCGATGCCCGTCCCCACCAGAACCAGCAGCGCCACCCCGCCCGGAGCCTTGATGACCGTGGCGGTGAAGTCACTCGCTGACTGCTGGTTGTCTCCACCGGAGCCTGTACCGGTGGCGAAGCTGGCCAGGGTCAGTGCGAGCCCGGCAAACACCAGGGCCTGGGCCGCAGCTTTGGCCTTCTTGCCAGCTTTTTCCTTGGCCGGCAGCCCGTTGTAGTCGAAGATGGCGTCGCTGGCCTGCCACAGCGCCAGTGCGGCGCAGGCGGCGAAGCTTGCCCAGAGGAGGAGCGGCCCGGCGGGCTGGCTGGCCAGTTCGGCCACCGCGCCGCTGAAGTCTGCGTTCCCGGAACCGCCCATGGCGAGGCGGATGGCGATGGCCCCCACCAGGAGGTGCAAGAGGCCACTTGCCGCGAAACCCGCCCGGGCCAGCAGTTCCAGGGTGCGTGAATTGGTGGCATTCTCCGCAACGTCAGCGGCTTGCCTGAGTTCTCTCTTCATGGCGGTTCCTTCGGGCCGGCGCCGGGGCGGCGCAGATGGTGTGCCCCCCGCACTGACCCCATCGTGCCACGCAAACCGTGCCCCGGACAGTCCCGCGTTCCAGCCCGGCGATCCTGTTGTCCCCCCCGGCGATGGGGAGTGTTCCCCATCGCCGGGCAGGGTGTGCCGTGCAACCATATGTTCAGCGGGAAACCCACACTGAGCACTCTCCGGGGGAGAAACCATGACTTTTTACGGCGCGGACGTCAGCCAGCTGCGCGAGCTGGCGAAGGCCGTTGACAAGGCGGCCACACTCCTCAGCAGCCGTGCCAGCTCCCTGCAGGGCCAGATCCAGTCAGCTCCCTGGAAAGGCATGGACGGCGAGCGGTTCCGGCAGGACTGGACAGGAACCCACCGGCCCACCCTGGAGCGGGTGGCGTCCAGCCTCCGCCACAATTCAAAGCTCCTCCTCCAGCACGCAAACGAGCAGGAAAAGGCGTCCCAGACCGGCAGAAACGCTAGCGGCGGAAGCTTCGTTGACAAGCTCAAGGACCTGGGCAGCCGCGCACAGGCCTGGCTTGAGCAGCAGGCGCAGAAGGCCGCAGAGGCGCAGGCACATCGCGAGGAGCTGGAACAGGGCCTGGACGACATGCTCAAGGCCAGCCCTGAAGAGCAGGCCAAATGGTGGGCAAGCCTGTCCCGGGAGGACCGGCAGTACCTGATCGAAGGTGAAGGCGAGGGCGGCCCGTTCGCCGAGGACCTCATGCGCATGGACGGCGGCATCCCCGAGTCCGCGCAGGAACAGGCGAAAGAGCACCTCCAGGAACTGGCCAGGGCGGACATTCCCGTCTACTCAGAGACCGGCAAAGCGTCCATCGAGGCGCGGGTGGCCTGGGTCCACGGCGGCGCAGAGGTGGGCACCGAAGTGGTGGAGAATGCCGACGGCTCGGCCACCATGAAGGTCTATGGCAACATGGGCCTCGGCGTCAACGACACCACCGGGGCCGCAGGCGTGACCCTGAACGGACAGGTCTCCCGCGAGTACACCTTTGACAGCATTGAGGAAGCCAAAGCCGCCCGCGAGCAGATGTACCGCGACCTTCCGCCGGACAGCGTGGGCGACATCAAGGACGTGGCCGGCAACCCGCCGGGCTACATCCTGGATACCATCAACGAGGCCGCCGATGGCAACGGCTCCACGGGCCAGACGGACAAGGCCAAGGGAACCCTCTCGCTCGAGGCAAAGGGCGAGTCCGGCGTCGCGTCCGGATCGGCCAAGTTGGATCTTGCCTATGAGCGCAACCTCACGGACGGAACCTCGACCGCCAGCGGCGAGGTCTCAGCCCGGGGCAAACTGGACCTGGAGGGCCGCACCTTCGAAGCATCCGGGAAGGGCGGACTCGAAGTGAAGATGGACAAGTCCAACAACATTGAGTCCGTGTCCGTGTCCATGGACGGCACAATGGCGCAGGGGGCCACTGCGGGCACGGACGTCCAAGCAGTCAAGGTTGAGTCCTCCGTCAGCGTGGGGACCCAGGGCACGGTCAAGATCGATGTGGACTATTCCCCGGAGAACAAGGCCGTGATCGACAGCTACCTGCGGAACGTGGCTTTGGGGAACGATGCCGGCGCCGCCCGTGACGCAGCGAAGCTCTATGAGGCAGGGTCGGCCACTGTCCAGGTGAACAGCGTGGTGACAGCGAGCAACGAGGCCGGAATCGACCTGAAGGCCGGCGAGGTCAAGGTCCAGACCGAGAACAAGGTATCCACCAACGTGTCCACGTACTATAAGGTCCCGAACGATTCGAAGCTTGAGCGGCTCTAACGCCTTCGTGCCTGAACCCAAGACTTACCGCTAAGGAGCAACCATGTCAGTGCACATCGAATCCCCGCTGGGATTTACGGCTGATTTTCCCGAGTACACCCAAGTCCTGGAGGACTCAGCAGCGGGCCCAAACACCGAGCAGTACGGCCTGCTTGGCGACGTCCTAGTCACCGTGATCAAGGACGACACCTCCGTCACGGACGCCCCTCAGGCCAATGGCTGGGCGCACCTGATGTCGGAGTTCTACCTGGAAGAACGCGCAGGGACGCTCCTCACCGAAGGCGAACTTAACCTGCCCGGCAAGGACTCGTATGCAGTGCTGGTGGGCTACACGGACGCCTCGGGCACGGCGCGGGTGGCAGCCACCGTCGGCGTCTGGGAGAACAGCCGCTTCATCGGCGTCGTGGTGATCTGGCCCTACGTCAACCCTGAGGCTGAACCGCGGGTGGACCTGCTGAAGGAGATCGTTTCCGGCATCAGCGTCGCCTGACAGCCGCGTTTCCCCAACCAGTGGTGTGTCTGGTTGTGGGGAATTAGCGCCGGCGGTAGCAGAGGTCGAAAATCAGCCGGCCTGCCTCGTGGGCTTTGGCCTCAAAGCTGGTGCGGATCCGGCCTTCGAAGCGGGGGGCCCAGCCGCCGGTCTCATCCACGCCCTCGTTGGGGCCGGTGTGTTCGGTGCTGACAGGTGCCCTGCCCTCGCGGACCGGCGCGCCGCCCACCAGGGATTCGACGCCGGACTGCCACACCTGTGTGAGGGGGCTTTCGGGCCCGTGGCGCTCGCCGGTGTGCAGGTTTTCGAAGTCGGCTGAGTCCGCCAGGACATCCCGGACGTGGACTGCGTAGTTCGACCAGTCGGTGGCGATCCGCCACAGGCCGCCCTGCGTGAGGGCACGGGCCGCGAGGCCGGCGAACTCCGGCTGGATGAGCCGGCGTTTGTGGTGCCGCGACTTGTGCCAGGGGTCGGGGAAGAAGACCCAGAGTTCGCTTACGGAGCCAGCGGGGAGCATGGTGGCCAGGACCTCGGGCGCGTTGGCTTCCACCACCCGGACGTTGCTCAGCCCGCGGCTGTTGATCTTGATGATGGTGTTGGCCAGGCCGGGTGTGTAGACCTCCACAGCGAGGAAATCCGTGTCCGGGTTCTGCTCAGCGGCATGGCAGATGGCGTCCCCCAGCCCGGAGCCGATCTCCACGATCAGCGGTGCCTTCCGGCCGAACTCGGCCTCGGCGTCGAACGTGTAATCCGGGTGGACCGACGTGTTCGCCACATGACGCGGCACGTCCACGGCCCAGCGGCCGGCATGTTCTTCCCACGCCGCCTGGCGGCGTCCCTGCAGGCGTGTCCCGCGGCGGACGAAGCTGACGGGCCTGCCGCCATACGTGCCGAAGGATGCCTGGGTTCCGGGTGTCACCGGGCGGGGGACATGCGGAGGCTGGGGGGATTCTGGGGATTCGCTCATCCCTTCCAGAATACCGGCGTGTGCCGGGCCGCCGGAATGGAGAGGTGCGCCGCAACGCCAGCGGGCCAGGACATCAGCCCAACGGGACCGCTATTTCATCATGGACACGAACCGGAGTGTGAAAATCAGGCCGATCACGAAAATCACGCCTGATATCCAAAGGGACGCCATCACGAGCCCATAGCCTTCCGAACCACGCCCCGACCTGCGGATCGCGAACAGCGCAAGGGACACGGAAACGCTGCCGAAAATCAACGGCAGGCTCCACAGCGCGAGAGGGGCAGCCCAGGGATACTTCGACGGGCCGTCGTAAGGAAAGGTCAGCAGCAGGGCATAGTTGGCGAAGGGGGCAGTAAACAGCAGGCTCACCGGTGCAACGATGGCGAGGACGAGGCTGGCAACAGCCTGATGCCGGCTGCTTGGGCGGTCAAGCGCGGTCCCGGGGCCGGCCTGCACTGTTTCATGTTCCGGTGGCTGTGAGGTGGCCATGTTCTCCCTGCTAGGTGTTGGGCTTGGCTGGTGCTGTCCCCTAACCCTAGGTAGGCCGGGAAAGGACGAACAGGCGGCGACGGGCCTATGTGGATAAGTGCCGACGCCGGTCATTGCCAGATATCCGCCTGCAAGAATGGGTGGGTGAAGGAAGCGATGAACGCCGGGGCAAGGAAGCAGCCGGCTCTTGGGAGTGACGTTGGGGTGAAGGGCAGCGCGGGCACCCTGGTGGACGCGGAAGTCGATGAATCGCCGGCACCTGGACCAACGTTTGTGGCCAGCCGTCGCGCGCTGGCCTACCTGGGCCTATGCCTGGTGCTGATCGGCCTGAACCTCCGGACGGTGTTCTCCAGTTTCGCGGCGGTGCTTCCGGAGATAACGTCCGACGCCGGCCTGCCCGGCTGGGCGGTGGTGGTGCTCACCACCGTGCCCGTCACCCTCCTGGGCGTGTTCGCGCCGCTGGCCCCGGTCCTGGCGCGCAGGTTCGGTGCGGAACGGGTCCTGCTGGGTGCCATGGCCGTCCTCACCGCGGGGCTCCTCCTGCGGCCCGCGGACACCGGCGGGCTGCTGCCGGGCTCAGGCCATCTGCCGGCGTTGCTGGTGGGAACGGCGGCCTGCGGTGCGGCCATTGCCCTGTGCAACGTGCTCCTCCCCGGGCTGGTGAAACGCGATTTTCCGCACCGGCTGGGCCTGATGGGCGGGCTGTACACCACGGCGATCTGCGCTTCGGCCGCCCTCGGAGCCGGCTTTACCTACCCCGTCTTTACGGCGACGGGGGAGTGGACAGCGGCGCTGTGGTTCTGGGCGGTGCCCGCCGCCGTCGTTCTTTTCCTCTTTCTCCCCGTGGCGGTACGGCAGCATCCGGTCCGGCACCAGGCAGTGTCCGACGGCGTCAACGTGTGGCGCTCGGCGGTGGCCTGGCAGGTGACCATCTTTATGGTGCTGCAGGCCATGATGTCCTTCAGTGTGTTTGCATGGCTGGCGCCGATCCTGCGGGAACGCGGCGTGGACGGGGGCACTGCGGGGCTCATGGTGTCCGTATCCATCGTGCTGCAGATGCTGGGTTCACTGTTTGCCCCGGCGCTGGCGGCCCGGCTCCGGGACCAGCGTGTCATCAACGTGGTGGTGGCGCTGATGACCGGCGGCGGGTTCGCGCTGAGTATTTTCGGGCCGCTGGGCCTGGTCTGGGTGTGGACCGGGCTGCTGGGGCTGGGGCAGGGAAGCCTCACCGCGGTGGCCCTGACCATGATTATGCTGCGGACCCGGGACGGGCACACAGCAGCCCATCTTTCCGGCATGATGCAGGGCGTGGGCTACGGGCTGGGGTCCACCGGCACGCTGATGGTGGGTCAACTGCACCAGGCCACCGGCTCCTTCACCGCCGCCGGGATCCTGTTCCTGGTGGTCGGCTCCCTCGCCGCGGTCTTCGGTTACCGCGCCGGCCGCAACCGGTACATCGGTTGACTGGGATTCCGACGGACCCTCTCTCAGTTAATGCGGGTTTTTGGGAAACGCTCTATCACTATCCTGAAGAAAGTGATGGAGCGTCCGGCAAAAACCCGCATTAAGTGAGAGAGCGTTGCCGGAACGTTGCGCACCCGGCCCCAAAATCCATTGACACCCCGCAGGCCGCGTCCTACATTTGCCATAACGTGAATCACCTTTCAGGTTCAGTCACGATTCTCATCACACGCACTTGCCCGGATTTTGCGGTTTCCCAACGAAAGGCATCCCGTGAAGGATACAAAGAAGTTCCTGCTCGCGGCCGTGATAGCCGCGGGGCTGGCCCTCAGCTCCTGCGCACCAACCCCTGGTGCAACCCCGGCCCAGTCCGGCGGCAGCGCGTCCGCCAAGACAATGAACGTGGGCATCATCTATTCCAAGACCGGTCCGCTGGCCGCCTATGGAGCCACGTACTACGAGGGCCTCCAGGCGGGCATCGACTACGCCACCGCAGGAACCGGCGAAGTCAACGGCACCAAAATCAACCTGACTTACCACGACGACGGCGGCGACCCGGACAAGGCCGTTACGGCGGCCAAGGACCTGATCGGCCAGGGCTACAAAATCATCGGCGGCACAGTGGTCTCCGGAATCGCACTGAAGCTGGCCGAACAGGCGGCCCAGAACAACGTCCTCTACATTTCCGGTCCGGCCGCCACCGACGCCATCCAGGGCATCAACAAGTACACCTTCCGGTCCGGCCGCCAGAGCCTGCAGGATGTGGCAACGGCGGGGTCCTTCCTCGACGCGAGCGCCAAGAAGGTAGTGGTCTTCGCGCAGGACAACGCGTTCGGCCAGGGCAACGTGGCCGCCGTCAAGGCCGTGCTCGGAGCCAAGGGCGCCACCGTGGAGGCTGTGCTGGTCCCCGAAGGCCAGGAACTGACCCCCTTCGCCCGCCAGCTCATCGACGCCAAACCGGACATGGTCTTCGTCGCCTGGGCAGGGGCAACCTCCGGCACCATGTGGCAGACCCTCAGCCAGCAGGGCGCCTTCGACGTCGCCCCCGTGGTCACCGGCCTCGGTGACGCGTCCACGTTCGGAGCCTACGGGGAAGCCACATCCAAGATCAGCTTCCTCAGCCACTACTTCCCCGGCGCGTCGGGCACCGAGGTGGAGAAAGCCATGATCGCCCAAGTTGAAAAGGCGGGCCACAAGCCCGATCTCTTCACCCCGGACGGTTTCGTGGCCGGCCAGATGATCGTCCAGGCCATCAGGCAGGGCGGAACCGAATCCACCGAGCTGATGGTCAAGGCACTCGAGGGCTATTCCTTTGACGGACCCAAGGGCAAGGAAACCATCAGGGCCACCGACCATGTCCTCGTCCAGGACATGTACCAGGCCAAGCTGGTGCAGAAGAACGGCGCTTGGGTGCCGGAGCTCGTGGCGGTGGTCGCCGCGGACGAGGTGGAGCCGCCAGAGAAGCAGTAGCGACCCGGGCGGACCAGGCAGCCCCACGCCCTGGCCGCCCGTGTAGCCCGCCTGCTCCACATCCTGACAGTCCAACGATGAACACGAAGGATCCCGACCCATGGATACCCCAGTCCTGCCTGCCCTCGCGGTGGACGGCCTCTGCCTGCAGATCGGCGGTGCCCGCATCCTCCAGGATGTTGGCTTCGCGGTGGGCGCCGGCGAAATGATCGGCGTGATCGGCCCCAACGGGGCCGGCAAGACTACCCTGTTCAACCTGATTTCCGGGGTGATGCGTCCTACCGAAGGCAGCGTCAGCCTGAACGGCAGGGAGATCACCGCAGCGCCCATCCACCGCAGGGCGAAGGCAGGGCTGGGGCGGACCTTCCAGACGTCAAACCTGTTCCCCCGGCTCAGCGTGCTGGAGAACGTCCGCCTCGCCGCGCAGGCGAAGATCGGCGGCAGCTTCAGCATCCTGCGCTTCCCGTCCGCGTCGGACGAAGCCACCCGGATTGCCCGCGGCACCATCAGCGAGGTGGGGCTCACCGGCCAGCTTACGACGGCGGCGGGGGACCTTTCGCACGGTGAGAAACGCAAGGTGGAAATCGCCGTGCTCCTGGCGACCGATCCCGCCGTCGTCCTCCTTGATGAGCCGATGGCGGGCGTCGCGTCGGGGGACGTCCCGTCCCTTACCGCGATCATCCGCAGCATGCACCGCGACCGCGGCTGCACCGTGATGATGGTGGAGCACCATATGGATGTGGTCCTGGGGCTGGTGGACCGGGTGGCTGTGATGCACCACGGCAGCCTGCTGGCCCTGGACAGTCCCGACGCCGTGATGGCCGATCCCACCGTGCAGAGCGCCTACCTTGGAGAGCCCGTATGACCGCTGCAGAGGAGGAACGCTCCATCGCCCCGGCCCCCATCCTCAGAATTGACGGGCTGACTGCCCACATCGCCGGCCAGCAGGTGGTGGAGGATGTGTCCTTCACCGTCCCGGCCACCGGCATCACCGCCCTGCTGGGCCGCAACGGCGTGGGCAAGACCAGCACCATCAAGGCCATCATCGGGCTCATCGACCGCACCGGCACCGTGGAACTCGACGGCGTCCGCGTGGACAGGGAGCCCACCTACAAGATCATCCGCAGCGGTGTGGGCTACGTCCCGGAAGACCGTGAAGTCTTCTCCAAGCTCACCGTCGCCGAGAACCTCCGCCTCGCCGAACGCGATGCCGCGCCCCGCCGGCAGCTCGTGGAGGAACTTTTCCCGGACCTGCTGGCCCGCTCCGGCCAGATGGCCGGCACCCTATCCGGCGGCCAGCAGCAGATGGTGTCGCTGGCCCGGGCACTGCTGAACACCAACAAGATCCTGCTCGTGGACGAACCCACCAAGGGCCTGGCCCCGAAAATCGTGGCCGAGGTGGCCGAGACCCTTGCCGAGGCAGCCAAAACCGTCCCCATCCTCCTGGTGGAGCAGAACCTGCAGGTGGTCCGCCAGCTCGCGGAAGGCGCGGTGGTCCTCTCCGGCGGCCGCGTGGTCCACACCGGCAACGCCCTGGACTTCCTGAACGACGACGGGCTGACGCAACGGCTGCTGGGCGTCTCCACCGAGGCAGCGCACACCGAGGCAGCGCACACAGAGGCAGCCCACACCGCCTCCGCCCAGACACCCGCCCCCGCCGAGAAAGGAGCAGCACTGTGAGCACCCTGGTTCTCTTGCTGTTCACCGGCCTGGGCCTCGGCGCCCTCTACTTCCTGGTAGCCGCCGGCCTGTCCCTGATCTACGGGCTGATGGGCGTGCTGAACTTTGCCCACGGCGCGTTCCTCACGCTCGGCGCCTTCACCGGCTGGGAAATCGCCCGCCGGACCGGCGGCGACAACTGGTGGACATTCCTGCTGTCCCTGCTGGTCGGAGCGGTGGCCGGGGCTCTGTTCGCCGCCTTCACCGAGTTCGTCCTGATCCGCCGGCTCTACCAGCGGCATATCGAGCAGGTCCTGGTCACCGTGGGCCTCTCCCTCGCCGCGGTGGCCCTGTTTGACGGCATCTGGGGCACCGACCCCGTGTTCATCCAGGGGCCCGCCTGGTTCAAGGAAACCACCGACATCCTGGGCGCACGGATCCCCAACGACCGGTTCATCTGCATCATCGCCGCCGTCCTGGTGCTGCTGGCCCTGGTGTTCTTCCTTAAGAACACCCGCTACGGGATGATCATCCGGGCCGGCGTCGAAAACCGGTCCATGGTGACCGCGCTGGGCATCGACGTCCGCAAAGCCTTCACCCTGGTCTTCACCATCGGCGGCGCAGCGGCGGGCCTGGGCGGGGTGCTGGCCTCGCATTACTTCGGCTACGTTTCCCCGCTGCTGGGCGGCTCGCTGCTCATCTTCGCCTTCATCGTCACCGTGATCGGCGGCCTCGGTTCCCTGACCGGTGCGGCCGTCGCCGCCGTCGCCGTCGCGGTCCTGCAGCAGTTCGCCAATTTCTACCTCGGCGGCACCGGCGACTTCGTGGTGGTGCTGGCCCTGGCGCTGGTGCTGCTGTTCCGTCCCTCCGGCCTGCTCGGGAGAACCTCATGACCACCGAAACCGACGCCACAGAAACCCAGGACGCGCATGGCGCGACTGGCGGCACCCCCGCCGGCTCCCGCCGTCGTGCAGCGAACCGCGGTGCCGCGGAGGGAACGCACGACGGCGGCCGCGCACCGCTGCGACTGACCCGCGGAAAGGTGGTGGGCGCCGCCGTCGGAATTGCCGGCGTCGTACTCCTGATCCTGCTGCCGCTGCTCAACCTGTCCCTGCCCGGCGTGTTGCCCGGGCCCACCTACACCCCAGGGTCCCTGCAGCTGTTGGCGATGTGCATGCTGATGGCGGCCGCCGCCCTGACCTACCACCTGCTGCTCGGCGTTGCGGGGCTCCTCTCCTTCGGCCATGCCCTGTACTTCGGCGCCGGCGTGTACGGGCTGGCCATCATCCTGCAGAACCTGGACATCCCCCTGCTGCCCGCCATGGGACTGACCCTGCTGGTGGTGATTGTGCTTGCGCACGTGGTGGGCAGCATCAGCCTCAAGGTCAGCGGCATCCCGTTCGCCATGGTCACCCTGGCATTCGCGCAGGCCGGCTCCGTGGTGGTGGGCCGCAACCCCGAAGGCATCACCGGTGGCGACGAAGGCCTCACGCTGCGCACCAACAACCTGCCGGATTTCCTGGTGGGTGTGGCCAACACCCGGAATCTCTACTGGCTGGCCCTCGCCGTGCTGGTGGCCGTGTTCGTCATTGTCACCTGGGTGCAGTCCTCCCGGGCCGGCCACGTGGCCGCGGCGGTCCGCGAAAACGAGCTCCGGGTCCGGGTGCTTGGCCTGCAGCCCTACCTGGTCAAGCTGCTGATCTTTGTGGTCTCCGCGGTTCTTGTCTGCATCATCGGCATGGTCTTCCTGCTGCTGCAGAGCGGCGCCGTGCCCCGGGCCGTCTCCGCCGACCTCACCATCACCCTGCTGGTCATGGTGGTCCTCGGCGGCGTGGGCTCCCGCTGGGGTGCGGTGATCGGCGGCGTCTTCTACACCATCCTGGACCAGCGCCTCACCACACTGGCCAACTCTGACGCCATCGATGCGCTGCCTGAGATCCTGCGCATCCCGCTGTCCGAACCCCTCTTTATTCTCGGCACCCTGTTCATCCTGGTGGTGCTCTTCCTGCCCGGCGGCCTGACCGGAGCGGCCCAGCGGCTGGCCCGACGCCGGACACGGCGGGGCGGCGACCGGGTGCAGAAGTCCCGCGAGATCCTGGAGGAGGCCGCATGACCGGCGCAGCACACCGGGCCCAGGCGGACGGCCTGCACACCCTCGGCCGCTGGACCACCGACCGCAGCCTCGCCACCCCGCACCGGATCGCCATCGACGACCGCGGACTCACCCTCAGCTATGCCGAGCTGGAACGCCGGGCGGCCAGCCTGGCCGGAGTGCTGCAGGCGGCGGGTTACGTCTCCGGCGACAGGATCGCCACCCTGACCGGCAACGGCTCGGACCACGTGGTGGTCTTCTTCGCCTGCGCCAAGGCCGGCCTGGTCCTGGTGCCGCTGTCCTGGCGGCTCTCGCCGCGCGAACTCTCCGCCCAGCTGGGGCTGGCGGATCCCCAGCTGCTGCTTGTGGAGGACGACCTCGATGCCCTGGCGGCCGCGGCCTGCTCCCTGCTGCCCCACCCGCCGCGGACCGCGGCGCCGGGGCCGGGCGGCGTCGAAAAGTCCGTGCCCGCGCCCACGCGGATCCTTTCCGCGGGAGCCGCGCCGCCGGCCGGCGTGGGGAAGGCAGTGCACGACGACGACCCCCTCCTGATGATCTTCACCTCCGGCACCGAAGGGGCCAGCAAAGCCGCCGTCCTCACCCACGCGAACTGCTTCTGGACCAACCTCGCCCTGTCCCGGACCCTGGACATGGCCAGCACCGACGTGGTGCTGGCCGTGCTGCCCCAGTTCCACGTGGGCGGCTGGAACATCCAGCCGCTGCTGGCCTGGTGGGCCGGGGCCACGGTGGTCCTGGAGCGCGGTTTCGAGCCGGGGCGGGTCCTGCAGCTGATCGCCGAGCGCCGCGTCACCATGCTGATGGGTGTCCCCACGCAATACCTGATGCTGGCCGAGCACCCGGACTTTGCCCGGAGCGACCTCAGCAGCCTGCGGCATGCCGTGGTGGGCGGGGCGCCCATGCCGGCGCCGCTGCTGCGGATCTGGCACCGCCGTGGAGTTGCGCTCAGCCAGGGGTACGGGCTCACCGAGGCCTCGCCGAACGTGCTGTGCCTGGCCAACGAGGACGCTGAACGGATGGTGGGTTACTCCGGCAAACCGTACCCGCACGTTGCGGTGGCCGTTGCTGATCCGGTCACCGGTGAGATCTACGACGGCGCCGCCACGGGCGAGCTTTTGGTGGGCGGCCCCGGCGTTTTTGCGGGCTACTTCCGCGATCCCGCCGCCACGGCCGGCGTCCTCGCCGGCGGCTGGCTGCGCACCGGTGACCTGGTGGAGCGCGACGCGGACGGGTACATCCGGGTGGTGGACCGGCTCAAGGACCTCTACATTTCCGGGGGCGAAAACGTTGCCCCGGCCGAGGTTGAGGCTGTCCTGCTGGCTCACCCCGCAGTGGCGCAGGCCGCCGTCGTGGGTGTGCCGGACGAGCGCTGGGGCGAAAGCGGCGCAGCCTTTGTGGTGGTGCGCACCGGGATGGCCACCGACCAGCAGGAACTGCTGGAACACTGCGCCGCACAGCTGTCCGGCTTCAAAGTCCCCGCCAGGATCTCCCTGGTGGGATCGCTGCCCCGGACAGCACTGAACAAAGTGCTCCGGGCCAGGCTGCGGCAGGAACTCGCCGGGACCCACCCCGTACCGCCTGCCCACCCGCAGCCACCTCACACACAGCCCACCTACTCTGAAGGCGGCCAGCCATGAGCACCCAGCCACGCACCGCCCGCGGCACCCGCACCCGGGCCAAACTGCTCGAAGCCGCCGAAACGGTGTTCGCCTCGGTGGGATACCACGAAGCCTCCATCGTCAAAATCACCGAAGAGGCCGGCGTCGGGCTGGGTACTTTCTACCTGTACTTCGACGGCAAGCAGGCCATCTTCGACGAAGTGGTGGAGGACCTCAACCGGCGGGTCCGGCACGCCATGACCGATGCCGCCCGCAGCGCCGGCAGCAGGCTGGAGGCCGAACGGGCAGGCTTCCGGGCCTTCTTCCGGTTCACGGCGCAGCACCCGGCGCTCTACCGGATCATCCGCCAGGCCGAGTTCGTTTCCCCCGGTGCCCTGCGGCTGCACTACACCCGGATTGTGGATGGCTACATCGCCGGACTGAAGGCGGCGCAGCTCAGCGGCGAGGTCCGGGAGATGGACCCCACCGTCGCGGCGTGGGCGCTGATGGGCATCGGCGAACTCATCGGTATGCGCTGGGTGCTCTGGGACGAAGAGGGTGCCGATCCTGTCCCGGGAGCACGCCCCGACGTGCCGGAGCACGTTTTCGAGGAAATGATGCAGTTCATCGAGCGGGCCCTCGCACCAACGCCAGGTGCTGTCCCGGCGCAGGAAGGAAACGCCCCATGACGCAAGCAGCCAGCAGCACCGGCTACCGGACCACCGACGTCGAGGTCCGCGGCGGCACCCTGCACACTGCCCTCTGGGGGCCGGAGGAGCCGGACGCGCCCACCATCCTGGCCGTCCACGGTGTGACCGCATCGCACAAAGCATGGCCGTACTTGGCCCAGGCACTGCCCGGCGTGCGGATCATCGCGCCCGATCTGCGGGGACGCGGCCGCAGCAACTCGCTGCCGGGACCGTACGGGATGCCCACGCATGCTGCGGACCTGGCCGCCGTGCTGGGTGCGCTCACCACGGGGCCGGTGACCGTCGTCGGACATTCCATGGGCGCCTTCGCCTCCGTGGTCCTGGCGAACCGGTACCCGGAGCGTGTGCGCTCGCTGGTGCTGGTGGACGGCGGCCTGCCGCTGCAGGTGCCAGCCGGAATGTCGGACGAGGACGTGATCCCGGCAGTACTGGGCCCTGCGGCCGAACGCCTGAACTCCACCTTCCCCAGCCGCGAAGCCTACCGGTCCTTCTGGCGGCAGCATCCGGCGTTCAGCGCGGACTGGACCCCGCTCGTGGAGGACTACGTGGACTACGACCTGACGGGGGAGGCCCCGGAGCTGCGGCCGGCCACGCGCTACGAGGCTATGGCCCAGGACACCGCCGAGCTGCACCGGGGCGCGTCGCTGCTGAAGGCGCTGGACGAACTGGCCGTTGACACCCAGGTCCTTCGGGCGCCGCGTGGCCTGCTCAACGAGCCGGCCGGGCTCTACGCCCCGGGCTACCTGGAAGGCTGGGCGGAGAAACTGCCGTCCCTGCGCGTTCTTGAGGTGCCCGGCGTCAACCACTACACCATCGTGATGGGCCAGGCCGGCGCCCGTGCGGTGGCGGAGAGCGTGCAGGAGGCACTGGCGGTACGCTGAAACGTGCGAGATTCCACCCTTCCCTCCACAGAGGCCACCGCCGGGATCCTGCAGCGGCCGTACCTGTGGGTGACCATCGGCGCGTGCTCGCTGGTGTTCCTCGCCGCGTTTGAATCCCTCGCCGTGACCACCATCATGCCCGTGGCCAGCCGCGAACTCGACGGCGCCAGCCTGTATGCGCTCGCTTTCGCCGGTCCCATGGCCACCGGCGTGATCGGCATGGTGGCGGCCGGCAACTGGTCCGACCGGCGGGGACCCACCCTGCCGCTGTATGCGTCCGTGGCCCTGTTCGTCCTCGGACTCATCATCGCGGGCAGTGCTGTGTCCATGCCCATGATGGTGGCTGGCCGCCTGGTCCAGGGGCTCGGCGGCGGCGCGCTGACCGTGGCCCTCTACGTGGTGGTGGCCCGCGTCTACCCCGCAGTCCTGCACCCGGGAATCTTCGCCGCCTTCTCCGCGGCATGGGTCATCCCGTCCCTCGTGGGCCCGTTCGCGGCCGGCATCGTGGCCGAAGTCTTCAGCTGGCACTGGGTCTTCCTGGGTGTGGTGGGGCTGGTGGTCCCCGCCCTGGTGATGATTGTGCCGGTCCTCCGCGGCATGGACCGGGAGCCGGAGCAGGCCACCACCCCGCCGTGGGCGGTGGGCCGGATTGCCTGGGCCGCGCTCGCCGCGCTGGCCGTGCTGGGCCTGAACCTCTCCGCGGAGGCCAGCATCGCGGGCGTCCCCGCGGCGCCCGTACTCCTAGCGGCGGCCGCCGTCGTGATTGCCCTGGTTGCCGTGCGCCCGCTCGTGCCGCGGGGGACGCTGCTGGCGCGCCGGGGCCTGCCGAGCGTGATCCTCACCCGCGGGCTGGCCGCTGCCGCATTTTTCGGGGCTGAGGTCTACCTGCCGTACCTGCTGATTGAGGAGTACGCTTTCCCGCCGACCTTCGCCGGCCTGGCGCTCACCGCAGGGGCCGTGGCGTGGGCGGGCGCCGCCGCAATCCAGGGCCGCCTCGGCACACGGTTCCCGCACCGCGCCGCGGTGAGCCTCGGTGCGCTGCTGGTGCTCGCGGCCATCATCCTGACCCTGGCGACGTCCGCACTGCACTGGTCCGCCGCCGTCGCGATTGCCGCATGGACATTCGCCGGCGGCGGGATGGGGCTGCTGTATCCGCGTTTGAGCGTGATGACGCTGGCCCTGTCCAGCAAGGAGGACGAGGGGTTCAACAGTTCGGCGATGTCCATCGCGGATTCGCTGGGCGGTGCGCTGGCCCTCGCCACCACGGGGATCGTGTTCGCCGCATTTGCGACGACGGCGGAATCGTTCGCGGGCGTCTTCGCCCTGGCAGCGGTGGTTGCCGTTGCCGCGTTGGCGGTGGCGCCGCGGGTGTCCCGCTGAGTCAGGCGAGCCGGGTGGCCCTGAGGACGGTGTCGCCGATGACGGCTTCCTGCCCGTCCGGCCCGGTGACGGCCCGTTCGCGCGTGGTGCTGATTTCCACCTGCCATTCGGGGGCGCTGATGCCGAGTTCCTGGACGAGCTGCGCGGGCGTATAGAACATTTCGTGGGCGGTGTGGTTGCCCCACGGCGGCAGGCGGTCCGGGTGGTGGCCCACGATCAGCAACGTGCCGCCCGGCCTCACCGCGGCGGCCGCCGTCCGCAGCGGGCCCTGCCAGACCAGCTGCGGCCCATGCAGGAACTGGGAGGACACCAGATCGTAGGTCTCCGCCGGCTGCCACTCGTCCAGGTCGCACTGTTCCCAGCGGATGCGGCTGGCGATGGCTTCCGGGCCCGCGTGAACGCTTTCGCGGTCAAGGGCATCCTTTTCGTGCCTTGCTGCGCGTTCCAGTGCGACGGCGGAAACGTCCACGGCGGTCACGGTCCAGCCCTGCTGGGCGAGCCAGATGGCGTCGGCCCCTTCACCGCAGCCCAGGTCCAGTGCCTTGCCGGGCCGCAGTCCGCCGCCTTCGCGGACCAGCTGGGGATTGGGTTTCCCACTCCAGATCTGCGGCTTGCTGCCGTATCTCTCGTCCCACGCTTCAGCCGCACTTTGCTGCCGCTGTTCTCCTTGGCGGGTGCCGCCGTCGTGCGTTGCGTGGTGGTGGTCTGCGCCCTGTTCAGTCATGCCTCAAGCCTGCCCCGGCCCGCCCCCGAAGGCAACGGAATCCTGGCAGGCGGTTCGGGGATGGTACGCTTGTAGGACTTGATGTGCAGTGATGCCCGCTTGCTCCCTCATGACGGGGCCCCAGATAGGGGAAGCGGGTTTTTTCATGTGAGAGGCACATCCTGCGTCGATGAACGCGTTCCATTTGGTCCCGGCGGCCGCCCTGAATTGGGGCAGCAGCCCGGTTGATCACCTGACTTTTCTTCGGCGAACCCTTGAGCCAACCGGCATCGGGGGCCGATATCCGCACGGATACCGCCTGAAAGACCTTTGACTACATGACTACTTTTGCTGCCCTCGGCACGCCCAAAGCCCTCGCCGACACCCTGACCGCACAGGGAATCGAAACCCCGTTCCCCATCCAGGTCAAGACCCTCCCGGACACTCTGGCCGGACGCGACGTCCTGGGCCGCGGCCGCACCGGCTCCGGCAAGACCATCGCCTTCGCCATCCCGCTTGTAGCACGACTCGCAGAGCGCGAAGCCGCGTACTTCCGCAAGCCCGGCCGTCCCCTGGGCCTGGTCCTTGCGCCGACCCGCGAGCTGGCCACCCAGATCGACGCCACCATCGAGCCGCTGGCCAAGGCTGCCGGCCTGAACACCACCGTGATCTACGGCGGCATCTCCCAGGCCCGCCAGGAAAAGGCCCTGCGCGCCGGCGTGGACATCGTCATCGCCTGCCCCGGCCGCCTGGAGGACCTGATCCGCCAGCGCATCCTCACCCTCGAAGGCGTTGAGGTCACTGTCCTTGACGAGGCCGATCATATGGCCGACCTCGGCTTCCTGCCCGTGGTCAAGAAGCTCATGGACATGACCCCTAGCCAGGGCCAGCGCCTGCTCTTCTCCGCCACCCTGGACAACGGCGTGGACAAGATCGTCCAGCGTTACCTGTCCAACCCGCTGACCCACTCCGTGGATGACCCGCAGGCCGCGGTGACCACCATGGAACACCACGTGCTGGTGGTCAACGACCAGACCGTCAAGAAGCAGCTGATCGTGGAGCTCGCCTCCGGTGCCGGCCGCCGCGTACTTTTCATGCGGACCAAGCACCACGCCCGCAAGCTGGCCAAGACCCTGACCGACGCCGGGATCCCCGCCGTGGACCTGCACGGCAACCTCTCGCAGAACGCCCGTGACCGCAACCTCGCCGAGTTCTCCTCCGGCGATGTCCGCGTCCTGGTAGCCACCGACGTCGCAGCCCGCGGCGTGCACGTGGACGATGTTGAACTGGTGATCCACGTCGATCCCCCCACGGAGCACAAGGCGTACCTGCACCGCTCAGGCCGTACGGCCCGCGCCGGTTCGGACGGCACCGTGGTGACGCTGACCCTCCCGGAGCAGCAGTCCGACGTCAAGAAGCTCATGAAGGCTGCCGGCGTCGAGGTCAACTTTGAGCGCGTCACCGCAGGCTCGCCGATTGTTGGCGAACTGACCGGTGAAATCGCCGACAAGGTTGACCCGCGCACCCGTGCAGCGCTGCTGGCCGCCAAGGCCAAGCAGGGCGGCGGCACCTCCACGGGAGCCAACGCCGAGCGCAAGCGCGCCCGCCGCAGCGGCCAGGCCGCACCCACGGCCGGTGGCCGCGGTGGACGGGGCGGCCGCGGAAAGGTCTCGGCTGAGGCTCCCCGCACCGACGTTCCGCGTGCCGAGCGCCGGGCCGCAGCGTTCGAAGGCCGCACCGAAGCCCGGGCAGCGTTCGACCGCGTAGCTGAGCAGAACGAGGACCGCGCCATCGCCGCAGCAGCTGCCCGCCGCAACGCCCGTGGCCGCGGCACCGCCGGCGCCACGCACCGCAACGACGTTCCCGCAGCTGGTGGCCGTGCATCGGCCGGCCGCGGATCGGACGGCCGTACGGATTCACGGGTGACCCGCAGCGATGCTCCCCGCGGCGGTACCGGCCGCCCGGCGGCCTCCGGCGGACAGCGCAACGGCCGTCCGGCAACGGGCCAGCGCGCAGCCGGCGCACGCACGGCAGGCGCAGGCGCAGGTGCCCGTAACGGCGGCGGTCAGCGCGCTGCCGGTGCAGGGGCCGCCGGCAGCAACTCCGGCAACAAGGCTGTCTGGTCCTCCAACACCGGCGGAACGTCCGGTGGGTCCTACGCAGGCAACGGCGGCGGTTCCGGCCGTCCGGCCCGCAGCGGCCCCCGCCGCGCGTCAGCTCCGGCGTCGAACGAACGCCGCGGCCGCTAACAAGGCCCCTTAACCTCCGTCGAGTGCTCCGTACCTGCCGTTTAGAAGGTCCATAACGGCAGCTACGGAGCACTCGATGAGTGGTTTAACCGGGTTTACCAGCCGCGGGCGCGCCACTCCTCCAGATGCGGGCGTTCCGCGCCCAGGGTGGTGGGGCTGCCGTGGCCCGGGTGCACCAGTGTGTCGTCCGGATACGCGTCAAACAACCGCTCGCTGACGTCATTAATCAGCTGGTTGAACCGCTCGGGATCCTTCTGGGTGTTGCCCACGCCGCCGGGGAAGAGCGAGTCCCCGCTGAAAATGTGGGCCGGACCGGCCGGGTCCTGGTACACAAACGCGATGGACCCCGGGGTGTGCCCGCGCAGGTGCACCGCGGTGAGCTCGAAGCCGTCCACGGCGCAGGTGTCCCCGTGCTCCAGGGGCCGGTCCACCGGAACGGGCAGCGCCTCGGCGTCGTCTTTCCCGGCAAGGGTTGGGGCACCCGTGGCGGCCACCAGGCCAGGCAGTGCCCGGACGTGGTCCCAATGCTGGTGCGTTGTGGCAATCTGCACCAGGTTGGGCGTGGCCGTGGTGTCCGCGGCGGCGTCCTGCAGCAGTGCCTGGATGGCCGGAAGATCATCCGCGGCATCGATCAGCACCTGCGCGCCGCTGGCTTTGGCGGTGAGCAGATACACGTTGTTGTCCATCTCGCTGACCGAAATCCGGCGGATGGTGATGTTGTGTAGGTCGTGAATGAGCGTGTCCATGGCCTTCAGTCTAGGCACGGCCCGGTCATTCGCGGCCCTGGGAAACCCAGTTGGGGTCCGCTGAGCGGGAGCCGACGACGGCGTCCGCGGCCTGGTCCAGCGACTCGAGTTGCGCCGGGGTAAGGACCAGGGACAGTGCCCCCAGGTTCTCACCGATCCGGTGCGTTTTGCGCGTGCCGGGGATGGGGACCACCGGGAGCCCCAGCCGTTTGCCCTGCTCCAGCAGCCAGGCGAGGGCCACCTGCGCCGGTGCTGCGGACAGGTCCGCGGCCACGGCCTGGACCGTTGCCACCACGGCCTGGTTGGCATCGGCGGCGTCCTCGGCGAAGCGGGGGATCCGGCGTCGGAAGTCCTTTGCCCCAAGGCTGGACGCGTCCACCGTGCCGGTGAGGAATCCCCGGCCCAGTGGCGAATACGGCACAAAACCCACGCCCAGTCCGGCGGCGGCAGGAACAACGTTGCGTTCCACGTCGCGGCTCCAGATGGACCACTCGCTCTGGACTGCGGCGATCGGATGGACCGCGTAGGCTTCGGCCAGTTCCTGTGCGGTCACCTCAGACAGGCCAAGGTGTTTGACCTTGCCCTGCTGCACCAGCCCCGCCATGGCCTCCACGGTTTCCACAATCGGAACGCGGAGGTCACGGCGGTGCATGTAGTAGAGGTCGATCACGTCCGTGCCAAGCCGTTTCAGGCTGGCGTCCACGGCCTGCCGGATGTAGGCGGCGTCGCCCCGGATCTCCGTGTAGCCGTCAGTTGGCGTGCCCACCAGGGAGAACTTGGTGGCGAGCTGGACCTCGTCCCGCCGGTCCTTCAGTAACTGCGCGATGAGTTCCTCGTTGCTGCCCCCGCCATAGATGTCCGCGGTGTCGATGAAGCTGACACCGGCATCCACCGCGTGATGCAGGGTCTTGAGGGCATGGTGCGGGTCAACGTCTCCGTAGACCGGGGTGAGGGCCATTCCGCCGAAACCCAGGGGACTGACCTTGAGGCCGTCGCCGAGGTGTACCGATGGTTCAGTCATGCGCGCGCTCCGTTCGTAGTGGGCTTGTGTGGTGGTGCGTTTCCCAGCCAAGAACCCCATCCGAGTCCGTGGTATTCCGGGCGGTGTCCGAGTAGACGGGCCGGCGCGGCACATTGAACGGCGAGGTCTCGGCGTTCCGGACACGGCTTAGCGCCGAGATCTCACCGCTCGATGAGAAGGAACTAGGCCCAGGGCATGATCCGGTCCGCTCCCTGGCGCGTGGCCTCGATCAGCACGGCGTTGGCCTCATCCGATCCCGAGGCCCAGGCTTCCGCTGCGGCCCGGTCCATGCCGAACTCCACGTGCCGGTCCACCAGCCGGGCAAGCCGCAATGCAGGAGGCGTGTCCATAAACCAGACCTCATCCAGCTGGGCACGGACGCCCTTCCACTGCGGCGCCTCCACCAGCAAGTAGTTCCCTTCGGTGATCACCAGCGGCACGGACGCCGGGACGGCGATGGACGCGGCCACGGGTTCGTCCAACGCGCGCCGGAACTCCGGCGCGTACACCAGCGGCTCGTCCCGCCGCACCAGCCGCTGCAACAGCGACAGGTACCCGCCGACGTCGAACGTGTCCATGGCGCCTTTACGCTGCCGTAGCGGGGTGCCGTCGATGATGGCGTTGCCCAGGTGGAAGCCGTCCATCGGCACCACTACGGCCACGCCCGGGCCGAACTCCTGCTGCAGGCGGGCGGCAAACGTGGACTTGCCCGAGCCGGGCGCTCCGGTGATGCCCAGCAGGATACGGTGCCCGCGGTCAGGTCCACCGCCGTGGAGCCGGTGCCACAGCGAATCGATCGCCGCGGCGATTTCGGGGGAGTCCATGGCAAAAGCCTAAACCCGCTGGTCCTCCCGGGCCGGTTCGGCCGGCTTGCCAGCCGGCAGGGACTTCAGGCCGGCCGCGCAACCCACGATCCCGGCGATGAACAGCACCTTCAGGAGGCTGAAGGCTTCCACGCCGGTGGCCATCGCCCAGCCAACGGTCAGGGCCGCGCCGATCCCCACCCAGACGGCGTAGGCGGTGCCGAGGGGGATGCTCCGGATGGCGAGGCCCAGGCCGATCATGCTGAGCGTGGCCGTCACGGCGAAAACCAGTGTGGGGACGGGCACAGTGAAGCCATTGGACAGGCCCAGGGCGGTGGCCCACACAGCTTCGAGGACGGCGGAAGCCAACAACAGGGCCCACGCAGCAGAACGCTTCCTCATTACGCCACCACCTTCAGGCCAACCACGCACGCGGCGATGCCGGTCAGGAGCAGGAGGCGGGCCGTCGTCGGGCGTTCCGCCTTGGTGACCATGGCGTAGGCGGCGGTCAGCACCACGCCCACCCCCACCCAGACGGCGTACGCGGTGCCGGTGGGGATGGACTGCATGGCGATGGCGAGGCCAGCCATGCTCGCGAGGACGGAGGCCAGGAAGAGGGACGCGGGGGCGACGCGGCGCCGGCCGGTGGCCTGGAAAGTCCGGTGGAGGGCGGCGGCCCAGACGGCCTCGAGCGCCCCGGACAGGATGAGGATTAACCACGACATGACAGATCCTTTGGCCAGTCTTGTCGCGTGCCGGGTACTGAACCGTCGTCCGGAGGCCCGCTCGCGGGGCCTTAAATCCACACTAGCAAACCCCGACGGCGGGTGGCCGGGTTGGTGGCCAGTCTCACCGCCGGGGTCAGGGGGAGTTAGAGCGCGCCGCCGGCAGCCTCGGGGGCGGAGGAGTCGCGGCCGCCGTCGCCGATGGTCTCGCGGGCGATGAAGTTCTCGATGTCGAACAGGTTGTCCGCACGCTCGGCGATGTTCAGCAGCGTGGTCATGGACGCCACTTCCTCCACCTGTTCCTTGAGGAACCAGAGCATGAACTGCTCGCCCAGGGCATCGTCCTCGGCGCGGGCGGCGCGGAAGAGTGCCTCAATGTTGGCAGTCACTTCCTTCTCCTGCTGCAGGGCAAGGGCCAGCGGCTCGGTCACCGACGAGAAGTCGTTGCGGACGGTAGGCACGCCCGGGATGGTGAATTCAATGTCGCGGTCCAGCATGTACTGGACCATCATCATGGCGTGGTTCCGCTCCTCCACCGACTGGCGGTAGAAGTAGCGGGCCAGCTGGGGCAGGTCCTGGTTGGCGAACCAGGTGGCCACGGCAATGTACTGCTGCGAGGCCGCGAATTCGTTGCCGATCTGGGTGGACAGGAGCGCGTTAAACGAGGTGGTGGTCATGGTCCCGAGTCTAGGAGCGCCGCCACCGCCTGACCAGTGTGGAAAGGCTCAGATAACGAAGGCGAGGCTGGCCTGCAAAGCCGTCAGCCCGCCACCCGGTCGATCGAAACCACCGCCAGGAAGCCCCGGCCCAAGACCTCTGGTGAACGGGTATCGGAACCTACGACGGCGTCATACCGGTTGAGTGCCTCGGCTTCCGCCGGGGCGGCGGCGGCTCCGCCGTCGGCACCTTCGTCAGCGCCGGCGGGGCCCGGGGTGACGGTGGCCTGGCCCTGCAGCAGCACCCCGATCTGGCCCTCAAAAACCGGGTGCGCCCGCTTCTTGGACAGCTCGATGATGGATGTGAACCCCTTAAAGGAGCCGCTGCGCGTGATGACGTTGAGGTTGCGGATGTCACCGGTGGGCAGGGCGCCGTGGGCAGCGGCGTCGCCCGGGAACCGGAATGGCCGGTACTTTTCCAGCGGATGCTCGGCACCGTCCACGGTCAGCAGGAGCAGCTCGCCGTCCACCACGGTGAGGACTCGTTCCATGCCCGGAAACACCGAAAAATCCCCGGCCTTGGTGAGGTCGGCGATGCTGACGCGCCAGTCCCACGCGCCGTCCTGCGCGGAGGCTGCCTTGGGGTGGCTGGCCAGTTCCCGGGTCACCCCGCCACCGTTGCGCCACGGTTCGGACCTGAGTTCTGCGAAGCGGATGATCTCCATCCGATCAGCCTAGTTCGTTGGGCGGGGCTCAACGGGATGAGCGTGCAGGACAGGCCCCTGACGTGGCGCTACTCTCGGCGTGGGCCGCATTCCCTGCTAGTGTCCTCCCGGGGGACATTGCGAAGTCAGCCTGAAGGAGTCGGGAATGTTCGTCAAAATTTGTGGCCTGAGCACGCCGGAATCGGTCCGTGCCGCCGTCGAGGCCGGGGCCGACGCCGTCGGGTTTGTCCTGACCGCGAGCCCGCGGGCAGTCTCACCATCACAGGTTTCCGGGCTCCTGGCCGATGTGCCGGCCGGCGTGGCCGCCGTGGGCGTGTTCCGGCATGAACCTGTGGCGGACGCCCTGGCAATTGCCCGCGCCGCCGGACTGCACTGGATCCAGCTCCACGCGGACCTCACCCCGGAAGAAGTGGCCACAGTGCACGACGCCGGCATGAAGCTGATCAGGGCAGTCACCATGGCAGCCACCGCGGACACGTTCGCGGACTGGGGCGAGGACCTCCTGCTGATCGATGCCGCCGTGCCCGGTTCGGGTGAGGCCTGGGACTATGCGTCCATGGTGGACGTGACGGCGCTCCAGGACCGCAACTGGCTGCTGGCCGGAGGCCTGAACCCGGACACCGTGGCGCACGCCGCCGCGGCATCGGGTGCATGGGGCGTGGATGTCTCCTCCGGCGTCGAGGCCTCCCGCGGGGTCAAGGACCTGGACAAGATCCGTGCCTTCCTGAAGGCTGCGAAGGGCTGACCCGGGGCCCGCCGCGCATCCCCAACGGGAATTCAGGGATCAATCAGGGCAGACCCCTACCTTTTTGCCGGCCACGCCAAGGCACAATGGACAGATGAAGACACTGCTCAACATCATCTGGCTCGTTTTCGGCGGATTCTGGCTTGCCCTGGGCTACTTCCTGGCGGGCATCATCTGCTGCCTGCTGATCGTGACCATCCCGTGGGGCATCGCCTCGTTCCGGATCGCTGCATACACGTTGTGGCCCTTTGGTCGGATGGTGGTGGACAAGCCGGGCGGAACCGGCATGTTTCCGATGTTGGGGAATGTTATCTGGCTGGTGGTGGCGGGCGTGTGGATCGCCATCGGCCACGTGGTCACGGCCTTCGCCATGGCGGTCACCATCATCGGCATCCCGCTGGCCATCGCCAACCTGAAGCTCATCCCGGTGAGCCTGATGCCGCTTGGCAAGCAGATCGTGCCCACCGACAGGCCGTTCATCACCGCGTACCGTTAAGCGGCGGACGAACCGGCGGATTAACCTCGACAAACAGGGGCCGCAGGAGGAGCCTGATAATTGCGCCCCAGCTTCCGCCCGGCGGCTTACACGCCCGCCAGCGAGGGCGCCTGGATTAAAATCGAACATCTGCGCCGCACCACCGCTGTGGTGCTTTTCCGGCGCGTGAATCCTCCCGGTTGCCCACGCTCCCGCACTTTTGCCGGAGCGACCGAGGATCCGCCGCCCAGAAACAGTGACCAGTGTGGGATTTGTCCCGGCTGGGGTTGAACCGGTCACGGTGATCCATCGGCCAGTCATGGCCGGACACGGTTTACAAGAGAGCATTGCGATGAAGCACATAAAGGGCATTCGCACCAGATTCCACAAACTTCCGTTCATCCTGGCGGCCGCTGCGCTGGCAACGTCGGTGGCCATGGCCGGTCCGGCAGGTGCCTCCAGCTGGGGGACGCATTCCTGGACAGTTCAAGTCGGCTCCGAATCCTGGGACCAGGCAATTCAGGGCATGGCCTTCCTCCCTTCGGAGATCACGGTCAATGCCGGGGACACCATCAACTGGGAGGCCAACGGGGCCGAGATACACACCGTGTCCTTCCTCGCCGCGGGCCAAGCGCTGAAACCCTTTAATCCGTTTGACCCTCAGCAACTGGGTCCGGTGGGTATTCAGAGCTACGACGGGACGTCCTATTACAACTCGGGACTCATGTCCAACGTCGAGGTCCCCGGGTTCAAGGTAGTGAAAAGCTACAGCCTGACGTTCCCTGCTGTGGGCGACTTCACGTATTACTGCCTGGTTCACGGCATGGCCATGAAGGGTACGGTCCACGTCCAGGAGGAAGGATCGGAGTACCCCTACTCCCAACGGGACTACGACCGCTGGTCCCACAAACAGGAACGGTCCATCCTTCGTGACGGATACCGGCTCACTGACTCCTTGGCCGACGAAGCCACTGACCACCTGGTGCTGGCAGGCGGTGACGACGGCGTAGCGATGGTTATGCGCTTCGTCCAGCCGACCGTGACAGTACACGTGGGCGACAAAGTGGTGTTCAAGAACCCAGGAATGGACGCGCCCCACACGGTCACCTTCGGCACGGAGCCGGCCAATGTTTTCGCCCCTTCAGGTGACCCAACCCAGTTCAGCGGAGGCAACCTCAGTTCGGGGATCATTCCCGCGAACGCAGGCCCGGCGTCTTCGTTCGAGGTGACGTTCACGAAAGCCGGCACCTTCAAATACATTTGCGCCCTGCATGACTACATGGGGATGGTAGGAGAGGTCATCGTCGAAGACTGAGGATTCTTGCCAGAACGGTCAGGCGAGCTCGCCCTCGAGGTTCCGGCGCGCGGCGTCGAGCCACAGTTCGCGAGCCCGCTGACTGTGGAAGAGCGGGTCCAGTTCCAGTAATTGGCGTACGACGGCGGCGCGTCCGGCGGCGAAATCGGCGTCGCCGATGTGCGCATAGTCTTTCCGGACGGCGGCCACGTACCGGGCGTACGGCGCAGGTTCGCCGCCGAGCACCGAGAGGTCCGCGTCGCAGAGGAGGGCGCCGTCGTCGTCCCCCGGTTCCGGGCGGTGGTCCGATGTCAGCCTGACCAGCCGCGCCACCTCCTCCACGTCCGCCGGCGGAAGCCCCGCATCGGTGAGGCGCTCCTCGGCGAGCCGCGCCGACTCCTCTTCGTCCTGGCCCGCCACGCCCACGTACACGGCGTCGTGGAACCAAGCGGCCAGCAGCACGGTCCGCGGGGGCTCGGCGGGGTCGGTGAGCAGGTCCAGGGCCTCCAGGACGGCCAACAGGTGCGTGCGGCCGTGGTAGTGGCGGTGCTCCTCGCCCCAGCGGTCCAGGAGATCCAGGAAGAGGGCGTCGTGGCCGGGCATGATCCTTTCCCAGCGGTTCAGGAGCGGCACTTTGAGGGACTTGCTGCGCTGCCGGGCAGGGATGCGCAGCCCGCTGGCGATGAGCTTGCGGACCAGGATCCGGCCTTCCACCGGGATGGCGCCGGCGGCCACGAGGTCATCAAACCGGCGCTCCGGGACGTCGTAGTGGTCGGCGTCGAATGCCCGGTCCGGGATGCCGGCGGCGGCCGCGAAAGCATGCAGCTCTGCCAGCGAGGTGTCCGAGACCAGATGCGAAAAGTGGGTGTCGTGGGCTGGCCACAGGGGCGGGTCGATGTATATCAAGTGATCCTTCCTGGGGCCGGAGCCTCCCGGGACAACCCCCAACTGAGCCTGCCCTCTTTAGGACAGTACCGGGTGTCCGCTGCGCAGGCTTGACAGCGTCTCGGCCATCAGAAGTTCAACAGATGGCCAGATCGCGGGGCGCCAGTCCGACTCCTCCTTGAAGTATTCACTGACGCAGCCGTGCTTCCGGCCTTTTCTGAGGTCGACAAACAGAAAGTCTCCGGAGCCGTCGTCTGCAACCGGCACGAAAGATGGGATGAACATGGACGTCCTGGTGCCTGCCTCCTCTTTTTCGGCGCGGTCCGGGTCGTAGCGTTTGTGGTGCGTCGGCGCAGGGACACCGCTATAAGCTTCGTGGGCGGCCAGCAGATTCACGTAAAGAGGCGACCTCTTCTCACGTTCATCCACGGCATTTGCCTCGTCTCCAACCCGCGCCCAGATGTCGAGCAACATCTGTCGTGTCGTCTCTGCTTCTTTCAAGGGGAGAGGCCGGTAGTGCGGGAAGATATACCCTGCGGGCGATGGTTCTGCGCCGTCAAAGAGGCGATAGAGGGTAGAGAAGTCTTGGGGCCATCCGCCCGGCGTTGCGCTTTCTAACGTCCGGATAAGTGCTTCCGGCGCAGGTGGCCGTATCGTCTCGGCTGTCGCTGGCGCGTTGGCGGTCAGCCACTCAACAATTTCGGTCCAGACTTCCGTAGTCCCCATGCGGTGAATCTACCCGCTTTGTCTGCGTTGGAACGGAAAGCTTCAGGAGCCCGCCGGCAGGATGTTCTGGTTGCCCTGGAACACGTTCTGCGGGTCGAAGTCCCGCTTGACCCTGGCCAGCCGGGCATAGTTGCCGTTGCCGAACGCGGCGCGGATGCGGTCCTGGCCTTCGTTGCCGATGAAGTTCAGCCACACCCCGCCGTTGGCATACGGTGCGATCTTCTGGCGGAAGTCCTTGACCCAGGCCTTGGCCCGCTGGCCTTCCTCGGGGGTGGGGGAGATGCCGTAGGGGTGGCTCACCCAGGCCGCGTTCCGGTTGATCAGCGGCGTGGCCGCGGCGGCGTTTCCACCCACGGCACCGCCCCAGCGGGCAATCAGCTGCTGGGACGTGGCGTCGGGGAGGTTCCGGCCCGACTCCACAAAAATTTCCAGGGCAGCGTCGGGCAGTTCGTCGTGGTAGTCAGCGCTCCAGTAGTTGTAGTGGTCCGGAGGGTCATCCAGGGAGCCGTTGAACTCGGCGTAGGGGGTATCGCCCACCAGGTCAACGGCCGGCCCCAGTTCGCGGAACGGCCTGGCATGCTCGGAGCCTTCGTCGGGCTCGCCCGCGTACACGTAGGCGATAAGGACGGCCATCTTTCCCACCAGCCGCTCCGGCACAAATGGCTCGGGCGGCGCCGTCACGAACAGGAGCCCGGTGCCCACACCGTCCGGGGCGGCCAGGGCCAGGTCCCGGTAGGCGCGGGTGACATCCGTGGCCTCCTCCCCCGGCCACAGCCACATCCCGGCGTGCACCACGGGGCTGAGCCGGTGCGCCTGGAACGTGAAGGACGTGGCCACGCCGAAGTTCCCGCCGCCGCCGTGCAGAGCCCAGAAGAGCTCCGGATTCTCCTTGGCACTCGCGGTGACCCGGTCGCCGTCGGCCGTTACCAGGTCCACCGAGACGAGGCTGTCGCAGGCGAACCCGAAGGAGCGCTCCAGCCAGCCGGAGCCGCCGCCGAGCGTGAAACCCGCGACGCCGGTGGTGGAGGCGCGTCCGCCGGTCACGGCCAGTGCGTGCTCCTGGGTGGCGCGGTCGAATTCGCCCCAGGTGACGCCTGCGCCTACGGTGACGATGCCGGACTCCGGGTCCACGCGGATGGATTTCATGGGCCTGACGTCGATCACCACACCGCCGTCGTTCGTGGACATCCCGGCCACGGAGTGGCCGCCGGCGCGGACGGCGATGGGGAGGGCATTCCCCCGGCCGTACAGGAGGGCTTCGGCCACATCATCCTCGGTGGCGCACTGGGCGATGGCCGCCGGGCGCCTGTCGATCATGGCGTTGAAGACCTTGCGGGTCGCATCGTAGTCGGGGTTGTCAGGCTTGATCCACTTCATCACAGCGCTCCTCTGCGGCCGCGGCCCCTCCCCTCCCCATAGCGTAGGACTCCCGCCCGGGATCTTCCACAGCGGGCGGCTGACCTGCAGTGACCGGGTCCCAGGCAGGCCCCGGAACCGTTGATATTCCGCCGCGGAAAGGGGATGATCAGCACCTGTGGCCAGACGCTCGCGGGCATGCGGAGGTTTCGATGGAGACACCAGTCAGTGACCTGCCAGGGGAGCCGGTATCCCTGTGGCTCGCTTCCGCCGGAGACACTGCGTACCCGGCGCTGGACGGGGATATCGAGGCCGATGTTGCGGTGATCGGGGCCGGGATCGCCGGGCTGACGGCAGCCTTGGCCCTCAAACATGACGGGTTGACGGTGGCAGTCATCGAGGCCGCCCGGGTGGGAACCGGCGTCACCGGCAACACCACCGGCAAGGTCACCTCCCTCCACCGGCTTGCCTACACCGAACTGGTCCGCAGCCACGGAACAGACGCCGCGCGCAGCTACGGCCAGGCCAACGAGGCTGCGATCAGCCACATCCGGCGGGTGGTCGCGGACGAGGACATCGACTGTGACCTCCGCCTCATTGCCAACTACACGTATGCCGAAACGGACCATGCGCTGGACCTGGTCCGTGCCGAAGCCGGCCTCGCCGAAAGCCTCGGCCTGCCCTCAAGCTTCACCACCGACGTGCCGCTGCCCTTCCCCGTCAAAGGCGCAGTCCGGTTCGACGGACAGGCACAACTCCATGCCGTCAAATACCTTCAGGGCCTGGCCCGTGCCGTCCACGGTGGCGGCAGCCACGTCTTCGAACAGACCCGGGCGCTGGACGTCCGCGACGGCACCCCGGGTGTGCTGGAAACCGAGGGCGGCACCGTCCGCGCCCGGGACATCATTGTGGCCACGAATGTGCCGTTCGGCGACCACGGCGGCTTCGATTCCCGGTGCCGGCCGCACCGCTCCTACATCGTGGCCGGGCGGGTGGACACCCCGCCGCTGGACGCCGGATTTATCAGCGTCGATGAACCCATGCGTTCCATCCTGACCGTCCACGCCGACGCGGGAACCGGCGGGCAGAACTACGTACTGGTTGGCGGCGAAGGCCACCCGGCTTCCCAAACCGGGGACACCGGCGGGCGCTACGGCAGGCTTGCCGCCTTTGCCCGGGACCGGCTCGGCGCCCGTGGGATCGCCTACCGCTGGTCCACCCAGGACAACATGCCGGCGGACGGGCTGCCGTACGTCGGGCTGATGTCCGCCGACACCAGGCACCTGTTTGTCATCACGGGGCTGCGGAAATGGGGCCTGACAAACGGCACAGCCGGTGCCCTCATGGTCGCCGATGCCATCAGCGGCCGGGGGAACCCCTGGGCTGCGGTGTTCGACAGCAACCGCACCGCCCCGGCCGGCAGCCCCGGGGTGCCTGTGGAGAGCCGTGACGTGCAGGACGAGGCCGGCACGCCGGGCCCGCAGCCCGGCCCCGCCACACTGGCCCCCGGCGAAGGAACTGTCATCGACGTGGCCGGCCAGAGCACCGCGATGTACAAAGACGCAGACGGGAAGGTCCAATCCCTCTCGGCCATCTGCACCCACCTGGGCTGCACGGTCGAGTTCAACCAGGCCGAGGCGACGTGGGACTGCCCCTGTCACGGCTCCAGGTTCGCCGCCGATGGCACCGTCATCCACGGCCCAGCCACCAGAAACCTCCCGCCCGGCAGAGATTTCGCATCTGAAAAGCAGGCATAGCCACTAGGGCCGCAAATGCGGACTATTATGGGCAAGTGCCTACTATTCGCGTTTCCGAAGCGGCCCGGTTCCTCGGTGTCAGCGACGACACCATCAGGCGCTGGACGGACAATGGCACCCTGACCGCCATCAAAGACGACGCCGGCCGGCTGGCCGTGGACGGGCTGGAGCTCGCCCGGCACGCCCAGAAACTCGCGCAGCTTCCGGATGATCCGCACCGCGGCGGCAGCTCGGCCCGCAACCGGTTCGTCGGCCTCGTCACCGGCATCACCGCAGACAAGGTCATGGCCCAGGTGGAGCTTCAGTGCGGCCCGTTCCGGGTGGTCTCGCTCATGAGCAGCGAAGCCGTCCGCGATCTCGGCCTGGAACTCGGTTCCGTGGCCACCGCGGTGGTCAAGGCCACCACCGTCATCATCGAAACCCCGCAGGGAAGGGGCTCCGCATGAGCACCCGGACGCATGTTAAAACCGCCCTGGCTTCGGCCGCCCTCCTGGTGGGCCTCGCCGGATGTGCTCCGGCGTCCACACCCCCGGCGGCGTCTGCGCCCGCCGAAGCCACCGGCCGGCTGTCGGGGACGGTCACCGTCTTCGCCGCGGCGTCCCTGAAAGCGAGTTTCACCGATCTGGCCGCGCAGTTCGAGGCGAAAAACCCCGGCGCCAAGGTTATGCTCAGCTTCGCCGGCTCGTCCGATCTGGCCGCGCAGATTGCGCAGGGAGCTCCGGCAGACGTCTTTGCCTCGGCGGACACCAAAAACATGGCCAAGCTTGCCGATGCCAGGCTGCTCGACGGAGCGGCCGCAAACTTCGCCACCAATGTCCTGGAAATAGCCGTCCCGCCGTCGAACCCGGCGTCCATCTTGTCCTTCGCCGATCTGGCGAAACCGGGTGTGAAGGTGGTGCTCTGTGCCAGCCAGGTTCCCTGCGGTGCGGCTGCGGACGCGGTGGAACAGGCCGCGGGAGTCACCTTGGCCCCGGTGAGTGAGGAATCGTCCGTGACGGACGTCCTCGGCAAGGTGACTTCCGGTGAGGCTGACGCCGGCCTGGTGTACGTCACCGACGTCAAGGGCGCGGGGGAGAAGGTCAAGGGGATCGCGTTTCCCGAATCCAGCGGGGCGGCCAACACGTACCCCATCGCCGCAGTGGGTTCGAGCCGGAACAAGGAACTCGCGCGGGCTTTCATCGCGCTGGTGACCGGCGCGGACGGACAGAAGATTCTCGGCGAGGCCGGCTTCGGCAAGCCGTAGGCACTCAATGACCACCCGAAAAACAGCCACCTACACCGGCATTCCCGGCTGGATCTACGCCGTGGCCGCCGCCGGAGCGCTGCTCGTGGTGCTCCCGCTGGCGGCCATGGTGGCCCGGGTCAACTGGGCCAACTTCATTCCGCTGATCACCTCGGAATCGTCGCTGACGGCGCTGGGACTGAGCCTGCGCACCTCTGCCGCGAGTACCGTCCTGTGCATCGTCCTGGGGGTGCCGCTGGCCCTGGTCCTGGCCCGCGGCAGTTTCCCCGGCCAGCGGGTGCTGCGCTCGCTGGTCCTCCTGCCGCTGGTGCTGCCGCCGGTGGTGGGCGGCATCGCGCTCCTGTACACGTTCGGCCGGCAGGGGCTGCTGGGCAGGACGCTGGAGGTGGCCGGGCTGCAGATCGCGTTTTCCACCACTGCTGTGGTGCTGGCCCAGACCTTCGTGGCCCTGCCGTTCCTGGTGGTCAGCCTGGAGGGGGCGCTGCGCATTGCGGGGTCCAGGTATGAGTCTGTGGCCGCCACCCTGGGCGCGGGGCCCAGCACTGTGCTGCGCCGGATCACGCTGCCGCTGGTGCTTCCGGGGCTGGCGTCCGGCGCCGTCCTGTCCTTCGCGCGGAGCCTCGGCGAATTCGGCGCCACCCTCACGTTCGCAGGCAGCCTGCAGGGCGTGACCCGGACCCTGCCGCTGGAGATCTACCTCCAGCGGGAAACGGATGCGGACGCCGCCGTCGCGCTTTCCCTGGTCCTGGTTGCCGTGGCCATCGCCGTGGTGGCGCTCGCGTACAGGGGTCCGCGGGCGGGCAGGCCGGTACGTGCGGAAAGCACGACGCCGGCGTCCGCAACGGGCGGTGCGGTCCAGTGACGTTTGTGGTGGAGGCAGCCGTGGACGGGCGCGGTTTCGACGTGTCCCTCCGCGTGGGGCCGGGCGAAACGGTGGCCGTGATGGGGCCCAACGGCGCTGGAAAATCCACGCTCCTCAACGTCATCGCCGGCCTGCTGCACCCGGATTCCGGCAAGGCCGAACTGGACGGCAGGACCCTGTTCCACCTCACCGGCGGGCACGGTGAATGGACCGCCCCGCACCACCGCGGCACCGCCCTCCTGGCCCAGGAACCCCTGCTGTTCCCGCACCTGAGCGTGCTGGAGAACGTGGCGTTCGGGCCCCGCAGTGCGGGTGCCTCGAAACAGGCCGCCAGGGAATCGGCCCTGCGCTGGCTGGCCGAAGTGGAAGCAGGTGAGCTGCAGGCCCGGCGCCCCGCGGAACTGTCCGGCGGGCAGGCCCAGCGGGTGGCGGTGGCCCGGGCGCTCGCGGCCGATCCCGGGCTCCTCCTGCTGGACGAACCGATGGCCGCGCTGGACATCCATGCCGCCCCGCTGCTCCGGCGGCTGCTCAAACGGGTGCTGGCCGGCCGGCGCGCCATCATTATCACGCACGACGTCCTCGACGCCCTGATGCTGGCCGACCGTGTGGTCATCCTGGAGAACGGCAGCATCAGCGAGGAGGGCCTTACCCGCGAGGTCCTGCAGCGGCCGCGGAGCCGCTTTGCCGCCGGGCTGGCAGGGCTCAACTTCGTGGCCGGCGGGATCACGGAGCACGGTCTTGAAGCCGGCGGGCTGAGCCTCCACGGGCAGCACCACGACCTTCCCGGCCCGCTGCCCGCGGGACAGCCCGGCGTGGCGGTCTTCCCGCCGTCGGCCGTTTCCGTTTTCCTGTCCGAACCGCACGGCAGCCCCCGCAACGCCTTCCCCGTGACCGTCGCGGAGCTGGAGCCGCATGGCGACCAGATCCGCGTCCGCGCGGGCCGTGGCGGGCTGCTGGGTGCGGACATCACCCCGTCGGCTGCGGCGGATCTGGGCCTCGAGCCCGGCATGAAAGTGTACTTCGTGGTCAAAGCCGGTGCCGTCGCCATCTACCCCACCTAACCCCCCGACGCTCTCGCACTTAATGCGGGTTTTTCGCAGACGCTCTATCACTTGCTGCACTTCTGACCCATGACGGCCGCGTAGGCTGGTCAGCGTCGTGCGGATGCGGCGGCGCTATTGGGGGATTCATGAAGAAAATTACGACGGCGGCGGCCGCCTTTGCGTTGCTGGCAGGCCTCACAGGCTGCGGCCTGTTCCCGGCTCCGACGCCGTTGCCGGACATCGCGCCGGCCACACCCGTGTCTGTGCTGCCGCCTGAGTGCCCCTTCGTTGCTGGGGTTTACCTGACACCGGTCCGCATCCCGCTGGGCACGCCGCGCGAGACGATCGGCAGTGTCCTGAATGCCTACAGCGGCTGGCTGAACGCCGGCTCCGAGCTGGTCACGTCCTGGAGCCCCGGCACGGCGGTCCCCGAAACCTGCGTTGAGCAGTTGGCGGCGCGGAACGCGGAGGCCTACGCCCGGACCATCTTCACCACGCACAGCGACGTGGCGTGGCAGGAGTACTTTGCCTCCGTCAAGGCGATGAACCAGCAGAACCTGGAAACTGTCCGCCTGGCCGTGCCGGAGAGCGGCGGGCGGGGGACGTTTGAACTGCTGCAGGAGGTGGATTCGAGCGCCACGGACAGCGGAACGTTCCTGAAGTTCGACGCCGTCTACCGTCCCGCGGCGGCCGGCCAGGGCAACTGGGAGGACCTGGACAAGCCCACGCGCTGGTACGTGGAACTGGTCCCTTCAGGGGAGTTCCTGGTGATCAACCACATCGAAACCAAACCCGCGGCCGGCTATCCCTGAGCGGGGGGCCGAATGGCTCTGGACAGGCAGTTCGCTGTCGGCAAACATGGGGCTGGAAGGCGTATCCTCAAAGTTGAGCGTAGTACACTCAACTTAGCGAATTGCATACCCGGAAGGAGCTCTCTTTGGACGTCAAATTCACCACCAAGAGCCAGGAGGCTCTTTCTGCCGCAGCCATGAACGCCTCCACGGCAGGGAACCCGCAGGTTGAGCCTGCCCACCTGCTCAAGGCGCTGATGGACCAGCGCGAGGGCGTGGCCGTCGCGCTGCTCCGCGCCACCGGCGCCGACCCGGACGCCGTCAGCGTGCAGGCCAGCAGTGCCATCAAGGCCCTGCCGGCCACCTCGGGCGGCTCCACCCAGCAGGCGCAGTTGTCCCGGCCCGCGCTGCAGGCCATCCAGAACGCCAAGAACGAGGCGGAACGCCTCGGTGACACCTTTGTCTCCACCGAAGTGCTGCTGCTGGGGCTCTCCGCGGGGAGTGACGCCGTCGGGCGGTTAATGCGCGACGCCGGCGCCTCCCATGAGGCGCTGCTCGCCGCCCTGCCGGGTGTCCGCGGTGACCGTAAAGTCACCAGCCCGGACCCGGAAAACACGTTCCAGTCCCTGGAAAAGTTCGGCACCGACCTCACCGCCA
Organism: Arthrobacter sp.; assembly: GCA_023264815.1. Lineage (GTDB taxonomy): Bacteria > Actinomycetota > Actinomycetes > Actinomycetales > Micrococcaceae > Arthrobacter. The sequence goes on along the minus strand of JAHFUZ010000027.1, from coordinate 10,416 downwards.
TGGCCCGCTCGGGCAAGCTGGATCCGGTCATCGGGCGCGACACCGAGATCCGCCGCATCATCCAGGTGCTGAGCCGCCGGACCAAGAACAACCCCGTCATCATTGGCGAGCCGGGCGTGGGCAAGACGGCCGTGGTGGAAGGGCTGGCACAGCGCATTGTGGCGGGCGACGTCCCGGAGAGCCTGCGCGGCAAGACCCTGATCGCCCTGGACCTTGCGTCCATGATGGCGGGTGCCAAATACCGCGGCGAATTTGAGGAGCGGCTGAAGGCCGTCCTGGAGGAGATCAAGAACTCCGAAGGGCAGATCGTCACGTTCATTGACGAGATCCACACGGTGGTGGGCGCCGGGGCCACGGGGGAGTCCTCCATGGACGCCGGCAACATGCTCAAGCCCATGCTGGCGCGCGGCGAGCTGCGGCTGATCGGTGCCACCACGCTGGACGAGTACCGCGAAAACATCGAGAAGGACCCCGCGTTGGAGCGGCGCTTCCAGCAGGTCTACGTGGGTGAGCCCAGCGTGGAGGACACCATCGGCATCCTCCGCGGCCTCAAGGAACGCTACGAGGCGCACCACAAGGTGACCATCGCCGACTCGGCACTGGTGGCCGCCGCAACCCTGTCCAACCGGTACATTTCGGGCCGGCAGCTGCCGGACAAGGCCATCGACCTCGTGGATGAGTCCGCGTCCCGGCTGCGCATGGAAATTGACTCCGCGCCGGAGGAGATCGACCAGCTGCGCCGCGCCGTGGACCGGCTGACCATGGAGGAGCTTGCCCTCGAAAACGAGAAGGACGCAGCCTCTGTGGAGCGCCTGGCTGCGCTCCGCGCGGACAAGGCGGACAAGAAGGAAGAGCTGGATGCGCTCAACGCCCGGTGGGAGGCCGAGAAAGCCGGTCTGAACCGGGTGGGAGACCTGAAAGCGAAGCTGGACGAACTCCGGTCCGCGTACGACAAGGCTGCCCGCGAGGGGGACCTCGAGACGGCATCGCGGATCCTGTACGGCGAGATTCCAGCCCTGGAGCGCGAACTGAGCGCGGCTGCCGCCGCAGAAGAGGCCAACACGGACAAGCCCGCCCAAATGGTGGCCGAAGAAGTCACCGCGGACGACATCGCCGAGGTCATTTCCGCCTGGACCGGCATCCCTGCCGGCCGCATGCTGCAGGGCGAAAGCCAGAAGCTGCTGCACATGGAGGAGGAGCTCGGCAAGCGCCTGATCGGCCAGTCCAAGGCCGTGACCGCAGTCTCCGACGCCGTCCGCCGTGCCCGGGCCGGCATCAGCGATCCCAACCGGCCCACGGGTTCGTTCCTCTTCCTGGGCCCCACCGGCGTAGGCAAAACGGAGCTAGCCAAGGCGCTCGCGGACTTCCTGTTCGACGACGAACGCGCCATGGTGCGGATCGACATGTCCGAATACGGCGAGAAACACTCGGTGGCCCGGCTCGTTGGCGCCCCTCCGGGGTACGTCGGCTACGAGGAAGGTGGGCAGCTCACCGAGGCCGTCCGCCGTCGTCCGTATTCAGTGATCCTGCTGGACGAAGTGGAAAAGGCCCACCCGGAGGTCTTCGACATCCTCCTGCAGGTGCTCGACGACGGACGCCTCACCGACGGGCAGGGCCGCACCGTGGACTTCCGTAACGCCATCCTGGTGCTCACCTCGAACCTGGGCAGCCAGTTCCTGGTGGACCAGACGCTGTCCGCGGACGCCAAGCGGAATGCTGTGATGGCCACCGTCAACGCGTCCTTCAAGCCTGAGTTCCTGAACCGGCTCGATGAAGTGGTGTTGTTTGACGCCCTGACCGTGGACGAACTGTCCCACATCGTGGAACTGCAGGTGGCCGAACTCGGCAAGCGGCTGCATGACCGCCGGCTCACGCTGGAAGTGTCCGAGGGCGCCCGCGCCTGGCTGGCCCTGTCCGGGTTCGATCCCGCGTACGGTGCCCGGCCGCTCCGCCGGCTGGTCCAGCGCGAGATCGGCGACCGCCTGGCGAAGGCCATCCTCGCGGGGGACATCGCAGACGGCGACACCGTGCTGGTGGACACGGCGGCTGACCTCGACGAACTCACCATCGAGGGCCTGGAGGCACCGGCAGGGCCCGACGGCGGTGCTCCCGCCGGCACCGGCCTGGTGGTGCGGCGGAAGGCGTAAAGCGAGTCTGTCTGTAGCCAAAGGCGCCCCCTCCGGGGGCGCCTTTGGCTGTATTGGGGCAGACTGGTGGCGTGAGCGGAATCCGGTGGGTGCTGCATGTGGATCTCGACCAGTTCATCGCGGCGGTCGAAGTACTGCGGCGGCCGGAGCTGGCCGGAAAGCCGATTATTGTGGGCGGCCGGGGCGACCCCACGGAACGGGCAGTGGTGTCCACCGCGTCCTACGAAGCGCGGGCGTTCGGCGTGGGCTCCGGCATGCCCTTGCGCATCGCGGCCCGGAAGGTGCCCGACGCTGTGATCCTGCCCGTTGATCAGGAGGCTTACCTTGAGGCGTCTGAAGCCGTGATGGCCACCCTGCGTGCGCAGCCCGGCGCCACCGTGCAGGTCCTGGGGTGGGACGAGGCCTTCGTGGGCGTCGGGACGGAGGACCCCGAAGCCTACGCCCGGCAGGTGCAGGCCGCTGTCCTGGAGCGGACGCAACTGCATTGCAGCGTGGGCATCGGCGATACCCTGGTCCGGGCCAAGGTGGCCACTGGCTTCGGCAAGCCCGCCGGAATCTTCCGCCTCACCGCCGGAAACTGGCTCGACGTCATGGGAGGCCGCCCCACGAAGGACCTGTGGGGCGTCGGAACCAAGGTGTCGGGCAGGCTGGCCAAACTTGGCATCACCACGGTTGCCGAACTCGCCGCGTCCGACCCCCAGGACCTGGTCCCCGAGTTCGGCCCCCGGATGGGGCCCTGGTACGCGGAGCTGGGACGCGGGGACGGGGCCGCCGTTGTGGACGACACCCCGTGGGTTGCCCGCGGACACAGCCGGGAGACCACCTTCCAGCGCGACCTGACCGAGTCCGCCCAGGTGGACGACGCCGTGCGGGAGCTGACCGCCCGCGTCCTCGAGGATGTCGCCGCCGAGGGGCGGCCCGTAGTGGGCCTGACCCTCAAGGTCCGGTACGCGCCGTTCATCACCAAGACCCACGCGAGGAAGATTCCCGAGACTTTCAACCGGGCCGAAATCCTCGCCCGGGCCCTGGACCTCGCCGCCGGAATCGAAGCGGACCGTCCGATCCGGCTCCTGGGCCTGCGGGCCGAAATGGCCATGCCCGACGACGCCCGAACGGGACATACGCCCACCCGCGGAGGTTGGTGACGCCGTCGTTCGCCTTGTTCGAGAGGCCGGCGTACATGGCTGCAGGGCTAGGATGAAGCCGATGCGTTTCTCACGTTCGATGCTTGTGGCAGTCCTGTCCCTGCTCGCCGCAACGCTGTTCTGGGCCGGCAATTACATTGTTGGCAAGATGGCGATCGCCGAGCTCAGCCCGCTCAGCCTGGTGTACCTGCGGTGGTTGCTGGCCCTGGTGCCGCTGTTCCTGGTGGCCCGTATGGTCGAGCGCCCGGCCTGGCGGCAGGTCCTGCGCTCGTGGCCTTGGCTGCTGGCACTGAGCGCCTTCGGCCTGGCCGGCTACAACTTTCTCCTCTACGCGGCCCTGCAGTTCACCGATGCTTTCAGCGCCTCTCTCATCAACGCGTTTAATCCGGCGTTGATTGTGCTGGCGTCGGTGGTGTTCCTCAAGGAGCGCCTTAGCTGGTCTGGCCTGGTGGGTCTGGTGCTCGCCCTGCTGGGGGTTCTCGTCATCCTCAGCAAAGGCCAGCTGCTCACAATCTTGGGCACGCAGCATAACGCCGGGGACCTGCTGATGCTCGGGGCGATCGTGAGCTGGAGCGCCTACACGATCATTGGCCGCAAGGCACCGCGCCTGCCGCCGATCACGTCCACTGCCCTCCAGGGGCTTGTTGTGGTCCTGGCCCTGACGCCCGTTGCCGCAGTGCAGGGCATTGACCTGCCGCAGAGTGCCGGCAGCATGTGGTCGCTGGCCTACATCGCATTGTTCCCGTCCCTGCTGTCCTACGTGCTGTGGAACCGGGCCCTGCAGACCATCGAACCTGCCAAGGCAGGCGTGTTCCTGAACCTGATCACGGTATTCACGGCCGTGCTGAGCCTTGTGGTGGGCCAGCCGCTGACGGCCTCCCAGGTGTTCGGCGGGACGATCGTCCTTGCGGGCGTTGCCCTGGCCAACAAGCAGGTCTTTGCCCGACGCCCACCCCACACCAGCGGCCCAGGCGTCAGCCCTGCGACGGAGCGGGTCCCGAAACGGAAATGATCTCCGGTCCGGCCGGGAGTTCAGCACCACCGGGAGTCAGTCCAGGATGCGCCCGCCCGGCTCGGCCGGAGTCGGCATGATCCTCTCGAAGAGCTCCAGGACGGCCTGCGTGGCCCGGCCAACGCCATGCCCGCGCCACACCACGGCAGCCGCCAGATGGACCGGAGGACCGGCAAGCTCACGGTAGACCAGCCCAGGCGGGTTGATGTGCCGGACTGACGACAACGTGAGCGTGACACCCACCCCGGCCGCCACCAGGCTCAGGACGGCGTAGGAATCGGGGGCCTCCTGCATCACCCGCGGCGAAAACCCAGCCTCCAGGGCCAGCCGCGTCATGGCCTCCCGCAGGTTCGAACCGATGGTCGCCGGGAACGCCACAAACGGCTCGCCTGCCAGATCCCGCAGCCGGACGGTGTCACCCGCTGCCAGCGCATGGTCCTCCGGCAGCGCCACCAGGATGCGCTCATAAGCGAACACGCGCTTCCGGACATCCTTGTCCCGGACGGGCAGCCGGGCAAAGCCGATGTCGATGGCGCCGGAGGCCACTTCTGCCGGCGCCAGGCCCCCATACACCAGGGACTTCAGCTTCAGCTCGATGCCCGGCTCGGCGGCCCGCACGGCCTTGGCCAGCGGCGGCACCACATCCCGGCTGCTGGCGCCGGCATACCCCACCACCACCTGCCCCACCACGGCCGAGCTCCCCAGCACGGCGGCGCGCTCAATCATGCTGGCGCTTTCCAGGGTCTTCAGGACGGGCCCCAGCACGGCGTGGCCTGCATCCGTCAGTCGGACGGCGCGCGGGGACCGTTCAAAGAGTACGACGCCGAGCTCCTGTTCCAGCCTGCGGATCCACACGCTGAGCTGCGGTTGCGCCACCGCCAGGCGCTCTGCCGCGCGGCCGAAGTGCAGTTCCTCGGCGAGGACCGCGAACGCCCGAAGGTACTTCAGATGCATCTGCCCAGCCATCCATAACGGTTTCGTAATCGGCCCATTAGCCATAGTTTATTGGACACTTATCGCATGATTCTGCGATCTTGAGTGTGCGCTAGGTTACCCACGGCTGTGACGCGGAGCATTGGCTGCCGCCGTCCGCCGGAAAAGCATCCCTTCGCCTCCCCAAGGCCAGCCTCCAGGCACCCCCGGTGACCTGCCGCGCGCCACGTTACTGACAATTCAATGAGGACCATCATGACCAAAACTATGGACAGGGCCGAACTCCCCGTCGCCAAACGTGCCGTCGGCATGCAGAAGGTGACCGGCTTCTTCACCGAGCTGATGCGGCGCTACCTGCCGGACCCCTTCGTCTTCGCCATCATCCTGACCATCCTGACCGTCATCCTCGCCATCACCATCGAAGGCCAGAGCTTCGATGACGTCACGGCGTCCTGGGGCAGCGGGTTCTGGTCCTTGCTCGCCTTCACCACGCAGATGGCCGTCATCCTGGCCATGGGCTACGTGCTGGCCAACGCGCCCGTCGTCGAGCGCCTGCTCAACGCGATCGTCAGCCACGTGGAAACCCCGCGCACCGCCGTGATCGTGGCAACGCTGGTGGGCGCCGTGGGCTCCTACCTCAACTGGGGCTTCGGCCTGGTCATCGGCGGCATCATTGCCAAGAAGCTGGCCCTGCACGTGAAGGGTGTCCACTACCCGCTGATCATCGCCGCAGCCTACAGCGGCTTCACCATGTATGGGCTGGGGCTCTCCGCCACCATTCCCATGGTCATTTCGACGCCGGGCCACCCCATGGAGAAGCAGATGGGCCTCATCCCGCTCGCCGAGACCATCTTCTCGCTGCCCATGCTTGTCACTGCGGCCGTGGTCCTGGTGACGCTGCCGCTGCTGAACGCCATGCTGCACCCCAAGCCGGGCCAGCCGGTCACGGAAATCAACCGCGAACTCCATGTCGCCGGGCCCGCCAAGGCCGTTGCGGTGGACCTGGACGCCAACACCTTCGCCTCGAAGCTCAACAACAGCCGCATCCTGGCCATGGCCATCGGCGCGCTGGGCATGGCCTACGTGGTGGTGCACTTCATCCGCGGCGGCGGCGTTGACCTCAACCTGATCAACTTCTTCATCCTGTTCCTCGGGATCCTGCTCCTGGGCACCCCCAACGCCTACTTGAAGCAGCTCAACGAGGGCATCAAGACCATCTCCGGCATCATCCTGCAGTTCCCGTTCTACGCGGGCATCATGGCAATCATGGCCGCGTCCGGCCTGGTGGTGACCATCTCCGGCGTCTTCACCAGCATCTCCACCCCTGAGACCCTGCCGTTCTGGGGCCTGGTCAGCTCGTTCCTGATCAACTTCTTCGCCCCGTCCGGCGGCGGCCACTGGATGATCCAGGGGCCGTTCATGATCGATGCGGCCAATGCCATCGGCGCTTCCACGGCCCAGACGTCCATGTCCGTGATGCTGGGCAATGCCTGGAACGACCTGGTCCAGCCCTTCTGGATCCTGCCGGCGCTGGCCCTGTCCAAGCTCAAGCTCAAAGACATTATGGGTTACACCGTGATCATGATGTTCTGGGTGGGAATCATCTACATCGCCGCCATCCTCCTCTGGGGCTACCTGGGCTAAGCCCGCCACCACTGGACCCGGCACTACTAGAAAAGGGAAACATATGCTGTTCCTGGTACGTATGGACGTCAATCTCCCCGCCAATATGCCGTCGGAGGAGGCGGCCGCCATCAAGGCAACCGAAAAGGCCTACTCGCAGGACCTGCAGCAGCAGGGCAAGTGGCGCCACATCTGGCGCGTTGTGGGCGAATACTCCAACTACTCGGTGTTCGACGCCGAGAGCAACGACGAACTGCACACCATGCTCTCGGGCCTGCCGCTGTTCCCGTACATGGACATCTCGGTGACACCCCTGGCTAAGCACCCCTCAGACATCCACTGACCCGGCGAGCTGACGCCGGAACTGGCGCAACGCCGTCGTGCTCCCCTGGACACTCAGGGGAGCACGCTGGCGTTGATGACGTTGCCGCCGTCGGCCGTCACGTAGCAGTCCACCCGGCGGTCACCCGATTCCCAGCTCGTGCTGCTGGGGTAGGCTCGCTGGAAGTTCAGCGTGTAGTCGTTGGCTGCCGGCGCCAGCCTGGTTGCCTGGCACGCTTCCAGCGCTTTGGCGGCGAGGGCATCCCGGCCCGGATACGAGTCGTTGCCGGGGTAGCGGAACACGGCCACCAGCTGGGCTGAGTGGCCGGTATCGCAGGCCACCACGGTGGACCGCAGGGCCGCAGCATCAAAGTCCTTAAAGCAGTCTCCCAGCCGGTAGTCGTGCGGCGTCACACCCTCCCGCGGCAAGGCGAGGGGGCTGGCCAGGGGAGTGGGTGAGATTTCCACAACAACGGAGCCAGGATCGGCGGGCGGGCCGGCCGTCTCGGCGCCAAGCCAGTTGGCGAGCCACACCAGGCCGCCCACAACGCCGAGCAGGACCAGCACAAAGATTGCCTTCAGCAGGGTGGATACGGCTCGCCGGGGTTTTCGTTGGGGGATCTCCGGGGTCACTTCCCCGGCCGTGACCTGGGGCAAATCGGCCGTGGGCGGGGCGGCAGGTTTGGGCGGGACAGGACGCGGTTCGTGGTGGTCCATCCGGATACCCCTCCAGGTTTCGCCTCGGCCGGATGCCGATCCGTGCACTCGGACCGGCAGTTGTTGAAGAGACTCTATCCAACAAAAAAGCCGGGAACCCCGCGGTTCGCCGCGGCAAGGGTACCCGACATGCGGCCCGGACGCACAGGCTGGCAAGCACCGGCCGCCGAAAGCATGTAATCTAGGTGTACGACAAATTGACCAAACATTCCGGGGCCTCACCGATAGCCAAGGTGACCACCTCCGGTCCAAGTACAAAAGGGGGTCACGCCATGGGGCGCGGCCGTCAAAAGGCAAAAGCTACCAAGCAGGCTCGGGATATTAAGTACTACTCCCCGAACACCGACTATTCGGCACTTCAGCGTGAGCTGACGGGCCCGGGTGGTCGTGCCACGAGCCATTTCGCGAATGAGCCGGTTGAACCGGATTATTCGGCTTATGTGGATAAGTACGCGGATGATTTGGAAGAAGACGACGACGAGGTAGATTCCCGTCGGATCGGCTAGATGTCGCAAGCCGGCCTCGCCGTAAGGCTGCCGGCCCCGTGACGCCGCAGTACAACCGGACGCCACATCTGTCCGCACGTACAGCGCTTCTTATTCAGCACCCTGGACCCAGGCGGTCCGCGGTGCTGGCCTCAGTTATCAGGCCCGTTGCCTGTGCCGGAATCCGGTGCAGGCGGCGGGCTTTTTGGTGTTGACTGGAGTCCTGATGCGATGCTCCTCCCGCGAAAGGACCTCCCATGCCGCAGAATTCCCCCTCACCGCGTTACCGCCACGGCGAGCCGTGCTGGGCTGACGTCCAGACCCGGGACGTCGAGGCAGCCAAAGCCTTCTACGGTGCCGTGTTCGGCTGGACCTTCCGGGACCTGCCCACGCCCGACGGCCGCAGCTACGCGCAGGCTTTCGTGGGGGCGGACCTGGTGTCCGTGGTGGCGCCGCAGAACCCGCACCAGGAGTCGCTGGGAACTGCCGCGCAGTGGAACATCTATTTCGCAGCCGAGGACGCCGGATCCCTGGCCGGGGAAGTACCGCATGCCGGCGGCTCGGTGCAGTTCGGGCCCGAGGACGTGGCGGACACCGGCGTGATGCTCTTTATGGACCCTCCCGGCGGCGGGACCACCGGCGTGTGGCAGCCCGGCACCCACACGGGCTCCGGCCGGTACAACGAGGCAGGTGCGCTCTCCTGGACGGAACTGCTGACGCCCGAGCCGCAGGCCGCCGTCGGATTTTTCCAACAGCTGTTTGGCCACGAGGTCACCGAATACCCGCAGGACGACGGCGGGACCTACACAACGCTGATGGTGAACGGCGCCGAGGTGGCCGGGATCGTCGCGGCTGAGGCACCCGCGAGGTGGCAGATCTATTTCGGTGTCTCCGACGTCGCCGACACCGTCCGGAAAGCTGTGGCCGCCGGCGCCGAGGTGCTGATCGCACCGGAACCCGAGGACCACGAGACGCCCGGCTCCACGGCAACCCTCCGGGACCCCCAGGGCGGCGAGTTCAGCCTGTTGGAGGTTTAGTCCCCGTTTAAGCGTCGATTGCTGCGTAACGGTCGTTCTGAAGGCTCAAAACGACCGTTACGGAGCAATCGACGGGTGGTGAAGCAGTTTAGGCGTAGGCGTTGACCAGGCGTACAGCGCCGCCGTCCACGCCCTTGGCGCCCTGGACGTAGTCCGGGCCGGATTTGAGGATCGAATCCGAGTCGGCCGTGACGGTGCCCATGATCCAGGACGGCAGGCCGCGGTCATTGAGGCGGGCCACGGCGGCGTCGGCGGCTTCGGCGGAGACGATGGCCACCATGCCCACACCGAGATTCAGCGTGCGCTCCAGGTCGGCCAGCGGAACGTTGCCCAGCTCGGAGACCAGCTTGAAGATGGCCGGCAATTCCCAGGTGGCGCGGTCAACAGTGGCAACGAGGCCCTGGGGCAGGACGCGGGCCAGGTTGGCGGCCAGGCCTCCGCCGGTGACGTGGCTGAAGCCGTGCACCGCGTTGGAGCTGCTTACCGGGAAGGCTCGGGCCAGGTCCAGGCAGTCCGCGGCGTACACGCGGGTGGGTTCGAGCAGTTCCTCGCCGAGCGTGCGGCCCAGTTCGGAGACCTGGCGGTCCAGGGCCCAGCCGGCGTGGTTGATGACGCGGCGGACCAGGGAGTAGCCGTTGGAGTGCAGGCCGGAGGAGGCCATGCCGATCACCACGTCGCCGGCGCGGACGCGGTCCGGTCCCAGGAGTTGGTCGGCTTCAACCACGCCGGTGGCTGCGCCGGCAACATCGTATTCGTGCTCACCCAGCAGGCCCGGGTGCTCTGCGGTTTCGCCGCCCACCAGGGCGGTGCCGGCCACGGAGCAGGCTGCGGCGATGCCGCGGACAATGTCCGCGATCCGTTCCGGGACAACCTTGCCGCAGGCGATGTAGTCGGTCATGTAGAGCGGCTCGGCGCCCACCACCACGATGTCGTCCACCACCATGCCCACCAGGTCAAAACCGATGGTGTCGTGGATGTCCATGGCCTGGGCGATGG
>JAHFUZ010000054.1 GCA_023264815.1 Arthrobacter sp. | reverse complement strand
GGACATTGCTGGCGACTCGTCGCGAGAACAATGTTGACCAGGAAGTCCCGTCTGACCTGCGGAAACACCCAATTGATGCAGTAAGACGAGTTCTTGCATAAAACGCAACTCGTCCTGGTCACTGGCCGATAACAGACGTTACGTAAAGTAGTACTCTGCATATTGCATCAGATGAATCAATCCACTGTCCTGTCTTAGTTTTGTTGGCAAAAATCTCAACGCACTTGGCAAGCTACGGTTTCCGCTACAAGCAGGTCCAGTTCGCCCAGGATTGCCCCCGCCACCGTGTTCCTAAGTACGTCGGACGGCAGCTCCGGTTCGCCGTCGATATCGTTCGTTGCGTGTCTGCCGTCCCGCCGCGGGGCTGTTGCCATAACTGCCCTAGTTACGGTCAGGCGGTCATTTCGTGGCGAAGGTATTGGAAAGCCGGAGCAAGGTGTCTACGACGCCTTGTCCATCACTGCAGTTCTGACGCGGTAGCGGTGTCGTCCATGACCGGCGTTCCTGCGTGCCCGATGTCCGCTCCCGTCCTGAAGTGCTAGTGTATCGTGTCGTTGGTACCTTTAGGTTTGTTGTTCGTTCAGACTTGATGCATGGCGTATGTGGCGAAGGCATTGGTGCTGCGGGACGGTGACAGGGAGCGGCTGGAGGCGTTGACGCGCGGGAAGTCGGTGTCGGCAACGACCGCGGCGCGGGCGCGGACGGTGCTGCTGGCCGCGGACGGGCTGCCGAATGTGGAGATCGAGCGGTTGATCGGGTCCACCCGGCCGACGGTGTTGAAGTGGCGGAAGCGGTATGCCGAGGGCGGGGTCGCGGCGTTGGCGGACTCCCCGCGCCCGGGCAAAGAGCCGGTGATCGACGAACTGGCGCTGGTCGTGGAAACCCTGGCCAACGACGGCAAGCCGCCGGCGGAGCTGGGGATCTCGCACTGGTCGGCCCGGTCGATGGCCGCGTGGTTCGGGGCCTCGTTTTCGAGTGTGTCGCGGATCTGGCGCAAGTGGAACATCGCACCGCACCGGATCGAGACGTTCAAGTTTTCCACCGACCCGCAGCTCGAGGCGAAGCTGCGGGACGTGGTTGGGCTCTACATGTCTCCGCCGGAGAATGCGGTCGTGGTCAGCATCGACGAGAAGTCCCAGATCCAGGCACTGGAACGCACCCGGCCGGACCAGCCGCTTTCCCCGGGCCACGCCTCCCAGCGCACGCACGACTATAAGCGCAATGGGACAACCACGCTCTTCGCGGCCCTGGACGTGCTCACCGGGAAGATCAGCGCCGATGCGTGCTACCAGCGGCACACCAATGCCGAGTTCGTTGACTTCCTGGGCCAGGTTGCCGCGGCCCACCCGGATGTCGAGCTGCACGTGGTCTGCGATAACTACGCGACACACAAGCACCAGAACGTGAAGGACTGGTTGGCCGCGAACCCGCGGGTCACCCTGCACTTCACCCCCACAAGCTGTTCCTGGCTGAACATGGTCGAGATCTTCTTCGGCCTGATCACACGCCAAGCCATCAGACGCGGGTCCTTCGCCTCAGTGAGCGATCTTGAGGCCGCGATCCGCACCTACATCGACCACTACAACGAATCCGACCACCCGTTCCGATGGGTCAAGACCGCCGATTATCTACTCGGCAAGATCAAACGAAAACGAACCATTAACAGGTGACACTAGCGATGTCATCCGGTAGGAGCGCTGGCCCTCAAGCTTTCTGGGCTCGACCCACACCCTCGTGTCCTTCAGCGGCTTCAATCAGAACACGACCGGTGAGCCCGTCGGCGGCGATCCAAAGCGCCGAGGAATCGGGCATGACCTCCTCAACGAGTCCTTCCCGAACGACCGTGCCGTTTTTCCGGACTTCCACGAGCGCGCCGAGAAGGGTGCGCCAGAGGTCATGGCGGTAGAAAGTCATGCGGGTACCTTTCGTTCAACTGCGGAAGGGAACGGAAACTGCGTTGGTGCGACCGGGCACGGCCAAAATCCTGGGCGCGCCCGGCCTTTCGGCCCGGATCCTACCGGGCGATAATGACGTCGAGCTTGCGGGGGCCATGGACTCCCTCGACGCGTTCAAGTTCGATGTCGCTGGTGGCACTCGGGCCGCTGATCATGGTCAGGGGCCGAGTGCCGTCGATCCGGCGCATCGCTTCGGGGAGGATCCCGGTTATATCAGTGGTTTTGACGATGCAGATGTGGTGGTCCGGGACCAGGGTGATCGCGCGGCGGCCCTGGTTGGGGCTGCCGTCCAGGATGATGGTCCCGGTCTCGGCGACGGCGACGGCGCTGCCGGTCACGACGGCGTCGATGCCGTCGAGCTCGGCGACGGACAGCGGCGCTGCGGCCGAGTCCTGGCGGCGCCGGCTGTCGTGTTCGAGTTCGAGTCCTGTGAGCCAGCCGGCGTCGAGCCCTGTGGGCACGACGTAGCTGCCGGCGTCGGCGAGGAGTTCCGCGATCCGCGCCGGGACCTCTGCGTTGTCCACGACCGAGACCTGTGCTTTGTAGTCGATCAGGCGGTCCACCAGCAGCTCGATCAGTGCCTCCTCATCCAGCTGGGATGCCGCCCGGTACTCCCGCGGGATCTCGGGCGCCACGGGGCTGTCTTTCAGGGCGGTGCGGATCCGCTCGAGGATTTCTTCGCGTGCGCTCATGGCTGGTTTTCCTGATCTTGGGACGCGGCGGGGGCAGCGTCTGGCTCTGGTGTCCGGTGTTCCTTTTTCCACCAGTCCCGGAAGGACTGCGAGGGGGGTGCCGGGATGTCGCGGCTTTGGGTCCAGCCGGCGGCGATGCCGGGCAGCTTGGTGATCTTCTTGTCCGGGCCGGCGGCCAGGCGTCCCAGCGGCAGCCCCTTTTCGAGAAGGCCGAGACGTTTTCCTGAGGACAGTGCCCAGGAGGCGGCGTTCATGCCGACATCCATCTGGGTGGGGATCTTCTTCTTGCCGCGTTTGCTGTCCACATCCACGCTGCGCAGGTGCACAAGGATGTCCGGGATGTTGATCTTCACCGGGCACGCGTCATAACACGCCCCGCACAGCGAGGACGCGTAGGGCAGCGAGTTGTTCTCCTCGGCCTGGATGCCCGTCATCAGCGGTGAGAGAATCGCCCCGATAGGTCCGGGGTAGGTGGAGCCGTAGGCGTGGCCGCCCGTGCGCTCATAAACCGGGCAGACGTTCATGCAGGCGCTGCAGCGGATGCAGTGCAGCGCGGAACGGCCCTTTTCATCTGCCAGCGCGGCGCTGCGGCCGTTATCCAAAAGCACGAGGTGCACGTTCTGCGGCCCGTCGCCTTCGGTGACGCCGGTCCAGAGCGAGGTATAGGGGTTCATCCGTTCCCCGGTGGAGGAACGCGGCAGCAGCTGCATGAACACTTCAAGGTCCTGCCAGGTGGGGAGAAGCTTCTCCACGCCCATCACCGTAATCAGTGTCTCGGGCAGTGTCAGACACATCCGGCCGTTACCTTCAGATTCAACAACAGCGAGGGTGCCCGAATCTGCCAGTGCGAAGTTGGCCCCGGAAACGGCGACCTTGGCGGTAAGGAACTTCCGGCGCAGGTGCGCCCTGGCGGCACCGGCGAGGCGGGCCGGTTCGTTGGTCAGATCAGGGTCCACGCCCTCCATTTCGCGCAGGAAAATGTCCCGGACCTGGCTGCGGTTCTTATGGATCGCCGGGACCAGAATGTGGCTGGGCTTGTCATGGTCCAGCTGGACGATCAGCTCGGCGAGGTCGGTCTCGAACGCTGCGATGCCCTGCTCTTCGAGGTACTCGTTCAGGCCGATTTCCTGCGTGGCCATGGACTTGATCTTGACCACTTCAGTTTCACCGGTCTCCCGGATCAGCCCGGCCACGATCTCGTTGGCCTCCGTGGCGTCGCGGGCCCAGTGAATGACGCCGCCGCGGGCCGTGAAGGTCTTCTCGAACTGTTCCAAGAGCTCGGGCAGCCGTGCCATCACAGATTCCTTGATCGCGGAACCGGCATCGCGCAGCTGTTCCCAGTCCGGCAGTTCGGAGACCACAGCGATCCGCTTGTCACGGATGGTGTGGGTGGCGTGGCCGAGGTTGGCCCGGAGCTGGGCGTTCCCGAGTTCGCGGTGGGCGGCCTTCGGGAAGGACTCGGAGGCGTGCAGGTTGCCCGTGCCATAGACAGGTATGGAGGGCATGCCGAGGTAAGTGCTCATCGCGTGGCCTTTCCGGTGGAGATGCGCACTTCGCCGGTGACGGACGCGGGCTCCTCGAGGGTGCTGGCAAGGATTTCGGCCAGGTGCAGGGTGGTGATGTCGCTGCCCTGGCGGGAGAGGCCGCCGCCGATGTGCATGAGGCAGGACGCGTCCCCTCCGGCGCACAGGCTTGCCCCTGTTGTCATGATATTCGCCGTCTTGTCCTCAAGCATGGCGGAGGAGACGTCGGCGTTCTTCATCGAGAACGTGCCGCCGAAGCCACAGCACTGGTCAGCTTCCGGCAGTTCGGCCATGTCGATCCCTGCGACACTGCCCAGCAACCGCGCCTGCCGGTCCCCGAGCCGGAGCAGGCGCATGCCATGGCAGCTCGGGTGGTAGGTGACGCGGTGCGGGAAGTAGGAACCGAGCTGCGCGCCAGCATCGGTCACGCCGAGAACGTCAACGAGCAGTTCGGAGAGCTCGTAGGTTTTGGCACCGACTGCGGTGGCACGTGTTTCCAGATGCTTGTCGCCGCACGAGCGGGCGACCATGGGGTGCTGGTGCTTCACGGAGGCGACGCAGGAACCGGACGGTGCGACGGCGACGTCGTAGTCCTCGGTGTCGAAGGCGGCGACGTGGTTGGCGATCACGGGGACAGCTTCCTTGAGGTAGCCGCTGTTGACGTGCATCTGCCCGCAGCAGGCCTGGCCGGACGGGAACACAACTTCGTGCCCCAGCCGCTCCAGGATTTTCACGGTGGCCCGCGCTGTGGCGGGGTACATCGCATCCACGATGCACGTAGCGAACAAAGCGATTCGCATGGCAGCCTTTCGGGCTTAGGGGTTTGTGGTCTGACCATAGTAGATCACGTGACCGACGCCACTGGCAACCGTCGAATCCAAGTGAAGCCGCTCACACTTTCAGGAAAATCTGCGCTACACTCTGATGGTCCGACCACAGAGGTCTGACCATACCCCCTGTCACCCCCTCAATGTGGAGGAACTCCGTGGACCAGTTCACACCCAGCACCGACCCGGTGCTCAACAGCGTCATGTGGTCGGCCATCGTCGCCCTGCTGCCGCTACTGACGTTCTTCATCCTGCTCGCCGTCGTCAAGACCAGAGCCCATGTCGCCGGGGCCTTCGCCCTGCTGATGGCCCTGCTCGTTGGCATCGTGGCATTCCAGATGCCAGCCGGCCTTGCACTGCTCTCTGCGACCCAGGGCGGCGTCTTCGGCGCCTTCCCTGTCCTGTGGATCGTCATCATGGCCGTCTGGCTCTACCAGGTCACTGTCCTCAGCGGACGCTTTGAGGACCTCCGCCGCGTCTTCGACGTGATCGGTAAAGGCGACGTCCGGCTCCAGGCTGTCCTGATCGCCTTCTGCTTCGGCGGCCTGCTCGAAGCCCTCGCCGGGTTCGGTGCGCCGGTGGCTATCACGGCCACCATGCTGCTGGCGCTCGGACTGCCGCCGCTGCGCGCCGCGGCAGCCGTCCTGGTCGCCAACACCGCCCCGGTCGCTTTCGGCGCCATGGCCATCCCCATCACCACCGCCGCGGGACTCACCGGACTCCACGCCACGGACATCGCCTCGATCGTCGGGCGCCAGGCACCCCTGCTGGCCACCATCGTGCCGCTGATCCTGCTCTTCATCCTCGATGGCCGCAAGGGCCTGAAAGACTGCTGGCCCGCCGCACTCGTCGTCGGCTTCGCCTTCGCCATCGCGCAGTTCCTGTGCTCGAACTACTTCTCCTACGAACTCACCGACATCGTCGCATCCCTCGCCGGCCTCGGCGCCGCCGTACTGTTCTTCCGCGTCTGGACCCCGAAGGGCAGCACCGAAGCACGCGAACGCCTCAGTGTGGCCGCCGCAGCCGTGGAAAAGGAAGCCGCCATCACAGGCGGCGGCTCACACCGGGCCACCACCCTCACCAGCACCCCCGACACCGCCGCGGACCGCCTGACCCCGATGCGGACCTGGCTCGCCCTGTTCCCCTACTTCCTGGTCATCGTCGTCTTCGGCATCGCCAAACTCTGGAAACTCGGTGTAAACGTCCCCGCGTTCCTGGCCTCCACCGACATCAAGATCCCGTGGCCGATCCTGCACGACGCACTCGTCAACGCCGAAGGCAAGCCCGTCTCCTCCACCATCTACTCCTTCCAATGGCTCTCCACCCCCGGCACCCTTCTCCTGCTCACCGGCCTGATCGTCGCCACCGTGTACTCCAAGTACAACGAAAACGGCCGCTACAACATCACCGTCGGCAACGCCGTGAAAGAAATCTGGAACACCATCTACCGGATGCGCTGGGCAGGCCTGACCATCATCACCGTCCTGGCACTGGCCTACGTCATGAACTTCTCCGGACAGACCATTTCCATCGGCACCTGGCTGGCCGGCACCGGAACCTTCTTCGCCTTCCTCTCACCCGTCCTCGGCTGGATCGGCACGGCCGTCACCGGCTCCGACACCTCCGCGAACGCCCTGTTCGCCAAGCTGCAGCAGACCGCCGGCCTGAAAGCAGGAATCGATCCGAACCTTCTCGTGGCCGGAAACACCTCCGGTGGTGTCGTAGGCAAGCTGATCAGCCCACAGAACCTCGCCATCGCGGCATCCGCGGTCAACCTTGAAGGCAAGGAATCCGTGATCCTGCGTAAAGTAGTCGGGTGGAGCGTGGCGCTGCTGCTGGTGCTCTGCACCCTCTCCTACCTCCAGTCCACTCCCATCCTCGGCTGGATGCTACCTTAGCGTCCGGCCCACTCAAGACGCAGTGTGCGGGCCGCCCCCGGCCCGCACACTGCCCGCCATTAAGGAACTGCCCGTGATCACCGCCGAAGCAGGAGCAACACCCCGCCGTCGCACCCATGACGCGCTCCTGAAGGACATCGAGGCGGACCTCCGCTCGGGCAAAATCAAAGTCGGGGACCGGCTCCCGGGAGAACGCACCCTCGCCGAAAATTACGGCATCTCCCGGGCCTCCGTGCGCGAAGCCATCAGGGTACTGGACGCCATGGGAATACTGCGCAGCTCAGTCGGATCCGGACCCACCTCCGGGGCAATCGTCGTCTCCGACCCCTCCGCGGGCCTGTCGTCGGCCCTACGATTGCACGTCGCCAGCACCACACTGCCGGTCGAAGACATCGTCGAGACCCGCATCCTGCTCGAAACCTGGACCGCCCGGGCCGGCGCGAACCGTACAGGAGGCGACGAGGACTTGGAACAGGCAGCCAAGCTCCTGCAAGCCATGGACAATCCCGGCATCAATCGTGAAGCGTTCCACGAACTGGACGCCAGGTTCCATGTCGCCCTGAGCTCCCTGGCAGGGAACGCTGTGGTCGCAACCATGATGGAATCACTCAGCGGCGCCATTGTAGGCTACGTTAAAGGCGCAATGGACGCCATGGACGACTGGCCCGACGTAATCTCCACACTTCGAAACCAGCATCACGGCATCTTCGATGCCGTCCAGTCACGCGAAGGAGAGCTCGCAGCCCGACTCCTGCAAGAGCACATCGCGTGGTTCCATCAGAAGGCACAGGAAGCGACCGCCGCCGAAGTCGGGAGCTGAACTTCAGTGACAGTTCGTGCAGGCACTTTCGCACGTCTGCCACATTGACCGCCCCCTTCACACCGGGTCGAGCGAAGTCATGAAAATCGATGAACACAGCACCATCACCAAACGATGTCATTGAAGCCGCGGGGACTATCTCATCCCTCATCATGGGGACCTTCAAGGGGTGGCTTGTGAAAAAGTGAAATATCCGACGCTAAGGTTTGCCGGTCGTCGTAGTGGCCTGTAGTTGCCGGGTTTGATGTGGTTGGCGCGGGGCCAGGTGTAGTCGCCGGTGAGGTTGATGTGTTCCCAGCCCAGCGGTGAGAGGAACCGCAGGAGGTCCAGGTTGATTTCACTGCCGTTGCTGGTCAGGGTGGCGACGGTGCGGTGGTAGACGTTGTTCCAGAGGACGATGGCTGCGGTGAGAAGGTTCAGCCCGCTGGCGCGGTAGTGCTGCTGCTCGAAAGAACGGTAGCGGATTTCGCCGAGCCGGTTGAAGAACACGGCCGGGGCGAGGGTATTCCGGGCCTCGCCCTTGTTCAGGCCGGCTGTGGCTTTCCGGCGCAGGCCGGGGTCCTGGAGCCAGCCCAGCAGGAAGAGGGCCCGTTCCATTCTGCCCAGCTCCCGCAGGGCGACGGCGAGCCCGTTCTGGCGGGGGTAGGCGCCGAGTTTCCGCATCATCAGGGATGCGCTTACGGCGCCCGTTTTGATGGACGCGGCGTGGTGGAGGATCTCGTCCCAGTGCAGGGCGATCGTTGTGGTGTTGATGCTCCCGCCGATCAGCGGAGACAGTGTCGACAGCCCGGTGTCGTCGTTGGTTCACCAAGACCGGCAACGGCCATGCCCGCCGCCTGCTGGTCGATGCGGCCTGGCACCACCGCCAACCCTATGGCCGCCCGTCGAAGCTGATGCGGGACCGGTGGGACCAGGCCACGCCGGCGGCTAGGATGCGCGGGCACGAGGGGAACCGGCGGCTTCATGAACGGTGGCTGGTCTATCTGGAACACCGGAAGCGGCCCGTCATCGCGAACGTGGCCATCGCCCGCGAGCTCGCGGGCTGGTGCTGGTCGCTGGCCACCCTGGAGGACAACACCGGGGGACCGGATGAACCCGTAACCGCCTGCCGGCAGGCCCCCGGGAACTGTTAATGGCAGCGCGTGGAGTAAACCCGCGTCAGTTCTATGAGCAGCCGGTGACGGACACGCTCGACCCTAGACCAGCGGTAATCTCCAACCGAACACTTCGTCCTGCGGTAACCAACCCGCGAATATTAGTCTGACCGCGCCGTCGCCTTGACACGCTGAACACCCACCGGCCAGACCTGCCGGTCACCGACGGGGCGAACCCCCTGACAATCGAGTCAGGTTCCCCCTGTCACGAAAGCGGCCCCAGCCCACCCCGGCCGGGACCGCTTTCCCACGACCTATTGACAAACAGCCCCACATATTAGTAGTGGGGTGCTCCGAGGCGTCCCACTCTTGCATTGCGGGTGGCGACGTTGAGTGCGAATCGGACAAGGTAGTCGTTGAGCTGGAGGGAAGCCTGTTGGGCGGCCTCTGCGTCCCGGGCCAGAATGGACCGTAGCATCTGCAGATGCAGTCGCTTTCCGGACAGTACTTCCTCAGGGCCGTCGACAACGTGAGCCAGCCAGAAGCGTCTGGATAGGCCCTGCAGCGGTGTCATTGCGTCCGCCAAGTACTCGTTATGTGCTGCTTTGCAGAGCATGCCGTGGGTTGCGCGCACCACTCGGGCGTAGTCGTCCAGCTCGTGAATGTCATCCAGCTCCTCAGTTAGGGCCTGGATGCCGGCAAGCTGCGCCGATGTCGCCCGTTCGCATGCCAATGCCACAGCAAGAGCCTCCATCGCCCGCCGCACTTCGAGCCGCCGCAACTGTTCATCCACAGAGTTTGAAGGAATTTCTATCCCGCGTCCGGGCCTGATGCGGACCAAATGATCACGGTCCAGGCGCTGGACGGCTTCCCGCATCGGCGTTCTGCCGAGCCCCACCTCCTCGACCAGACCAACCTCGGTATGAAAGGTCCCCGGCTCCAGCCGCCCCGTCTCAATCATGTCGGCAAGCAATACGTATGCTTCGTCAGCCTTAGTCATTCCACTTCCCTTCGAGTACAGGCTACACAATAGATGCCCGCATACTCTTGATATATTCGACATATATGCTTTACGCTGGGGATGTCGCAGTGATCCCCACCACATGGAGAATGTCGTGAAGTACAACCCGGCCACCGAGCCCAGCCCCTTGCCCTATTCCCCTTTCAAGAGCTGCACTGTTCCTCGTCCTATCGGTTGGCTCTCCAGCGTGAGCACCAGCGGCGTGGAAAACATTGCGCCCTACAGCCAGTGGCAGAACCTGACCTTCGACCCGCCGATGGTGATGTTCTCAGCGAACCAGTACCCTGACGGGCGCCGGAAGGACACGGTCATCAACGCCGAGTCCACCGGCTGGTTTGTCTGGAATATGGCCACTTACCCGCTGCGCGAAGCTGTGAACAAGAGCGCCATGGCGTTGGGGCCGGAGGAAAGTGAATTTGAGCACCTGGGACTCACGCGCACCTACGCTGAGAACTTTCCGGTACCGATGGTGCAGGAAAGCCCCGTCAAGTTCGAATGCAAGTACCATTCCACGCACCGCATTCCCGGGGCTTCCGCAGTGGGGACTGTGGACATCATCTTCGCGACCGTAGAGACGGTGCATATCGATGACGAAGTCATCACCGTCGACGGCCGGCTGGACATCAAGAAGATCGAACCCATCGCACGACTTGGCTACTTCGATTACACCGTGGTGCGTGAGACATTTGAAATGCGGGTACCTGGCGCCGACGAAGACGCCCAGATGGGTCTGGAAGGACGAGCAGCATGAGCAACCACAACGCCGCCCAAACCACCGCCGTGGCCGCAGCCGAAAGCCCCGCAGCCGACAGGGGCAAGAGGATCCGGGACCTCATCGCAGTAAACTTCGGCAACACCCTGGAGTGGTACGACTGGACCATCTACTCGATCTTCGCCCCCTACTTCGCCGTCCAGTTCTTCAAGCCGGACAACCCTACCTCCGCGCTTCTCTCGACCCTGGCCGTCTTCGCCGTAGGGTTCGTCACCCGTCCGCTGGGCGGGTTCCTGTTCGGCGCGTACGCCGACCGGGCCGGCCGCCGGAAGAGCCTCACCGTTGCCATGATGCTCACGGCCTTTGGCAGCATTGCCATCGCCATCGCACCAACATACGGCTCGGTCGGTGTCCTGGCGTCGGTACTCCTGCTCACCGCCCGCCTCCTGCAGGGCCTGGCTCACGGCGGTGAAATGGGCACCTCCGTCACGTACTTGGTCGAACGCGCCCCCCAAGGGCGCCGGGCACTTTTCGGCAGCACGTCCTGGGTCAGCGTCGTCCTCGGAACCATACTCGCCACCATCACCGGCCTGATCCTGAACTCCACCCTCCCCCAGGACGATATGCGCGCATGGGGCTGGCGGATCGCCTTCGGCATCGGCGGTGTCCTCGGCTTGTACGCCCTGTACCTACGCCGGCGCCTCACTGAAACTGACGCCTTCGAAAAGGCCTCCCACTCCGGCGAGAACCAGCCCGGCACCGAAGCGCTCCTCCCCGGCCAATCAGGTTCGGCCGGCACGCCAAAGCGCGGCCTGCTGCACTACTGGCGCTCAATCCTCATCGTTTTCGGCCTGTCAGCAGGCGGATCAGTCATGTTCTACACCTGGCTGATCTACATGCCTACCTACGCACAAGTCCACTACAAACAGGATGCTTCCAGCGCACTCGTCGCCAGCCTGATCGCCCAGGTCTTCTTCCTCGGGGCCGTCCTCGGCGCAGGGTGGCTCGGAGACCGCATTGGACGCAAACCCCTGGTTATCGCCTTCGGCGCCGCATTCGTCCTCCTGACCATCCCCATCTACAACCTCGTTGACGGGACCTTCGGAACCCTGCTCCTGGCCATGCTGGCATCGCTGACAGCCATGGCCCTGCTCTTCGGAGTCAACGGCGCAGTCTGGGCAGAAGTGTTTCCCACCAAAGTCCGCGCCGCCGGAGTCGCGGGCCCCCTTTCCTTCGCGACAGCCATATTCGGCGGAACCGCGCCGTACGTGAACACAGCCCTGGGGCAGGCAGGCCACCAGGACTGGTTCCTCTTCTACCTCGTAGGTGTCGCCGCCATCACCCTCCTCACCGGCATCCTCATGCGCGAAACCAAAAACCACAGCCTCGTCCACGGGGCCTGACAGCCCTATTTGGTCTGCTTCCGAGCTTGCAAAAGGGGACGTGTTCTTGACAGATCGCGTCTCCTTTTTGCACGTTAAAGCCGGTCCGGCCCGGGAGTCGCTGTTCGGTCAGAAGCCGTGGAGGGGCTCCATTGAAGTGTCGAAACTGGCGGGCCCGCGCTGACCCGTCGCCCAGTTTGTGTCGCAGGTAACCACTCCGATTCGCTAATCTCCATCAGCCGAAGTGCTTTGGCATCTGTCACGGGAAATATTCCTACGGACTCTCCTGCCAGTTAGCACTCGGCCTTCGCATGCGGGCTGAACGGGGGCTGTGAGTAGCGCTAAGAAGCTTGCGGGGAGGCCAGGACCGCGGCCCCGGGGCCGGGTGTCGCAAAGAGCCTGGTGGCCTCTCCGGCGATCAGGGCGCCCAGCTCCTGGGCAGCCTCCGCAGTGGTCCGATAGCTGGGCGCCACAATGCTGAGGGCTGCGGCGACTTTTGAGCCCACCATGACCGGCGCTGCAACGGCAGTTACATCCGCCTCCACGCCGTCGGCAACGACGGTATATGTTCCGGGTTCGACTTGCCCTAGTAACACCGCACCGGCGGCGCTTCCTTGAAGTGGGAAGGTCCGACCAACCCAGTTGATGTGGCGCACGGTGTGCGTTCCCTCCTCAATCGCAAGATACAACCCGTGCACGTTATTACCTACCGGGACGCTTAAGTATGCGGACTCGCCTGTCTGCTCGACGAGGACCTGCAGGGCAGAGCGGCTCGTGGCTACGAGGGATTCATGGCTCAGTGCCTGGACCCCGAGCTGGACCATCCGGAATCCGGGGCGGTAGAGGCCGTCCTCAGTCTTCGCCGCGAAACCGTTGGCCTCAAGGGTGCGCAGGAGGCGCAGGGCGGTGCTGGCAGAGAGGTCGACCGCCTTGGCGGCATCGACGAGCTTCACGCCATCGTTTTCACACACGGCACGCAACAAACCCAGCGCGCGGTCCGCTGCCCGTGTCGTAGGGTCCTGGGCATTGCGATCTGTCATCGTCCCTCATTTGCAGTAAGCGAGGAGTCGCGGTCTTTGAAACTCACATTTCATTCTACGGCAAATGTAGGTGAAAAAACCATTGACGCCAAGGTGCAGCACAGAGTAGTTTCATGTGATGGCAGTTACATTTTACTGCTTGAAATTATTTCAGTCCGGAACCTCTTGGAGAATCCCATGACAGCAAAATCTCTTCCCGCCACCGCTCCCAGCCGGCGGTCCGTTGTCGCAGCGTCCGCGGTATTCGCCGGAATGCTCGCCCTAACCGGGTGCGGCGCAGGTAGCCCGTCCTCGTCCGGAACGGCCGCGCCTCAAAGTGAGAAGGCAGGCGGAAACCTGGAAAAGGTAAGTGTTGGCTTGATTCCCATCACCGACGTCGCCCCCGTCTACCTGGGCGTGCAGGAAGGCTACTTCGAAGAGGAGGGCCTGGAGCTTGACGTCCAGCTGGCGCAGGGCGGCGCGGCCATCGTCCCTGCCGTGATGACCGGGGACTACCAGTTCGGATACTCCAACGTCGTCTCGCTGCTGGTTGCCCAGGACAAGGGTCTGCCCATAACAGTGGTGTCCAACGGCTCCACGTCCACCAACGAACCCGGAAAGGACACCACTGAAGTGGCGGCGATGCCGGACAGCGGCATTGGGAACGCAGCCGCTCTGGTGGGTAAAACAGTCGCAGTCAACGCCCTGAACAACTTCGCCGACATCACAATCCGCAACTCCGTCGAAAAGGCGGGCGGGGATCCGAAGGGCGTGAAATTCGTGGAGATGCCCTACCCCAATATGCCGGCGGCCCTGGAGCGCGGTGATGTGGATGCAGTGTGGACCACCGAACCCTTCCGCACCCAGATCCTCAAAGCAGGCGGAAAGATTGTTGCCAGCCCCATGACGGACATGGCGGAAAACTTCGATTCTGCCTTCTATTTCACGTCCAAGCAGACACTGGAAAAGAACCCCGAGCTCGTCGAGCGCTTCCGCCGGGCTTTGGAGAAGTCGTTCGATTTCGCTGGCAAGAATGAGGACAAGGTCCGCGCCATCATCCAGGACTACGCCAAGGTCACGCCGGACCTCGCTGGAAGCATCGTGATGTCCAAGTGGTACAAGGATGTCAACATGGACGCCCTCAAGAAGCTGGGCACAGCCGCAAAGGAGTATGACGTCCTGAAAAAGAACCCGGACTACGACGCACTGATCGCCAAGTAGCCCCCCAATCCCTTTTATCAGTTCCAGCACGAAATCCTTCAGGAAGAAGAATGGACAAAACAAAGAAGGCCCGACGACGGCCGACCAAGCAATTGCTGGGCATCGCCGGGATCATTGGGTTTCTACTGACCTGGGAAGCGATACCCTGGGTCGGCATCGTGGACGCCAGGTTCCTGCCGCCGGCGTCGGAGGTGACCCTGGCCTTGGTCCGTGACTTCGGCTTAGCCGCCTTCTGGCTGGCCGTTGGTGAAACCATGCTCGCCTGGTTCATCGGCCTGGCTCTGGCAGTTCTTGCCGCGACCCTGTTGGGCTTCATTATCGGTTCCTCCGCCTTCCTGCGTGGATTCACTAACTCCACGGTGGAGTTCCTCCGGCCCATCCCCTCGGTAGCGCTGATCCCCCTGGCGGTCCTGCTGTTCGGCGTCAAGATGGAATCCTCGCTGATGCTCATCATGTACGCCTCCTTCTGGCAGGTCTTCATCCAGGTTCTCTACGGAGTCGCAGATGTGGATAACGTCGCCATGAACACCGCCAAAAGCTACGGGCTGGGCCAGTTTGCGAGGATTCGCCACGTGGTCTTCCCAACGACGCTGCCCTACCTGATGACCGGGGTCCGTCTGGCCGCGTCCGTCGCGTTGATTCTTGCGATCACTGCCGAACTGGTGATCGGTTCCCCGGGGCTCGGACGTGAAATAGCACTGGCGCAATCCGGTGGAGCCATCTCGGGCATGTACGCCCTCGTGCTGGCCACCGGCCTTATCGGGGTCTTAGTCAACCTCGCCATGCGCTTCGTGGAGCGCAAAACTCTGTCCTGGCACTCCTCGGTCCGCGCGGAAGTGATCGTATGAAAATCCTGAAAAGCATCGGCTACGCCGTAGGCCTTCCCGCAATCCTGGTCCTGATTTGGGCAGTGGCCACCGCCGGGGAAGCGAACTTCTTCGTCCCCACACCCACTACCCTGCTTGCCACCTTTGCCGAAACCTGGTTCGGCGACAGGGTCGTCTCCGATGTTCTGCCCAGCATCGGCCGGCTCATCATCGGCGTCACAGCCGCCATCATCATTGGAGTCGTGGCGGGATTGCTCATTGGCTCCGTCAAGTGGCTGCGGGACCTCACCGAACCGGTTCTGGAGTTTTTCCGGGCCGTCCCACCGCCGGTTCTGGTTCCCGTGCTGATGTTGCTGATGGGCATCACCGACTCCATGAAAGTGGTGGTCATCATCTCCGGCTGCATCTGGCCCGTGCTGCTGAACACCATCGAGGGCGTACGCGCGATCGATGGCGTACTGTCCGATTCCGCACACACTTACGGAATCTCAGGTGGAGCACGGATCCGCTATCTCGTGCTGCCCAGTGCAAGCCCACAAATCATGGCGGGAGTGCGCCAGTGCCTGTCCATCGGCCTGATTCTGATGGTTATCTCCGAAATGTTTGCCTCCTCCTCCGGTCTGGGCTTCACCATTGTCCAGTTCCAGCGCTCCTTCGCTATTCCCGAAATGTGGTCAGGCATCGTAATCCTGGGCCTGATCGGAGTGGCCATGTCATTCATCTTCCAATTCACCGAGCGCCGCATCCTGCGCTGGTACCACGGCCTTCGAGAGGTAGAAAATGCCGTCTGAAACCACCGATAAAAACACGCTGCCCACTCGGACGACGACCGGCAGAACAGTGCAAAACGATGAGGCCATGCTCTCGGTCCGCGGTCTGAAAAAGGTGTACCAAACCGACGGCGGACCGATTGAAGCGGTGCGGAACCTGACGTTCGACCTGCGTGCCGGAGAGCTTGCCTGCCTGGTGGGCCCGTCCGGGTCCGGCAAGACAACACTCCTCAAATGCATCTCAGGGCTAATGGCTCCGACCGAGGGGCAGGTGCTGCTGGACGGGGTTGAGGTTTCCGGTCCGCCCAAGAAGATGGCCGTGGTCTTCCAGGAGTACGGCCGCTCGCTCTTCCCGTGGATGCGGGTGCGTGAGAACGTCGAACTGCCGCTGAAAAACCAGCGCGTTCCGAAGGACGAACGCGACAGGCTTGTGAACGAAGCGCTCGAGGCCGTGGGGCTTTCCCACGTGCCAAAGTCCTACCCCTGGCAACTCTCAGGCGGCATGCAACAGCGCGTGGCCATCGCGCGCGCCGTTGCCTACCAACCCGAGGTGCTGCTGATGGACGAGCCGTTCGCAGCCGTCGATGCCCAAACCCGCGCCGACCTCGAAGACCTGATCCGGACCGTGTGGAAAAAGCTCGGGATCACTGTCCTGTTCGTCACCCACGACATCGACGAGTCCGTTTACCTCGGGGAGCGGGTCATCATCCTCTCATCCTCACCAACGGTCATCCAGGAGGACCTGGTCATCGACCTCCCCGCGGAACGGGACCAGCTCAACACCCGTTCCCTTCCCCGTTTTACGGAACTGCGCCACCACGTCTACGAGCAGATCCAGCTGGCGAAGGCAGGCCACCGACCCGCTGCCGCCGCAAAGTAAACAAAAGCCCTCTCCACCGAGTCACCCACGAAGGAGCCATCATGGCACCCGCCGATTTCACCACCGGTGCCCGCCCGGTCAAAGCAGCCCGCGGCACCACGCTCACCGCCAAGTCATGGCAGACCGAAGCCCCGCTGCGCATGCTC
>JAHFUZ010000003.1 GCA_023264815.1 Arthrobacter sp. | reverse complement strand
CATCTTGGCCTACGGCACTCAAAACTGGACTGGACATAATGATTAGATTCCTGGCTCTCGCCCCACGCGATTAGCGGACTTGCTATGAGCCCGTGGTACCGCTCCAGCCTGACACGTAGGGCCCCTCTATCCGATTCCATACGTGCTACCGGGGAGTACAGAAGTCCTCAGACACGCCTCTCGTCGGACCCAGCGTGCCAACGCGATTTGTAACCGCTGGGATGCAAGACACCAATCCTACTCTTGGAGGAATTTCCCCAGGGCTCGACCAAGTACCCGAGCGCACTTGTCCAAGACATCTTCGGACATGCCCATCCGCTTGAGTATCAGGATCGACACGATGGCACGCGTAGCGGTATTGACCTGCCTGAGCAGATTCGAGGAGTCATCACCGCGCCGTTTGACATGGGACGATGTGTGAGCGATCGGGTTGCGAACCCTGAGTACGCTCCCGATCCACTGCTCTCCGTCGATATTGAGAAGCGCGAGCCGTTTTGATGTCACCGCATCTGCCAATTCTTCAAGACGGGTCCGCAGTGCAGGTCTGTCATTATTGAAAGCCTCGTAGAGGAATTCGCGGAATGCCGGTTCGGCGACAAATTCTTGAAGCGTCGTCTCCGATCCGTCTTGTTTCGCGAACTTTCCAGCATGCTTCACGGCCAGCTTCTTGTTTGCTAGGAATCCTGTGGGGAACCGTGTCTTGGTTGGTCCGATCATGCCGTGCAGGTGTTCCGCAACAGCGATGGCGGCTGCCACGGAGCTTTCCAATAGGCCGCGTGAGCCATGGTGATAGAGGTAGATAACTTCGACGGCTGGATACAGGTCCTCCATCACCTTCCACCAAGCTGGGAACAATTCGGCTGGTTCCATCAGTTCAGTCGTGAGCACCATGTTCATCGAAAACTCACGTCCAAAAGGTCTGTCCCCGTTGAAGGAGTCGCGCTGCATCACGGGAAAGGCAGATTCCATTTTCTGCAACGCTAGCCACTGGGCTTCGATGGGAGCGCCGCCCTGATAAGAGAAAGTTAGAAGCGCCTGAAGGTCGTGTAACAAGTGGTCGTGGACCCGTGGGGGTGCCGGTGGTGTGCATTCGAAGATCACGCGAACCTGGTCGCCTGTATGATCCGCAATGAACTGCGCGCCCTCAAGTTCGGGGTCCTCCTCGATACGTCGGAGATTTTCGAAGCGGACCTTCGCGCTGTACTCCACTCCTGACTCATCGCGGTGAAAGTTTGGAAGTGAAGCGGGCTCATAGTGAGGTAGCGCGGCTGCAGTTAGACCGCGAGTTATCGGCTTCGCCTCCATGGCGCTCCAGTGGCTGAGTCCATGGAGTCGATACGCAGAAAACCGGAAGCGGGCATCACCGTGACTGGGGAGGTGCTCACCCAAGATGGCGTACGTGTAGCGCTGGCGATAGCTCGCCGCCTCGTCATCGCCACGTAAGTGTTCAAAGGCGTGGTCTTGGACGTCCCACAGAGTAACGTTCTCACCGGATTCAAGCTTTCCGTGGATTGTTTGAGCATGTGCCAGATTAGATACGCTCTGTCCGCTAGATCCTTGGGCCAGAGTGAGTCTTGGTCGTCGATCATCCAACCTCAATACGCCGCTGAAGGTGTGTTCGGGGAGACCTGCTGGCCACCACTTGCCGCGGTACTCACCTGTCACGTCCCACATCGGTGTCGTGTATTGAATCCCCATGTCCGCGATTCTGCCAGATGACAGCACCGGAAACCGACTGAGCCGAACTACGGCATTCGTGGCTCGAAAGCAGAACGCCTGTTCGCAACCGGCGCAGCAGCTGTCGAGGGCCTGTACGTTAGCCTCAGCGAGGCTGCTACGCGCGAACGAAACAGTGTCCAGGGACCGCTCAGCGGGCTTTTGATGGGCTTCCCAACGTCAGTTCAGATCAGGCGGCGGGGGCCGCCTGGAAGTGTTTTTCGATGAGCCCCCTGATGTTGTCGTGGCAACCGCCGCAGCCGGTTCCGGCGCGGGTTGCCTTGGAGACATCCGCCACGGTGGAGCAGCCGCCCTCCACCGCGTCCTGGATCTTGGCCCCGCTGACGCCGGCGCAGCGGCACACCGTGCCGGCAGGATCGGCCGGGCCGGAGCCAACCAGCTGGTCCGGTCCGTCAAGCCGCAGCAACAGCGACCTGTCGGCCGGAAGCTCCGCGCCGCGCTCGAAGAGCCCCACCAGCTCGGCGGCCGTGCGCGGCATCCCCACCGCCACCAGGCCTTCGAGAACCCCGCCGCGGGTAGTCATCTTGACGTAGCGGCCGTGCTCGGGATCGGCCCACTGGGCGACCTGCAGGCGCGGCCGGCCGTTCACGGCACCGGCGGTGAGCGCATCCTCGTCCCACGGATCGGCACCGTTGCTGCCGGCCACTGCCATGTTCATGCCCCGGGACTTGAGGACGATGACGCCGGCCTGCTCCTGGGGGAGTGCCGCCAGCGCATCCGCCTCCTCCTGGGTGCCGGTGGCGAGCAGCGTCAGGTATTCGGCGAGCCATTCGGCCTGCCGCCAGCCCGGTCCCACCAGGCCGGACGGGCCTTTGGCGGTGCGGCAGTCAGCGCAGGCAGGATCGGGGCAGCGCACCTCGGCGCAGTCGCCGATGGCGAAGATGTGCGGCTCGTGGTGGGCACGGAGCCGGTGGTCCACCAGGATGCCGGTCCCGGTGGACAGGCCGCAGCCCTCGGCGAGTTCAGTCCGCGGCCGGACGCCGCAGGACAGCACCAGGAGGTCGCCGTCGATCGCCGAACCGTCGTCAAGCAGCAACGCCGAGAACCCGCCGTCGGGCGCGTTGTGCTCCACTCCCGTGGACCGGGCATTGCCGGCCATCCGCACCCCGCACTGGCGCAGGTTGGCCGCAAGGACGGCGCCGCCGCCGCGGTCGATGTTGCGGCCCAGCGGATGCGGACCGTTGTGGACCACCGTGACGGTGGCCCCTTCCTCGGCTGCTGCGAGGGCTGTCTCGAGTCCCAGGACGCCGCCGCCGAGCACCACAACGCGTTTGCCGCCGTCGACCGCTGCCTGCAGGACCGCAGCGTCGCGCAGGTCCCTGAGCGCGGTGACGCCGGCAGGAAGGACCGGGGAGGCGGGGTCCGGGTTGATGCCGGTCAGGTTGGGAATGACGGGACGGGAACCCGTGGCGAAAACGAGGCGCTCATAGTGGGCCGTGGTGCCGTCGCTGAGGAGTACCTGCTGGCGCGCCCGGTCCACGCGGCGGACCCGCACGCCGAGCCGGACGTCCACACCATCGGCAATCAGGGCGGCCGCGTCGGACAGCGCCAGGGCATCAGCTGTGGTCCGCCCCACGCCCAGATCGGCCACCAGGACGCGGTTGTACGCAGCCTCCGTTTCCTCGCCCACCACCGTCAGGCTCACATGGCCCCCGCGGACCGCCGGGAGCAGTTCATCGATCAGGCGGGCTGCTACCGGGCCGAATCCGACAATGACAATCTGCTCGCTCATGAGGCCTCCGTCGTTTGAAGAACGCTGTGCTGAGTTCCGGTGGGCTGAGGATCGCCAGGCGCCGCGGCCCGGACCCAAACCTTGTTGAACTTGAATTCCGGCATCCCGGAGATGGGGTCCGTGGCGGCTTCCGTGAGGCGGTTGGCGCTCTCGATTTCCGGGAAGTGGAAGGGCAGGAACACCGTGTCCGGGCGGATGGCGGTGCTGAGTTCAGCCCGGCAGAGCACCTCGCCGCGCTCGTTGGCCACCGACACCAAAGCGCCGTCGGTGATGCCCATCGCGGCCGCCGATGCCGGGTGCAGCTGCACTTTCGCCTCGGGCTGGGTGGCCAGGAGTTCGGACACCCGGCGGGTCTGGGCGCCGGACTGGTAGTGCTCCAGGAGGCGGCCGGTGATGAGGGTCATGGTCTTCGCTGCCGGGTGGGGGTTGGCAGCAGGCGTACGACGGCGGCGTGGCGCCACCGGGGTCATCACAGCTTTGCCGTCGGCGTGCGCAAAGTTGTCCAGGAAGAGCCGCGGGGTACCGGTGCTCCCTGCAGGGTAGGGCCAGTAGGCCTCCTCGCCGCGGTCCAGCATGGCGTAATCGATGCCCGAGTAGTCGGCCAGGCCGCCGGCGGAAGCGAGCCGCAACTCCTCGAACACCGTTTCCGGGTCCTCGCTGTAGGTGGAGGGTGCCTCCAGGGCCTCGGCCAGCCGGGCCATGATCCACAGCTCGCTGCGGGCTCCGGCCGGCGGCTGGATGGCGCGGCGGCGGCGCAGGACGCGTCCCTCGAGGTTGGTCAGGGTGCCTTCTTCCTCGGCCCACTGGAGGACCGGCAGGATAAGGTTTGCCTCGGCGGCTGTCTCGGACAAAAAGAAGTCACAGACCACCAGGAAGTCCAGGCTGCGCAGTCCGGCGATGACGGCGTTGGCGTCGGGGGAGGCCACCGCGATGTTGGAGGCGTGCACCAGAAGGCAGCGGACGCCGTCGGGCTGTCCCAGCGATTTCAGCAGCTGGACGGCGGGCAAGCCGGGGCCGGGAATCAGCGATTCCGGCACGCCCCACACACCGGCCATGTGGGCGCGGGCGGCGGGGTCGGTGATCTTCCGGTAGCCGGGGAGCTGGTCGGCCTTCTGGCCGTGCTCGCGGCCGCCCTGGCCGTTGCCCTGGCCTGTGAGCGTTCCGTAGCCGCTGCGCCGTGAGCCGGGCAGGCCGAGCAGGAGGCTGAGGTTGATGGCTGCGGTGGCGGTATCGGTGCCGTCCACGTGCTGCTCAACGCCACGCCCGGTGAGGATGTAGCTGCCGCCCTTGCGGGCGCCGTCGGCAAGCCTGCGGGCCGTCTCGCGGATGAGCTCCGCCGGGACACCGGTGATGGACTGGACGCGTTCGGGCCAAAAGGCGTTGACACTGCGGACCACGGCCTCGTAGCCGGAGGTCCGGGCCGCGATGAACTGGTCATCCGCCAGGCCTTCGTGGATGATCACGTGCGAGAGGCCCAGCAGGAGGGTGAGATCGGTGCCCGGCAGGGGCTGGAGGTGGAGTCCGCCGCCGTCGGCCGTGAACTTTGCCGTGGCTGAGCGGCGCGGATCCACCACGATCAGCCCGCCGGCATCGCGGGCGCCCTGGAGGTGCTGGACAAACGGGGGCATGGTTTCGGCGACGTTGGAACCCAGCATCAGGATGGTGCCGGCAGTGTCCAGGTCCGTCAGCGGGAACGGCAGGCCGCGGTCAACGCCGAAGGCCCGCATCCCGGCGGCCGCTGCGGAGGACATGCAGAACCGGCCGTTGTAGTCGATCCGCGAGGTGCCCAGGGCCAAGCGGGCGAACTTGCCCAGCATGTAGGCCTTTTCGTTGGTGAGGCCGCCGCCGCCGAAGACACCGACGGCGTCCTTTCCGTGGCGTGCCTGGGTATCCCTGACCGCCCGGGTGACCATGGCCAGGGCCTGGTCCCAGCCGATGGGCCGGTGGATGCCGTCGGCACCCTTGAGGAGCGGCTCGGTGATGCGGCCCGCGTGGTTCAGGAGCGAAGCCGAGGTCCAGCCCTTGCGGCACAGGCCGCCGCGGTTGGTGGGGAAATCGCGTCCTTGGACGTTGAGCGGCGCTTCCGGCAGGGGAGCAGCCGCGGTAGCCGCATCGGCGGGCACGGGGACTGGCCCCGGCTCGGAAGCCGGGGCCAGTTCCGCTTGAGACGTCAGCGTCATGGCGCACTGCAGGGCGCAGTAGGGGCAGTGCGTGTCGGCGCTTGTGGCCATGTTAGACGTGTCCCATCGCATTTCGGTTGGCGTTGCGGATGTAGAAGAACCAGCAGACTGCCAGCATCAGGACGTACGCTCCGACGAAACCGTAGAACGCCGGAGTGTAGGAGCCGCTGGCCGTGTTGGAAGCGTTGAGCATCTGGGGGATCACGAATCCGCCGTAGGCGCCAATGGCCGAGATGAGGCCCAGGGCTGAGGAGGCAAGCCGTTGGGTCTGCACCGAGCTGGCACCCTTCCGGGCGGCACGGCTGTTCGTGGCGAAGATGATGGGGATCATCCGGTAGGTTGCGCCGTTGCCAAAACCGCTGGCAGTGAAGAGCATCAGGAAGAGGACCAGGAAGAGCCAGAAATTCTTCAGGGGCAGCGTCCAAATCATGGTGAGCGTGATCACTGCCATCGAGGCGAAGGCTGCCACGGTCATCCGGGCGCCGCCCATGCGGTCAGCCATGCGGCCGCCGTAGGGCCGGGCCAGTGAGCCCACCAGCGGTCCGAGGAAGGCCAGTGAGAGTGCCACCGTGCCCACGCCGATGGAGGAGAACGCCGGGAAGTAGTCCTTGATGAGCTTCGGGAAGACGCCGGCGAAGCCGATGAAAGAACCGAACGTGCCGATGTACAGCAGTGCCATGATCCACAGGTGCGGTTCCTTGAGCGCTGCGACCGAGCCGGCTACGTCGCCCTTGGCGCTGGTGAGGTTGTCCATGTACTTCCAGGCGCCGAACGCGGCGATCAGGATGAACGGGACCCACATCCAGCCGGCCAGGGGCAGGTTGACGCTGCCCACCGCGAGCAGGGTGATCACAATCGGGACGGCGAGCTGCGCGACGGCGGCACCCATGTTGCCGCCGGCGGCGTTCAGGCCCAGCGCCCAGCCCTTTTCGCGGGCCGGGTAGAAGAACGTGATGTTGGCCATGGAGCTGGCGAAATTGCCGCCGCCGAAGCCGGCCAGGGCCGCCACCAGCAGCATGACGCCGAATGGGGTTTCGGGGTTGGAGACGCAGAGTCCCAGCCCGATGGCGGGGATCAGGAGGAGCAGGGCGGAGACGATGGTCCAGTTCCGGCCGCCGAAGCGGGGAACCATGAAGGTGTAGGGGATGCGGAGCGTGGCGCCTACCAGGCTGGGCATCGAGATCAGCCAGAAGATTTCCGACGTGGAGAAGGTGAAGCCGGCGGCGGGGAGCTGGACCACCACGATGGACCACAGCTGCCAGACCACGAACCCGAGGAACTCGGCGAAGATGGACCAGTTCAGGTTGCGGCGGGCGATCGCGCGGCCGGCGGATTCCCACTGCTCTTTGTTTTCGGCATTCCAGTTGGCGATCCAGCGGCCGGGGCGGAATTCAAGGGCGGGGGCGTCGGTTGTACGCGTGGAGCCGGGCTGTGCGCTGGCCGATGAGGACACGCCTTCGAGCAACGGGTCGGTGTCTATGTCTACGGAATTGCCGGTGCCGGCATCTGCGCTGCGATCAACAGTCACGGTGTACCTCCTCTTGGGGATGTTGTCCTTCCAAGGTAGGTACAGCGCGTTTCGCGGACGGTCGCGGTGTGTTAACGCGCTGTGACATTTGCCTATCTGGGCCCCGGCGGAGGTGTGAGGCGGCGTAGAGTGGTCGGAAATGAGACGCCGCCCACTAGTCCGCATGCTGGACCTTTTGTCCATTGAATGGATGGCGGGAACTAATATTGAACTCTAACTAAACGCGCGCCGGGCGGATGCCCGTGCCCGGCCGGTTCTCATGAAAGTGTTTCTATGTCATCCACACAAACCATCGCGGAGCCCGGATCGCCCAAGGCGGTGAACTCCCGCGGCCGCGTGATTGTGGCCAGCCTGATCGGCACCACGGTTGAGTTCTACGATTTCTACGTCTACGCGACGGCCGCTGTGCTGGTCTTCCCGGCACTGTTCTTCCCCAACCAGAACGAGACGACGCAGCTGCTGAGCTCCTTCGCCGTGTTCGGCGTGGCGTTTATTGCCCGGCCGCTGGGATCCATCGTCTTTGGCCACTTCGGTGACAAGTTTGGCCGCAAGGGCACCCTGGTGGCCTCGCTGCTGACCATGGGCATTGCCACCTTCCTGATTGGCTGCCTGCCCACGGCGCTCGTGCCAGGCTGGGGGTTCTGGGCTCCTGCCCTCCTGGTGGTGATGCGGTTCGCCCAGGGCCTGGCCCTCGGCGGCGAGTGGAGCGGCGCGGCCCTCCTGGCCACCGAGAACGCCCCCGCCAACAAGCGCGCCATCTACGGCACATTCCCGCAGCTTGGTGCACCCATCGGCTTCATCATCGCGAACGTGATCTTCCTGGTGTTCAGCTACGCCCTGTCGCCGGCCGATTTTATGGCCTGGGGCTGGCGCGTGCCGTTCCTGGTCAGTGCCGTCATGGTCATCATCGGCCTCTACGTCCGCCTGAAGCTGATTGAAACGCCCGCCTTCACCAAGGTGCTCGAATCCAAGGAGGTGGCCAAGCTTCCGCTGGCCCGCGTCTTCAAGACCAGCTGGCGCCAGCTCATCCTGGGCACGTTCATCATGCTCGCCACCTACGTGCTGTTCTACCTGATGACCACGTTCACGCTGACCTACGGCACCCGTGCCTCCAGCCTGGACGCGGCCAAGGCAGCAGCTGAGAAGGCCGGCAAGCCGATGACCGAAGCCGCGGCCGCTGCGTTCGTTCCCGGCCTGGGATTCGCCCGCAACGACTTCCTCTGGATGCTGATTGCCGGCGTCGTCTTCTTTGGCATCTTCACCCTGGTCTCCGGGCCGCTCGCCGAGAAGTATGGCCGCCGCAAGATGCTGCTGGCCGTGACCGCCGGCATCTTCGTGTTCGGCCTGCTGTGGGTCCCGCTCTTCAGCGGCGGCTTTGTGGGCACCATGGCCCTGCTGGTCCTCGGCTTCTCGCTGATGGGACTGACTTTCGGCCCCATGGGCGCGATTCTGCCGGAGCTTTTCCCCACCAACGTCCGGTACACCGGTTCTGCCATCAGCTACAACTTCTCCAGCATCCTGGGCGCCGCGGTGGCACCGTTCATCGCTGTCTGGCTGTGGGAGATGGCCAAGGGCAGCCCCGTGCTGGTGGGCGTCTACCTCACCGTGATGTCGGTGCTGACACTGTTCGCACTGTTCGTCAGCAAGGAAACCAAGGACACGGACTACGAGAACAACGTAGCCTGACGTTCCAGCCCGCTTCCTGCCGGTGATGCCCGGCGTGTTTCCCGTTTTCCGGGGCGCACGCCGGGCATTCCTGCGTCCGGCGCAGGGCAACCGGGCAGGAAAGCACGACGGCGGCGCCCCACCGCAGGTGCGCGGGCTCAGGTTGCGTAGCGGGCCACGAAGTTCTTCAGGATGGTCATGGGCTCCGTGACGGTGAACCGGCGGGCCGCCTCCATAAGCTCCTCGGCGGACTCGGGCGGGAAGTACCCGGCGTGGCGGTAGATGTCGATGCGGGTGACCAGGCCGTCAACATCCAGCTCGGGGTGGAACTGGGTGGCGTACAGGTTCTGCCTGATCCGGAACATCTGGACCGGGCACCTCTGGGAGGAGGCGAGCAACACCGCATGCGCGGGCAAGGTGGTGCAGGCTTCCTTGTGGCCAGTGAAGGCGGTGAACCGGCGAGGCATCCCGCGCAGGACGGGGTCCGCTGCGCCCGCGTCCGTCAGTTCGATCTCCACCCCGCCCAGGGGTTCGCCGAATGTCCTGTCGATCACGGCGCCCTGGTGTGTGCCCAGCGTGCCTACGCCGTAGCAGGCGCCGAGGAACGGGAAGTCCTGCTCCACGATCCTGTCCAGCAGCCCGGCGAGCTCGCGCTCCACACGGTGCTGGGTGGGACTTTTATGATCCGGCGGGTCACTGGAGGTGAAGGGGCTGCCGCCCACGATCACGCCCGAGTACATGGAAAGGTCCAGATCCGGCAGGGGAGCGGCCTCCAGCCGGATGCGCCGCAGCTGCTCCGGTGTCAGCCCGCCGTACCTCAGGTAGGCGGCGTATTCATCCTCGGCGGCGGCGTCTTCAGCCCGGGAGGCCAGGAGCAGGAAAGGCTTCACACGCTAAGTGTGCCTGTGGCCACATCTCTGCGCCAGAGCAGTCAGGACGCCGGTGCCTCCGGGGCGGTCTGGGCCAGCGACCGGCGGGACTGCGGCCGCGCGGCCGGATCGGCGTGACGGTGCACCAGCTTCCAGTAGCCCTCCTCGCGGCGGAAGACGCTGGTCACCCGGAGCGCAAACTCCTCGCTGAGCGATGCACCTTCCAGGCGGGCCCTGAAGTGCTCGGTCTCCACGAGGTAGGCGGTGTCGCGTGCCGTGTAGGAGGTGATGGTGTCGAAGCCCAGCATCTCGCCTTCATGGAACTGCCTGGATGCCTGGTCCAGGCGCGCCTCCACCTGCGCCCAGCCCCGGGCAATGCCGCCGAAGGGATTGGCCAGGGTGACGTCGTCCAGCCGTGAATACAGGTCCTTGACCGGCCCGGGATTGCCCCGGGTGATTTCCGGAACCGCCAGGTGGTAGCGGTCAACTTCTTCGTCGAAACTGGGTGCGATCATGGGGTTCCTCCGGCGGGGTCTAGTCTTCGATCGTGGCGATGACGGCGCCGGCAGAAACTGTCTCACCGGCCGCCGCAACAAGGCCGGTGATGGTCCCTGAACGGTGCGCCGTCAGGGGCTGCTCCATCTTCATGGCCTCCAGCACCACCACCAGGTCGCCCTCGGCAACTACATCGCCGTTGGCCACGGCCACCTTGACGATGGTTCCCTGCATGGGGGACGTCAGGGAATTGCCCGTGGCGGCCGCACCCGCGCCGCCGGACCGGAGGCGCTTCTTGGACTTGCTGGACTTCGTGCCGCCGGTACCGGTGCCCAGGGAACCCAGGGATGCCGGCAGGACCACCTCAAGGCGTTTGCCGCCCACCTCGACCACTACCCGCTGGCGCTCTCCGGCGTCTTCGGCTGCCGCGTCGGTTCCGTTTGGCGTCCAGGCCGGCAGGTTGTTGACGAATTCTGTTTCGATCCAGCGGGTGTGGACCTTGAACGGGCCATCGGCGGGGGCGAAATCGGGGTTGCTGACCACGGCAAGGTCGAAGGGGATGACCGTGGGAATGCCTTCCACCACCATCTCTTCGAGGGCACGGCGGGAGCGCTGCAGGGCCTGGTCCCGGGTGGCGCCGGTGACGATCAGCTTGGAGAGCATCGAGTCGAAGTTGCCGCTGATGACATCGCCCTCCTCAACGCCGGAGTCAATGCGGATACCGGGGCCGGTGGGGTTCTTCAGCGTTGCGATGGTTCCCGGGGCAGGCATGAAGTTACGGCCCGGGTCCTCGCCGGTGATGCGGAATTCGATGGAGTGGCCGCGGACTTCGGGGTCGCCGTAGCCCAGTTCCTCGCCACGGGCCAGCCGGAACTGTTCGCGGACCAGGTCGATGCCGGTGACCTCTTCGGAAACGCAGTGCTCCACCTGCAGGCGCGTGTTGACCTCGAGGAAGGAGATGGTGCCGTCCTGGCCCACCAGGAATTCGCAGGTGCCTGCGCCGAGGTAGCCGGCTTCCTTCAGGATGGCCTTGGAGGACTCATAGAGGCGGCGGTTCTGCTCTTCGGTGAGGAAGGGGGCCGGGGCTTCTTCGACGAGCTTCTGGTTGCGGCGCTGCAGGGAGCAGTCGCGGGTGGACACCACCACCACGTTGCCGTGGGCGTCCGCGAGGCATTGGGTTTCGACGTGGCGCGGGGCGTCCAGGAAGCGTTCGATGAAGCATTCGCCGCGGCCGAAGGCTGCGGTGGCTTCTCGGACGGCGGATTCGAACAGTTCGGGGATTTCCTCGCGGGTGCGGGCCACCTTGATGCCGCGGCCGCCACCTCCGAAGGCAGCCTTGATGGCCACGGGCAGGCCGAACTTGTCAACGAATTCGAGGATTTCCTCGGCTGACTGCACCGGATCGGCGGTGCCGGGAACCTGGGGCGCGCCCACCTTCTCGGCGATGTGGCGTGCCTGGACCTTGTCTCCGAGGGCGGAAATGGCCTTGGGGGAGGGCCCGATCCACGTGATGCCGGCGTCGATGACCTTGGCGGCGAACTCGGCGTTTTCGGCCAGGAACCCGTACCCGGGGTGGATGGCGTCGGCGCCGGACTGGCGGGCGGCATCGATGATCTTGTCCATCACCAGGTAGGACTCTGCGGCGGTGTTGCCGCCCAGGGAGTAGGCCTCGTCAGCGAGCCGCACATGCAGCGCGTCACGGTCGGGGTCGGCGTAGACAGCCACGGAGGCAAGGCCTTCATCACGTGCCGCGCGGATGATCCGTACTGCGATTTCGCCGCGGTTGGCGATCAGCACCTTGGTGAGGTTCGACTGCACGGGACTTGCGGACTGCTCCAAAATTGCTGACAAGGCGTCTCCTTCTTTCCTTCAGGGAGCCTAGCGCGATTTTGAGGGTTCCGCCGATCTTACTTGCGGATTCCGCGTGTAAACCGCCACGGCTTTGTAGGGAACCTACAAATGGCCGAGGAATCGAGTCGATTATTGCGCGGGCCAAAGCTCCGTAATGCGCACGTTCGCCTGGGCAAGGAGGCTCCGCAGTGTAGAGATTGAAAGCCCGACGACGGTGTGCGGGTCCCCGTCCACCTTCCGGATGAAGGCCCCGCCAAAGCCGTCGATGGTGAAGGAGCCGGCGCAGTGCAGCGGCTCGCCGGTGGCAATGTAGGCGTCGATTTCCTCCGCGTCCATCTCCGTGAAGTGGACCTCGGCGGAGGTGACCGCCCCGAGCGTGGCGCCGGACCCCGGCGCCGTTGCGCCGCCGTCGTCCGTCCCGCTGTCCGCGGAATCCTCCGGGTCCTCGTCGTCGGTTTCCACATCCGCCGCCACCGGGCGGCAGTCCACGAGCCAGTGCCCGGTGTGCAGCACTCCGCTGCCGCCGCTCATCCGGAGCATCCGTTCGCGGGCGATGATGGCGGTATACGGCTTCCCGTGCGCTTCGCCGTCGAACTCAAACACCGAGTCGCAGCCAATGACCAGCGCGCCCTCCGCTTCCGGCAATGCCGCCACGGCTTCCGCCTTGGCGCGGGCCAGCAGCAGCGCGGTATCGTGCGGATCCGTGACCCCGTACCGGGCCTGGACCGCGTCCTCATCAACGTCTGAGACCAGCACGGAGTGCCGGATGCCGGCGTCGGCCAGGAGTTTGGTGCGGGCGGGGGACTGCGAAGCCAGGATCAATCGGGTCACGGATTCAGCCTAACGGACCGGGGCGGCGGCCTTCAGCGGTGCGTTGCCCGCACGTTCCAGCCTGGCGCCCTCCACGTCCACGTCCGGCAGGATCCGGTCCAGCCACTTCGGCAGCCACCAGGTCTTTTCGCCGAGCAGGTACATCACGGCCGGCACAATGGTCATCCGGACCACAAAGGCATCCAGCAGCACACCGAACGCCATGGCGAAGCCCAGCGGGCGGACCATGGTCAGGTGGCTGAAGATAAAGCCGGCGAACACGCTGACCATGATGATGGCAGCGGCGGTCACCACCGCACCGGCGTGGCTGAAGCCGATCCGGACGGCCTTCCTGGCCGGCGCGCCGTGCATGAACGCCTCACGCATGCCTGAGGCGATAAACACCTGGTAGTCCATGGCCAGGCCGAACAGCACCCCGATCAGGATGATCGGCAGGAAGCTCAGCACGGCACCGGGGTTGGCGACGTCGAACACGGAACCCAGCCAGCCCCACTGGTAGACAGCCACCACGAGGCCGAAGGCCGCTGCGAGTGAGAGCAGGAAGCCGCCGGTGGCCAGCAGCGGAACCACGATGGAGCGGAACACCAGCAGCAGCAGGATCAGGGAAAGCCCGACGACGATCGCCAGGTAGGGCGGCAGGGCGTCGCCCAGTTTGGTGGACACATCGATGTTGCCGGCCGTCTGGCCGGTCAGTCCGATGGTGACGCCGGTTTCTGACTGGATCTGCGTGCCGCGTTCACGAAGCTCACGGACCACCTGGACGGTGCCTGCCTTGGCGGGGCCTTCCTCCGGGATGAC
The DNA here is from genome assembly GCA_023264815.1 of Arthrobacter sp. GTDB lineage: Bacteria > Actinomycetota > Actinomycetes > Actinomycetales > Micrococcaceae > Arthrobacter. Next base: position 228,283 of record JAHFUZ010000003.1, on the reverse strand, counting down.
CTGGAAGACTGCGGTGCGGCGGTCATCGCTCAGGGCCACCGGAACGGCGGCCACCACGTTGTCCACGCCGCGGATCAGGTCAGCGACGTCATATTGCAGTTCCCGGGCGCCGGCCTCGTCCAGGCCGGCGGGGAACTCGCCCACCACCACGATGGGGCCGGTGACGCCCTCGCCGAAGCTGCGGGCCGTCACGTCGTATGCCTGGTATGCCTCGGAATCGACCGGTTCCGAGCCGCCGTCGGGGAGGGCGAGCTGCAGCTGGGCCGCCGGCAGGGCCAGCGTGCCCAGCAGCAGCACGCCGGCGACAAGCGCGACGACGGGGTGCCTGGTCACCAGGCCGCCCCAGCCGCGGGTGCTCTTCGCCTCGTCCTTGGCCTGGTCGGCCGCCTCGTGGCCGGCCTCGGCGTTGTGGGCCTCGGCTTTGGCCCACGCCCGCCGGGAGATGATGCGCCGCCCGATCAGGGACAGCATGGCGGGCGTGAGGGTCAGTGCCACCAGGACGGCCACCGCCACGGTGCCGGCGGCCGCCAGGCCCATCACGCTCAGGAACGGCAGGCCCGGGACCACCAGGGCGGCCAGGGCGATGATGACGGTCAGCCCGGCGAAAAGCACAGCGTTGCCCGACGTTCCGGTGGCGCGGGCCACGGATTCCTCCGCGTCCATGCCGGCGAGGAGCTGGGTCCGGTGCCGGTTGACGATGAAGAGCGAATAGTCGATGCCCACGGCCAGGCCAAGCATCAGGGCGAGCATGGGGGAGATGGAACTCATCTCGAACGCCCCGGACAGGGCGAAGGTGATGCCTACGCCGACCCCGACGCCGATGATGGCCATCAGGAGCGGCAGCCCGGCAGCAATGAGGGTGCCGAGCATCAGGATCAGGACCAGGGCGGCCACGGCGATGCCGATGATTTCGGCAGTTCCGAACAGCTCCGAGATGTCCTCGGTGATCTCCTTGCTGGCCAGTGCCGTCACGCCGGCGGAGGACGTCTCATGGGCGATGTCCTGCACCTGCTGGCGCACAGCGGGGGTGAGGGCGTTGATGGAGGTGGTGAACTGCACCTGGGCCACGGCGGCCTGGCCGTCCGCCGAAACGAACCGGATTCCTGCGGAGGCTTCGGCCTGGCGTTTGCCGAGCTCCAGCTTGGCCTTGGCGGCCTCGAGTTCCTGCCTGCCCACGGCCAGCTGGGCCTGGCCCTGGGCCAATGCGGCCTTCTGCTGGCCCAGCTGGGCTTCGATCACGGCAGCCGGCGCTCCTGCGGCGGCGAGCTGCTGCTCGGCGGCACTGAGCTGTGCTGCTCCGGCGTCGAGTTCTGCCTGGGACGCATCGAGACGTGCCTGGCCCGCCGCGAGCTGCTGCCCGCCGTCGCTGATGGCCTGTCCGGCCTGGTCCAGCTGGGCCTGGGTGGCGAACGGATCGGTGGTGGCCTTGACGTCCGGCAGGTCCTTCAGCTTGGTGAGGGCGGCCGTGACTGCCGCGCGGCCCTCATCCGTGAAGCCGCCGGCGGGGGCCTCGAAAACGATGGTGGCGGAGCCTCCGGACGCCGCAGGCAGCTCCTCCTTCAGCTTGTCCGCGATGCGCTGGGTTTCGGTGCCGGGAATCTGGAAGTTGTTGGACAGCGTGCCGTGGAAGGCGGCAGCCGAGCCGCCCACAGCCACCAGGACGGCGAGCCAGAGGGAGATGACCAGCCAGCGGTGGCGGTAGGAGAACTTGCCGAGGCGGTAGAGCAGCAGGGCCATGTCAGAGCCGTTCTTTGAGGAGGGTGGGGGCGTCGGTTGCGGATGAGGCCGTGGCCGGGACGGGTGGATTGCCGAAGCCCGAGCCCAGATGGCCCATGGCATCAATCAGGAGCTGGCGCAGGATGGCCAGGGAAGCGGGGGAGAGGTCGGCGCCGCACCGGGCGAACCACACGTCCATGGCTGCCTTGCCGCAGGAGATGACGGAGCCGGCGAGTGCGTGCAGGTACAGCTCGTCAATGGCCGCGCCCGGGGTTCCCGCGAAGCGTTCCCGGGCCGCACTGATGATCTGCTCGGTGCAGTGGTCCCAGGCTTCGAGTTCGGAGCGGGACAGGAGCGCGTTCTGCTGGGTCAGGGTGAAGAGCTCGGCCAGCGGGGACACCGTCATGGGGTCAGCCAGTTGCATCAGCGCGGCGCGCGCGGACTCCAGGATGGGCTCATCGGCGGGACGCTGCCGGAACTGCTGCAGGGCACTGTCCAGGAATCCATGCGTGACGGAGGCGAGGGCGGCCTCGATGCTGCTGAAGTAATTGAAGAAGGTCCGCCGCGAAATGCCTGCCGCCTCGGCAATGTCCTCCACCGTGAAGTTCCCCGGGCCCTTGCCTCGCAGCAGGGTCAGGGAAGCATCGGTGATGGCCTGGCGGGTGGCGGCCTTGTTGAGTTCGCGGCGCGATGGAAGATCGGGCATGAAATTACACTACGTGCAAATTTGCACGCAGCGCAACTTGTGTTCACAGGAAGATGAAAGGTTCCCAACAGCTCCAGCTGATGCTGGCGCCGGAGAGTGTAAGAGTGCCCCATCCGGGGCACATGACCAGCCGTCACCGGACGGCAGATCCAGGAGACAGACATGGCACGGACAAAGAGAATTGCCGTCGGCCTGACGGCCACCGGACTGGCCCTCGGTGCGGGGATCGCCATCGCCGGCGTGGCTTCGGCAACAACAACGCCGACCCCGACGCCCAGCGCCAGCTCCTCTGCACCGTCGGACGGCAGCGCCAGCACGCCCGGCGAGGGCAAAGGCGGCCGCGGCGGGCACGGTCACGGCGGTTTCCGTGGCGCGGACGCCGCGGAGCTGGCCGCCAAGCTCGGCGTGGACGAGGCCAAGGTCACGGATGCGCTGAAGGCGTTCCGCGAAGCCAACAAGCCCGCCACCAAGCCGGCCGAGGGAACAAAGCCGGATCCGGCGGCCCGGCAGGCTGAACTCGCCAAGTCCCTCGCGGCAGCCCTTGGCGTCGACGAGGCCAAGGTCACCGCTGCACTGGAGGAGCTGCGGACCGCGGAGCAGGCGGAGCGGGCCGCGGCGCTGAAGACCCGGCTGGACCAGGCCGTTGCTGACGGCAAGCTGACCCAGGCCGAAGCGGACGCCGTGACCAAGGCTGTGCAGAACGGGGTGATCGGCGGCGGCGGACGCTGAGCTGCAGGGACCAGCCAGCAACACAGCAAAGAAGTCCCCGGGAAGCGTATGGCTTCCCGGGGACTTCTTTGCTGTGTTAATACGGCGCGTCAGGCCTTGGCATCGGCCAGCTCGCGTCCGGCCGCGGGAGCCTCAGCACCTCCGGCGGGGGTGGCGGAATCCGCAGCTGCGGAGTCGTCGTCGTCCGCGAACGGGTTCCCGTTGCTGGGCGCGTTGTACAGCGCCTCGTCCAGGATGCCCTGGCGTTTGGACACGATGGCGGGGACCAGAGCCTGGCCGGCCACGTTGAGCGCGGTGCGGCCCATGTCCAGGATGGGATCGACGGCCAGCAGGAGGCCGACGCCGGCCAGCGGCAGCCCCAGCGTGGAGAGCGTCAGGGTGAGCATCACCACGGCGCCGGTGGTGCCGGCGGTCGCTGCGGAGCCGAGGACCGAAACCAGCGCAATGAGCAGGTACTGGCTGAAATCGAGCTGGATGCCGAAGAACTGGGCCACGAAAATGGCGGAGATGGCCGGGTAGATCGCTGCGCAGCCGTCCATTTTGGTGGTGGCGCCCAGGGGCACGGCGAAGGAGGCATACGCCCGGGGAACACCCAGGTTGCGTTCGGTGACCCGCTGGGTCAGCGGCAGGGTTCCAATCGATGACCGTGAGACGAAGGCCAGCTGCACTGCCGGCCACACACCGGAGAAGTACTGCTTGACGGAGAGGCCGTGGGTGCGGACCAGGACCGGGTAGACAACGAACATCACCAGCGCCAGGCCAACGTAGATGGCGAAGGTGAACTTGCCGAGTGCGCCGATGGTGTCCCAGCCGTAGACGGCCACGGCATTGCCGATCAGGCCCACGGTGCCGATGGGGGCGATCCGGATAATCCACCACAGGACCTTCTGGATGACGGCCAGGGCGGAGGCGTTGAGGTTCAGGAACGGCTCTGCGGCTTTGCCCACCTTCAGGGCGGCGACGCCGACGGCGATGGCGATCACCAGGATCTGGAGCACGTTGAAGCTGACGGCCGTGGTCACAGAGCCGGATTCAGCCACCGTGGAGCTGGCGCCGAGGCCCAGGAAGTTCTTGGGGAACAGCCCGATCAGGAAGGACCACCAGTCGCCGGTCTTGCCGGCGTACTTGGCTTCCTGGGTGATACCGGTGTTCGCGCCGGGCTGCAGGAGCACCCCGAGTCCGATGCCGATCAGGACCGCGATCAGCGACGTGATGGCGAACCAGAGCAGGGTGTTCCAGGCCAGCTTGGCGGCGTTGGATACCTGGCGCAGGTTGGAGATGGAGCTGACCACTGCAGTGAAGATCAGGGGGACCACGGCGGTCTGCAGCAGCGAGATGTAGCTGGAGCCGATGGTCTGCAGCGTGGCGCCGAGGCCGTTGGGTTCGGTCTTCGTGCTGCCGGTGTACTTGGCCAGCAGGCCGAGGCCAAGGCCCACAATAAGGGCGGCGATGATCTGGAAACCGAACGAGCCAGCCCACTTGGGCAGCTGGAAGCCGGTCTTTCCTGAGGATTCGGGGGTGCGGGTTTGAGTGCTCACCAGCACACGCTAGGCCCGGGCCGCGTAGCACGGCGAAAGGACGTTGAGAAATGTTACGCCGTCGCATCACCAATCGAAGCCCGGAATCCCCGCGAATCCGGCGTCATACAAGGTAATTGTGAAGTTATTCCCGCCTCGTATGTGGCAAGAGTCTCACGCAAGCAGTGCCCTTCGCAGCGTGTCCAGGCCGACTGAGCCGATGTTCAGCGCCTTCGTGTGGAAGGCTTTGAGGTCGAAGCCGGGCCGGGATTCGAGGTCGGCGCGGATCTGTTCCCACAGGCGCTGGCCCACCTTGTAGGAGGGGGCCTGTCCGGGCCAGCCGAGGTAGCGGGCGAACTCGAAGTTCAGCTGGCCCTCACTGATGGCCAGGTTTTCCTTGAGGAAGCCGTAGCCCGCCTCGGGGGTCCAGCTCCCGGTACCCCAGCGTTCGGGGATCTGGAGTTCCAGGTGGACGCCGATGTCGAACACGACGCGGGCCGCCCGCATCCGCTGCATGTCCAGCATGCCCATATGGTCGCCCGGGTCTGCCAGGTAGCCAAGTTCCTGCATCAGCTTTTCGGCGTACAGGGCCCAGCCCTCGCCGTGGCCTGAGGTCCAGCAGACGTTCCGCCGCCACTTGTTCAGCAGTTCCCGCCGGTAGGTGGCGGTGGCCACCTGGAGGTGGTGGCCGGGGACGCCTTCGTGGAATACGGTGGTGGTTTCGGCCCAGGTGGTGAACGTGTCTTCACCGGCGGGAACGGACCACCACATCCGCCCGGGGCGGCTGAAATCGTCGGAGGGGCCGGTGTAGTAGATGCCGCCCTCGTCCGTGGGCGCGATCAGGCACTCCAGCTTCTTCATCACGTCCGGAATGTCGAAGTGCACGCCGGCAAGGTCCGCAACAGCCTTGTCCGAGAGGTCCTGCATCCACGCCTTGAGTGCATCGGTGCCTTTGAGCTGGCGTGCGGGATCACTGTTGAGGAGTTCCTTCGCCTCCGCGATGCCGGCCCCCGGCTTGATGGCGGCGGCCACCTTTTCCTGCTCGGTGATGAGCCGGTCCAGTTCCTGGACGCCCCACGCGTAGGTCTCTTCAAGGTCGACGGCGGCGCCAAGGAAGGAGCGCGAGGCCAGCGCGTAGCGCTCCCGGCCTACGGCGTCCTTCGCCGGGGCGGCGGGCAGCAGTTCCGAGCGGAGGAAATCCGCGAGACCGCGGTAGGCGCCCCGTGCGGCAGCAGCCCCGGCGTCGAGCTTTTCCTGCGCAGCGGGCTCAAGGGGGCCGTCGGCGCTCCGGGCCCCGGCGGCGAGCTTCGCGAAGAAGCCGTCCGCGCCGGCGTGCTTGGTGGCCTGTTCGATAACGATGGAAACCTGCCTGGCGGCGGCCACCTTCCCGGCGTCCCGCGCCCGGCGAAGCGACTCGGTGTAGCCCGCGATGGCACCTGGAACGTTCAGGGCGCGGCCGGCGATGTGCTCCCAGTGCTCCGTGGTTTCGGTAGGCATCAGGTCAAAGATGGCCCGGATGTCCTGCGCGGGAGAAGCGATGTTGTTCAGGTCCGCTTCGTCCCAGCCGGACTCATGGATTTCCAGCTGGAGACCGAGGCGCTCGCGCATAGCGTCCAGGGTGACCGCGTCCACATCGTCCTGCGGTGCCAGGCCGTCCAGGGCGCCAAGGGCCGCCCGGGCCGCCGCCGCGAATTCAGCGATGCCGGCAGGGGAATAGTCGGGGTACTCGGTCTCGTGGCCGGGCAGCCCGAGTTCTGTGGCAAAGGACGGATTTAACCGGATGAGCGTGTCGGTATAGTCATCCGCCACGGCATCGATGGCGGAGTGCGGACGGGCGGCAGGCGGGGTGTCGGTAGTCACCCCACGAGCCTAACCCCGGCTGCGCCTCCAGGCGCCGGGACCCGGCGTGGGGGCGAGCCGCAGCTGCTGGCGGCGCACCCAGTGCCGGACGGTGGGCTTGACCGTTTCCGGAATATCCGTGCCGCCCAGTGAAAGCACGACGGCGGTCAGCGCCGCCAGCTCCTCGGCGGTCGGCTGCCCTTTGACGATGGACAGCAGGGGTTCAGCGGGTGCCTGGGTTTCGTCGGGCCGGCGGGTGGGGATCACAGCGGGATGTTCCCATGCTTCTTGGTGGGCAGGCTGGCCCGTTTGTCACGGAGCGCGCGCAGGCCCCTGATGATCTGGAGCCGGGTTTCGGACGGGGCAATGACCGCGTCCACGTAGCCCAGTTCGGCGGCCTGGTAGGGGTTGAGCAGCTCTTCCTCGTATTGGCGGATGACTTCGGCACGCCGGGCCTCGACGTCCCCGCCGGCCTCGGCAACGGCGGCAAGGTCGCGGCGGTACAGGATGTTGACCGCACCCTGGGCGCCCATCACGCCGATCTGGGCCGTGGGCCAGGCGAGGTTCAGGTCCGCGCCGAGCTTCTTGGAACCCATTACGATGTACGCCCCGCCATAGGCCTTGCGGGTGATGACGGTGAGCTTGGGGACTGTTGCCTCGGCATAGGCGTAGAGCAGCTTGGCTCCACGGCGGATGATGCCCTGGAACTCCTGGTCCTTGCCGGGCAGGAAGCCGGGGACGTCCACCAGCGTGATGATGGGGATGTTGAACGCGTCACAGTTCCGGACAAAGCGTGCGGCCTTTTCGGAGGCGGCGATGTCCAGGGTTCCTGCGAACTGCAGGGGCTGGTTGGCCACGATGCCCACGGTGTGCCCTTCAACCCTGCCGTAGCCGATGATCACGTTTGGCGCATACAGGGACTGCATTTCCAGGAAGTGCGCGTCATCCACGATCTGCTCGATGACGGTACGCATGTCGTAGGGCTGGTTTGCGGAATCAGGCACCAGGGCATCCAGCGCCAGGTCGTCGCCGTCGAGCTCCAGCTCTTGCTGGTGCTCCAGCACCGGGGCTTCGGAGAGGTTGTTGGAGGGCAGGAAGTCCAGCAGTTCGCGGACGAAGCCGATCGCATCGGCTTCGTCGGAAGCGAGGTAGGTGGAGGTGCCCGTGGTGGCGTTGTGCTGCCGTGCGCCGCCGAGCGTTTCCATGTCCACGTCTTCTCCCGTGACGGTCTTGATGACGTCGGGGCCGGTGATGAACATGTGCGAGGTCTTGTCCACCATCACCACATAGTCGGTGAGGGCGGGGGAATAAGCGGCACCGCCGGCGGAGGGGCCCATGATGAGCGAGATCTGGGGGACCACGCCGGAGGCGTGGACGTTGTTGCGGAAGATGTCCGCGAACATGGCCAGCGATGCTACGCCTTCCTGGATGCGGGCGCCGCCGCCGTCGAGGATGCCCACCACGGGGCAGCCGTTGCGCAGCGCGAACTCCTGGACCTTGACGATCTTTTCGCCGTTGACCTGGCTGAGGGACCCTCCGTACACGGAGAAGTCCTGGCTGTAGACGGCCACAGGGCGCCCGTCCACGGTGCCGTAGCCGGAAACCAGGCCATCCCCGAGCGGCTTCTTTTTGTCCATGCCGAAGGCTGTGGAGCGGTGCACCGCCAAGGCGTCGAACTCCACGAAGGACCCCTCGTCCAGCAGGAGCTCAACGCGCTCGCGGGCGGTGTTCTTGCCGCGGGCGTGCTGCTTTTCGATGGCCTCGGGGCCGGATGGCTGCTCTGCACGGGCCTGGCGGTCGCGGAAGTCGGCGATTTTTCCCGCTGTCGTGGTCAGGTCGTGGCTCATCAAGTGTCTCCGGCTCTGTAGCAGATTGGCGCTGTAACAATGTGGTTCAACGTGCGGTGGGGCTGGCAGGTCAGCTGCGGGATTTAAGTAGCTTCCACACAAACGACGAACCCTGCTGGCTAGTCTAGTGACGCATCTGCGCAGCGCGGCTGTAGAAAACCTACAATTTTCCGCAACGTCCGGCGACCAAAACGTATGTTACTCATCAGTAACATACTTGGACTACAGTGGAGCCATGACTTCCAGCAATGACGCAGGGTCCACTCCCGTCTCGCCATACCTGTCCGCCGGGTCCCTCAAGGGGCGCACCATCCTGATGTCCGGCGGCAGCCGCGGCATCGGGCTGGCCATCGCCCTCCGCGCGGCCCGGGACGGCGCCAACATTGTCCTGCTGGCCAAGACCGGCCAGCCGCACGCCACGCTCGCCGGGACCGTCCATACCGCCGCCGAACAGATCGAGGCCGCCGGCGGCCAGGCACGTGCCATCGTGGGCGATGTCCGCCGGGACGAGGACGTGGCAGGGGCGGTAGCGGCCGCCGTCGAGCATTTCGGCGGGATCGACGTGGTCCTTAACAATGCCTCAGCCATCGACCTGTCCACCACGGACCACGTGGACATGAAGCGCTACGACCTGATGCAGGACATCAATGTCCGCGGAACTTTCCTGCTCTCCAAGCTGGCGCTGCCGGCACTTCGCACCTCCGGAAACGGCCACATCCTGACACTCTCCCCGCCCCTGAACCTCGACCCCAAATGGGCCGGCAGGCACCTTGCCTACACCATGGCCAAATACGGCATGAGCCTGACCACGCTGGGCCTGGCCGAGGAACTCAAAGCGGACGGCATCAGCGTCAACTCCCTCTGGCCGTGCACGCTGATCGATACGGCCGCCATCCGGAACATGCCCGGCGGCCAGGCCATCGTGCAGGCCGCCCGGGGGCCGCAGATCATGGCAGACGCAGCCCATGCGATCCTGACCGGCAGCCACCTCGCCAGCACTTCGCCGGACGCTGCCGCGGCGACCGGGAACTTCTACACCGACGAGCAGGTGCTGCGCGCGGCGGGCGTCAGCGACTTCAGGCCCTACAGCCTCGGTGCCGCCGAGGAGCAGCTCGTCCCGGATATTTTCCTCTGAGGCACATTCCGGCCATGCGGTGGCCGGAACAGCCGCCGGACGTGTGTAAGTCGGTAGGATTCAACCATGGCTGACCCACACATCCCAGGAAGTCCGTTGAACCGTGCGGCCCTGGCGGACCAGGACTTCCTGTCCGCCACCGGCATCGCGAAACTGGTGGTGGTGGACTCCACCGGATCCACCAATGCGGATCTCCTGCGCGCGGTGACGGTTGAGCCCAGGGAGTGGCCTGACCTGTCCGTGCTGACGGCCGAGTACCAGACCGCGGCCCGCGGCCGGCTGGACCGGAGCTGGGAAGCGCCGCCGCTGAGTTCCGTGTCCGTCTCCATCGTCCTGCGGCCCGTCAACGCCGAGGGCAGGCCATTGCCTACGCACACCTACTCTTGGCTGTCTCTGCTGGGTGCGCTGGCGCTGCGGGAGACTCTCCTGGAGACGGCCGGCATTCCCGCAGAGCTCAAGTGGCCCAACGACGTCCTGGTCCGGGGCCGGAAGATTGCCGGAATCCTGGCGCAGATGGGGCCGATGGGGGACGGTTCCGTACCTGCGGTTGTCCTGGGGACCGGCCTTAACGTGACGTTGACCGCGGCGGAACTTCCGGTGCCCACAGCCACGTCCGTGGCCCTTGAGCAACCGCTCACCGTGGACCGGACGCAGCTGCTGAAGGGCTATCTGGCCAAATTCGCGGTGCTCTACCGCAGTTTCTGCAATGCCGACGGCGACCCCACCGCGGGGATGGCCGGCGGACCGTCCCTGCACAAACGGGTGGAGTCCGTGATGGTCACGCTGGGCCGGCAGGTACGTGCCCAGCTTCCCGGTGACCACGAGATCATTGGCCATGCCACCAGGCTGGACGAATACGGTTCGCTCCTCGTGGTGGACAAAGACGCCCGCGAACATGTGGTGACCGCCGGTGACGTGGTGCATCTGCGTCCGTGGACCCCGCCGGGCCAGGACCCCGAAGGCGGTTATGCGTAAAGGCCTCGTGCCGGGCGAGCAGGTCATCACCATCACCCGCCCGCAGCCGAGGAAGCTTGCTGGTCCCGCCGCGGCCTTCATCGCCGCGCCTGCCGCGGCAGCCTTCGCCAGCGCCTGGACCCTGCGGGGCGGCGCCACCCGGGCAGTGCCGGTCATCACTGCCGAGTGGACTCCATGGATTGTCCTGGCCTGCGCCGCGGCCGCAGCGTGGATATGGTTGGGGTATTGCCTGCCGCGGTTGCTGCGGTGGCAAGGAACCCGCTACATCCTCACCAGCCGGAGGATAGTTGCCCGCAACGGCATGGTGCGGCGCCGGGATGACCAGGTCAATCTCGGGTCGGTCCGCAACGTGACCGTCCACCAGTCGGTGCTGCAACGCATATTGCGCTCAGGGAATATATCCTTGGAAACCGGGTACCAAAGCATTTTCACCATCCAGGATGTCCCGGACGTGGCACGGTTCCGGGATTTTGTGCTGGATGCGGTTGCCGAGTTGCCGGAAGGCAGAGACCCGGACACTGATGAACTGCTGAATAATGCCGAAGACGCGCTGCCGTGGGAGTTGAGAGAAGGTGGACACGATGAACGATGAGGACCACCAGGACCAGGAGGCCCTGCCGGCCCCCGCAGTTGATGGTGACCACCCGCCAACAGGCGCGCTGTCCGCTGAGAGGCTGGCCGCCAAGGCGCTGGAGGCCAGGCTCCTGGGCGGTGAACGCAAGCTGCGGCGCCGTGAGGTGGCAGCCGGGGCGGGGCTGTCCCTTCTGTCAGCCCGAAAACTCTGGCGTGCCCTGGGCTTCCCGAATTTCGGGGACGACGACGTCGCCTTCACCGAACGCGACCAGGCTGCGCTGTCCACGATGGTTGACCTGGTCCGCGCCGGGGTCCTGACCGAGGAAGCCGCTATCTCCGTGACCCGGGCCATCGGGCAGATGACTGACCGGATGGTGGTCTGGCAGATCGAAGCCCTGGTGGAGGACATGGTCCACGAGCAGGGTGTCACGGATGCGGTGGCCCGCAAACGCCTGGTCAATGAACTGCCGGTGCTGCTCGATGCGTTGGAGCACATGCTGGTCTACTCGTGGCGACGGCAGCTCAACGCCGGCGTCCAGCGGCTGGCCGTCCGCGCCGAGGCTGGCCTGCAGGCCAGCGAAGAGGGCCGCGAAGGCGACGAAGACGACGCGCCCCTGCCCCTGGCACGCGCCGTCGGCTTCGCAGACCTCGTGTCCTACACCAGCCTTTCCCGCCGGATGAACGAAAAGACCCTGGCCCGTCTGGTCCAGCGCTTCGAGAACAAGTGCGCCGAAATTATCTCTGTTGGCGGCGGCCGGCTCGTCAAGACCGTGGGCGACGAAGTCCTCTACATCGCGGAAACGCCGGCGGCCGGGGCTGAGATTTCCCTGGCCCTGGCACAGGCCTTTACCGAGGATGAGATCCTCCCGGAAGCCCGGGTGGCCATGGTCTGGGGACGGATCCTGTCCCGGCTCGGCGACATTTACGGGCCCACGGTGAACCTTGCTGCCCGGCTGACCACCCTTGCCGACCCGGGCACAGTCCTGATTGATTCCATGACCGCCTCCGCGCTTGGCCAGGACGAACGATTCGTCCTGGTGCCGCAGCCCGCCGAAAACGTGCGTGGCTTTGGCGAAATCCACCCGGTGCGGCTGGAACGCGGTGCGGGCAAAGGCCTGGTAGTCGACTAATCGCAGGGAACCTGCGCCGACCGGCGGGTTTATCCAGTTGGTGGCGTATCACGCTATAGTCATTCACAGTGGCCACCGGTCCCGCAGCATCAGGACATGATTCCGGCGGCGGATGCACAGGCCATGTCAGCTTTATTCCGGCGTCTCTATGGGGGAGTGGCGGAACCGGCCCGCGAAAGATGCCGCGGGCGATGCAGCTGCCGAACGGCAGCGGTGATTTCGGGGGAATAGAAACGCTGTGACAACTCTGTTGGGGAAGCTTGGTCTTAAGAAGCGCCATAACAATCTGATTGTTGGTTCGGCGTTTGCCGCGGTGGGTGCTGTGTTGGTGGCTGGGGCGATTATTTATCCGGGGTTCAGGACCACTGAGGTGGAGTTGAACGACGGCGGTGTGTGGGTTGTCAGTAAGTCCAATAATGCTGTGGGCCGGTTGAATTATCCGTCGCGGGTGTTGGATGGTGCGGTGACGCCGGCGGGTACGACGTTCGATATTCTCCAGCATGCGGGGGATGTGTTTGTGGATGATGAGACGGGTTCGACGTTGAATCAGGTTTCTCCTGCGAATATGCGTCTGGGTGGGGATAAGCAGTTGCCGGGTTCGGCTGATGTGAGTTTCGGTGCTGAGGTCATTTCCGTCACCGACGCCGCGGCGGGGAAGGTGTGGGCGCTCTCGCCGTCGACGGTGAATGGGTTTGATCAGGAGTCTTCTGAGCCGGTGATGGTGGGTTCTGAGGGTTTGGTGTCGGCGGTGGGTGCTGATGACCGGGTGTATTCGGCGGATCCGAAGTCCGGCGTGGTCACGGTGACCACCGTCGACGCCAACGGAGAAGTGGTGGCCTCGGATTCGAGTACCTGGGGTGAGTTGAAGGGTGCGGGGGATCTGCAGATCACGGTGGTGGGGGATAAGCCGGTGGTGTTGGATGCTGCGGCGGGGAATTTGTTCCTGCCTGGCGGGAAGCGTCTGCGGTTGGAGAATGCGCGGGATGCGGAGTTGCAGCAGGGTGGTCCGGCGAGTGATTTTGTCGCTGTCTCCACCAGGAAGGCGTTGTTGAAGCAGCCGTTGGATGGTTCGACGGCGAAGACTGTGACCTTTGATGGTGAGGGTGTGCCTGCGGCTCCGGTGCAGTTGGGCGGGTGTGTGCATGCGGCGTGGTCGGGGGCGAACAAGTATGTCCGTGACTGTGTCAATGATGCTGATGATAAGAACGTGGCGGTGCCGAAGGCGAGTGCGTCGCCGTCGTATGTTTTCCGGGTGAATCGGGACCTGGTGGTCCTGAACGATGTGAACTCGGGGAATGTGTGGCTGGTGAACCAGAACATGCAGCTGGTCGACAACTGGGACGACGTCATCCCGCCCAAGGAAACGTCGGATGATGCGGACAAGGACTCCGCCGACGAGGTCCAGCAGACCGTCCTGCCTGACCGCACCAAACCGAACATCGCTCCAGTTGCCACCCCCGACACGTTCGGCGTCCGGGCCGGCAAGACCACTGTCCTCCCGGTGCTGGACAACGATTCCGACCCCGACGGCGACATCCTCACCGTCCGGGCGGCCGAGGACCTGGAATCCGGTTTCCTCGCACCGATCTACGGCTCCACAGGTTTCCAGGTCTCTGTGCCCGCCGACAAAACCGGCACAGAGACCTTCAAATACACGGTGGATGACGGGCGTGGCCTGTCGGCAACCGCTGATGTGGCCTTGAATATCGTGCCGCCGGGCGAGAACACGCCACCCCGGCAAAAGCCAAACCGCAACACCACTCTCGTCCTGCAGTCAGGAAAGAGCGTCACTCAAAATATCCTGACCGACTGGATCGACCCGGACGGCGACGATCTTTTCGCAGTCTCCGCCACCAGCGCGGACCCGCTGGACCTAGTCAGGATCCGGCCCGATGGACAGCTGACTTTCCAGGACTCAGGCGCTGCACCAGGACGCAAAGTCCTCTCCGTGACGGTATCGGACGGCCAATCGACAGCCGAAGGCAAAGTCACCGTGGACGTCCGGGCGCCAGGTGCCCTGCCGCCTGTCGCCAACGCCGATCACGTGATCGCCGTCGCCGGTGCGGACACGGTGGTCACCCCGCTGAAGAACGATTCTGACCCCCAAGGGGGAGTCCTGAGGTTGGCCCAGGCCACCGGTGACGCCCAATCGTCGGCAACCCTGAACCCGGACCAGCAGACGTTTACCTTCAATTCCACGTCCCTGGGTGCCCACTACGTCTCCTACCTGGTGACCAACGGCCCGGCCAGCGCCCAACAGCTGGTCCGTGTGGACGTTGTGGCCGGTGACAGTGAGGGCGCGCCTGTCGCCGTGCGTGACGTTGCCCTGCTGGCCACCGGCGGAGACGTGCTGGTGGACGTCCTGGGCAACGACTCAGACCCGTCGGGCGGTGTCCTGGTGGTGCAGTCGGTGACAGCGGATGCCGATCTCCCCGTCAGCGTCGCAGTGCTGGACCATTCCGTAGTCCGGATCACCGATATCCGTGCCCAGGGCCAGCTGGCCCTCGAATACACCGTCTCCAACGGGCGGTCCTCCACCTCCGGCGAAATTGCTGTCCTGATGGTCCCTGCACCCACCAAACTCGAGGCGCCCCAGGCCAAACCGGACGAAGCCACCGTCCGGACCAACGATGTGGTCACGATTCCGGTGCTGGCCAACGACACTGACCCCAACGGCCGGAAGCTCACGCTCGACCCGGAGCTCGCCCAGCAGCCGGATGCTGCCGATGGCCGGATTTTCGTCTCCGGCGACCACCTGCGGTTCGTGGCGGGTCTCGAGCCCAAAACCGTGTATGCCATCTACAAAGTCCGGAACGAATCCGGCCAGGTGGACTCCCAGCAGGTGAGCATCCGGATCCAGGCGCGCGACGACGAACGCAACTCCAGGCCCGAACCGCGTAACCTCACCGCCAGGGTCGTAGCCGGGATGACGGTTCGAATTCCGGTACCGCTGGACGGCATCGACGCCAACGGTGATTCCGTCCAGCTGCTTGGCATCGACAAGGCACCCGGCATGGGCGCAGCGGTGGTCAAAGACGGCTTCCTTGAATTCACCGCCGCCGGCGACGGAGCCGGAACCGATACCTTCACCTACCGTGTCCGTGACCGGATCGGGGCGGAGAACACCGGAACGGTCATTGTGGGCATTGCACCGGCCGAACCCAACAACCAGAAACCCATTGCTGTGGACGACGCCGTGGACATCAGGCCCGGACGGAACGTGGCTGTTGACGCCCTGGCCAACGACTCCGATCCGGACGGCGATCCGATCTTCCTGCTGGCCGGTTCCTTTGAAGCGAAGCCGGAACTTCAGGCCGAAGCCACTGACACGTCGAAGGTTCGCTTTACTGCCCCTGCAGCGAGCGGCAACGAGAGCATCAGGTACTCGATCCAGGACGACAAGGAAGCCCAGGGCACGGCCGTTATCCGCATCCGGGTCAGCCCGGACGCCCCGCTACAGCGGCCGCTCGCTAAGGACGACAGGATCACCCTGGCTGAGACCCTGGGCAAAACCGCCGTGGACGTCCCGGTCCTGAAGAACGACTCGGATCCCGACGGCATCGCCGAAGACCTGAAGATTGCCCTGCCGGACGGGAACCCGAACGCCCGCGACGGAGGCTCCGGAAACGTTGTGGTGACGCTCGTTCCGCAAGACCAAATCATTCCCTACACGGTCACTGACGCCGACGGGCTGTCCTCCACCGCCGTGATGTGGATCCCCGGACAGGGGGCGCAGTACCCCACCCTGGCCAGGACCGACACCGTGGAAGTACTGGCCGGCAAGGACATCACCCTGGACCTGAATGAGTACATTCGGGTCCGCGAGGGCAGGCGTCCCCGCATCACTGTGGCCGAATCGGTCACGGTGCAGGGGGCGTCGCCGGAAGGCGTGATCGCCGGTGACGGCACCGCACTCCGGTACGCCGCCACCACCGACTACGTGGGCCCCGGGTCGCTGACCTTCGAAGTCACGGACGGCAGCGGACCTGATGACGCGGAGGGCCTGAAGTCCACCCTGGTCATCATGACCAAGGTCATTCCCGATCCCAACGCGAACCACCCGCCCACGTTCAGCGGGGCATCCCTGGAGGTTCCCAAGGCTGAGACCGCCTCCCTGGACCTGCGGCCCCTCGCTGTGGACGTGGATGAACAGGACAAGGACAACCTGGAGTTTGAGCTCGACGGCGGTCTTCCCGCCGGATTCTCGGCAAGCCTGCAGGGGACCACCCTGACGGTCAGCGCCGAAAATACTGTCCCCGCAGGGTTTACCGGGAACATTCCCGTCCGTGTCACCGACGGCCGCTCACCGGCCGTCAAAGCCAGCATCGCCGCCCGCCACGTTGCCTCCAACCGGCCCATGCCAGTGGCCAATGACGATGTGGTGGACAAGGCCAACGCCGGCAAGACGGAAACCGTGAATGTCCTGGGCAACGACGTCAACCCGTTCACCGACACCGCCCTCAAGATCGTCGCGGCCACGGTGGAAACCGGATCCGCTGCCGGCCAGCCGGCCTTCGCCGGTGATTCGGTGACGGTCACCCCGGCTCAGGGCTTCAAAGGCGTGATGGTAGTCCGCTACACCGTGGTGGATAAGACCGGGGAGGTGTCCCGGCAGACCGCAGGCCGGATCCGGCTGACGGTCCGCGATGTGCCCGACGCACCGGCCGCCCCGGCTGCCACCGATGTCAGGAGCAGGACTGCCGTGCTCAAATGGGCCCCGCAGTCAGACAACGGTGCGGCGATCACCGGGTACACCGTCCGGTCCAATAACGGATTCGAACAGAAGTGCGCCACCACCACCTGCACGCTGTCCGGCCTGACGAATGACGTGAAGTACGTCTTCACAGTGTCCGCAACCAACGACGTGGGAACATCCGCGGAATCGATGCAGTCCAACGAGATCCGCCCCGACGAGAAGCCTTCCCCGCCGGAGGCGCCGCAGGTCAAAGCCGGTGACAAGAACATGGTCATCAACTGGCCGCCCGCCAAGACCGAAGGCTCCGCGGTCAAGCACTACAACCTGGAGATCTCCCCGCCGCCGTCAAACGGCATCGCGGTCAGGAATGAGGCCGCAGGTCTGAACTACACCTGGCCGGGCCTGACCAACGGAGTGAAATACAAGGTCCGTGCCCAGGCCGTCAACGAACTGGGTGCCTCCGACTGGGGCTCGTACTCGGTCGAGGACAACCCCGCCGGTGTTCCCGCAGCGCCTTCGGCTCCCACCTCCGCAGTGGCATCATCCGTGGGTACCCAGAACCAGCTGAAGGTCAGCTGGAATGAACCGAACACCAACGGCGACCGGATCAGCACCTACTACGTCACCATGAGCGGGGGCGGGCGGGCACCGCAGACACAGACCATTACGGGCACCGCCCGCACAGCCACTTTTACGGCCGACAACTCCGAAACGGCCTACAGCTTCACTGTCCAGGCTGAAAACAAGGCCGGCAGGGGTGCCGTCAGCGAACCCTCCGCACCCCGCCGTGCCACCGGCAAACCGGCCACGGTCTCAGGGGTCAGCGCCACACCCGCGGGCACCAACGGGGCAGGACGGCAGCTCACCATCGACTTCCGGGAACTCTCGGCAGCGGAACGAAATGGTTCTGCCAGGGAAGAAGTCAGCTACAGCTATAACGCCAGTAACGGGACATCAGGTCCGGTCTTCCCGGGCCAGACTGTTGGCGGCTTCGCCAACGGCGCAGCCGTCAGCGTCACAGTGGTGGCGAACTCGAGTGTGGCGCCCAGCTCCAACGCCAGCGCCCCGGCGTCGGCCACCCCGTACGGCTCGCCCGGAACCCCGTCAGCCAGCGGCCGCAACGGCGCATTGAACGACCAAACCGTTACCCTGAGCTGGTCCTCCCCGTCCACATCGACCCATGACGTCGCAGTCACCAAAATCCGGATCAGCCCCGGCGGATGGGAAACCGTGGGACCGTCCGGCAGCCGCACCATCAATACAGGCGGCTGGGAACAGCAGCGCACCATCACGGTCCAGACCTTCAACTCGCTGGGCACTCCCAGCCCCGAAGCCAGCGCCAGTGCCACCTCCGGCAGGCAAGGCGTCTGGGAAACCCGGCTGACGCCGGGCACCGGACTGGTCCGGTCCTGCACCTACACACTCGGCGGCGCCAACTACCGGCCGGAGCCCTACTACGACTGCGACCGCATCAACGCCCACCGCGAACCATGGCTGTACACCGCCGACGCCGACAGGCTCGTGGTCCGCTGCTACATCGTCCAGAGCGACCACTGGACCCCGGACCCCATCCGTACCTGGTACCGGATCGAAGCGGGTTCGGCCATGAACGTCGGCCGGTACGTGGTGGCGGGTTCCACCACGCTCGGGGAGCCGGGCAACGCAGGAGTACCGCCGTGCTGAGCCACGTGACAATAGGAAGCGCAGGTCAGCGCGTGGGGGAGGCCTCCCCATCGCGGCTGCCGCATGCCTTGGGTAGGCTGACGCGGGGAACAGAGAGCCAGATACCGGCTTTCTGGACGGGCAGGCCTGGGGCTGCCACAAAAATTGAGGGAATAGAAACGCTGTGACAACTCTGTTGGGGAAGCTTGGTCTTAAGAAGCGCCATAACAATCTGATTGTTGGTTCGGCGTTTGCCGCGGTAGGTGCTGTGTTGGTGGCTGGGGCGATTATTTATCCGGGGTTCAGGACCACTGAGGTGGAGTTGAACGACGGCGGTGTGTGGGTTGTCAGTAAGTCCAATAATGCTGTGGGCCGGTTGAATTATCCGTCGCGGGTGTTGGATGGTGCGGTGACGCCGGCGGGTACGACGTTCGATATTCTCCAGCATGCGGGGGATGTGTTTGTGGATGATGAGACGGGTTCGACGTTGAATCAGGTTTCTCCTGCGAATATGCGTCTGGGTGGGGATAAGCAGTTGCCGGGTTCGGCTGATGTGAGTTTCGGTGCTGAGGTCATTTCCGTCACCGACGCCGCGGCGGGGAAGGTGTGGGCGCTCTCGCCGTCGACGGTGAATGGGTTTGATCAGGAGTCTTCTGAGCCGGTGATGGTGGGTTCTGAGGGTTTGGTGTCGGCGGTGGGTGCTGATGACCGGGTGTATTCGGCGGATCCGAAGTCCGGCGTGGTCACGGTGACCACCGTCGACGCCAACGGAGAAGTGGTGGCCTCGGATTCGAGTACCTGGGGTGAGTTGAAGGGTGCGGGGGATCTGCAGATCACGGTGGTGGGGGATAAGCCGGTGGTGTTGGATGCTGCGGCGGGGAATTTGTTCCTGCCTGGCGGGAAGCGTCTGCGGTTGGAGAATGCGCGGGATGCGGAGTTGCAGCAGGGTGGTCCGGCGAGTGATTTTGTCGCTGTCTCCACCAGGAAGGCGTTGTTGAAGCAGCCGTTGGATGGTTCGACGGCGAAGACTGTGACCTTTGATGGTGAGGGTGTGCCTGCGGCTCCGGTGCAGTTGGGCGGGTGTGTGCATGCGGCGTGGTCGGGGGCGAACAAGTATGTCCGTGACTGTGTCAATGATGCTGATGATAAGAACGTGGCGGTGCCGAAGGCGAGTGCGTCGCCGTCGTATGTTTTCCGGGTGAATCGGGACCTGGTGGTCCTGAACGATGTGAACTCGGGGAATGTGTGGCTGGTGAACCAGAACATGCAGCTGGTCAACAACTGGGACGACGTTGTTCCACCCAAGAACGAATCCGACGAGCAGGACCAGGAATCGGCGGACAACAACACCGTCAACGTCCTGCCGGACCGCACCAAGCCCAACCGGCCGCCGGAAACCAAGCCGGACACTATTGGTGTCCGCCCGGGCCGCACCACCATCCTGAGCGTGCTGGACAACGATTCCGACCCCGACGGCGACGTCCTGACCGCCGCCGTCGGCGACTCCGGTCCCAAAACCGGAACGCTGCAAAGCATCTACGGCGGCACGGCATTCCAGATCTCCGTCCCGGCGGACGCCAGGCCCGGCACCGAGTCGTTCAGTTACAACGCCGCTGACGGCCGGGGCCTTTCCGCCGGCGGCACGGTCACCCTGAACATCGTGGGGGACGAGGAAAACCGGCCGCCCGCCTTCAAACGCGGGGGCGACCCCACCACCATGCTGGTGGAGCAGGGCAAAACCGTCAGCCAGAACATCCTGACGGACTGGACCGATCCCGACGGCGACGACCTCGTCCTGATGGACGCCCAAGCAGATAACGACCAGGACCAGGTCAAAGTCCGCCGCGACGGCCTGCTGACCTTCCAGGACTCCGGGGCCACGGCCGGAAAGAAGAACGTGGAGGTCACCATCTGGGACGGCCGCGCCACGGTCACCGGAAAAGTGGTGATCAACGTCCAGCCGCCAGGCGCGCTGGCTCCCGTAGTCAACGCCGACCACGTCACGGCCGTGGTGGGCCAGGACCTGGTGATCGCACCCCTGAAGAACGACGTCGACCCCAACGGCGGTGCCCTCCGCCTGGCCCAGGTGGAAGCGAACGGCCCGGCAGACCTGGGTCCCGTCACCGATGGCGGCACCTTCACCTTCCGCAGCACCACCCCCGGCCCGGTCTACCTGACCTACATCGCCAGCAACGGCCCGCAAAGCAGCCAGGGACTCATCCGCGTCGACGTCGAATCCGGCAACGATTCCGGCGACCCCGTCGCCGTGCATGACGTCGCGCTCATGCCGACCGGCGGCAGCGTCCTCCTGGACCCGCTGGCCAACGACTCAAACCCCTCAGGCGGCGTCCTGGTGCTGCAGTCCGTGCAGCTACCGGAGGGCAACAACACCGTATCCGTCAGCGTGATCGATCACGGCGTCCTGCGCATCACCGACGTCCTGGGCACCAAGGAGCCGTTCCGCTTCGAATACACCATGTCCAACGGCAAGAAGTCGGCCAAGGGAAGCGTCGCAGTGGTCCCGGTACCGGCTCCCGCCGTCGTGGAAGCACCCCAGCCCAAACCGGACGAAGTGAACGTCCGCGTCAACGACGTGGTCACCATCCCCGTGCTGGCGAACGACACGCACCCGCAAGGCCAGGAGCTGACCGTTGACCCCGTCCTGCCGCAGGCAGTAGACGAACTGGACGGCAAGAGCTTCGTCTCCGAAAACACCCTGCGGTTCATCGCCGGTGCCCAGCCTAAGACGGTCCGCGCCATCTACAACGCGGTGGATCCCCAGGGACAAAAGAGCGCCGCGGCGGTGACCATTCATATCCTGCCGCTGGAAGGTGCGGAGAACTCCCGGCCGCAGCCGCAGAACCTTACCGCCCGTGTGGTGGCCACGGGTACGGTGCGTATTCCGGTGCCGCTGGACGGGATAGACCCCGACGGCGACTCGGTGCAGCTCACCGGCATCGACAGCACCCCTGCCATGGGAACAGCCACCGTGGGCAGTAACTTCATTGACTTCACCGCCGCAGGTGACGGCGCCGGGACGGACACCTTCCGCTACAAGGTGGTGGACCGCCAGGGCGCCGTCAACACCGGAACCGTGACCGTGGGCATCGCACCCCGGGGCGAAACCAACCAGAACCCCACCCCTGTCGACGACGAGGTGAAGGTCCGTCCGGGACGGCAGATCGCCGTCGACGCCACCGGCAACGACACCGATCCGGACGGCGACCTCATCCGCATTGCCACTGACGGCATCGAAGCCGATGCCACCCTCCAGGCCACTGTCAGCAAGGCCAGCGGCCGCATCATCCTGCTGGCCCCCAACGCGGCCGGCACAGTCAACCTCCGCTACACCATCGCCGACGACCGCGGGGCTACCGCCCAGGCCACCATCCGCGTGGTGGTGGACAACGCCGTGCCCCTCAAGGCACCCATTGCCCGCGACGACAGGGTGACTTCTGCCCAGACGCTGGGCAAAACCGCCGTGGACGTGCCAGTCCTCAAAAACGACGAAGACCCCGACGGTGTGGGCGAGAACCTTAAGCTCAGCACCGAGGCCACCACCGCGCATCCCGGCGCTGAGGGGAACATGATCGTGGACCTCACCGAGGCGCCGCAGCTGATTCCCTACACCGTTGAAGACGTGGACGGGCAGAAATCCACGGCGATCATCTGGGTACCGGGGCTGGGGCAACAGGTTCCCACCCTTGCCAAGGATGAAGTCATCGAGGTTATTTCGGGCCAGTCCGCCACGGTGGACCTGAAGGAGTGGGTGAAGGTCCGGGAAGGCCGCACGCCGCGGCTCACGCAAACTGACCGGATCAAGCTCATCGGCGCGGATGGCGGCGACCCCACCGGCGGCAGCGCGACCTCGCTGAAGTACACCGCGGGCGTCGATTACGTGGGGCCGGGCTCGCTCAGCTTCGAGGTCACCGATGGCACCGGCCCGGATGACCCGGCCGGCCTGAAGTCGACGCTCAGTATCCGCACCAAGGTCCTTCCGGACCCCAACCGCAACAATCCGCCTGAACTCCTGGGCGCGAAAATTGACGTGCCCAAGGGGGAGTCGGCCGACACTGACCTGAGCCGTCTCACCTCCGACCCCGACCGGGGCGATGTGGACACCATGAAGTACGAACTGGTGGGCGGCAGCCCGGCCAGCTTCAACGCCCGCATCGACGGCAAAATGCTAAAAACCTCGGTTGACGGCGCCACCGCCACCGGCACGTCAGGAGCAGTCCAGGTCAGGGCGACAGATCCGCGGGGCCTGGAAGCCACCGCAACCTTCCAGCTGGCCGTCATCGCGTCCAACCGGCCCAAGCCGGTGGCCAACGACGACCTCGACCCCAACGCCGCGGCCGGAAAGCCGGTGACAGTGAGGGTCCTGGCCAACGACGCGAACCCGTTCCCCGAGACGGCCCTGAAGATCATCGCGGCCTCGGCCGAAACCGGCAGCGGCAACGTGGAGGTGGCCGGGGATGCGGTCACGGTGACCCCAGCTCCGGGATTCAGCGGCGCCATGGTGGTCTCTTACACAGTGGCTGACAAAACGGGTGAACCTTCCAGGCAGGCCACGGCCAGGATCCGGCTGACGGTCAAGGACAAGCCCCTGGCGCCCACTACGCCCCAGGCACAGAGCGTGGGCGACAGCACTGCCCTGCTGACCTGGAACGCGCCCGCGGACCGCGGCTCACCCATCACCAAGTACACGGTGTACGGTGCCGGTTTCAGGCAGGACTGCCCGGCCAACACCTGCACCCTGACCGGACTGGTCAACAACACCAAATACACGTTCGAGGTGACGGCCACCAACGAGTTCGGCGAGTCCGACCGTTCACCCGCCTCGGCCGAAGTCCGTCCCGATGTCAAACCTGACACCCCGTTGGCTCCGACGCTCAAGTTCGGCGACAAGCAGCTTTCGGTGAACTGGGTGGCCCCGGCCAGTAAGGGGTCGCCGGTGAAATCCTACGACCTCGAAATTTCGCCCCCGCCGGCGGGACAGAACGCCCAGATCCAGAACCTGACCGCCGTCAGCTACGTCTGGAAGGGCCTCCAGAACGGTGTGTCCTATAAAGTGCGGGTGCTGGCCCGGAACGATGCCAAGGAACCCTCCGAATGGAGCCCCTACTCGGCAGCCGAGGTGCCGGCGGGTGTACCGGCCACGCCGTCGGCTCCCTCGGCCTCCCAGGCCGGACAGCTGGGATCCACGAGCCAGCTGAAGGTCAGCTGGACTGCACCCAACAACAATGGTGACGCCGTCTCCTCCTACACCCTCACCACCCTCCGCGGCGGGGCCGTCGTGGCGACGCAGCCCGTGACCTCCGGCACCACCCAGAACGTCACGGTGGACAATTCCGAGGCCGACTACACGTTTACCGTCTCCGCTACCAACAAGGCCGGGACGTCCGGGACCAGCGCGGCATCCGCGCCAATACGCGCCGCGGGCAAACCGGGCCAGGTGAGCGGCGGAACGGTCACCGCGACGGGCGTCAGCGGCCAGCTCAGGGTGACGTTCACGCCGCTGTCAGAGACGCAGCGGAACGGGTCCACATCATCGGAGATCGTCTACAGCTACAACGCGGACGGCCGCTCCGGCAGCATTGCTTCCGGCGGCGGGAACATCGGCGGACTCACGAACGGCCGGGACATCACCGTCACGATCATCGCCACGTCCACGAAGAACAACGTCTCCGGCGACGCCAAGGCCATCGGAACAGGCAACCCCTACGGTCCGCCCAATGCGCCCAATGTGGACGGACGGACCTCGGCCAAGGGTGATGGCGACGTGCACTGGACGTGGAACGACCCCGCCACCAACGGCAGGCCGCTGAGCCACTACGAGGTGAGTTACGAAGGCGGCGGCTGGATCAACGTGGGCAAGGTCAACCGTTACGACCGGGCGGCGGGTGGCTGGGACCAGCAGCGAAACCTCAAGGTCCGGGCTGTGACGGTGGACCCGGGTCCTGCAGGCTCCGCCAACTCGCGTTCCGGTGCCGACCCGACGCCGCCGCCACCCACGTCGTGGAGCATCACGGCCAGCCCCGTTCGCAGCTGCACCGAACCCCGTAAGGGGACAGACAGCTTTGTTGCCGGGAACCCGTCGCAATGCAACGGTGAGGGCAAGTGGCTGGACGCAGGGGCGGCCGCGACTACGGACCGCTACCAGGTCTGGTACAAGACGTCCAATAACCCGACCGGCATTTGGTACCACCTCACCAGCGGCATGGCCGCCGGCAACTGGCTCCGCTGCGACACGTCCAACCTCGGCTGCAACCCGCCCGCCGGTATGCAGAACCGCTGACCCGGAAACGCAGAACCACCGGGGCCCGGGCAACCGGACCCCAAACACCGTGAACCTAGAAGAAGGATGGACCATCCCATGACCATGACTACCGAGCAGGCCGAGTGGTTTGCAGGCACTTTTGAGAAGCTCGTTGCCAACGTGGGCCAGGCGGTGCTGGGCAAGGAACACGTTATCCGGCTGACCTTCACCGCGATGCTGGCGGAGGGGCACGTGCTCTTTGAGGACGCTCCGGGGACGGGCAAGACGTCCCTCGCCCGGGCGCTGGCCGCCACTGTCCAGGGCTCGAACAACCGCATCCAGTTCACGCCCGACCTGTTGCCCTCGGACGTCACGGGCGTGACCATTTATGACCAGAAGACGCAGAAGTTCGAGTTCCACAAGGGCCCGATCTTTAACAACATCGTCCTCGCCGACGAAATCAATCGTGCCTCGCCGAAGACCCAGTCGGCGCTGCTGGAGGTCATGGAAGAATCCCGGGTGACCGTGGACGGCGTCACGTATGAGGCCGGCCGGCCGTTTATGGTGATGGCTACCCAGAACCCCATCGAGCAGGCCGGTACGTACCGCCTTCCGGAGGCCCAGCTGGACCGCTTCCTGATCAAGACCTCCATTGGCTACCCGGACCACGCCTCCACGGTGCAGCTGTTGGGCGGGAACAACCTGAAGGACCGTTCCAAGGAAATTACCGCCGTCATCACCACCCAGGCCGTGGCGGACATGGCTGACCTGGCGGCCACCGTGCACGTGGACACGGCTGTGCTGGAATACGTCTCCCGGCTTTGCGAGGAAACCCGCAACGCCCCGGAGACCCGGCTGGGTGTCTCGGTGCGTGGCGCCATCGCCATGGTCCGGGCTGCGAAGGTGTGGGCTGCGGGCCAGGGGCGGAACTTCGTCCTCCCGGACGACGTCAAGGAACTGGCCCCCGTGGTGTGGACCCACCGCTTCGTGATGGACCCGGAAGCGGAGTTCTCCGGCGCCACCGCCGAGGCCGTCCTGGCCCGGGTGCTGTCCGACGTCGCCGCACCGCAGCAGCGCGCCGCCGTCTAAGGCTCCCCGGGGCCCAGACCACCACCCTTCAGCGCGAACAAAGGTACCTCTATGTCCAGCAGCACTCCGCTGACCCGGCTTGCTGAACGCCTCCGGCAACCCTTCCACCGGAACGGCACACCCACCAGGCTGCACCCGGCCTCTGTCTGGGCCGAGGCCACCAGCACGGCCGGCCTCGCCCTCACCCCGGCGTGGGAAAAGGTCCGGGGACTGTGGCTGCAGTACGCGTGGCCTGTGCTGTCCGTGGTCAGCGTCCTGGGCTGGTCTGTTCTTGCCGCCTCAATCCTGCTGTGGACCGCGGGGCAGGCCTTCGGCTGGCAGGAGGCAAAAGCTGCAGCCATCGCGGCGTTCGTCCTCTTCCTGATCGCCAGTGGGTTCATCCTGGGCCGGTCCTCCTACGGCGTGGTCCTGGACCTCGCCCGTACCCGGGTGGCCGTGGGGGACAGTGCGGTGGGAAGCATCGCCGTCTCCAACACCTCCACCCGGCCCCTGCTGCCGGCGGCCCTGGAATTGCCCGTTGGCAACGCCACGGCAGTCTTCCACCTCCCCAGGATGAAGCCGCAGCAGGTGCATGAGGACCTCTTCACCATTCCCACCGCGCGGCGGGCCGTCATTGTGGTGGGTCCCGTGCGGTCCGTCCGGGCCGACCCATTGCACCTGCTCCGCCGCCAGGTGATGTGGACCGAGCCGGAGGACCTCTTCGTCCACCCCCGGACGGTGGCCCTGGCCGGTTCCGCGGCCGGCTTCATCCGCGACCTTGAAGGCATGCCCACCACGGAGCTGTCCAGCGCCGACGTGTCCTTCCACGCCCTGCGCGACTACGTCCCGGGCGATGACCGCCGGCACATCCACTGGAAGACCACCGCCCGGACCAACAAGCTGATGGTGCGCCAGTTCGAAGAAACCCGGCGCGCCCACCTGGCCATTTCGCTGTCCATCAACACTGACGAATTCGCGTCCGAGCAGGAATTCGAAATGGCCATCTCCGCGGCCGCCTCGATCGGGCGGCAGGCCATCCGCGAACAGCGCGAACTCGACGTCCTGACGCAGAAGGGGCCGCTTCGCTGCGAAACCGGCCGCAACCTGCTGGACGACATGACAAGGATCGACGGGGCACCCATGCGCCGCAACGCCGTCGACCTCGCCCGGACGCTGGCCGACACCGTGCCCAACGCCTCGGTGGTCTTCTTTGTGGTGGGCAGCAACGTGACCCCCACCCAGCTCCGCTCGGCCGCGGCGTCCGTGCCGCCGGGAGTGCGGAGCCTGGCGGTCCGCCTCCAGGTCGGGGCAGCCCCCGGCCGCGCCAACATCGCGGACCTGACGGTCCTGACCCTCGGCGACCTCGCCGACCTCGCCATCGTCCTTCGAAAGGCGGCAGCATGAGTTCCGCATCCGGCCTCCGGCCCCGGGCCGCCGCCCGGCGGCAGGACGGGTCAGCCTTCGCCGACGGCCAGCCCGCCTGGCATTTTGTGCTCGACGCCGGCGCGCTCACCGTGCTGCTCGGGCTGGGCCTGCTGGGCTTCAGCCTCAGTTTCGGCGGCGACCCGTACTACCTCTTCGCAGGATTCGGCGGCATCATCCTGGGGCTCGGCATCGCGGCCCTCAACGCCCACCTGCGCCTGGGCCTGCTGATCACCACCGCCCTCGCGCTGGGCGCCTACCTGGTGTTGGGCACCGTCCTCGCCGTGCCGGATGCCGCCATCGCAGGCTTCGTACCCAGCGTGGATTCCCTGCGAACGCTCCTTTTGGGCGTGGTGTTCGCGTGGAAGGACATGCTCACGGTGGGTGTCCCCGTGGGTACCGCCGGTGGCGTGCTGATTGTCCCGTTCCTGAGTTCCCTGATCACCGCGCTGGTTGCGGGCCTGCTCACGTGGCGACTCAAGAGCCCTTACTGGCCACTGCTTCCGGTGCTGGCGCTCTTTGTCACCGGCATTGCCTTCAGCACCAACGCAGCCTTCCTCACGGTGGAGCGCGGCATTGGACTGACCGTCGTCGCCATCGCCTGGGCAACCTTCCGCCGGGACGCGCTGCGGCGCAACGACACCCGCAAAGTATCCGTCAACCGGCCACAGACAGATTCGGCCACCGCGCAGCGTGCCAAGCTCCGCAGGCTGGGCACCGCGGCGGCCGTTATTGCCGCCAGCGTGGCCATCACCGCCGTGGCCGCGCCCCTGGTCACCGCCGGCGGCGTCCGCAAGGTGCTGCGCAACGTGGTGGTCCCGCCCTTCGATCCCAAGGACTACATCACGCCCCTGGCGAGTTTCCGCACCTTCGTCAAGGACCAGAAGGATGACACGCTGTTTGTGGTCAAGGGCCTGCCGCGCGACGGCAGGATCCGGCTGGGTGCCCTGGATGCCTTCAACGGCACCAACTACAACATGGACCCGAACGGTTCCGGAAGCTTCAGCAAAGTGGGCGACACCAAGTCCATCAATACCTTGGCTGACACCTCCAGCGTGGTGCCCACCAACGACTACTCGATCGATATCACCATCGAGGACTACCAGGGCTACTTTGTCCCGGGCGGCCGCAAGACCACCGGGCTGAGTTTCGACCAGAGCGCCTCTGCTGCTGCCTCGGGCCTCTACTTCAACGCGGGCACGGACACCGCTGTGACTACCCAGGGCCTGTCCAGGGGAGATTCCTACAGTGTCCAGGTGTCCGATCCGGCCAAGCTGGAACACGGCCAGCTGACCCAGTACGACTTCGCAAAGGTCACGCTCCCGGATGCCCTCGAGGTCCCGCCCGTGGTGGGGTCCCAGGCCAACGACCTCTCGGCCGATGCGCCTACCCCGATCGACCGCGTCCGCCAGATCGAGGCGCACTTCCAGAAGACCGGAGCGTTCAGCAACGGCCTGATCACCGAAGGCCAGCTGCCCAGCGTGTCCGGCCACAGCTCCTCCCGCATCCGGAACCTGCTGACCGCCAAGCAGATGCTCGGCGACGACGAACAGTACGCCGTGTCCATGTCCCTGATGCTCCGGCACCTGGGCATCCCCTCGCGCGTGGTGATGGGCTTCTACCCTGACCCCACCAGCCCGGAGAACGGTGCCGGCGAACTCAGGATCACGGGCAAGGATGTGCACGCCTGGGTGGAAGTGGCGTTCGACCGTGTGGGCTGGGTCAGTTTCGATCCCACACCGCCCAAGGACAACATCCCCATCCCGCCGGACCCGGAAAACAAGTCCAAGCCCAAGCCGCAGGTCCTGCAGCCGCCGCCCCCGCCGCAGGAGCCGGTGGACCTGCCGGCCGACTCGTCGCCGGATGCGCTGGACGCGGATGAAAAGAAAAACAACCCGTGGCTGTTCTGGGGTGCCCTGCTCGGCGCCATCGGCGTTGCGCTGATTCCGCTGGCCATCCTCGCGTTGCCGCTGCTGCTGATCGCGCTCCTGAAATCACGACGCCGGAAGGCGCGTTTCACCGAAGGCCACCCTGCGCAGCGGGTTGGCGGAGGGTGGAACGAAGTCCTGAGCCTCGCGACGGATATGGGCACGGGAATCGATGCGCGATCAACCCGCCGCGAAAGCGCCGCGGTGGTGGCCGAGGCGTTCCCCGCCACGGGAACTACCACCACCATGCTGGCGCACCGCGCCGATGCCTCAATCTTCGGCGCCGGTGAGCCCACCGAAGACGAGGTCCGGGAGTACTGGACCATCGTGGATGGTTCGCTGAAGGAGATGACCGGGACCGTGGGGTTCTGGCGCCGCCAGCGGGCCAGGTTCTCGCCGCGGTCCCTGCTGGCCGACGGCCGGTCTGCGCTGTATCTGCGCAGTGCCCGCCTGGGACGGCTCCTGCCCCCGCTCCCATCCGCCAAGGACCCGGCAGGACGCCCGCCCGCCCCGGGTAGGGTGGAGACCGGTCCGGACGTTGCTGGCGGCACTGGTCCTGCGAAGCAGGGTACGGCATCCGGCGCGCCGGCGGCCGACGCTGACGAGACCACCGTTCTGCGGAACCCTGGCAGGAAGAACCACACTGAACCATGATGAACGAGCCTGAGCGCTGCCAGCGGTGCCAGCAACTGATCCGTGGCGGTGCCACGTTCTGCACGGCCTGCGGGGCTCCGTTGCCTAACCGGTCCGCCCGCAGCGGGCGCAACGTGGACCACGCGCAGCGGGCCACGATGGAAAGCGCCGCGGCGCACGCAGGACAGATTCCCGGTACTATCCCGATAGTACAAACGGCTCCAGGGGGAGGAACGGGAATGGCAGCCAATCTTGAGCTGGTTTCGGCTACGGCCGGCAAGAGGCTCGGCGCCGCAGTGCTTGACTGGCTGGCACCCGTTGCGGTTCTGGTGGTGACCTTCGCCCTCGGCTTCGCTGGCATCACCCGCACCCAAAGCGGCGGATTCATCATCTACGACACCGCTTCCCTGGTCCTGTTCGGCAGCATCGGCGCAGGGCTGACACTGGTGTACGTGGTGGTGCTGATGGCCATGGAGGGCCGTTCCGGTAACACCATCGGCAACCGGGTCATGGGCATACGCAGTGCGGACAAGGACGGTTACGCCCCCGGCGCCGGGGGCGTTTTCCTGCGTGGCCTCATCACGGGGGCCGGCATTATCCTGGCGCTCGTGGCTGCCCTGATGGTGGTCATCTTCAAATGGTTCGACATCGCCCTGTTCATCCTCGGACCCATCCTGGTGGTTGGTGCGGCGTGGGCCGTCCTGGTGGTTGTATCCAACACCTGGGACGCCAACGGCAAACTCCGCGGCTGGCACGATGCCGCGGCCAAGACCCTGGTGTTCGACGTCAGCGCGGGCCGCAACCCCATCACCACCGGCGGAATCCAGGGCCCGTACAGTTTCGCGCCGCTGAACCTCCCGCCTGTCCAGCCGGTGGCCTCGCCCGTGGCTGGCGCAGCCCGGCCGCCCCAGGTTGCCAGCCGGCCTGCCCGGCAGCAGGTACCGCAGCCGGCGCCGCAACAATATGCACCCCAGCACGGTGTGCCCCAGCCCTACGCCCCACCGGCCCCTGTGCACGGCGCGCCCGCGCAAAGTGCCCCGGTACAACCCACCCCACAGCCCATCCCGGGACAACCAAACCCCGTACAGCCCAACCCCGGACAACCCCTTCCGGCACAGCAGTACACGCCGCAGCCGCACGCCGCGACGCAGCCGCAGGACGCCGCGTCGGGTCCTGTCCCGGCCGCCGCACATCCTGACGACGACCTCGACCGCACGCAGATGCGCGGCGGGGCGGCCTATGCCGCGCCCGTCGCCGTGCTGCGGGTCAAGCTCGACGACGGCCGCGACTTCCAGCTCGACCGGAACGTCCTGGTGGGCCGGAACCCTGTGGGCCAGGCGGGGGAGCAACAGGCCCAGCTCCTGGCCGTCACCGACCCCGGCCGCTCGATTTCCAAAACGCACCTCCACCTGCTGACCGACGGTGCGGGCATCTGGGTGACGGACCGCAACTCCACCAACGGCAGCGCCGTCACCACGCCGGATGGCCGGCGTACGCCACTTCAGCCGGGCGTGCCCGCCTTTGTCAGCCCGGGATCCACTGTCCACTTTGGTGACCGCTCCTTCCACCTAGGACAGGCATGAATTCCCAGCCCGCCAGTGTTTCCCCCGATGCAGAAAACGGACCCGGCCTGAGCCTGAGCTACGGCTATGGCACGGACCGCGGCCTGCGCCGGGAACTCAACGAAGACTCCTTCATCGCCTCCGACCCCGTCTTTGCGGTGGCTGACGGCATGGGCGGACACGAAGCCGGCGAGATCGCCAGCGGCATGTGCGTCCGGGCACTTGCCGCCATGCCCCAGCTCGCCAGCGGTGAACGCAGCGTCACGGCTGCCGTGCTCCAGCAGTACCTGCTCCGTGCCGACAGTTCCATCCGTGAAGTAACCGGCGCCCGGGCAGGAACCACCCTGACCGGCGCTGTGGTGGTGGAACAGATGGGCATGCCGTACTGGCTGGTCATGAACATCGGCGATTCCCGGACCTACCGGCTGAGCCAGGGGCAGTTCGCCCAGGTCAGTGTGGACCATTCGGAGGTCCAGGAACTCGTGGACGCCGGCGAAATCACGCCCGAACAGGCCACGGTCCACCCGCGCCGGCATGTGGTGACCCGGGCCCTGGGCACCGGCGACGAGACGGAAGCGGACTACTGGCTGCTGCCCGTCGAGGAAGGCGACCGGATCCTGATCTGCTCGGATGGGCTCACCGGTGAGCTGACGGACGATCACTTGTTCCGCATCCTCAGTACGGTGGGCCACCCCCAGGACGCGGTGGACGCCCTGATCCAGGCCGCGCTCCGCAGCGGCGGACGGGACAACGTCACCGTCATCGTGGTTGACGCCAAGAACGTGATGAACGACGCCGGCATCGCTACCACCGCACCCCGGCCCGCCGCCGAAGCGGAAGAGGAAGTCACCCTGCCCAGGGCCGGGGTTGTTGAGGCCGGCCGCACGGCTGCCGGCGAAGACGGCGGGGGAGAGCACTAAGATGGCCACAGCCAACTACACAGCAGGCTCCTGGGTGGGCATCCTCCGCTCACGCACCGCCGTCTTCCTGGACCCCGCCACACCGCCCGCCCTCATCGAATCGATCTGGGACTTGCTGGCGGATGCCCCGGAAGCGCACGAAGTGCTCCATGCCGTCACCAGCAGCTTCGGTGTTTCCCTGGCGCAGATCCCGTCGTTCGGCATCGTGGATTTCCGCGGCGCGCTGCGGGTCTTCCTGCGTGGCGACCTGGACCTGACCGTGCAGTTGCCGGGAGGACCCGTTGAACTGAACGGACGTGACGTCACCACCTGGGCGGAACGCCGCCTCGACCTGCCGGAGTGGTACCGCCTCACGGCCGTGGACGATTCCCGGCCCGGTGCGGTCCTTCCGCTCACCGAGGGCGTGGTGATGCTGCAGTCGCTGACGGTTGCGGTGTCCGCCGCCGCGGCCGGGCCTGTGGCGCCTGTTGTTCCCCACGCCGTCGTGCCGGTTCCGGCGGCTGGTGGGCAGCCGGCATCGGAGCCTGTCCCGGAGCCGGTGAACGGACAGGATCCTGCCACGGAACATGAAGTCTCGGCTGAAACGGTGATGGGGCTCCTGGACGAGGACCCCCAGGACGCCGGAGAGCTTCCTGAGCCCGGACCGGCCACCGAAGCCGATTCCGCACCGGACACCTGGCACGCCTCGGCTGCCCACCAGGTGCCGGCCCACGAGCTCACCGGATCGTACGATCATCTGTGGGAAAAGACGGTGATCCGCCGCATCGAGGACGCGGCCGTCCGTGACGATCCCGAGGACGACGAGGCCGACGACGAGCCAGAGGCAGGTGAACCCGGAACGGATGAGCGGCCGGACGCTGCACTCCCGGACGCACCAGTCCGTAACCCCGCACCTCCCGCACCCGATCTGGCCGGAGCGCCGCCGGTCCTGGAGACCCCCGTCCCGCCGGTCCCGGAGAATCCCGTACCGCCGGCCACGCCGGCGCCCGGTGCCGGCGGCGGTCTCATCGACTCGGTTCCGTGGCGCACCGGTGGAAGCAACGCGCCGGTTTCGCCGCAGTTCAACCCAGCCAACGTGCCGGTTCCGGCA
Organism: Arthrobacter sp.; assembly: GCA_023264815.1. Lineage (GTDB taxonomy): Bacteria > Actinomycetota > Actinomycetes > Actinomycetales > Micrococcaceae > Arthrobacter. The sequence continues at coordinate 194,876 of JAHFUZ010000003.1, read as the reverse complement.
CGGGAACCCGCAGCAGACCCGGCAGTGGAATCCGCGCTGGAAACCGCCGGGTTCGACGGGGACCATGACGGTCACACCATCATGAAGAGCGATTTTGCCGGGCTGGGGGCCCACCCGGCGCCCGGGCCGGAAGCCACCGCTGATGCAGGCACCGGACCCCTGGTGCTGGCCCTGGTCTGCGGCCACGGCCACGCCAACCCGCCCACCCGCGCCCAGTGCGCAGCCTGCGGTTCGCCGCTGCCCTCCGATGCCGTCCAGGTGGCGCGGCCGCGGCTGGGCAGGATGCGCGTCTCCAGCGGGGAACTGGTTGACCTTGACCAGTCGCTGGTGATCGGCCGTCAGCCGTCCGTATCGCGGGTCCAGGGTGGCGTCATGCCTCGGCTGGTCCAGGTATCCAGCCCCAGCGGCGACATTTCGCGTTCGCACGTCGAAGTCAGGCTTGAAGGCTGGCACGTGATGCTGTGCGATCTGAAGGCCACCAACGGCACTGTCCTGGTCCGCGAGGGCCAGCAGCCGCGCCGCCTGGCCCAGAACGAGATGGCCATCCTGCTCGACGGCGACATCGCCGAACTGGGCGACGACATCTCGCTGCGTTTTGAGGAGATTCTTTGAGTTCCAAACGGCCGGTTGCGCCGCCGCCCCACATCCCGGGGTTTACCTACGTCAGCCTGCTCGGCTCCGGCGGGTTCTCCGACGTCTACCTGTACGAGCAGGACCGGCCGCGGCGGAAGGTGGCCGTCAAGGTCCTCCTGTCCGACCTGAAGACCGAAGGTGCCCGGCGGAGGTTTGAGTCCGAGGCCAACCTCATGGCCCAGCTTTCGTCCCACCCGTACATCGTGACGATTTTCGAGGCCGAGGTAACCGAAGCCGGGCACTCCTACCTGGCCATGGAGTACTGCTCCCGGCCCAGCCTGGACGTCCGCTACCGCCGCCAGCGCTTCAGCGTTGACGAAGTCCTCGCCGTGGGCATCCAGGTGGCCTCCGCCGTCGAAACCGCCCACCGCGCCGGCATAGCCCACCGGGACATCAAGCCGGCTAACATCCTGGTCACTGACTACAACCGGCCCGCCCTGACGGACTTTGGAATCTCCGGCACCCTGGGCGGCGACGCCGAGGACGACGCCGGCATGTCCATTCCGTGGTCGCCGCCGGAACAGTTCACCGACGGGCCCGTCGACGGAGTGATGGTGGACGTGTGGGCCCTCGGGGCCACGCTCTACACCCTGCTCGCCGGCAGGTCTCCCTTCGTGATGCCCGGGAACGACAATTCCCAGCGCGAACTGATCTCGCGGATCACCAACTCACCGCTGCCGCGCCTGGGCCGGGCGGACGTTCCGGAGTCACTGGAACGCGCGCTCTCCACAGCCATGGCCAAACCGGCCGTGTCCAGATACTCGTCGGCGCACGCCTTCGCGCTGGCCCTGCAGCGGATCCAGGCCGAACTGAACCTTTCGGTCACCCCCTTTGAAGTGCTCGAAGAACCGCACCACGATGACAGCCACCCGGATGACGGTTTCGAGGAAACCCGGGTCCGGAACATTGCGGCCATCGACCCGGAGCGGACCGGAAGCGCCCCCACGTTCCCGGCACGAACCCGGCCCCACGGCCCCGGCGCCGGTACCCCGCCGTCGGGCATTCCCGCCAGCAGCGTACCGGCCAGCGGGATCCCCGCCGCTGGCGCTGCCGCGCAAGTACCGCCGCAGGTACCGGGAAATCTCTTTACCCGCCCCCGGGAAAGCCATCCGCCCGGCAGCCCGTCAGCGGACGGGCACCAGGACGGCAACGCCGCGGGGGAGTGGGCCCACGCCACGATGCTGCGCGGCAGTGCACCCGCCGGGACCGGCTACGGCTCTGCGCCCGACGCGACCGTCCAGCGACCACGGCTGATCCCGGCCCCGGCAGGACAGCACCCCGGCCGCGCGGAGCCCGCGATCGACGCAACGGTCAGCCGCCCTGCCGCGGTGCCGGAGGCGGCACCGGAAACCGCCCCGGACCACGGTAAGAGGAACCTTTGGCTCGCCCTGGCCGGCGGGACGGTGCTGGTGCTGGCCATCATCGTGGGCATTGTGCTCGCCTCAACGGCGCCTGAGCCAAAGGCGGTCGATACCGGCCAGGCCAGCAAGCCCCCGTCGGACGCCCTGGACAACGGGACAGTGCCTGACGTCGCGGACCTCAATGGTGTGATGGGCGCCAACGGCAGGATCGCCTTCTCCTGGACCAACCCCCAGCCGAAGGACGGCGACTCGTACAAGTGGCGCCTTACCGACTTCGTGACCCGTGAACCGGGGCCCTACCAGGTAGCCAGGGAAACCCGCGTCGAAGTCGAGCCGGCGCCCGGAGGAAACATCACCTGCATCGACGTCATGATCGTCAGGTCCGACGGAAGCGCGTCCCCCATGGAGGGACCCTCCGGAACCTGCTTCACGAAGTAGACGGGCACCTGGCCAAGAGCACGCGTTTTGTCCAAAGAGGAGGCACGGAATATGGGGGATCTAGCAATAGATTTCTGTGGTGAATGGTACGAACCGTCCGATGAGGAGATCTTCAACATCGGGCGCGAAGGCGATCTGGAGGTGGACGACAACCCGTACCTCCACCGCCAGTTCCTGCAGGTTGCCCGCTACGACGGAATCTGGTGGCTCAGCAACGTGGGGAGGATGCTCTCGGCCACAGTGGCCGACGGTTCCGGCGGCATGCAGGCCTGGCTGTCGCCCGGTGCGCGCATCCCGCTGGTCTTCAGCCATACGAACATCATTTTTACCGCCGGTCCCACCACATACGAGTTCGCCGTGCACCTCAAGACGCCGTCCTTCCGCCAGCAATCACGCGAAGACGACAGCAACGGCGACACCACCATCGGCCCGGTCGTTTTCACGGATTCCCAGAAAGCCCTGATCGTGGCGCTGGCCGAGCCCATGCTGCGGCGGGAAGGGACCGGGTTCAGCGCCATCCCGTCCTCGGCTGCCGCCGCCAAGACGCTGGGCTGGGCCCTCACCAGGTTCAACCGGAAGCTGGACAACGTTTGCGACAAACTCGACCGCGTCGGCGTGGTGGGCCTGCGCGGCGGCGGCGGAAAGCTGGCAACCAACCGGCGTGCCCGACTCGTTGAACACGCCGTCACCACCCACCTGGTGACCACCGATGACCTGTACCTCCTGGAAAAGATGAGGGGCGTGGACGAAGGATGAGGATCCGGCTGACACTCCGCCGGGACCCGGCAGAAACCAAGGACCTGGCCGTCACGGTGGACGGCTTGGCCACGGTGGCGGACATCGCCACCGAACTGTGGGTTGCGGACCCCGACCGTAAAGGATCCCCGGCGCCGGAGAACCTGTCCCTGCGCATCGATGAGGCCTTTGTGGGCGGCGGCCTGCGCGGCACCGTCCTGACCCGTACGGACAACCTGCTGGAATCGGGGCTGCGCCCCGGGTCGGTGGTGTCGCTGGCCGAGGTCAGCGAACATTTCAATGTCCCCGGCGCCAACCGCGGCCCCGCCGCGGCCACCCTGCGGGTCCTCTCAGGGCCCGACGTCGGGCAGGAGTTTTCGCTGCCCTCCGGCACCAGTTACATCGGCCGGGACCGGGACGTGGACATCCGGCTGTCGGACCCCCTGACCTCCAAACGCCACGCCCGCATCACCGTGGGCGAGAGCGTGGAGATAGTGGACACCAACTCGGCCAACGGGCTCCTGATGGACGGACTGCCCGTGACCCGGGCCACGCTGAACTCCTCGGACACCGTCACGCTGGGGGAGACCACCGTCACGGTGGTGCCGCTGGGCCACAACCATGCGGCAGCACCGACGTCGCCCCTTGTCGATTTCAACCGCTCCCCGCGGGTGGTTCCCCGCTTCGAGGCGCCCAAGCGCGTCCCGCCCGCCGGCCCCAAGCGGCCGGACCACCAGCCTTTCCCCTACATCATGCTGATGGCGCCGCTCCTGATGGGCGGCATCATGTTTGCGGTCACCCGGAACATGCTCTCCGTGATCTTCATGATGATGATGCCGCTGTTCATTGTGGGCCACTACGTGGACCACAAGATGCAGACCCGGCGCCAGCAAAAGGAGCAGCTCAAACAGTTCCGCGAGTCCATGGCTGCGTTCCGCCAGGACATCACCGAACTGCAGCACGTGGAACGGGCCGTCCGCCTGCAGGAAGCGCCGTCCGTCAGCGACACAGTGGATTCGATCTACAAACTGGGCCCGCTGCTGTGGACGCACCGTCCCGAGCACCTCGGTTTCCTGGGGTTGCGGTTCGGGGTGGGCACCAGTCCGTCGCGGATCATCTTCGAGGAACCCGGCAGCAACGACACCGAAGCCGAATACATGCGCGAGATCCAGGACTGCCTCAAGCAGTTCCGGGAGATCGAGGGCGTGCCCGTGGTCTCCCAACTGCGCACGTCAGGCGCCTTCGGTGTGGCCGGTACCCGCGGCCTCGTTGACGATGTGGCACGCGGGATGGTGCTGCAGTTCGTGGGGCTCCATTCGCCCGCCGAAGCGGTGGTCACCGCCATCACCTCGGCACAGTCCCGCCAACGGTGGGACTGGCTGCAGTGGCTGCCCCACGTGGGCTCTGGCCACAGCCCCCTCTCCGGCGACCACCTGGCGGCCGGTTCCGCCAGCGGCTCCTCCCTCCTCGCCCGGCTCGAGGATCTGCTCGATGCCCGCGAGGCCGTGGCCCAGCGTTCAGCCGCCGAACCCCGGGGAGCGATCGACCCGGCCAAACACGAACTCCCCGCACCGGTGTTGCCTGCGGTGCTGGTGATTGTTGAGGACGACGCCCCCGTTGACCGCGGCAGGCTGACCCGGCTCGCCGAACGCGGGCCGGACTCAGGGGTCCACGTGATGTGGGTGGCTACCGACATCCAGGCCCTTCCGGCCGCCTGCCGCGACTTCATGGTGGTGGACGGCGAAAACGGCACCACCACCGGCCAGGTCCGCCTGGGCCGGCACACCTATCCCGTCAGCTGCGAAAGCCTCGACGCCGAACTGGCAGCCCAGCTGGCCAGGATGCTGGCGCCGGTGGTGGACGTCGGAAAGCCCGTCACGGACGACTCCGACCTGCCGCGTGCGGTGTCCTACGCCACGCTCATCGGGAAGGACTTCCTCGACAACCCGCAGGCGGTCGCGGAGCGCTGGGAAGAGAACAACTCCGTCCACGCCTCCGCCGTGCCTAACCGGAAGGACAACGGAACCCTCCGCGCGCTGGTGGGTTCCAAGGGCATCGAACCGCTCTACCTCGACCTGAAAAACGAAGGCCCGCACGCCCTGGTGGGCGGAACCACCGGCGCCGGAAAATCCGAGTTCCTGCAGTCCTGGGTCATGGGAATGGCCGCCGCCTACAGCCCGGACCGGGTCAGCTTCCTTTTCGTGGACTACAAAGGCGGGGCCGCGTTCGCCGACTGCCTCAACCTGCCCCACACCGTGGGCCTGGTGACGGACCTCTCCCAGCACCTGGTGCGCCGTGCCCTCACCTCCCTGCGGGCCGAGCTGCATTACCGGGAGCATCTGCTCAACCGGAAGAAGGCCAAGGACCTGCTGGCGCTCCAGCGCGAAGCCGATCCGCAGGCCCCGCCGTACCTGGTCATCATCGTTGACGAGTTCGCCGCCCTGGCCACCGAAGTGCCCGAGTTTGTTGACGGCGTGGTGGATGTGGCCGCGCGTGGCCGGTCCCTGGGCCTGCACCTGATCCTCGCGACACAGCGTCCTGCCGGTGTCATCAAGGAGAGCCTGCGCGCCAACACCAACCTCAGGGTCGCCCTGCGGATGGCCGACGAGGACGACGCCACGGATATCCTCGGCGTGCCGGACGCAGCCTATTTCGACCCCTCCATCCCGGGCCGCGGCGCGGCCAAGACCGGACCCGGCCGCATCCAGGGATTCCAGACCGGCTACGCCGGCGGCTGGACCACCGAAAAGCCCCAGCGCCCCCAGATCGACATTGTGGAAATGGCGTTCGGGTCCGGGCAGAGCTGGGAAGCACCCGCCCAGGAGAAACCCGTGGTGGAAGCACCCGCCGGACCCAACGACATCGCGAGAATGACCGCCAATATCGTCCGTGCCGCCGAATCGCTCGCCATCCGCCCGCCACGCAAACCGTGGCTGGATGAACTGGCCACCACCTACGACTTCTCCAAGCTGCCCAACCCGCGGACCGATGAACGGCTGCTGCTGGGCGTGGCGGACGACCCCACCCGCCAGGACCAGCCCACCGTGTTCTACGAACCGGACAAAGACGGCAACATGGCCATCTACGGCACGGGCGGCTCCGGCAAATCGGCAGCCCTGCGCGGGATCGCGATCGCCGCCGCCGTCACCCCCCGCGGCGGTCCCGTCCACATCTACGGGATTGACTGCGGGTCCTCAGGGCTGAAGATGCTGGACGAGCTTCCGCACGTGGGCGAGGTCATCGACGGCGACGACGTGGAACGCGTCGGCCGGCTGCTGCGCCTGCTTCGCGACATCGCGGAGGATCGCTCGGCCCGTTACGCCGACGTCCGGGCCTCCACCATCGTGGAATACCGAAAGCTCGCCAACCGCCCCGATGAAAAGCGCATCTTTGTGCTGCTCGATGGCATGTCTGCGTTCCGCGAGACGTACGAATACAGCAGCCTGTCAGCGCTCTGGGACATCTTCCTCCAGTTGGCTACCGACGGCCGCCCCCTGGGCATCCACCTGGTCATCACCGGGGACCGGCCCAACTCGGCGCCGGCATCGCTGCTTGCCTCCATCCAGCGCCGGCTGGTCCTGCGGCTGTCCTCCGAAGACGACTACGTCTCCATGGACGTCCCCCGGGACGTGCTCAGCTCCGCGTCGCCACCAGGCCGGGGACTGCTGGGCGGGCTCGAAGTGCAGCTGGCAGTCCTGGGCGGGAACTCCAACCTCGCCCTCCAGGCCCGCGAGGTCCACAAGCTCAGCCAGGCAATGCTGCGCCAGGGCCTGGACCCGGCTCCCAGGATCCAACGGCTCCCCGAGCAAGTGGAGCTGGACCTGCTGCCGGCCGGCAGCCCGGACCTCCCGGTCATCGGCGTGGACGACGAAACCCTGCTGCCTGCCGAGATCATGGCCAAAGGCCCCTTGCTCCTGGCCGGTCCTCCCGGGTCAGGCCGCACCGTGGCCCTGGTCAGCCTTGCCTACGCGCTGCGGCGCTCCAACCCGGAGACGGAGCTTGTGTACATCGGCGCCCGTCGGTCCGCGGTGGCATCACTGCCGCTGTGGAACCGTTCAGTGGTTGGCGCCGACGACCTCTACGAGGTGGTGGAAGACCTGGTGGAGCACTCTACCGGCAACCCGGGCAAGGTGGCCATCTTCATCGAAGGCCTGACGGAGTTCACGGACTCGGTGGCGGAGTCAGGAATTTCGCAGCTCGTGACGGCGTCCGTCAAAGCTGACCAGTGGGTGATCGGGGAATCCGAGACGTCCACCTGGTCCTCGGCCTGGTCCCTGGCGCAGCCGTTCAAGTCCGGCCGCCGGGGGCTGCTGCTGAACCCGGGAGACATCGAAGGCGACAGCCTCCTGAGCACCTCGCTGGGCAGGGTCAGCCCGGCGTTTATCCCGGGCCGCGGCTACATAGTGGGCCGCGGCAAAGCCCGCAAGCTGCAGATCGCCCTGCCGCCTGAAAACAGGGACTGATGCCCGGCCGTCGCGGCGGGCCGGTAAATCCAACGATTTGCGGGCCCGCCGCGCGTTGTAGCAGACTACCGGGAACACTAGTTCGCCGCGGATGGGGTGCCGCGCCCCGTCCGCAAAGGTAACCATGATCCGATCCTCGTCCGTGCTCCGCTACCTCGCGGCCGCCTCCGCCATTGCGGCGCTGGCGCTCACGGTGGGCCTGTCGGCGGCCGTTCCTGCACGCGCCGATAACACGGACACCAACCCCGGGCTGTGTCTTCTCCTCTGTCCGACCGAGAGCTCGCAGCCGGAAGAACCCGGTAAGGGCAAGCCAGGCGGGCCGCCGCCGTCGAATACTCCGACGCCGCCGCCCGCCGCGCCGGCTCCCGCACCGACAGTCCCTCCCCTTACGGCCGCACCAGCCCCGTTGCCCGATCCAACCATGGTGCCGGAGCCCATGGTGTCAGCTGCTGAGACGGCTTCTTCGGAGCCTGCTGCCAGCACCGCAGCGCCGGCTTCGGCTTCCGCCACGGCGTCCGCCGCATCGAACTGGGACCAGCCCGTCACCAGGTCGGCCAAACCCACGCAGGCGGCCGCCGTGACCCGGAACAACGACTCCGGGCTGTTCGGAAGCCCCGGCTTGCTGGCCATCATGGCAGGCGTGCTGCTCATCGGGATGGCCGGGCTGGCCTTTGCCTGGTGGGGGAGGAACCGGCTTTCCTCGCACTGACTCCGCCCGGATGTCCGGTGATTGAGCTTGTCCGGAATTCAAAAAACACCACCATGTGGCATGGGCAGCGGTGCGTGGGCAGCGGTGCCCATCGACAGTGTTTTGGGGCGGGGATAGGTTTGGGGCAATGGATCTTCCGGATGAGCCGGGGGCCGCTGGGGATGCCGACCTGGATCGGATCCGTGACTATTGAGGAGAAACTGATGGCCATTTGGGGCGCAGATGTAGAGCAGCTCAGGACTCTTGGCACCAAGCTGACGCATGGTGCATCGGAGATCGAGCAGCAGAAGAACAACCTGAACAAGATCCTGAACGCCACACTCTGGAAGGGCCCGGACGCTGATGCGTTCCGCAGCGACTGGAGCGGCACGCACATGACGCAGCTGACCAAGGTTGCCGAGGCGCTGAAGGAAGCCGGCACGAAGGCCACCAGGAACGCCAACGAGCAGGACCAGGCTTCACGCTAGCCACCGCCCGCTTCACCCGAAGGCCCGGACACCACCGTCCGGGCCTTCCGGCATTAAGCGCAACGCCGGCGGCAAGTGTCCGAGGGGTAAGGCAAGATAGGTCTGTGAGCACAGCAACGGGCCCCGCAGAGGCTACAGCCTCCGGCAATGAGAACCTGACCGACCCGGAAGCCGTCCCTTCCGGGTCCGTCCGCGAAGAATACGAGAACCTGGTTGACCTTGTCAGGAAGTACCGGTTCGCGTATTACCAGGAGGACGAACCCCTGGTGTCGGACGCTGAATTCGACGAACTTTTCCGGCGCCTGGAGGAAATCGAGGCCCTGCACCCGGAACTCGTGGCCAATGACTCGCCCACGCAGGAAGTGGGCGGCGAGGTCTCAGCGGCGTTCGCCGCCGTCGAACACCTGCAGCGTATGTACAGCCTCGAGGACGTCTTCTCCCTGGAGGAGCTGGAGGCCTGGGTGACCAAGGCCGAGGCCAGCGTGGGCAAGCTGGGCGAAACCGCCCGGACCGCGTGGCTGACGGAGCTCAAGATCGATGGCCTGGCGGTCAACCTCCTGTACCGCGACGGCAAGCTGGTCCGCGCCGCCACGAGGGGTGACGGGACCACCGGCGAAGACATCACGCACAACGTGCTGACCATCAAGGAAATCCCGCACGAACTGACCGGCAGCGGATTTCCGGCCGAGATGGAAATCCGGGGCGAGGTCTTCATCCCCTCCAAGGCGTTCGCGGAGTTCAACAAGGCCCTGATCGAGGCCGGCAAGGCGCCGCTGGCCAACCCCAGGAACGCTGCGGCCGGTTCCCTTCGCCAAAAAGACCCGGCGGAAACGGCCAAGCGTCCGCTGCGGATGTTTGTCCACGGAATCGGCGCACGCGAAGGCCTGGACACGCTCAGCCAGTCCGAAACGTACGCACTGCTGGAGCAGTGGGGCCTGCCCGTCAGCCCGTACTTCGAGGTGCTTGGAAGCCTGCAGGAGGTCCTGGCGTTCATCAAGCGCTATGGCGACAAACGGCACAGCCTGATGCACGAAATCGACGGCATTGTGGTCAAGATCGATGACCTGGCCACCCAGCGGGCCCTCGGCTACACCACCCGCGTTCCCCGCTGGGCGGTGGCCTATAAATACCCGCCGGAGGAGGTCCACACTAAGCTGCTCGACATCGCCGTCAACGTGGGGCGGACCGGACGCGTGACCCCCTTCGGCGTCATGGAACCGGTGAAGGTCGCCGGGTCAACGGTGGGTATGGCCACGCTGCACAACCAGGACGTGGTGAAAGCCAAGGGCGTGAAGATCGGCGACATCGTGGTGCTGCGCAAGGCAGGCGACGTCATCCCGGAGATCGTCGGCCCTGTGCTGGCACTCCGCGACCAGCAGCAGCCTCCTGTGCGTGACTTTGTGATGCCCGCCGAATGCCCCTCTTGCGGCACCCCGCTGGCACCCGGCAAGGAAGGCGATGTGGACATCCGCTGCCCCAACGCACGCTCCTGCCCGGCCCAGCTCCGCGAGCGGGTCTTCCACCTCGCGGGCCGCGGCGGATTCGATATCGAAGCCCTCGGCGGCGAAGCTGCCGTTGCGCTGACGTCCGGACCGGGCCCGGACCCGGCCACCAATGGCGGCCGGGTGGAGCCGTCCGGCGACGGCATCCTCAGCACTGAAGCGCACCTGTTCGAACTGGCCGCGGACTCTGGACTGGACGGGCTGCGGAACAAGTTGGCCGATGTCAAGGTCTGGCGGGAGAAGCGGACCAAAGGGGTGGGGACCGGTACGTGGGACCTCGTGCCGTACTTCTGGACCCGGGCAACGGCGAAAAACCCGTCCAAACCCACCGCCACCACGGAGAAGCTTTTCAAGGAGCTCGAAAAGGCCAAGGGCCAGCCCCTGTGGCGGGTGCTGGTGGCCTTGTCGATCCGGCACGTGGGGCCCCGGGCCTCGCGCGCCTTGGCGACGGCCTTCGGCAGCATGGACGGCATCCGGAACGCCTCGGAGGAGGACCTGGCGCATGTGGACGGCGTGGGTCCCACCATCGCTGCAGCGCTCAAGGAGTGGTTCGCCGAGGACTGGCACCTCGAAATCCTGGACAGCTGGGCGGCCGCCGGTGTCCGGATGCAGGACGAACGCGACGAATCCACGCCGCGGACCCTGGAGGGCCTGACGGTGGTTGTCACCGGCTCTTTGCCTCACTTCAGCCGGGACGAAGCGAAGGAAGCCATCCTCATCCGGGGCGGCAAGGCCTCCGGCTCGGTCTCCAAGAACACCAGCTATGTGGTGGCGGGCGAGAATGCCGGCACGAAACTCGACAAGGCGGAGCAGCTCGGAATTCCGGTGCTGGACGAGGATGGCTTCCGGGAACTCCTGGCCAACGGCCCGGCGTCGGCGCAGGACGACGATTCCGGCAGCGCTGACGAGGCAGCTGACCTGCCCGGGATGGCAGCCGCGCCTGACACATCAGGCGAGGCCACGAAATGAGCCGGCCGGAGCTGATCGCGGAGCTGCTCGAGGTGGCCCGTCAGGCAGCAGCCGCGGGGGCCGCCGTGTTGGCGACACGCAACGACGGCGCCCTGGACGTCAGCAACAAAGGTGACGCCGGTGACTGGGTGACTGCGTTTGACATCGCCGCCGAGGACGCCGTCAGACGGGTCATCACGGCGGCCCGGCCGCAGGACACCATCACGGGGGAGGAGCACGGAACCACCCTGCCCGCTGACCCCAGCGGCTTTCGCTGGTCCATCGACCCCCTGGACGGCACCACCAACTTCATCCGGAACATCGTCTACTACGCCACCTCCGTGGCAGTGGCTGATTCCGACGGCGCGTGGCTGGCCGGCGTCGTCCACGCTCCGGCGCTGGGCCGCGTCTACTATGCGGCCCGCGGCCACGGCGCGTGGCTGGAAGAGGGAGGGCGGACAACCCGGCTGGAGGGGCCGGTTGCCGGCCGCGCCGGCCAGATCCTGGCCACCGGGTTCAGCTACGATCCCGAAGTCCGCGCCGAACAGGCGGCGTTGCTGGGCGACCTCATGGACGGTTTCGCCGATGTCAGGCGGCTGGGCTCCGCGGCGCTGGACCTCTGCCTGGTGGCGGACGGAACCCATGACGCCTATGGCGAACGCGGGCTCAATGAGCATGACTTCTCGGCGGGTGCACTGATCGCAGAAGAAGCCGGCTGCTGGGTGCGGCGGCCGCGGCTGGACAGCCCGCTCGACGGCGGCCCCTCCGATCTGGACAGGCTCGCGGCCTGGACGTGCGCCGGAACACTGGAGCTCGCCGGCAAGTTTCCGCTCTAAGCCGGTGGCGGCACTAACATTGTCAGGTGCAGCCGCAAATAATCATCCGACCCGCCGTTGAGGCAGACTTCGACGCTATTGCCAGGATCACCAGAGACTCCTACCTTGCGGCAGGTTACTTCGACAGCGCCGACCATCCGTACATGCAGCAGATCCAGGAGGTCGCCGCCCGCGCTGCGAAAGCCACCATCTGGGTTGCCGAGCGCGGCGGGAAGGTGGTGGGCTCCGTGACGCTGGCGCTCGCCGGCGAACCGTACGCGGACATAGCACTCGAGGACGAGCTGGAATTCCGGATGCTCGTGGTGGATCCCGCCGTGCAGCGCAGTGGGGCCGGGCAGGCCATGGTGCAGGCCATCATCGGGCACGCGAGGTCACTGGACGGGATTACCGGAGTGGCCCTGACCACCGGAGGGACGTGGGAGAGCGCCCATGGCCTCTACCGCAAAACCGGGTTCCAGCGCGTTCCGGAGCGGGACTGGCTGATTCCCGGGACCGACATAAAGCTCCTGGTTTACCGGCTGGACCTTTAGCCGCCCTAAAGTGGTGCCGACTCATTTTCAGCACTGAAAGGCCCACCATGCGCAAAACATTCGGCACCGGCTCCGTTTGGGAACAGACCCTTGGCTACTCCCGGGCTGTCCAGGTGGACAACACGCTTTACATTTCGGCTACTGCCGCCAGTGGTGAAGACGGCATCGTGGGCGAGGACTTCTACACCCAGACCCAGTACATCCTGCAGAAGCTTGGCACTGTCCTTGCGGACGCCGGCTTCGGCTTTGAGGACGTGGTGCAGTCCAAGCTGTACCTGACGGACATCAGCAAGTGGGAAGAAGCCGGCCGCGCCCACGGCGAGGTTTTCGGCGAGATCCGCCCCACGCTCTCCCTGGTGCACGTGCTGCCGTTCCTGGACCCGAAGATGCTGGTGGAGATCGAGCTCGTCGCCCAGAAGAGCGCCAGCTAAAGGGTAGGAGGAGAGCCGGCTGACCCGGGGCCGGTCTCGCCAGACGTCGTGTCCGCCGCTGTTTCTGCACGTTATCCACATAGTCGCATTGCCTCCGGCATGTTGCCGGGCAGCTCTGTGATGCTGGAGGTATGGATAGCGAGGCGGCTGCGGGGATGGCGGGGGACGATGTCCTCCGCGCGGTGGGCAACGCGGCGTCTGCCGCTTTGCCCACCGTGCCGGTCCCGACCTGGTCGGTGACCAACGCATTGCCGGGCTTCCCGGGCTTTCCGGGCTTGTCGGATGGCGGTGAGGCTGACCTCCTGCGCCGGGAGTATGACGAGTGTTTGGGCGCTTTGGTGGAGATCCGTTGTGAGGAAGCGAAGCTGGCGGGCCGGAAGGTCCTGAAGGTGGCGCGTTGCGCGGAGATTGTGATGGCTATGGCGGCCCCGGGGCTGTCCCTGCAGGAGGAAGCGGCGCAGGAGATGGCCCTGGTCGCGGAGGTCGCGGGTGTGCTGACGGTCGGTGAACCCGCCGCCGCCAGTCTGTTGGCCGAGGCGCGTGGGCTGACCACTGCGTTGCCGTTGACGTTGTCGGCGTTGGAGGCCGGGTCTTTGTCGTGGCAGCACGCCCGGATCATGGTGGACGAGGCCGGCGGCCTGGGCCCTGAGGGGGCGCTGGCGTTGGAGGCGCATTTCCTGGACCCTGAGGCGCCGAACCCGGCGCGGGGCTGCCCGGCCGGTGAGATGGTCGCTGGCCGGTTCCGGGCCAAGGCCCGGACCTGGCGGGAGCGGCACCACCCGGTCAGCATCGAACAACGCCACGCAAAAAGTGCCTTGGACCGGCGGGTGCTGTTTTCCCCCGAGCGGGACGGCATGGCTTGGTTCTCGGCCTATTTGCCGGCCGATACCGGGTGCGGGGGCTGGGAGCGGGCCACGGCAGCGGCCCGGGCCATGCAGGGCCCGGACGAGTCACGCACCCTCACCCAGCTCCGGGCCGATATTGTCGCCGGGTGGCTGCTCGGCGGCCACAGCGTCCCCGGCCAACTCGACGGCACCGGCCACGTGGGCACCGGCCACGTGGGCACCTCGGCAAACGGCACGGCGGCCAACGTCGCCGGCGGACCCGAAACAGACACCTCCGCAGCGACCGGCGCCAAGGATCCCGGTCCGGATCCCGTCAGCGGTGTCCCGTCGCCGCGGGCCCATGTCCTGATCACCGTGCCCGTCATGGCCCTGCTGGGCGCCACCGAGGAGCCTGCGATGCTGGACGGGTACGGGCCGATCCCGCCGTCCATGGCCCGGCGCCTGATCGCCGACGGCGCCACCTCCTTCCACCGCGTCCTGATCGACCCCCGCGACGGTGCACCCCTGGAGATCGGGCGGACCAGTTACCCGGTCACCAAAGCCCAACGCCGCTGGCTCAGACTCCGGGACGGCAAATGCCCGTTCCCCGGCTGCAGCAACCAGTCCTTGGACAACGACGCCGACCACATCCTCGCCTGGACCAACGGCGGGGCCACCGGCATCTCGAACCTCGGCCAGCCATGCAAACGACACCACCGCCTCCGGCACACCACCGGCTGGACACCCACCCAAGCCAGCAAGCACGAACCACCCGGCTGGATCTCACCCTCAGGCCGGTATTACCAAAGCGAACATCCCGACTGGGAACCACCCCACTGGCCAGACAGGCAACTCACCTGGAACGCAGCTGTACCTGATGATTCAGAGGGGCCCGGAGGATGAGGCGTGCTTGGTGATTCAGACGGGCCGGCACAATGAGGCGTGCTGGTGAGTCGTGGGGGCGGCCCGCAGAAGGTGGCGACTAAAAATTGCGCCCAGGGATGGCTACTGAACAGGCAACCCGTAACGGTGTTCCGGCCGCCCGGTGGTCCCGTACCGGAGCTGGATGTCCACGGCGCCGTCGTCTGCCAGTGACGACAGGTACCGCTGGGCCGTGGCGCGGGAAACCCCAACCCGGGTGGCGACCTCCGCCGCGGAATACTGTTCACCGGCAACCAAGGACTCCAAAACTGCAGCTTCCGTGGCCGACCTCGGCTTGGCCGACGGCGTCACGTCTCCAGGGATCAGCGCCCGCTTCGCACGCTCCACTGAGCCCTGGTCGAGAACCCCCGGCTGACCCAGCAGCCTGCGGTAGCGGGCATAGGAACGCAGCTGCTGCGACAGCGATTCCGAGGTAAACGGTTTGAGCAGGTACCCCAGTGCCCCGCGGCGAAAAGCTTTGCGAAGCGACTCGGCGTCCGAGGCTGCGCTGAGGATGATGGTGTCCACGTCCAGCTGCTGCAGCAAGTCCAGCCCCGACGCGTCAGGAAGGTAGACGTCCAACAACACCAGGTCGGGGCGGAGGCTGTGGATGGCCTGCAGGGCCAGTGATGCCGTCCCCACCGGCGCCAGGGCCAGGAAACCGGCCACCGAGTCAACGTAGGCGGCGTGGAGCTTGGCTACGTGGAAGTCGTCGTCCACGATCAGGACCCTGAAATCCTCAGGCATTGTTTTCCTTTTCTGCTGGGGTGTTTCGGGCGCCGGTCCCGGTGGTGGTGCGCGGCAGGGTTGCCATGAACACGGCGCCCGGCCCACCCTGCCTGCCCGGTTCCAGGACCCTGATGTCCCCGCCGCGGCGGCGGGCCAGCTTCCGGGCCAGTGCCAGGCCCAGCCCCTGCCCGCCGCCGGGCCACGCCGGCGCGGCCCCCATCGGTGCGGGACCGGCCGCCGTCGTATACCCCTCCGCGAAGACGCCCTCGGCATCCGTCCCCGCCGCCAGCCCGTCGCCCGAGTCGGCGACCACAATGTGCAGGGTGCCGCCGTCGTCGTGCCGTTCATCCAGCACCTCCACTTCCACCCAGCGGTCTGTGGCGGAGCCTGCGACGGCGGCCTTCACGGCGTTGTCGATCAGGTTGCCCAGCACGGTGGTGACGTCCTGCGGCTCGGTGACCTGGCCCCGGACCAGGGTTTCGGGGCCGATGCGGAGCGTCACCCCGCGCTCATCCGCCTCCACACCCTTGGCACCAACAAAAGCCTGGAGGTAGGGGTCCTGGAGCAGCTGGGCGTGGTCCACCGGGAACTTCAGCGGCCCGGTGGCGGCCAGCCCCGCCAGGTAGTCCCGGGCCTGCTGGTGCTGCCCGATGCTCATCAGGCCCGCGATGGTGTGCAGCTGGTTGGCGAACTCGTGGCGCTGGGCGCGCAGGGCGCTGGACATGGTGCCCACGGCGTCGAGCTGGCGGGTCAGCTGCTGCAGTTCTGTGCGGTCGCGGAGCATGACCACCCAGCCCAGGTCCTCGCGGCGGTGCAGTGCCTTCCGGGCGCTGGCTACCAGGACCCGTCCGGCGGCCACCAGCTCGATGGCGTCCGCTTCCTCGGCATCGGGCCTGGTCAGTGCCTTCAGCGGGCCCGGAACGGGCGCGGCGGACCACGGGGTTCCGGCCAGGTCCGGCAGGTCCAGAAGGCGCTGGGCGGCGGCGTTGAAGACGCTGATCCTCCCGTCGGCCGCAACGCCGATGACGCCGTCGTCCACGCCCTGCAGGACGGCCACTTGGTCGTGGACGAGGGTGCTGATTTCCTCGGGCTCCAGGCCCATGGTGAGCCGCCGCAGCCGGCGCCGCAGCAGGAAGGAGGCCAGGACGCCGGCCAGCAGCGCACCGGCAGCCGTCAAAGCGACCGGTCCGATGTCCCGCTCCAGGCTCTGGCCCACGGTTTCCATTGAATAGCCCACGCTGACTTCGCCCACCACGGTGTGGGTCCCGGGGGCGTAGACGGGTACCTTGGCACCCGCCGACGGGCCCAGCGTGCCGGTGTTCCGGGTGGTGATTTCCTGCCCGGCCAGTGCCTCGGTGGGGTCGGTGCTGACCTTCTCGCCCAGGCGCTCCGGATCAGGATGGGCAAGGCGCAGGCCGGTTTCGTCGGTGATCACCACAAACAGGGCCCCCGTCCGGAGCCGGGTCGCCTCGGCAGCGGCCATCAGCGGCCCCGCGCGGAGTTCGGCCGGCGGGGGAGTGCCCTCACCTGAGCTGATGGCCAGGACGTCGGCGCGGATGGAAGGATCGGCAGCCACCGCCCGGGCAAGGGTCAGCGCCTGGTTTTCGGCTTCCCGTCCCACCCGGTCGTACGTCAGCCAGGCGTGGACGGCCGTACTCAGCAACACCACCAGCAGGACCACGCCCAGCTGCAGGAGCAGTGTCTGCGTGGAGAACCGGAGCCGTGGCGTGCGCGGGGAATGCGGCATGGTTCTCCTCTCAGCGTCGCAGCGGGTTCAGGTACGGCCGTGAGCACAATGCGCAAAATGCTCCGAATAAGCAGTATGCCAATCAATTGAGCCAAAGGCACTGCCGTGACGGCGGCCACCCTACAGTCTGTAGCACGCGTCACACCGCTGTGCCGCTGTTCACAATGAAGGAGCCGGCCGTGCTGGTATTACTTGGATTCGCCATGATCGCGGTATTCATGGTGCTGATCATGACGAAGAAGTTGACGCCAGTGCTGGCGCTGATCATCGTCCCCACAGTTTTTGGTCTTTTCGCAGGCGCCGGACTGGGCATTGGCGACATGGTGATGGACTCGATGAAGTCCATGACCTCCACCGCCGCGCTGCTGATGTTCGCCATCATCTACTTCGGCCTGATGATCGACGTCGGGCTGTTCGACCCCCTGGTCCGGTTCATTCTCCGCAAACTCGGCAATGACCCCGCCAAGGTGGTCCTCGGCACCGCGCTCCTGGCAGCCGCTGTTTCCCTGGACGGCGACGGCTCCACCACCTTCATCCTCACCACCGCGGCCATGTTGCCCATCTACCTCCGGCTGAAGATGAGCCCCGTGGTCCTCACCGTTGTGGCCGGCCTGGCCAACGGCACCATGAACATCGTGCCGTGGGGCGGCCCCACCGCCCGCGCCGCCAGCGCCCTGAAGATCGACGTCAACGAGGTCTTCGTTCCCATGATCCCGTCGCTCATCGCCGGCCTGGCCGTCGTCCTGGCCTTCGCCTGGGTCCTGGGCCTGCAGGAGCGCAACCGACTCCGCGCCACCCGGCCCGAGATCTGGGGCGTGCCGTCCTCGGCGGAACCCTTTACCGCTGAAGCGTTCGACGGCGGCACCTCCGCCGGCGGCAGCGGCACGTCCCGCGGTGGTTCCGGCAGCGGTGGTTCCGGCAGCGGGCCCGCGCCTGTTCGCACCACGGGAGGCCCCGCCGTCGGCGGTTCCTCGATCGCGACCCTGGAACGTACCGAAGCGCCAGCGGATGACAGCGCAGCCATGGCAGGCACTGCCCTTGACCCCAACCGCACCACCCTCCGCCCCAAGCTGCAGTGGTTCAACCTGGGCCTCACGGTGGCCGTGATGGGCATGCTGATCGCCGACCTCGTGCCCCTGCCGTATGTCTTCATGGTGGGCTCCGCCGTCGCCCTGCTGGTGAATTTCCCGCACGTCAAGGACCAGGCAACGCAGATTGTGGCCCACGCGCCCTCGATCGTTGCTGTGGTCAGCATGGTCATGGCCGCCGCGGTCCTCACCGGCGTCCTCACCGGCACCGGCATGGTGGAGGCAATGTCAGCGTGGCTGGTGCAGATCATCCCGTCCAGCATGGGTCCGCTGATGGCCGTCATCACCGGTGTCCTCAGCATCCCCATGACGTTCTTCATGAGCAACGATGCGTTCTACTTCGGTGTGCTGCCGGTCCTCAGCGAAACGGCTGCGCACTACGGCATCAGTGGGGCCGAGATGGCCCGGGCCTCCATTACCGGGCAGCCGTTCCACATGCAGAGCCCCCTGGTTCCGGCCATCCTGCTGCTGGTCTCGCTGGCCAAGGTTGACCTCGGCGACCACCACAAAAAGGTCCTGTGGCGCGCTGCCGTGGTTTCCCTCGTCATGTTGGGTGTAGGAATGCTGACCGGAGCCATTGGTATCGGTTAGTCTTATGCTGCCTGTGGCCGGTCCCCGTGACCGGGACCACGGCACCGAGGTGCCCGTCTGACGCCCGCTGGGGGTCGTCAGACGGGCACTGACGTTTCCCCACTAGACTGGTTCGGAAAACAATCGAAAACTTGCAGGGGAGATCCATGGCTGCGATCAACCGTGACGATGTTGCGCACCTCGCGCAGCTCGCTCACATCGAGATGAGTGCTGAAGAGCTGGACAGGATGGCCGGCGAACTCGCCGTCATCGTTGATTCAGTGAAGTCCGTGAGTGAAGCCGCCGGTGATGACGTCCCGGCAACCTCCCACCCGATCCCGCTGACCAACGTGTTCCGCGAGGACGTTGTGGGCCACACCCTCACCGCCGAACAGGCACTCTCCGGGGCACCTGACTCCGATGACAACCGTTTCAAGGTCCCGGCCATCCTGGATGAGGCATAGAACATGACTGACACCAACGAACTCATCCGTCTCTCGGCCGCCCGCCTGGCCGAGAAGCTCCGCGCCGGCGAAGTGACCTCCGTCCAGGTCACCCAGGCGTTCCTGGACCGGATCGCGGCTGTGGACGGCGGCGAACGCGGCGTCAACGCCTTCCTGCACGTCAACACCGAAGAAGCGCTCGCCGTCGCCGCCGAAGTGGACGCCATCCGCGCCGCCGGGGGCGCTGCGGCCGAGGAACTCCACGAGCTCGCCGGCGTGCCCATCGCCGTCAAGGACCTGATCGTCACCATCGGCCAGCCCACCACGGCAGGCTCGAAGATCCTCGAGGGCTGGCACAGCCCGTACGACGCCACGGTGGTCAAGCGCCTCCGCGCCGCGAAGATGCCCATCCTGGGCAAAACCAACCTGGACGAGTTCGCGATGGGCTCTTCCACCGAGCACTCGGCCTACGGCCCCACCCGCAACCCCTGGGACCTGGACCGGATCCCGGGCGGTTCCGGCGGCGGGTCGGCAGCCGCCGTCGCAGCCTTCGAAGCTCCACTGGCCCTCGGCACGGACACCGGCGGCTCCATCCGCCAGCCCGGGGCCGTGACCGGCACCGTGGGCGTCAAGCCCACCTACGGCAGCGTCTCGCGCTACGGCGCCATCGCCATGGCCTCCTCGCTGGACCAGATCGGCCCCGTCTCCCGCACCGTGCTGGACTCGGCCCTGCTGCACCAGGTCATCGGCGGGCACGATCCCTTCGATTCCACCTCGCTGCCGGATCCCTTGGCGGACCTGGCCGCTGCTGCCCGCCTGGGCAGCGTGGACGGCATGAAGATCGGCATCATCAAGGAACTCCACGGCGAGGGCTACCAGGCCGGCGTCGAGAACCGCTTCAACGAATCCCTTGACCTTCTGAAGGAAGCCGGCGCGGAAATCGTGGAGGTGTCCTGCCCCAACTTCAAGTACGCGCTGGGTGCCTACTACCTGATCATGCCCTCGGAAGCGTCCTCCAACCTGGCCAAGTTCGACGGCGTCCGGTACGGCCTGCGCGTCCTGCCCGAAGAGGGCCCGCTGACGATCGAACGCGTGATGGGTGCCACCCGCGCCGCCGGCTTCGGCGACGAAGTCAAGCGCCGCATCATCCTTGGCACCTACGCCCTGAGCGCCGGCTACTACGACGCCTACTACGGCTCGGCCCAGAAGGTCCGTACGCTGATCCAGCGTGACTTTGAGGCTGCCTTCGCCCAGGCGGACGTCCTGATTTCCCCGACGGCCCCCACCACGGCCTTCAAACTCGGTGAGAAGCTCAACGACCCCCTGGCCATGTACCTCAACGACGTCGCCACCATTCCGGCGAACATGGCCGGCGTTCCGGGCCTGTCCCTGCCCGGCGGCCTCGCCGACGAGGACGGGCTGCCGGTGGGCATCCAGCTCCTGGCCCCGGCCCGCCAGGATGCCCGCCTGTACCAGGTAGGCGCTGTCCTGGAGTCACTGCTGGAGAACAAATGGGGCGGCCCGCTGCTTGCCCAGGCCCCCGAACTGGCTGGCTCGACCGAAACCCAGGAGGCAAAATAATGAGCACTGACGCAACCCTGAGCTTCGAAGAGGCCATGGAGAAGTACGATCCCGTCCTGGGGTTCGAGGTCCACGTGGAGCTCAATACCAGGACCAAGATGTTCTCCTCCGCCCCCAACGTGTTCGGCGACGAGCCGAACACCAACGTCAACGAGGTGGACCTGGGCATGCCAGGCGTGCTGCCGGTGGTGAACAGGACCGCCGTCGAGTCCTCCATCAAGATCGGCCTTGCCCTGAACTGCAAGATTGCCGAATCCTGCACGTTTGCCCGGAAGCAGTACTTCTACCCGGACACCCCCAAGAACTTCCAGACGTCCCAGTACGAGGATCCCATCGCGTACGACGGCTACCTGGACATCGAACTCGCCGACGGGACGCTGTTCCGCGTGGAGATCGAGCGCGCCCACATGGAGGAGGACGCCGGCAAGCTGACCCACATGGGCGGGGCCGCCGGCCGCATCCAGGGCGCCGACTTCTCCCTGGTGGACTACAACCGCTCCGGCGTGCCGCTGGTGGAGATTGTCACCAAGCCGATTGAGGGTGCCGGTTCCCGAGCCCCCGAACTCGCCAAGGCCTACGTCGCCGCTGTCCGGGAGATCGTGAAGAACCTCGGCGTGTCCGACGCCAGGATGGAACGCGGCAACGTGCGCTGCGACGCGAACGTCTCGCTCCGCCCGCACGGCCGCGAACGCTTCGGCATCCGCTCCGAAACCAAGAACGTCAACTCGCTGCGCGCCGTCGAACACGCCGTCCGCTACGAGATCCAGCGGCACGCCGCCGTTCTGGACTCCGGTGAGCCCGTTATCCAGGAAACCCGCCACTGGCACGAGGACACGCGCACGACGACGTCGGGCCGGGCCAAATCCGACGCCGACGACTACCGTTACTTCCCGGAGCCGGACCTGGTTCCGATTGTTGCGTCCCGTGAGTGGGTGGAGGAACTCCGCGCCACCCTGCCGGAGCCGCCGGCAGCCCGCCGCAAGCGCCTGCAGGCCGACTGGGGCTACTCGGATCTCGAATTCCGTGACGTGGTCAACGCCGGCGTGATGGACGAGATCGAGGAAACCATCGCCGCCGGCGCCTCGGCGTCGGTGGCCCGCAAGTGGTGGATGGGCGAGATCGTGGGCCGCGCCAAGAACGCCGACGTCGATCCCGGCCAGCTCGGTGTCCGGCCCGCCACCATCGTGGAACTGAACAAGCTGGTGGAAGCCGGCAAGATCAACAACAAGATGGCTTCCGAGGTTCTGGACGGCGTGCTCGCCGGCGAAGGTACCCCGGCGGAGATCGTGGAGAAGCGCGGCCTGGCCGTCGTGTCTGACGACGGGCCCCTGCTGGAAGCCATCGACGCCGCCCTGGCCGCGCAGCCCGACGTCGCGGAGAAGATCCGCGGGGGCAAGCTGCAGGCCATCGGCGCGATCGTGGGCGGGGTGATGAAGGCAACCCGCGGCCAGGCCGACGCCGCCCGCGTCCGCGAGCTGATCCTGGAGAAGCTCGGCGTGGAAGGCTAAGCCACCCGTTTTAACCCAACTGGGTCGCAGTTGATGTCGTTGTGAGCGCTCATGACGACATTAACTGCGACCCAGTTTCGCGTTTAAGTACTCGCTTCTGCGGCCAAACCGACTACTCGTGTGCTGCGGGTACGGCGGTCCTACACTGAAAGTCCAGGGCGCCGCTGCCCTGGGCTGTTGCGGGAGGTTGGTCATGTCAGTTTGGGATCCGTTGAGGCTGCGCAAGGCGTTACTGGCCGGTGTGGTGGCGTTGGCGCTGACCGGCGCCGGCACGGCCATTGCCTGGTCTGCCAGTGACTCGCCAACGCCGTCGCCCTCGCCGTCCGCAACGGAGAAACCGGACAAATCCCAGCGCCCGCAGCACCTGCACAGTGAAAGCGTGGTCAAGAAGGCGGACGGGACGTTCGAAACCCTGCTGACGCAGCAGGGCACCGTGGAGGCCGTCAGCGACACCTCGGTCACGGTCAAGAGCGAGGACGGCTTCACCCAGGCCTACGCCGTGAACGGGGACACGAAAATCCTCAAGTTCCCCGCCCCGGCCGCGGACGGTTCGCCGGCAAAGGGCGACGACGGCAAACGGCTGAAGCGCTCCGAGGTCACCATCGCTGAAATCGCCAAGGGCGAACTGGTCAGGGTCACTGGCGTGAAGAGCGGCAACGATGCCACCGCCCACCAGATCATCGAAGGCGCCACAACCGGTCCCGGAAAAGGGATGGGAATGGGGAAAGGCCACGGCAAGGGCCACGGCCTCGGGCTGGGTAAGCTCAAGGACCGATGACCTGACCCACGCCGGGTCAGCTGTCCGCCACCAGTCCGGTCATGATTGCCTGCAGCGCCTCGCACACGATCATCACCGACCGGCGCTTCAGGTTTTCCGGCCGGGCCAGGATGTCGATCCGGCGCCGGGTGCTGATGCCCTCAAGCGGCCGCAGCACTATGCCCGGATTGAGTACCGGCCGGGCGGTATGCCGCGGCAGCAGGCCCACCACACCGCCGGCGGCCACCAGGGCTGCCACGGTGGAGTAGTCGTTGATCCGGTGGACAATGTTCAGTTCCCTGCTGGAGACTGCCGCGACGGCCGAGAGGACGTCGGCGGGGGAGTACCCGGTATGGCTGGTCACCCAGGGTTCACCCACGACGTCGGCGGCCGACACCGTGCCACGTCCTGCCAGGGGATGCCCGGCCGGCAGTGCCACGTCCAGCGGCTCGTGCGCCAGCGGAATCACCGCCACCCGCTCTTCCGGCCAGCGCGGGCTGTGGTCCATCCGGTGGGCGAGCACCAGGTCGTACCGCGCGGTCAGCCCCGGGAAGTCCTGCTGGGCCACGTCTTCGTCGGAGAGCTGGATCCTGGGCTGCCCTGGCGCGTCCAGGCGCCGGGCGAGCGGCGCAAACAGGGCCTGGCCGGCGCTGTGGAAGCCGCTGAGGGTCACCGGTGCCACCGGCGAGTCGTGGTAGGCGCCGATCGCCGTGCGGGCATCCGCCATGGCGCTCACCACGGCGGCGCCGGCGTCCGCGAGCACCTGCCCGGCCTCGGTGAGCACCAGGTTGCGGCCCTCTTTCCGGGTCAGCGGCACGTCAACGTTGCGCTGCAGCAGCGCCAGTTGCTGGGACACCGCCGACGGGGTGACCATCAACGTCTCCGCCACCGCTTTCACGCTGCCCAGCGCGCCCAGCTCGCGGAGGATTTCCAGCTGATGAATTTCCATCACCCCAGTCTATGCATTAGCGAAACCTTCATCGTCGATTGAGAAAATACTGCTTGTGCTAATGCTTTGCAGTGGCTCTAATGAAGGTAGATCTCCACCCCGCAGCACGCGGGGCCACCGCCACAGTCAGGAAGCCAATGAAGGCCCTCTACAAGTCCGGCGCCCACGCCGGATTCGAACTCGTTGACCGCCCGGAACCCGAAGCCGGTCCCGCCGACGTCAAGATCCGTGTCATGACCACCGGAATCTGCGGCACGGACCTCCACATCCAGTCCTGGGATGCCTGGGCCCAGGGGATGATCGAGGCGCCACTGATCGCCGGCCACGAGTTCTACGGCGAAGTGGTGGAAATCGGCGAGGACGTCCGGGACGTCAAGGTGGGGGACCGGGTCTCCGGCGAGGGCCATGTGGTCTGTGGCATCTGCCGCAACTGCCGCGCCGGCCGCCGGCAGATGTGCATCCACACGGTCAGCGTCGGCGTGCAGCGGGACGGCGCCTTCGCCGAGTTCGTGGTCATCCCGGAGACCAACGTCTGGGTCCATCACGATCCGTCCATCACCCCTGAGCTCGGCGCCATCTTCGATCCGTTCGGAAACGCCGTGCACACCGCCCTGAGCTTCCCCCTGGTGGGCGAGGACGTCCTGATCACCGGCGCCGGCCCCATCGGCCTGATGGCCATTGCAGTGGCCCGCCACGCCGGAGCCCGCAAGATCGCCGTCACCGACGTCTCGCAGCCCAGGCTGGACCTGGCCCGGCAGCTCGGCGTGGACCTGGCGATCGACGTCTCCACCACCCGGGTCCGTGACGCGCAGCGTGAACTTGGCATGCGTGAAGGCTTCGACATCGGCATGGAAATGTCCGGCCACCCCACGGCACTGCCTGAGATGATTGACAACATGAACCACGGCGGACGTATCGCCATGCTCGGCCTGCCCAGCCAGGACATCACCATCGACTGGGGCAAGGTGGTCACGCACATGCTGACCCTCAAAGGCATCTACGGCCGGGAAATGTACGAGACCTGGTATGCCATGAGCGCCATGCTCTCCTCCAACCCGGTCCTGCACGCCGGCATTTCGGCCGTGGTGACGGACAGGCTCCCTGCCCGGGAATGGGAGACGGGCTTCGAGATTGCCCGCGCCGGCAGCGGCGGCAAAGTTGTCCTCGACTGGACCGAACTCTAAGGAGCACCATGTATACCGCCATCAAGGACCAGCTGCAGGCAGAGCTGGACGAAATCCGCACCGCCGGGCTTTTCAAGACCGAGCGCCACATCGATTCACCGCAGTCCAGCCATGTCACGGCAGGGCAGCTCGGCCAGCCGGGCGCCCTGGTGCTGAACTTCTGCGCCAACAACTACCTGGGCCTGGCCGACCATCCGGACATCATCGCCGCAGCCAAGTCCGCCATGGACGCCCGCGGCTTCGGCATGGCCAGCGTCCGCTTCATCTGCGGCACCCAGGACCTGCACCTCGAGCTGGAAGCCAGGGTCTCGCGGTTCCTGGGGACCGAGGACACCATCCTCTTCTCCAGCTGCTTCGACGCCAACGGCGGTGTCTTCGAGTCCCTCTTCGGGCCGGAGGATGCCATCATCTCCGACGCCCTGAACCATGCCTCCATCATCGACGGCATCCGGCTCTGCAAGGCCCAGCGGTTCCGTTACGCCAACCAGGACATGGCGGACCTTGAGGCCAGGCTGCTTGAGGCAAAGGATGCACGCCGCAAGATCATCGTCACCGACGGCGTGTTCTCCATGGACGGCTACCTCGCTCCACTGGAGGCCATCTGCGACCTCGCGGACAAGTACGACGCCCTGGTGATGGTGGACGACTCCCACGCCGTCGGGTTCATGGGTGCCACCGGAGCCGGAACCCCTGAGCACGCCGGCGTGTCGCACCGCGTGGACATCTACACCGGAACGTTCGGGAAGGCGCTCGGCGGCGCCTCCGGCGGCTACGTCTCCGGGCGCCGCGAAGTGGTGGCCATGCTCCGTCAGAAGGCCCGCCCGTACCTGTTCTCCAACTCACTGGCCCCCGCCATCGTGGCCGCCACCATCAAGGCCCTGGACCTCGTGGAAAGCTCCGGGGAGCTGCGGACCAAACTGTTTGGGAACGCGGACCTGTTCCGCCGCCGGATGACTGAAGAGGGCTTCGAGCTCCTGGACGGCGAGCACGCCATAGTCCCGGTCATGTTCGGCGATGCCGTCATGGCCGCCAGGATGGCAGACCAGATGCTCCAGCACGGCGTCTTCGTCACCGCGTTCAGCTTCCCCGTGGTCCCGCGGGGCGCCGCCCGGATCCGCGTGCAGCTCTCAGCATCGCATTCAGCGGACGACGTCGAAGCCTGCGTGAGTGCCTTCGTCGCCAGCCGTGCCGCCGTAGCGGCGTAGGCGCCAGGAGCGTGGTGGCCCGCAGCCGGGAAAAACGGTACCCCGGGAAACCGCTAGTGGTTAGATGGAGCCATGGCAGAACATTATGATGTCCTGATCGTCGGCGGCGGTATCGCTGGCCTGTCCCTGGCGTCCGCGCTCGCGGGGCGCTGCAGCGTAGCCCTGGTGGAAGCGGAGCAGGAGCTTGGCTACCACGCGTCGTCCCGCTCCGCCCGCCAGTTGATCCCCAGTTTTGGCCCCGCCGTGGTGCAGGAACTGACCCTCCGGACGCTGGAGCTGATGGCGTTAAGGGACGCCGAACTGGCCACGCCGGTCCTGTCTGCGCGCAGCTTTATGCTCATCGGGACGGAGGACGCCGTCCGGGCCGGGGCCAGCGGCCAGATGAAATCCATTTCGCACGCCGAGGCCCTGGAGCTGTGCCCTGCGCTGGTGCCGGAGTCCTTCACAGCAGCCGGCCTGGACACCGGTTCCTTCGGTTGCGATGCCCCGCTGCTGCTGGCTGACCACCGGCAACGGGCGGAAGCCGCGGGCGTGGACATCATCACCGGCGCCCGGGTGCATTCCGCCCAGCGGCTGGGCTCCGGCTGGGAGATCGGCGCCGGCCAGGAAGCCTTCCAGGCCGGCGTAATGGTGAACGCCGCCGGCGCCTGGGCCGACGAACTCGCGGTGATCAGCGGCGTGGAGAAGCTCGGGCTCCAGCCGTACCGGCGCACCGCGGCGATTGCCGACGTCGAACATTCCCTTCCCGCGCACGCCCCCATGGTGGCGGCAGCTGACGACTCGTTCTACTTCCGCCGGGAAGGTGGCGGGGTGCTGATTTCGCCGTCGGAAGCCGTCCCCAGCGGCCCGGAAGACGCGCAGCCCCGGCCCGGCGACATCGAACGCCTGGTCCTGAAACTCAACCAGGTCACCACGCTCGGAATCGGCGACGTGCGGAGCGCATGGACCGGGCTCCGCACCGAAGCGGCCGACGGCGTCCCCGTGGCCGGGTTCGACGCCGAAGCCACCGGCTTCTACTGGCTCGCCGGGCAGGGCGGCTACGGCTTCCAGACCTCGGCGGCGATGGCGGAACTGGCCGCCGCGCAGATCCTGGCGGGACAGGGCCCGGGAACGCAGGCTGACGCCGGCCACCGTCCGGAATCCCGGACAGCGGAGGCGCTGGCTGCCACCCGCTGGTCCATCCGGCGCTGAAGAATGGTCGCATGAGCACCCTGATCACCAATATTGCCGAGCTGATGACCCAGGACCTGGAACACCGGGTCCTGAAAAACGCCGCCATGGTGATCGAGGGTGAGCGGATCGCATGGCTGGGCGCAGCCTCAGCCGCTCCGCCGGCCGATGACGCCGTGGACGCCGGCGGCCGGGCGGTGCTGCCCGGCTGGGTGGATTCCCACACGCACCTGGTCTTCGCCGGGGACCGCACGGCAGAGTTCGAGGCGCGCATGGCTGGGGAGTCGTACTCGGCCGGCGGCATCGCCGTCACGGTGGACGCCACCCGGCGCACCTCCGACTACGACCTCACCAAACTGGCTCTCGCCCGCGTGGCGGAGGCCGTGTCCCAGGGCACCACGTACCTCGAAACGAAAACAGGCTACGGCCTGGACGTGGAGCACGAGGCCCGCAGCGCCAGGATCGCCTCCACGGTGGCCGATGAAGTGACCTACCTCGGCGCGCACCTGGTGCCCGCGGGCTCTGACGCAGACGCCTACACGGACCTGGCCTGCGGACCGATGCTGGACGCCGTCAGGCCCTACGTCCGCTGGGCGGATGTCTTCTGCGAGGAGGGTGCCTTCACGCCGGAGCAGTCCCGCAGGGTCCTGGAGGCTTGCCGGGCCGCCGGACTGGGGATCCGGGTCCACGGCAACCAGCTCGGTGTCGGGGCGGGGGTCCGGCTGGCGGTGGAGCTGGCCGCGGCCAGCGTGGACCACGTGAACTTCCTGGCACCCGGCGATATTGCGGCGCTCGCGGACAGCTGGTCGGGCTGGGATCCCGCGTCCGGCACGGGAACGCGGGGGACCGTGGCCACCTGCCTTCCGGCCTGTGACCTGTCTACCCGGCAGCCCCTGGCTCCCGGGCGGGGGCTGCTCGATGCGGGGGTGCAGATTGCCCTGGCCTCCAACGCCAACCCGGGCACCTCATACACCAGCTCCATGGCGTTCTGTGTGACCACGGCGGTGCTGCAGATGCGCCTCAGCGTCCACGAGGCAGTGCGCGCGGCGACGTACGGCGGGGCCCTGGCGCTTCACCGCGAGACGGGGAACGACGCCGACGGCGAACGGGCGGTGGGGTCACTCGCCGTCGGACACCGCGCGGACATGCAGATGCTGAACGCCCCGTCCGCCACCCATCTCGCCTACCGCCCGGGCATGCCGCTTACGTACGCTGTGTGGCGGGCAGGTGTCCGGGTCCGCTAGCGGCACTGCCAGAGGGCAGCACCAAAGTGACGTTATGTGATCGTTTATCTCTGATATGATCACAAAACGTCACATTATGGTGATTGTTTGACGCTGAAAGGGCCCCATGACCCGCACTGACCGCCTGACGGCCATCCTGGATATCCTCGCCAAAACCGGTCAGGTGGAGGTGGAGGAGATCGTCTCCCAGCTCGGCGTCTCACCGGCCACGGCCCGGCGTGACCTGGACAGCCTGGCCAACCGGAGGCTGCTGACCCGGACCCGGGGCGGCGCCACCACCGGTGCGCTGGCCTACGACCTGCCCGGACGCTACAACCGCGACGACCATGCCGAAGCCAAGGAAGAGATCGCCCAGGCCGCCTCGGCCCTGATCTGGCCGGGGGCTGTCATCGGGCTTTGCGGGGGAACCACCAGCACCGCCCTGGCGCAGATCCTGGCAACCCGCGAGGACCTCAATGCCCCCGCGAACCAGCCCACGCTGACAGTGGTCACCAACGCCATTAACATCGCGTCCCAGCTCGCAGTCCGGCCCAACATCAAAGTCATGGTGACCGGCGGCATCCTCAACCCCCGCTCGTACGAGCTCGTGGGACCCTACACGGACATCATCATGCAGAAAGTTGTCCTGGACATCGCGTTCATCGGGGTCAACGGGATCGACCCCGTGGTGGGGCCCACCAACACCGGGGAAGGGGAAGCCTCAGTGAACGCGCTCCTGGCCAGCCGGGCCCGGGTTTCATATGTCCTGGCCGACTCGTCCAAGGTGGGTGTCCGGGCGTTCGCCACGATGGATGGCTACGCGTTCACCCGGCTCATTACCGATCAGGGCATCTCCGCCGAGGACAAGGCCGCGTTCGAGGCCAACGGGACCGAAGTCATGGTGGCTCCGCGCCAGCAGCGGTAGTCCACTCGGAACGGGTGTCAGGCGCTAATACATCACCGGAGGCGCATCCAGGACGGTCTCGTCCACCCGGCGGTCCACCCACTGGGTGAACGGAATATCCAGTTCATACTTGCCAAGATCAGTGCGCAGCAGGGTCCGGACTTCGGCGTTATTCGGGTTGTTGAGGGATTCGAAATACTCAACGGACCAGTGGAACCAGCGCATGCAGAACAGACGCATCGTAAGGCCATGGGTTACCAGCAGCGTATTGGGCGCGTAGTCCGGCTTGGACCAGTGCCGGTAGAGCGTCTCCATAAAGGACGAGATCCGGTCGTAGACGTCCGAGCCGGATTCGCCTTCCCTGAACCGGTAGAAGAAGTGGCCGTAAGCGTTGCGCAGTTCTTTCTGGTCCTCGATCTCGCCCGGGATTTGGAAGTTGGCCCAGTCCTGTTCCCGGAGGCGCGGTTCTTCGATGATGCGCTCGGTCAGATCGCCGAGCTTCAGGGCCTCCAAGGTCTGGTAGGCGCGCAGGTAGGGCGACACGTAGACGCAAACCTGGCGGCCATCCAGCTTCTGCCGGATCCTTTCGCCAGCCGCAGCAGCCTGTTCGAGGCCCAGGGGAGTCAGCGGAATCCGGTAGTCCGGGATCCTGTTGTAGATGGAGGTATCCACATTGGCCGCCGACTGGCCGTGCCGGATCATGATGATTTTCCCTGGCTCGCTCATAAGCCCCAAGCATAGGACCCCACCCCGGACGCTCTCTCACTTAATGTGGGGTTTTGGCGGACGCTCTCTCACTGTGGTGGGCCCGGCGGGCCGGGCCGTCAGGAATCAGCAAAGAACCAGCCGCTGCAGGCAAGATGGAACCATGTTGGTTCCCTCCCGCCGTCGGTTGCGGCTTGAAGTCTGGATAGTCCTGGGCCTGTCCCTGGGGCAGTCTGCCGTGTATTCGGTGGTGCAGTTGCTCGACAAGATGTCCCGGGCCCCGCTGGCAGAGGGGACCTCCACGCTGAACCAGTCGCGGAGTACCCGCGAATATTTCGATCTCACCTACCAGTTGCTGGACATTATTTTTGCCCTGGTGCCAGTCCTGCTGGTCATCTACTTCCTCACCGACCAACGGCAGCCGGCCACCGGCGGCGGGCCACCAGGCAGGTCGGCCTTCCAGAAGCTGGGCTTCAATTTCGCCAGGCCCGGCAGCGACCTGCTGCAGGGCCTGGGCCTGGCTGCACTGATTGGGATCCCATCCCTGGGGCTGTACGCCGCGGGCCGAGCCCTGGGAATTACCACCGCCATCATTCCCAGCGCGCTCGACGCCCACTGGTGGACCATTCCCGTCCTCATCCTCTCGGCCCTGCGGCACGCGGTGGTGGAAGAGGTCATTGTGGTGGGCTACCTCCTGGACCGGTTCGGCAAGTTCGGCTGGAGCGTGCCGCTGGCGATCTTCAGCAGCGCTGTCCTCCGCGGCAGCTACCACCTGTACCAGGGCTTTGGGCCCTTCATCGGCAATGTGGTGATGGGGGTGGTGTTCGCCTGGCTCTACACCAGGACCAAGCGGGTGATGCCGCTGGTCATCGCCCATGCCCTGCTGGACATCGTGGCGTTCGTTGGCTTCAGCCTCTTTGGCCGGGCTGTGGGCCTTGGTTAAGCGATTCGGCCGCCGTCAGCGGGTGGCATCGTTGGCACCCGCTGATGGCGGCCGAAGTGTTGTCCGGGCGGCGCTGCCCGGGAGGGAAGGAACGGGGCGTCAGATGGTGACGGCCCCCATGGCGGTTTCGAACGTTACGGACAGGATGCCGGGGGTTCCGTGCGGGGCAACCCACTCAACGGCGACGTCCTCAAGGGGCTTCTCCACGGGTTCCCCGAGCCACTCGGTCACACGCTCGGCCGAGCCGGCGATGGTCAGGCAGCTCATCTTGACGTTGCTCTCATAGGCGTTGGAGGGGTGCAGGGCGGGGTCGCCTTCCCACTTGAGCATGTACGGAACCTGCGGGTC
The DNA here is from genome assembly GCA_023264815.1 of Arthrobacter sp. Classification (GTDB taxonomy): domain Bacteria; phylum Actinomycetota; class Actinomycetes; order Actinomycetales; family Micrococcaceae; genus Arthrobacter. Next base: position 163,024 of record JAHFUZ010000003.1, on the reverse strand, counting down.
AGCGATCAGGCCCAGGATGCCGATTTGCTTCCAGACCAGTTCACGGCCGTCCGGGAACTTGCGGTTGCCGTTGACGGCGGCACGGCCCAGGCGGTCTTCGAACGGGGCGAGGTCGTCCACTTCGACGCACCAGCCCATCCAGCCGCCGCCGGCTTCGGAGCGGGCACGGACGGCCTGCCCAAAGGGCGCCTTGTCCGATGCCGGGTGGTTCAGCACCTCTACAACTTCAAGGTACTTGTGCCCGGCGAGGGGAATGATCATGTTCCGGGTTCCGAAACGGGGATGTACTCCACCCTTTACTGCTTCGACGCCGAGGGCAGACGAAATACGTTCGGTGGTGGCAACGAGGCCATCTTGTTCACAGGCGTAAGAGACGTGATCCATGCGCATGCCATCATCTTGACACTTTGTGATGCGCCTCTCAGCTAAGGGTAGCCTTACCCACTTTTTCGCTTTAGTCCCGCGGCAGGAATCGTGGCCGGCGACGTGGAAAACCGCTGACTGACCACCTTCGTCACAATCCTGTTGCCAGCCAGGAGGCCTTCCTAGACTGAACGCACAGATGCAGTGCCACACCCTTTCCAAGGAGCCTGAATGTCGAACGGATGGTCTTTCGAAACCCGCCAGATCCACGCTGGCCAGGAGCCGGACGGCGCCACGGGCGCCCGCGCGCTGCCGATCTACCAGACGACGTCGTTCGTCTTCCCCAGCGCAGAAAGTGCAGCCAACCGGTTTGCCCTCGCGGAGCTCGCGCCGATCTACACCCGCATCGGCAACCCCACCCAGGATGCCGTGGAGCAGCGCATCGCCAGCCTGGAAGGCGGCCTCGCCGCACTGTTGCTCAGCTCCGGGCAGGCCGCGGAGACCTTCGCCATCCTGAACATTGCCGAGGCCGGTGACCATGTGGTGGCAAGCCCGAGCCTCTATGGCGGAACGTACAACCTCCTGGCGCACACCCTGAAGAAGTTCGGCATCACCGTGACGTTTGTGGCGGACCCGGACAACCTGGAGCAGTGGCGGGACGCCGTCCGGCCGAACACCAAGCTCTTCTTCGCCGAGGTGGTGTCCAACCCGCGCCAGGACGTACTGGATATTGAAGGCGTCTCCCGGGTTGCGCATGACGCCGGCGTGCCGCTGATCGTAGACAACACCCTCTCCACTCCTTACCTGATCCGTCCGCTCGAATGGGGTGCGGACATCGTGGTCCACTCGGCAACCAAGTACCTGGGCGGGCACGGTTCGGCCATCGCCGGGGTGATCGTAGACTCTGGGAACTTCGACTTCGGCAAGGATCCCGAACGGTTCCCCGGGTTCAATACCCCGGATCCGACATACAACGGACTTGTCTACGCCCGGGACCTTGGCGAAGGCGGTGCACTCGGCGCCAACCTGTCCTACATCCTCAAGGCGCGCGTCCAGCTGCTCCGCGACCTGGGCTCGGCAGTCTCCCCGTTCAACGCCTTCCTCATTGCCCAGGGGCTCGAGACGCTCAGCCTTCGGGTGGAGCGCCACGTTGCCAACGCCGTGGCGGTTGCCCGCTGGCTCGAAGCGCGGGACGACGTCGAATCCGTGGCCTACGCGGGCCTGCCGTCCAGCCCCTGGTACGAGCGCGGCCTCAAATACGGTCCCCGGGGCACCGGCGCGGTGGTGGCCTTTAACCTGGCGGGCGGGGCGGAGGCGGGCAAACGCTTTGTGGATGCCCTGGAACTGCACTCCCACGTGGCCAACATCGGCGATGTCCGGTCGCTGGTGATCCACCCCGCCTCCACCACGCACAGCCAGCTTTCGCCGGAGCAGCAGGCCATTGCCGGTGTGACGCCGGGGCTGGTCCGCCTGTCCGTAGGCATCGAACACATCGATGACATCATCGCCGACCTCGAAGCCGGCTTCCGGGCAGCCAAGGGGATTGCCGGGCCCGCCTAGGATGAGGCGGAGCGCCAGTATCAGGGTGCTCCGCCGCAGGAAACCCGGAGGTCACAACCGGTCACACGCTTGGCCATAGGCCGGGGCTGTTTCGTACACTCAATGAAGGTCATGAGTGCCAGCGACAGCCCCGGCTTGCTGGCCGGCAACCCTCTTCCGTGGTGGGGTGCCCCGGGTGAAGACCTGGCCGGCCGGTCAAATGACGGCAGGCAAGCGCGTAGAAGAGGTCTTTTCCATGACGATCACCATCTCCCGAACTGCGGCTCCCGGAAACGGCGTGGTCCGGTACGCCAGCATCGGCGGCCTGGAACTCGAAGCCGGCGGCTACCTGCCCGACGTCACCCTGGCCTATGAGACCTGGGGGACGCTGAACGCGGACGGTTCCAATGCCGTCCTGATTGAGCATGCCCTGACCGGCAGCACCCACGTCACCCGCGGCGACAGCGACGAGCCCGGCTGGTGGGAGCAGCTCGCCGGACCCGGCGCCCCGGTGGATACCGACCGCTTCTTTGTGGTCTCCATTAACATTGTGGGCGGCTGCTACGGCTCCACCGGCCCGTCCTCGGTTGCGCCGGACGGAAAGCCCTGGGGTTCCCGCTTTCCACTCGTTACCCTGCGCGATACCACGGCAGCCGAGGCGCGCCTGGCCGACCAACTGGGCATCGCAAGCTGGTTTGCCGTGCTGGGCGGATCGATGGGCGGCGCGCGTGCCCTGGAATGGGCAGTCAGTTTCCCGGAACGTGTGCAGCGCTGCGCTGTCATTTCGGTGGGCGCCGCAAGCACCGCTGAACAGATCGCCTTCGCCCAGGCCCAGACGCTGGCCATCCGCCAGGACATCAACTTCAACGACGGCGACTACTACGGCGGGCCGTTGCCCGAGGACGGCCTGGCCCTTGCCCGGCGCATCGCCCATATCACTTACCGTTCCGCAGAGGAACTGGACGGCAGGTTCGGCCGCTCGGCCCAGCTTCCCGAATCGCCCTTTAAGGCCGCGGCACTGGGGGAGCGCGGCCGCTACCAGGTGGAGAGCTACCTGGACCACCAGGGCAGGAAGCTGGTGCGCCGCTTTGACGCGAACAGCTACATTGCGCTTACGGATGCGTTGATGAGTCATGACGTCAGCCGCGGCCGGGGTTCCCTTGGCGAAGCACTGGGCCGCGCCACGGCGAAGTTCTTTGTGGCCGCCGTGGACAGCGACCGGCTCTACTTCCCGTCCCAGTCCCGGGAGCTCGCCGACGCACTCCCCGGCGACGTGGACGTCCACGTCATCGAAGCCCCGATCGGGCACGACGGCTTCCTGACCGAGATCGGCCAGCTCGGCAGCCAGCTGCGGACTACCTTCCTGGTCTAGCCTCCGCTAGCCGTTCATGATCTCGGAGCGGCGCTTCATGTACTCCTCCATGGCCAGCTCGCCGTTGCTGTACTGCTGGTCAAGTTCGGCCAGCTTCCGGGCACGGTAGCCCTGCGGGGCCGACGGCGGCGGGGGAGTAGCCGGGGCAGCGGGAGCCTGGGGTGCCTCCGCCTGGCCGTTCGGCGGGTACTGCTGCTGCCCGAACGGCGGAATCTCCTGGCCCGGGTACTGCTGGTCCATCGGCGGGATGGGCTGCATGGGCGGCAGCGGCTGGCTCGGCGGCAGGGGCTCGGGGCGCATGATCTGCCGGTAACCGCCGCTCATGTAGTCCTGCTGCGTGTAACCGTCCCGGGGCTGCCGGTTTTGCTGTCCAGGGTTTTGGCCGGGAAACTGTCCCGGGTAGCCGCCGAAAAAGCCCTGGCCCTGGTTGCGCTTATTGACAGACTTCCGGTACATCCGCATCGCCATGGGCACAACGAAGGCCAGGATGATGATCCAGAAAAACAAGCTGTTCACGGTGTAGCGCCTCTCATATGTGTCCTTCCAGCTTAAGCCCCGGCCAGCCAAAGTCCCGGACCCCGCCCTTCGGGGTCCGTGAGAAGTGCATGGGTCGCAGGCAGGCGCGCCGGCGGCTAGCGGCGCGCTTCGGTGGTGCCCAGCGGACCTTCGCCGGAACCCAACGGAACGCCCGGGCCGAACACCGGGCCCGGCGTCGGACGTTTAGCGGTGATGCCGTCCCCGGAGGAGCGGTTCCGCAGCCGCCGCACCACCCACGGGACGAAGTACTCGCGCGCCCACACAAGGTCTCCGCTGCGGGCCTCGCGCCAGGTCCGCGGTGGCACAGGCTTGGGAATGCTGGGTTCAAGCGTGTGGCTGACGTTGAGCGAATCCAGCACCATGGCGGCAATCGTGTGGTGGCCCAGCGGCGAAAAATGGAGCCGGTCCACGTCCCACATCTGGGGATCGTTGAGCTGCTTCAGCGACCACATGTCCGCGATGATGGCGTCATGGCGGGCGGCCACGGTGCGCAGGTTCTCGTTGTAGATGGCCACTTTGCTGCGGATCCTGCCCAGGACGGAGGAACCGGTATCGGGACCGTTGAACAGGACCACGGTGGCGCCGCCCATTGAGAGGATCTGGACCACCGAATCGAGCTTCTCCGCGAGGGCGTCGGGGTCGCCGCCGGGCCGGATGAGGTCGTTGCCGCCAGCGGACAGGGTCACCAGGTCCGGCTTCAGGGCAAGGCACGGGGCGAGCTGCTGGTCCACGATCTGCTGCAGGAGCCGGCCGCGGACCGCCAGGTTGGCGTAGGCGAAGTCCTCCTGGCCGCGGCCCAGTTCCTCCGCGACCCGGTCGGCCCAGCCGCGGTAACCGCCGGGACTGGACGGCTCGGGGTCACCGATGCCCTCGGTGAAGGAATCTCCCATGGCTACGTAGCGGCTCCACGGGTGGGATTCCGCGGCCGTGTGCTGATGGTGCAGGGCTTTAGCGTCACTCACGGTCCTATCCTGCCTCCTCGTCCGGAAGCTACGCCACCGTAGGTAGTTACCGGCGGGTAACTGTAAGAATGGGAACCATGACTGACGCCCAAGTATTTCCCGCCCCCGTTGTCCTGTGGTCCAGGCCCGAAGACCAGCGCGCCGGCAGGCCCCTGCTGGTGCTGCTGCACGGCTACGGCGCCAACGAGCAGGACCTCCTGAGCCTGGCGGACATGCTGCCGCAGGAGTTTGTTGTTGCCTCGCTCAGGGCGCCGCTGCCTGCCGGGCCGGGCTTTATGTGGTTCCCGCTGACGAACACCATCGATTACTCGCTGGACGCCGTCAAGCAGGCGGCCGGTTACGTCCAGGAGTGGATCGACACCGTCAAAGCCAACCACCCGTCGGTGACCCTGCTCGGCTTCTCCATGGGAATGGCGATGGCCACCACGCTGCTCCGCTACCGGCCCGCGGACTATGCAGCCGTCGTCGGGCTTTCCGGGTTCGTGGTTAACGCCGATGGCGACCCCGCGTTCCGGGACGGCGAACTGGACGGTTCCGTGCCGCTGTTCTGGGGCCGCGACCAGCAGGACCCGGTGATCACCCCGGACAAGATCGACTACACCATGGGCTGGGTGCGCGGGCACGTGAAGCTCACCAAGGTGCTCTACACCGGCATGTGGCACGGCATTAACCAGCAGGAGATCGGGCACGTCTCCGAGTTCCTGACCCACGAGGTGCTGAACAAGTAAAGAGCGGACGACGGCGGCCCGCGGCGTCGTGCCGCAGGCCGCGTTGCTGCCGCGGGGTTTTGCTGCCGCGCCCCGGTGTGCCGCGTCAGGCTTCGGGGGCGACCACCCTGACGGTCTGCCCGTTGACGGTGACGGTATCTCCGTTGTGGAGCTGGCGGCCGCGCCGTTCGTCGATCTCGCCGTTCACCTTGACGAGCCCGTTTTTGATGAGCTCGGCGGCTTCCACGCCGTCTTCCACCAGGCTGGCGAGCTTCAGGAGCTGACCCAGGCGGATCATGCTGTCACGGATGGGGATCTCTTCAATGTCCTGGTTGCTCATACAAGCAATAATGCCTGACGTAAGGTGAATCCAATGACGCACACCCCACGGCTGCCATTGCTTGCCGGCCTTCCGCTGGCAGTCGCTGCAGGACTGGCCATTCCCGTCCAGGGCCGCATCAACGGGGCCCTGGGCGTACGGCTCAACGACGGCATCGCCGCAGCGGTAGTGAGCTTCAGCACCGGCCTGATCCTGATTGCGGCCATTGCGCTGCTGCTGCCCGGAGGCCGGGCCGGGCTGGTGCGCATTCTGCCCGCCCTCCGAGGGCGCAGCTTTCCCCGGTACTACGTCCTCGCCGGCGGGGTGGGTGCGTTCTTTGTCTTTGCCCAGTCCACCACGGTGGGCCTGCTCGGCGTGGCCCTGTTTACCGTGGCCACCGTTACCGGGCAGACCCTCAGCGGCCTCCTCGTGGACCGGCTGGGGATCGGGCCGGGCGGCAAACGGGGCATCACGGGAGTCCGCATCATCGGCAGTGTGCTGACCATTGTCGCCGTGGCCTGGGCTGTGTCGCCGCGCTTTGGCAACGCCGCCGGTATTGGTTTGCTGCTGCTGCCCATCATGCTGCCGCTGGCCGCAGGATTCCTGATGAGTTTCCAGCAGGCGATGAACGGGACTGCCACCCTCCACTACGGCACACCCATCGCGGCGACACTGGTGAACTTCGTCGCCGGCGGCGTCCTGCTATGGATCGTGTGGGGCATCAAGGTGGCCGTGGCAGGTGCGGGCAATCCGTTGCCGGGCGAGTGGTGGTACTACCTCGGCGGGCCCATGGGCTGTCTCTTCATCGGATTGGCCGCCGTTTTGGTCCGCGGCTTGGGGGTCCTGGTCACGGGACTGGGAATGATTGCCGGCCAGCTGGTGGGCTCGCTGATCCTGGACATCGTGGTCCCTGCGCCCGGCTCCGTGGTGGCACTGCCCACCATCCTGGGAACCATCCTGACCCTCGCCGCGATCCTGGTGGCAACCCTTCCCTGGCCCCGGGGCGCCTTCCGAAGGTAGTGGCCGGTAGGCTAGGACACGCAGCACTCTGCACGTTATTTCTTTCCGTTTGTATCCCCGTCCGCCCCGCCCGCACCCAGCGGTTTGCACTTGTGGTGCAGCGGGGCCAGAAAACCGCGGACCGCACCCAGCGGCCCTGTAGAAATTGGAGTTCCACCATGGCACCAAAGTCCGTCCTCGACCAGGTCATCTCCCTCTCGAAGCGGAGGGGGTTCGTGTTCCAGGCCGGTGAGATCTACGGTGGCTCGCGTTCGGCCTGGGACTACGGGCCCCTGGGTGCCGAACTGAAGGAAAACATCAAGCGCCAGTGGTGGCAGTCCATGGTCCGCGGCCGCGAAGACGTGGTGGGCCTGGACTCCTCCGTTATCCTGCCGCGCCAGGTATGGGAAGCGTCCGGCCACGTTGAGGTCTTCTCCGATCCGCTGGTGGAGTGCCTCTCCTGCCACAAGCGCTACCGCGCCGACCACCTCGAGGAAGAGTACGAGGAAAAGAAGGGGCGCCCGGCCGAGAACGGCCTGAAGGACATCGCCTGCGCCAACTGTGGCACGCGCGGCGAGTGGACTGAACCGCAGGAATTCTCCGGCCTCCTCAAGACCTTCCTCGGCCCGGTGGCCAGCGAGGAAGGCATGCACTACCTCCGCCCCGAAACAGCCCAGGGCATTTTTGTGAACTTCAACAACGTGCTCACCACCTCCCGGAAGAAGCCGCCGTTCGGCATCGGCCAGATCGGCAAGTCCTTCCGCAACGAGATCACCCCGGGCAACTTCATCTTCCGCACCCGCGAGTTCGAGCAGATGGAAATGGAATTCTTCGTTGAGCCCGGCACGGACGAAGAGTGGCACCAGTACTGGATGAACGAGCGCATGGCCTGGTACACCGGACTGGGCATCCGCGAAGAGAACCTCCGCTTCTTCGAGCACCCGCTGGAGAAACTCAGCCACTACTCCAAGGGCACCACGGACATCGAATACCGCTTCGGTTTCCAGGGTTCGGAATGGGGCGAGCTCGAGGGCGTCGCCAACCGCACCGACTTCGACCTCACCACGCACTCCAAGCACTCCGGCCAGGACCTGAGCTACTTCAACCAGGCCACCAACGAGCGCTACACCCCGTACGTGATCGAGCCCGCCGCCGGCCTCACCCGTTCCTTTATGGCCTTCCTGATCGATGCCTACACCGAGGACGAGGCACCCAACGCCAAGGGCGGCGTCGACGTCCGGACCGTCCTGAAACTGGATCCGCGCCTGGCCCCGGTCAAGGCAGCGGTCCTCCCGCTGAGCCGCAACGAGGACCTCTCGCCGAAGGCCAAGGCCCTGGGCACCCAGCTGCGCAAGAACTGGAACATCGACTTCGACGACGCCGGCGCGATCGGCCGCCGCTACCGCCGCCAGGACGAGATTGGCACCCCGTTCTGCATCACCGTGGACTTCGACACCCTCGAGGACCAGGCCGTGACCATCCGCGAACGGGACACCATGAGCCAGGAGCGCGTCTCCCTGGACAAGGTGGAAGGCTACCTGGCCGCCCGCCTGATCGGCGCCTAGGCATGGCCATCGAATACCGCGAATGGCGTGAGGGCGACGACCTGGCGCTGCTTGAGGTCTGGGGCGGTCCGGAGACCGAGCAGGCCCGGCAGTTCCGCGGAGCCCTGACCGTTTCCTCGGCCGGGACGGACGGCACCCCGTGGCGCCGGACCATTGTGGCCGAGGACGTCATGGACGGGGTGGGCATTCCCGTTGCCGCGGGCGTGGTGTACGAAGCATCGCTGCACCCCGAACGGTTCTGGGCGTACATCGAGGTGGCGCGCGACCACCGCCGCGCCGGCATCGGCGCCACCCTCCTGGCCATGCTCCGCCGCGAGGCCGGCCAGGCGCCGTCGGGAGTCACCAGCCTGCGCGCGAAGGTGGAACCCGGCTCCCCGGGGGCCGCGTTTGCCGAAGCGTCCGGGCTGTCATGTATCCAGCGCTCGCGGCTGGTGGTGGTGGAACCCGGTGCGCTGAAGCTGCCGGTGTTCCCTGGAAAGAACGACGGCGGCGGGCCGGCGAACGACGAAAACGCCGGCTCCGACGTGGTGATGGACCTCGCCACCGGTTCCGTTGAGCTGACCGATGTGGTGGGGCGGTACTACACGTCCATCCACGGCTGGGATTCGCCGGGACTTCTGTCGGTGGGGCAGGTGCAGAAGCTGTTCCTGGACGACCTCACCGGCGCCCACGGGGCGATTGTGCTGCGTGCCGAGCCGAAATCCGCCTTCGGCGCCGGGGTTGCCCCCAGCAGGAAGGGCCGCATCCGGGCGTTTGCGGTCAGCTACGCGGCACCGGCCCAGGACCCCGCAACAGCCGCCGCCCCTGCGCAGGGGACCCAGCCGACGGACGTCTTCGTGGGCCACGAACCTGCGCTCGACGCCGACGACGCCGCAGCAGCGGTCCGTGACCTGCTGGCGCTCCTCGCGTACCAGCACCCCGTGATGCTGGAACTGGACGATTCCATGACGGCGCTGCGTGCCGCCGTCGAGCCGTTGCTGGAGAACGGCACAGCGCACCAGCAGGGAGCCGACACACTGGTGGTCTCGGACTGACCCCAACCTCCCCAAACAGGTCGCAGCAGATGTCGTTTCGAGCCCTCATAACGACATCTGCTGCTACCCGGTTGGGGCACGTTATCGGCGCTTGGGTGGCCACGGGATGAAGCCGCTGGTCGACTCCAGGTATTCCTGGTAGCCGGGCCGGCCGGACATGGCCTTCTCCGCCAGGGGCTTGCCGGTCTTTGCCGCCAGGGTCCAGATCATCAGGGCCGGTGACAGCACGGTGAGGATGCCCGGCCAGGAATCGGCAGAGATGAGGAACAGTCCGGTCCAGACAGCGGCATCGCCGAAGTAGTTCGGGTGCCGGGTGTACCGCCACAAGCCCGTATTGAGTACCGTGCCGCGGCGGGACGGATCCTTTTTGAACCGGGCCAGCTGCCAGTCGCCCACGGTCTCGAACACAAACCCCGTGATCCACAGCAGGACCCCCAGAACGGCCACCCAGCCCGGCGCGCCGGTGGCGAACATCCCCACCTGGAGAGTGAGCGACACAAAGAACATCACCACGCCCTGGGGCAGGTAGACGCGGCGGAGGGCGTAGGCGTTCCGTGACCCCGGGGCCGTCTTCAGCAGGTCCTTGTAGCGCGGGTCTTCGTGCCCGTCCCGTGCCCGCCAGCCGATGTGCAGTCCCAGCCGCAGGCCCCACGCAGCTGTCAGGAGCAGGAGCAGCAGGCGCCGGGTGTCCTCACCCGCGCCCGCAGAGAGGAACCAGGACACCACAGCCACGGCAACGAAACCCGGTCCCCAGGCGACGTCCATTACCGAGTGCCTGCCCTGCCCGACTGCCACGCCAAACGTCACCGCCAGGACCACCAGGACAGCCAGCGCTGTCCATGGCAGGGAAGCAGCAAACTCCTGCCACGGAAACGCGCTCACAGCTGAACCTGGGTGGCGGACGCAGGCAGGATCTTCTCCAGCGTTCCGGTCGACGGGTAGCTGAAGCCCGTGCGCTCGGCGAAGGACGTCATCACAAAACCCGTTGCGAGGGTGTGCCACAGCCTGACCCGCCGAATCATGAAGTGGCCGGCACCCCGGAGCGATACGTACTGCATCGATGCCGCTGCAGCCGCGGCCCGGCCGGCAAACCTCCGGGACTGATCCGGACTGGTCATCCGGTCATTGGTGCCGTGAATGACCAGGACCTTGCGGCCGGCAACGCGCTGGGCAGGCGTCTCCGGACTCAGCCACGGTGCCAGGGCCACCACGGCTTCCACCTGCGGATCGTCGGCGGCGCACATGGCGGTGAGGCCGCCCATGGAGTGGCCCACCAGATACACGGGAACGCCGGGGTGCTGCCGGCTGATTTGCTGGAGGGCCCAGCGGGCGTCGTGGAGGGCGGACATGGCCGGTCCGTTCCAGCCGCGCACGCTGTTCCGAAGCGACCAGACGGCAAGGCCGTAGTCCTTACCGGCGCGGTGCAGGTGGCGGGCAAACGGAACCATCCGCAGCGGGCTCAGATGCCGGCCTTCCACCGGTTCAAAGCTGTGGGCCTTGCCGCCGTGCAACACCAGTGCAACGCCCTTCGTGGGTCCGGTGGCCGGCAGGACGCTGAGCGCCGGCTGGTTCCCGGTTGCTGCTGCCTTGGCGTACCCGTCTGTCCTGCGGTCCGTCATGCGTGGCTCCTTCCCGCTTCCTGCCATTTATCAACCCTAAGGTGCCGGACGTAGAGTTCAAGGTATGAGGTTTAGCTGCTGATGGGATCCGGTCACTCCCACGTTTCCACAGGTCATTCGGAGCCAACAGCTGACGCGATGGCTGCCCGTCGCAAGGCAAACCGCATCCTGGCGGCCGTGCTGGTGCCGCTCACGCTGCTGACGCTGGCCGGCATGGCCATGCTGTGGCCGTCCGGGTCCAAGGAGGGGATCTCGCTCGCCAGCCCGTATACCGCCGCGCCGGGTGTCACCTTTGACACCGGCAAGATCCAGAGCGTCGTGGAAGAGGGCTGCACCCAGGGGGCGGGCGGTCCGTCGGCAGAAACAGGCCAACCCGCACCGCAGGGGTCGGAGTGCATGTTCGCCTTCACCCAGCCGGACCAGGGCGGCAGCCCGGTCAAGGTGGTGATCAACCCTGATGTCGCCAAGTCCCACGGTGTGCGGCCGGGGGACCAGATCCGGTACCTTAACCTGTCTAACGCCCAAGGTGCCGCGGCGGCGCAAGGTGCTCCGGCGTACATTTTTGTTGACTTCGTCCGGACCCTGCCCATTGTCGCGTTGGCGCTCCTGTACGCCCTGGTGGTGATCGCCGTCGCCAGGTGGCGGGGGCTCCGGGCGCTGCTGGGCCTGGTGGGCGCCTACTTTGTGCTGGCAGGGTTTATGCTGCCGGGGCTCGTGGAGGGAAAGCCTCCGCTGCTGTTGGCGCTGGTGGGATCAACGGTGATCATGATCGGGGTCCTGTATTTCGCCCACGGCTTCTCGGCCAGGACCTCCACCGCGCTGCTGGGCACCATGTTCGGGCTGGGCATCACGGCGGTGCTGGCTGCCTGGGCCACGGACGCCGCGAACCTCGCAGGGGTGGGCAGCCACGATGCCACCACGCTGATCAACACCTCGGCCAACATCTCCATCTCCGCGGTGATCCTCTGCGGCCTGATCATCTCGGGGCTGGGTGTGCTGAACGATGTGACCATCACGCAGTCCTCCGCCGTCTGGGAACTGTACGAGCTGGCGCCCGGCACGAGCGCCCGCAAACTCTTCACATCCGCCATGCGGATCGGCCGGGACCACATCGCCTCCACGGTTTACACCATCGCGTTTGCGTACGCCGGCGCTGCCCTGCCCATCCTTATCATCGTGATGCTCTACGACCGTCCGTTGGGGGACACCCTGACGAGCGCTGAGCTTTCCGAGGAAGTCATCCGGACCCTGGTGGGCTCCATCGGGCTGGTGCTTGCCATTCCGGTGACCACCCTGATCGCCGTGCTGGTGGTCAAGGCCACCGGTATCCGGTCCACCGGGCAGGCGGCGCCGGCCGCGGCGGTGCAGGAAATCAACCCGGACGACGTCGGCGATACGGGCGCGTTGTCGGCCGCGGCGGCGGTGACTGCCGAGACCAGGAGGGGCCGGCGTGCGGACCGCGGCTGAGCGGCGCAGCCAGGCCAACGGCGCGGAATGGGCCGATTTGCCCGGCTTTGCGACAATGGACAGGTGACTGTCGTAGCAACGCCCCCCGCCCCGAAGCTGGAACTCCCGCCCCTGAAGCTGGGCCCCCTCACGGTGGACACGCCCGTGATCCTGGCTCCCATGGCGGGCATCACCAATTCCGCGTTCCGCCGCCTGTGCCGTGAATACGGCGGCGGCATGTACGTGGCGGAGATGGTTACCTCGCGTGCGCTCGTGGAGCGCACACCCGAGTCCCTGCGGATCATTTCGCACGACGACGACGAAAAGATCCGCTCGGTGCAGCTGTACGGCGTGGACCCGGTGACTGTGGGCGCCGCCGTACGGATGCTCGTCGAGGAGGACCGTGCGGACCACATCGACCTGAACTTCGGCTGCCCCGTGCCCAAGGTGACCCGGCGGGGCGGCGGCTCCGCCCTGCCCTGGAAGATCGACCTCTTCACCTCGATCGTCCAGAACGCGGTCAAGGAAGCGTCCAAGGGCAATGTGCCGCTGACCATCAAGATGCGCAAGGGCATCGACGATGACCACCTGACGTACCTCGACGCAGGCCGCATTGCCCGCGATGCCGGGGTTGCCGCCGTCGCGCTTCACGGCCGCACCGCGGCGCAGTTCTACTCCGGCCAGGCCGACTGGTCCGCGATCGCCCGCCTGCGCGAAGCCCTCCCCGACATTCCCGTCCTGGGCAACGGGGACATCTGGTCCGCTGAGGACGCCGTGCGCATGGTCCACGAAACCGGGGTGGACGGCGTGGTGGTGGGCCGCGGCTGCCAGGGACGGCCGTGGCTGTTCGGCGACCTCATGGCAGCCTTCGAAGGAAGCGACGTCCGCCACAAACCGGACCTGGGCAAGGTTTCCGAGAGCGTCTACCGGCACGCCGAACTGATGGTCGAAACCTTCGGCGATGAGGGCAAGGCCCTGCGCGAGATCCGCAAGCATATTGCGTGGTACTTCAAGGGTTACGTGGTGGGTGGTGAGCTCCGGACCCGGATGACGCTGGTGAACAGCCTCGAGGAACTGCGGGCGGCTTTGAACGAACTGGACTCTACCTCGCCGTACCCCGGCGTCGACGCCGAAGGCCCCCGCGGCCGTGCCGGCTCGCCGAAAACTCCTGCGCTGCCGAAAGACTGGCTGGAATCCCGGGCCCTGAACGCCGCCCAGTCCAAGGACATCGCCGCCGCGGAGCTGGACGTTTCCGGTGGCTGAAACGCGCACCACCGCGCCGGCCCTGCCCGGCTACGAAGCCCAGGACTTCGCCCGCTGGGTGGAGGAGCCGCCCAAGAGCACGTATCGGTCGGACTTCGAGCGGGACCGTGCCCGGGTGCTGCATTCCTCGGCCCTGCGCCGGCTGGGAGCCAAAACCCAGGTGGTGGCCCCGGACACGGACGACTTCGTCCGGACCAGGCTCACGCACAGCCTCGAAGTGGCGCAGGTGGGCCGCGAACTGGGCCGTGCCCTGGGGTGCGATCCGGATGTGGTGGATACCGCGTGCCTCAGCCATGACCTGGGCCATCCGCCCTTTGGCCATAACGGCGAATCCGCCCTCAACGAGGTGGCACACACCATCGGCGGGTTCGAAGGGAACGCCCAGACGCTCCGCCTGCTGACGCGCCTCGAACCCAAGGTGCTCGCCGGCGACGGCCGCCCGGCGGGACTGAACCTTACCAGGGCCAGCCTGGACGCGGCGTCGAAATACCCCTGGTCGGCGCTGGACGCCCCGGTGATCCACGGGCAGCGGACCAGCAAGTTCGGCGCCTACGAGGACGACCTGCCCATCTTCAGCTGGATCCGGGAGGGTGCTCCTGCCCGCCGGTCCTGCCTCGAGGCGCAGGTCATGGACCTGGCTGACGACATCTCCTACTCCGTGCACGACGTCGAGGATGCCATCGTGGCCGGGCACTTCCAGCTGCGCTGGATGGACAACCCGGACCACCGGGCCCGCGTGGTGGGCTACGCCAAGCAGTGGTACCTGCCGCACAATGACCCCGCCGCCATCGACGCCGCCCTGGCCCGGCTTGAGGCCACGGACGTGTGGGTCCGCGAGGCTGACGGCAGCCGCAAATCCATGGCCGCCCTGAAAAACATGACCAGCCAGCTGATCGGCCGGTTCTGCCAGAGCGCCCTGGAGACCACCCGTGCCCTCTACGGCCCGGAAAACCTCACCCGGTACAACGCCGAGTTGATGGTCCCGGACGAGACGGTGATGGAGATCGCGGTGATGAAGGGCCTGGCCACCACGTTCGTGATGACCACCGAACACCGCCAGCCCATCTACGAGCGCCAGCGCGAAGTCCTGCACGCCCTGGTCACGGCCCTGAACGCCACGGGGGACCGCCACCTGGAGCCGATGTTCGCGGCGGACTGGCGCGCAGCGGACGACGACGGCGCGCGGCTGCGGGTGGTGATCGACCAGGTGGCATCGCTGACCGATGGATCGGCGCTGGCCATGTACGAGCGGCTCGTGGGGAGCCTGCCCTCGCTGTGGTGAGGAACGCCACCAAGCGCGTTCCGGCGTCGTACCCCGGGACTAGGATGGCTTTGTGGCTGGCCTGATCAAACGTGAAGATATTGACGAAGTTCGCCAGCGCACGGACATCAAGGAAGTGGTTGACGGCTACGTCACGCTCAAGGGTGCCGGGCTGGGAACCTACAAGGGGCTGTGCCCCTTCCACGACGAGCGCTCGCCGTCGTTCACCGTCAGGCCCCAGGTGGGCCGGTACCACTGCTTCGGCTGCGGCGAAGACGGCGACGTCATCTCCTTCGTCCAGAAACAGGACCACACGTCCTTCCACGAGGCGGTGGAGAAGCTGGCCGCCCGCATTGGCTACGAACTGCGCTACGAGGACGGCGGGACCGGGCCCAGCCGCGAGGAAGTGGGCAAGCGGCAGCGGCTCCTGGATGCGCACAAGATTGCCGATGAGTTCTTCCGCGCCCAACTCCTGACCCCGGGCGCCGCCGAGGGCCGGAACTTCCTGTTCAACCGCGGCTTTGACCGCGCAGCCTCGGAACAGTTCGGCGTGGGGTACGCGCCGCAGGGCTGGGATGCGCTCCTGAAGCATCTGCGCGGGCGTGGCTTCACAGACGCCGAGCTCAAGCTCACGGGGATGTTTTCCGAAGGCAACCGGGGGATTTACGACCGCTTCCGCGGCCGCCTGATCTGGCCCATCCGCGACATCGCCGGTGACACCATTGGTTTCGGTGCCCGCAAACTCTATGAGGACGACCAGGGCCCCAAGTACCTCAACACCCCCGAAACCACGCTCTACAAAAAATCCCAGGTTCTGTACGGAATTGACCTCGCCAAACGGCATGTCGCGAAGGACCGCCAGCTGGTGGTGGTGGAAGGCTACACGGACGTGATGGCCTGCCACCTCGCGGGAATTCCGACGGCGGTGGCCACCTGCGGCACCGCGTTCGGCACTGAGCACATCAAGATCGCCCGCCGCCTCCTGTCCGATGACGGCTCCGGGGGAGAGGTCATCTTCACCTTCGACGGCGACGCGGCGGGCCAGAAAGCCGCGCTGCGGGCCTTCGAAGAGGACCAGCGGTTTGTGGCGCAGAACTATGTTGCCGTCGATCCTACCGGGGCTGATCCCTGCGACTTGCGGCAGACCAAGGGGGACGCCGCCGTGCGCGACCTGATCAACAGCAGGCGTCCGCTGTTCGAATTCGCCATCAAGGCCACGCTGAAGCGGCACAACCTGGACACCGTGGAAGGCCGGGTGGCCGCCTTGCGTGAAGCCGCACCGGTGGTGGCCCAGATCCGTGACGCCGGCATCAGGCCTGCCTATGCGCGTGAACTGGCCGGCTGGCTGGGGATGGCGGTGGAAGAGGTCAGCCGGGCAGTCGGCGCCGCCATGAAACGTGAGGGCTCCGGCACAGCGGCTGGGTCCGGAACACCGCCGGGAACACCGTCCGGCGCTTCCGCTCCGGTGCGCGGCACCCAGCCCGGCGGACCCGGCGTTGCTGCCGGCCCGCCGTCGGGAGCTGTACCCTCCTACCACCGCCCCGATCCGCGGGACCCCGTGGCGTCCATGGAGCGGCAGGCGCTGGAGGTGGCGCTGCAGGAGCCCGGACTCCTGGGCGGCGGCATCTGGGAGCGCTTCTCGGCTGCGCGGTTCGTGACGCCCGCCTTCCAGGCCGTGCACGATGCCATGCGTGCTTCCGGTCCCGGCCTGATCGGGGAACCTGTCCGCTGGGTGGAGCAGGTTATGCATGAAGTCCCTGAACCGCTGCGCCCGCTGGTGTCCGAACTTGCCGTGGTACCGCTGCCGGCAAGTACCGCCGACGCGGTCCAGAAATACTGCCGGGACATCCTGGCCCGGCTGTTTGAACTCCAGATCACCCGGGTCAAGGCGGACAAGATGGGCCAGCTGCAGCGGCTGGACGCGGCCGCTAGCCCTGAAGAATTCCAGCGGCTCAACCGCGAGCTGATGATGCTCGAAATGGAGCGGCGGGCACTGCGCTCGGACGCGTAGCAGCCGCCGATTTCACTTCCCGGCGGGGCCTTGCTAGGCTGGTACCCGCTTCATTCCTCCTTAGCTCAATTGGCAGAGCATTCGACTGTTAATCGAAGGGTTGCTGGTTCAAGTCCAGCAGGAGGAGCGCACAATCCCCATTCCGGGTGTCCCGGAATGGGGATTTCTTTATACCCGGGGAGGGTATGGAGGCATGCCCGGCCGCCGATTTCACATTGCCGGGAAATCTTTGCTAAGGTCGTACCTGCTTCATTCCTCCTTAGCTCAATTGGCAGAGCATTCGACTGTTAATCGAAGGGTTGCTGGTTCAAGTCCAGCAGGAGGAGCAAACACCAAAATGTCCCCGTCCTCTGTGTGAGGGCGGGGACTTTTCGGTTTCAGACAAAGTCCATTTCCACCTGGAGGAAGCGCTCGGCCTCGGCGATCGCTGCGAGGAAAGCATCGTGTTCCGTGGGGGACTTGCGCGGTTCGCGGGGATGCCATTCATGCGGTGCTGAGTGAACCCGGGCAAAGCCGGCACCCGGCGGCGCGTAGAAGATGCCAAAGCGCTGCACAGGCCACTCCGGGGACGTCTCAGGAGCCACCAGGAGGGCCGCGCTGAAGGCCGGGTTGTACCACTGGGCGATGGGCCGGCGCCGGTCTTCCGTGAAGAGGCCGGCAGCGTAGAGGGCCGCGGACTGCTGGCCTGTCTCGGCGCACAGCCTGTCCCACCACAGTGGCAGGATGGCGGAGTCGCAGCGTTGCCACGTGGCCGGGAGCGGCGAGGAGTACTGCCAGCTGGGCACGGGATTATTTTATCGCGGGAGCGTGCGCCACGTCAGGGCAAAGGTCCCGGTCTGCCCGCTCCGCGGATGCCCCGCCCGGCGGACGCCCCGCCCCTCGGACGACCCGCCCGGCTACGGGCGGTTCCAGGGCCCCGGGTTGACCCGGTACAGCAGGGCTGAGCCGGCCAGTGCGCCGAGGATGATGCCGATGGCCGGGCTGCCGAACATCCGGCCGGCGAAATAGCCGGCGACGGCGCCCAATATCGCCCCAAGAAACAGGCCCCTGCGGTTGCGGTGCGGTTTGCGCTTCATCGTGTCACCTTCGGTTCAGTGCGTCGGTTCAGTGGATCGCCGGCACGGTCCGTGGCCTGACGATCAGCCACAGGCCGGCTATCGCCAGCAGGATGCAGGCCGCCTGGACGGCTCCCATGGGCGTGGAGCTGCTGATCCCGAGCCACCCCACCACCGGTGAGATCAGGCCCGCCATCATGAAGGTCGCGGCCCCCAGGAGCGACGCTGCCGTCCCGGCCTGCGCACCGTGGCTGGACAGCGCCAGGACCTGCACGCACGGGAAGGTGAACCCCGCTCCCATAATGTAGAACCAGAGCGGCGCCATGACTCCCCACAGGCCCAGCCCGGCCTGGTCGAAAAGGACGATGAGCAACGCCATCAGGAACATCCAGGCCGTGGAGCAGGCAAGGATCCATTGCGGCGGAACCCTTCGGATAAGCCGGGAGCTGATCTGGACGCCGGCAACGATGCCCAGGGAGTTGATGCCGAAGAGCAGGCCATACTGCTGCGGGGAGAAGCCGAAGATGTCCTGGAACAGAAACGGCGAAGCAGACAGGTAGGTGAAGAGGCCAGCGAAGTTCATGCCGCCCACCAGCAGCAGGCCCACGAAGATGCGGTCGGTGAAGAGGACCTTGTAGCGCTGGCCGGCGGTCATGCCGGACAGGCCGCGTTTCTCCGGCGGCAGGGTTTCCCGGACCAGGAAAAGCGCTGCGACGATCACCAGGGTGCCGTAACAGGCCAGGAACACAAAGATGCCGGGCCAGGGCGCCACCAGGAGGAGCTGGGACCCGATGACCGGCGCCAGGATCGGTGCCAAACCGTTCACCAGGGCCATCCGCGAGAACATCTTCACCATGGCATAGCCGGAGAACAGGTCGCGCACCATGGCCATGGCCACCACGCCGCCGCCGGCGGCTCCCACGCCCATCAGGACGCGGAAGAAGCCCAGCGCAGCGATGTCGGTGGACAGCGCCGCCCCCACGGAGGAAGCAATGTGGACAGCGGTGGCCAGGATCAGCGGCAGCCGCCGGCCGAATTTGTCGCTCAGCGGCCCCACCACCAGCTGGCCCACGGCAAAACCGATGGTGGTTCCGGCCAGCGTCAGCTGGACCTGCGCCTCGGTCACACCGAGGCTGGACTCCAGGGCAGGGAATGCCGGCAGGTAGAGATCGATGGTGAACGGTCCCAAGGCGGTGAGGGCGCCGAGAAGGAGGATGTACAGCAGTTTCCGGCGGCGGCTCAGCGAGTCGCCCGGATTGGAGTGGGTGGTCACGGAGACCAATCCTAGGCCCGGGCGGGCCATCCGCAGGGTGTGACAGGCGCGCCGCAGGAGGCAGCCGGAAGTTTGGCCTGAACCTGAATGATAGTTTTGGGGACGGGACCATGCTGGTGCACGCTCCCGCGCAACAGGGAAGCCGAATCGACCAACCAACATGTAAGGCGGGAACCGATG
Source organism: Arthrobacter sp. (assembly GCA_023264815.1). Classification (GTDB taxonomy): domain Bacteria; phylum Actinomycetota; class Actinomycetes; order Actinomycetales; family Micrococcaceae; genus Arthrobacter. The sequence goes on along the minus strand of JAHFUZ010000003.1, from coordinate 143,519 downwards.
AGTGGACGACACACCGGGCGGACCAGCCAGGGACTGCGTATCACTGCGCTGCCCAAAACGCTGAAGCTCCTTTTTCGCCTGGCCCCCCGCCAACTCAACGACGAGATCGCCTTCGCGAAGGTGGAGCTCAAGCGCAAGGGCATCCAGGTGGGCGTCGCCGCCGCATTCCTCGCCGTCGCCCTCGTTTTCGTGGCCTTCCTGGTCATTGGCCTCATCGTGGCCGCCATCATGGGCCTGGCCACCATCATGCCGGCCTGGCTCGCAGCCCTGCTCGTCTGCGCATTGTTCCTGGTCATCGCACTGATTGGTGCCCTGATCGGAATGCAAAAGATGAAGAAAGCCATGCCGCTGGTGCCGGAAGAGACCATCAGGGGCATCAAATACGATCTGGGGATCGCCAAGGAAGGCTCGAACTTCAACGCCGCCCTGCTTGACCCGGCGAGCCCGGAAGCCAAGGCAGCCAAGGCTGCCAAGGACGAAGCCGCCGCGAAGGCCAAGGCGGAGAAGGAAGCCAAGGCCGAGGCACACAAAGTCGAGTTCCCGCACGCGTCCGAGCCCGAGCTGCACCGCCGGCTGGAGCAACGCCGGCGGCACATCGCCGAAGTCCGGGACGAACTGGACACCGAGCTCGACATCAAGCCACAGGTCAGGTTCCTCGTGGGCGAGGCCAAGGAAAAGTTCGGCGAAGGTAGGGCGGCGTTCGTGCAGGGCAGGAATGCCGCCGGGCAGAAGTTCTCCGCGTTCGCGGAGTCCACGGACGGCAGCAGCGTCAGGTGGAAGCCCCTTGCCGTCCTGGCTGCCTCGGCAACTGTCTTCGTGGTGCTGCTGCGCAGGCTGCTGCGGAACCCCTGAGCGGCCGACACGTCCAGGCTGTGCTTTGAGGAAGAGGGGAGCGGAGTGAGGTTTATTGGCGCTGGCGCACGTCCCGACCGCCCCCAAATCGATCACGACCGCGTCTTCACCATCCCCAACGCCCTGACCGTGCTGCGTTTTATGGGTGTGCCGTTGTTTATCTGGCTTGTCCTCGCGCAGAAGGAGTACGGCACGGCGGTGGTTGTCCTCGCGGTGATGGCGGGCAGCGACTGGATCGACGGTTACGTGGCACGCCGCTTCGACCAGGCCTCCAAACTGGGCCGGGTGATGGATCCCCTTGCCGACCGCCTAGCACTGATTGCGGTGGCGGTCACCCTGGTAATCGCCGGCGTCGTGCACTGGCTTTACCTGGCCGCGCTCCTGGTGCCTGACGCCGTGCTCCTGGTCCTGACCCTCTTTTACTTCCACGGCCATCCCGACCTGCCTGTGAGCCGGGTGGGCAAGGTACGCACGGGACTCCTGCTGCTGGGCACACCCCTGTTGGTCCTCTCGCGGCTGGACACCCCGTTCGGCGGCCCGCTGTTCATCGTGGCCTGGATTGTGCTGGGGCTCGGACTCGCAGGCCACTGGATTGCCGCGTACAACTACTTCTGGGCCATTCTGCGGAAGGGCAGAATGCGGTCCCACCACGATGGCGGCCAGCCGGACGCACAGCACGACGGCGGCACCGCCTGATGGTGTGGGTGGCAGTTCTGCTGGCAGTGCTGGGGGCCTTCTGCCTTGCCTTGGGTGCGCAAAAGCAGGGGAGCGCGGTCAAAGCCGACACCGGCGGGCTCGCCCTGAGCTCGAACGGTTTCCTCCGTCTGTTGCGCAATCCGCGCTGGGTGTTCGGGCTGCTGCTGCTGTGCCTGGGGATGGCGATGAACGCCGTGGCCCTCGTTTCCGCGCCGCTGACGGTGGTGCAGCCCATCGGTGCAATCGCGCTGGTGATCACCACCGTGGTTAACGCCCGCGACCAGGACATCACCATCAACCGGGCCACCATGGTGTCCATTGCGGCCTGCGTGACCGGGTCCGCCCTGTTTGTCCTCCTGGCCGTCAACGTGACTCAGGAGAACCACCACGTGGGCCCGGAGGCTGAACTCACGATTGTGTTGCTGCTGGCTTTGGCTGTTGGCCTGTTTGGCACTTTGGCGGTGATATTCAGGCACCGGATGAGCGCGTTTGTCTACATCCTGGGCGCCGGCGTCTTGTTCGGTTTTGTGGCTGTCCTGACACGCATCATCGGCAAACACCTGCTCGACCCCAACGGGCTCTTCCTGCTGAATGTCCAGTGGTATTCGGTGGTGGCCATTGCGGCTGCCGGAGGCCTCGGCTCCTGGTTTGTCCAAAGTGCCTACTCGGGCGGCCCTCCGGACCTTGTCATTGCAGGGCTGACGGTGATCGATCCGATTGTGGGGATCGCCATCGGCATTGTGATCCTGGGTGAGCTCCGTCCTGACGTCCACGCCGTGATGGCGATAGCCATGGCTACGGCCGCTTCCCTTGCTATCGTGGGAGTGATCGCCCTTTCCAGGCACCACCCCGAGGTCACCAAGCGCAAGAAAGAGGCGCGGAAGGCGGCGGGCAGGGCGTCCCACTAGCCGAGTCCACCCGATCCCGACGCGTCCACGACCAGCCAACAACTCCCCAGTTTTACATCCAACCGAACCTTGTAGACCGATTTTCACCAAGGCACCGCGCTACCGCGCCGGCAGCCACCCGGTGCTTCAGCGTCAGCTGCGCACCGTGACCTTCAGGAGCCCTCCACGTGACCACGCCCTCTGACCAGCGCCCCCTGACCATCCTGATTGCCGCGGACACGTATCCGCCCCACATCAACGGGGCCGCCCAGTTCAGCTACCGGCTGGCGAAAGGCATGACCGGCCGCGGGCATAACGTGCATGTGCTGGCCTGCCGTGCGGACAACGGCGGAAGTTTCACGGAGTTCCGTTCCGAGGCCACCGTGCACCGGCTGCGCTCCCATCGTGCCTTTACCCATGAGTACTTCCGCATCTGCTTTCCCTGGGAGATCAAGAAGGAGATCAGCCTCCTCTTCGACCGGATCAAGCCGGACGTGGTTCATATCCAAAGCCACTACATGATCGGTGAGCATGTCCTGTACGAGGCCGTGAAGCGGGGCGTCCGGATTGTGGCCACCAACCACTTCATGCCGGAGAACCTCAACCCGTTCCTGCCCTTCCCGCAGTGGTTTAAGGACATCATCGGGAAGATCTCCTGGAAGGACATGGGCAAGGTGATGGGCCAGGCGGACGTGGTCACCACCCCCACACCGCTTGCCGCGAAGGCAATGCACCAGCATGCGTTCCTGCGCAAGGTCCTGCCCCTCTCCAACGGCATCGACTCCGCAGCCTACGAGCCCCGGCCCGGCGAGGTCATCGAACCGCATGCGCATCCCACGGTGATGTTTGCCGGCAGGCTGGCAGAGGAAAAACACGTGGATGTGCTCATCAATGCTGTGGCCAAGACCCCGGCAGAGCTGAACGTCCACCTGGAAATTGTGGGCGGCGGTGAAGTTCGCCAACCCCTCGAAGCACTGGCGAAGCGGCTGGGACTCGAGGACCGGGTGAAGTTCCTTGGCCTGGCCAGTGACGAACAGCTCCGCGAGGCCTACATCAAAGCCGACCTGTTCTGCATGCCCGGAACTGCCGAGCTCCAGTCCCTGGTCACGCTGGAAGCCATGTCGGCTTCGACGCCCGTTGTGCTCGCCGACGCCATGGCACTGCCGCACCTGGTCCGCGACGGCGAGAACGGCTACCTGTTCACTCCCAACGACAGTGACGACCTGGCGGCCAAGATCACCCGGATCCTGCAGTTGCCCGCCGCGGAACGGGAGGCGATGGGCCAGGCCAGCAGGCGCATGGTGGAGCCACACAGCATCGAGGGGACGTTGCAGACCTTTGAGGACCTCTACCGGGGCGCCGGCTTCGAAGACAATGTGGTCTGATCCAGGTTCGCACCGGCAGGGGTGTCCGCCAAGCGCCCTGCCGGGCAGCAACGTGGTCAGGGGACCCGCTGCGGTTTGCTAGAGTGTTTTTGCCCTGCTGAAACCGAAGTCCTCAACGGACCAGGCGGACGGGGCGCGGGGCTATAGCTCAGCTGGTTAGAGCGCGGGACTCATAATCCTAAGGTCCTCGGTTCAAGTCCGAGTAGCCCTACCTCTTGACGTCTGGCGTGCCGCGTTGCTCCATGCTAGACATCCACCATAGCGATCCACTCGCGGATCAGCTGTTCTTCCCCACTGCCCGTTGTAGGCAGTCTGAGCAGCGGAATGCTGTGCGCGACGAAGATCGCGTCTTTTAGTTCGTCCCGGACTTTTTGCCGGGGGTTGGCTTCGTGGAAGGCAAAGCCGTCAACTTCCACAGCCAGGACGGGAACGTTGGTGATCCGGTTATAGACGACGAAGTCAACGGTGGCACGATTTTGCACATAGTCCATTTGCCGGGGTGTAAGCCGGGACAGGCCAGGGAGCAAATTCCGCAGGACCACCTGCTGCGCGACGGCGAGATGTGTCTGGTCTTTCTCGGCAAGGATGTCGAGAAGCAGCGTCCACACGATGTTTTCGGAAGGGAAATCGGACGTTTTCCGAAGCCGGGCAGCCAAGGGTCCCAGCAGCGCTGAATACTCTTTGTACAGGAGATCGAAGACGGAGAGGACTTTGCTGTCGAAGACGCCGTGTTCTGGATCCTGGTATTGGATGACCCGCACCAGATCGCGCAGGTGACGGCTGGCCGGAAGCATGTCGTAGTTCGTCACCAGGACAAACCGTTTGACCGCCCTGGAGACGGCCACATTGACCAGTTGCGGGTTGTCCACAAAACCCACACCGAAGCGTCCGTCCTTCGTCTCGTCCAAGACCGTGCTCATGATGATGACGTCTTTGGCACGGCCTTGGAATTTGTGAACTGTGTCAGCCTGGATGGCGCCGACGAGGGCTTCCGCTACTTTGTCCACTTGAAGACGATATGGGGTCACCACGCCGATGTTCTCCGGCTGGGTGTCTGAACAGAATTGCTTCAGCACCTCCGTTGCGATGACGTCGGCTTCCCGTTGATTGGTGCGGCCACCGGCATGTTGCCTCATATGGTTTCCCTTGGCAGTTCGTACCACCACTAGAGCCGTATTTCCGGGTTGACGAGTGGTATACGGGACCAGTTGCCCACCGTAGAACTTCTTGTTGCAGAAGTCGATGATGGAAGGGTCGCAGCGGTAGTGCTCGCGTAGCATCGTTCGGGGGAGGCCGGCCCCGAATCGCTCAATGATTGAGGACAGGATGCTGTGCCGCACATAGTCGTAACTCGCAGCAGGTGCTGGCCGGGCGCGTGCTGCGGCATTTCTATCGGCAATATGCGGGAGTTGCTGCAGGTCGCCCACCACGATCACGTTCTTTGCGCAGGAAAGCGCCACGCCAGCGACCAGCAGGTCTACTTGCGATGCTTCGTCAATGATCAGGTAGTCAAGAAGGAAACCGGCCGGGATGCTTTGTGGCAGGGAATGGCAGGTGCTCAAAACTACTGGATAGCGGTGAGTAAAGGCTGTGAAGTGCCTGCGGTACGTCCGAACAGTATGGCTCTGCGCACTTCCCCAGGCGTAACGCTGATGAAGGCTGGCGTCCAACGCCTGCCGTGACACTTGCTTCAGGTCGTCTTCAAGACCGGGAGCGTGGTTCTGCCCGAGTTGCCTTTCAGCCTCCTGAACCTTCTGTTCGAGTTCTGCAATCCTGTTGTCGTAGAACGCGCCCTGGAGACGAAGGACCACTCCGGTGTCGTTGGGATTGATGTGCTTTGTGGATCCATATCGGAATCGGCTTTTGACACCTCGGAAGAGTTTCTTGAGGGGACTTTCGTTTGCTGGAACGGAAGCTGTCTCCGCGAGGAATTCGAGGATGCGGCCTGACGGCCGCCGCAGGAGCGCCAAGGCGGGAAGCAGCGGCAGATCGTCGCTGTCGACGTGGTGCTGGAAGTGACGCCGTTCGAGTTCGTAGGCGGCAAGTTCCTGCCGCTGAATGGCCAGCTCCCTGATGGTGACCTGCAGCTGTTGGAGGCGTTCGTCGAGATCCGAAATCACCTGTTCTGCAGGCATCGGGACAGGTGTGGCGCCTGCCCGGCGCTGCGCGTCCATATTCTCGTCGTGTTGGCCCGAGAAAAACCTGTTTCTGACTTCGTTGTTCCCCAGGTCGGCCACAACGTGGCCGAGCCCTTCCCCCGCAAGCTTTTCGCGGACGTTTGCTACCGCAGCGTTATTGGACGACACAACGCCCACAGTCATTCCCGGAGTTCGAATAATGTTGGCAATCAGGCTGAGTATGGTCTCCGTCTTGCCTGTTCCCGGAGGGCCGTCGATGACGGAAATACGGTGAGCGAGGCCTTTTCGGAGTGCCTCGCGTTGGCCGAGGTTTGAAGAGAACGGGAAGATCAGCTGCCCGGTTTCCGCCGGGGCATCAAGAGCAGCTCCTTGAAGATATAAATCCAGGACGCTCCCTTGGGGAACTGCCTTGAACCGTTCGTATAGCCGCTGAAGGGGATCGTTCTGTTCAAGACGGGAAACGACGTCGGTCCAGTAATTGAGGACGTCGTAGGCCTCGGCCGGTAGCGCTGCGGCCCGGACGATACTCAACTCGTCCTGCCCGACGGTTTGGTAGCTCTCGCGACCACCAGTCGATGAGAAGACCCGCCACCACGTCTGGCCGGGACCATCGAACCGCCAGACCTGCCTCACCCCTTGCACGGGTTCGCCGCGGACAGTGACGCAGTCCTTCTCGTCAAGCCGTTCCTGCACGGGGTCGCGAAGAATCAGGATCTTACGGGCCGAGTACCTGTACTTCCTGGTTTTGTTGGCTGACTGGAAGGTTACGTAGGTGAAGTCTGTACCGGCCTCGACTTCCAGGACTTCAGAGGTCTTGTCCTCAAATGACTTATCCGGGCGTTGGATGAGTACAGCCTCGCGGCGCGGGTCAGTCATATGTTCCCCCAAGCATTACGTGCCAAAAATCCTTGCACCCCGACCTTACCGAACCAGCCAGTGGTCAATTTGGCCAGACGCGCCTCGGTCAGCGGGCGTTGCGGGACGACGATCCTTACGGTAAGTTACTCACCAGTAACATAATGAATTCCGAGGAGTGAACTCCAAGGACTCCCTATCGCCAGCACGATTACCCAGCGAGGAAGCCATGTCCAAGAAATCCATTGACATCAACAACCTTCCGTACGCCGATGGCGACTTCTTTGCCTTCGAGCAGATGCTCACCGGCAAGGAACAGGACCGGCTCGCCGAGATCCGTGGCTTCCTGAGTCGCGAAGTGCGGCCCATCGCAGTGGACTGCTGGAACCGCGGCGAATTTCCCATGGACCTCATCCCCAAACTGGCCGAAATCGACCTCGTGAGCCCCGTGCGCCGCCAGGGCTACTCGAACGTCTTTGCCGGCCTGGTCCACGCCGAGGCCACCCGTGCCGACGCTTCCATTGCCACCTTCCTGGGCGTCCACGACGGCCTCTTCACGGGCTCGATTGAGGCACTTGCCTCGCAGGAGCAGCAGGAGGCGTGGCTCCCGGACATCTACTCGCTTAAGAAGATCGGTGCATTCGGGCTCACTGAACCCCTGGGCGGCTCCGACGTGGCCGGCGGAACGCGCACCACGGCGGAGCGCCGTGGCGACACCTGGATCCTGAACGGTGCCAAGCGCTGGATCGGCAACGCCACGTTCTCCGACTGGGTGGTCATCTACGCCCGCGACATCGCCGACAACCAGGTCAAGGGCTTCATGGTGGACACCTCGCTGCCGGGGTTCCGTGCCACGAAGATTGAAAACAAGATCGCCCTCAGGACCGTCCAGAACGCCGACATTGTCCTGGAGGACGTGGTGGTTCCCGACTTCTTCAAGCTCGCCGGCGCCAACAGCTTCCGGGACACCAATAAGGTCCTCAAAGTGACCCGGCTGGCTGTCGCCTGGCAGGCCGTGGGGCAGCAGCTCGCCGCCTTCGACGTGGCCCGGCGCTACGCTGTGGAACGCCACCAGTTCGGCCGTCCGCTGGCATCGTTCCAGCTGGTCCAGAGCCAGCTGGTGCAGATCCTGGGCAATGCGGTCAGCTCAATGGGCATGATGGTCAGGCTTTCCCAGCTGGAAGATGCCGGCCAGGCAAAGGATGAACAGTCCGCGCTGGCCAAGGCATTCACCACCGCCCGCATGCGCGAAAGCGTGGCGATCGGACGCAGCCTTTTGGGCGGCAATGGGATCGTGACCGACTTTGAGATGGCTAAGATCTTCGCCGATGCGGAGGCCATCTATTCCTACGAGGGAACCCATGAAGTCAACACCCTGGTCACCGGCCGCGCCATCACCGGAATCTCAGCCATCGTCTAGCACCGCCGTGTCTGCCCTGCCAGCGGGGTCCGTGCGGCTGACGGCGGCGGCATTGCTGACCGGCAACAGGATGGAGGGGCGGAGGTCCGTGACGAATTCCAGCGGATTGACGTACGCGTCCCCGCGCCGGACGCCCCAATGGACGCAGGCCAGAGAGGCACAATGGCCGGGTTGCAGTGTTCCTATGGTCTGGCCCTGTTCAACCGGTTCTCCGGCGGTCAGCACGCTCTCCACCGGCTCGAAGCTGCTCCGAAGTCCGCCGCCATGATCGATGGTAATGACGGGACGGTCCACCACCATTCCGACAAAACTCACGGTGCCGGACGCCGGTGAGGTGACCGGAGCGCCGTCGTGCATTGCTCCCAGGTCCACCCCGCGGTGCCCGCTCATCCACGGCTTGTCGGGTGGGTCGAAGGCGCGCAGCACAGCTGGTTTGGGAGAGAGCGGCCAGCTCCAGCCGGGGCGGGGGACCGCGGCTGGAGGTCCCGCGGCCGCCGGCAGGAGAATGACGGCGGCCAGTACGAGGATTGCCTTCATCTGCCCAGCATTCCCGGTCCAGCCCACCCTCGGCAGTGCCGGGTTCGGCCATGTGGATAACCCTGCGGGGTGGGTGGATTCCGTCCGGAAGATATCGGCGGCTGTAGTACACTTGGTGGAGCAGTCTGCTGTGCCCTCAACGCTTGCGTCGGCACGCCTCATTCAGGAATGCGGGGGAGCAGCAGCTGACTACGCGCATCCAGCCCTCCACAACTGAAGCCCCGGCTTTGTGTGTGGAGGATTGTGCCTCCCGCGGTCAGGTCCCCATGGGCCTGATGGGAAGCGCAAGGGGTGCCAGGAGCACGGCCCGGCCTGGGCCACGCTAAACAACCGTCAACTATTGGCAGGGTAAGAGGGCCGCAAGGCTTTCTCATGAATGACCTGCCGGAAGGAGCGTCGGCATGCCCGTCGTAACTATGCGCCAGCTGCTTGACAGCGGCGTCCACTTTGGACACCAGACCCGTCGTTGGAACCCGAAGATGAAGCGATTCATCTTCACGGAGCGCAACGGCATCTACATCATTGACCTTCAGCAGTCGCTGTCCTACATCGACCGCGCCTACGAGTTCGTTAAGGCCACCGTCGCACACGGCGGCACCGTCCTCTTCGTCGGCACCAAGAAGCAGGCCCAGGAAGCAATTGCTGAGCAGGCTACCCGCGTTGGCCAGCCGTACGTCAACCAGCGCTGGCTCGGCGGTATGCTGACCAACTTCCAGACCGTTTCCAAGCGCATCCAGCGTATGAAGGAACTGGAAGAGATCGACTTCGACGACGTCGCCGGTTCCGCGTACACCAAGAAGGAACTGCTGCTCCTTCGCCGTGAACTCACCAAGTTGGAAACCAACCTCGGCGGTATCCGCAACCTGACCAAGGCACCTTCCGTGCTCTGGATCGTGGACACCAAGAAGGAACACCTGGCCGTTGACGAAGCCAAGAAGCTGAACATCCCGGTTGTGGCCATCCTGGACACCAACTGCGATCCCGACGAAGTCGACTTCCCGATCCCGGGCAACGACGACGCCATCCGCTCCGTGAACCTGCTGACCCGCGTTGTCGCGGACGCCGTTGCCGAGGGCCTCATCGCCCGCAACCAGCGCGCAACCGGCACCACCGAAGCTCCGGAAGAGCCGCTGGCTGAGTGGGAGCGCGAGCTCCTCGAAGGCAGCAAGTCTGAAGAAGCAGCTGCCCCGGCAGCAGAGGCTGCCGCTCCGGCCGCCGAGGAAGCACCGGCCGCTGCCGAGGCTCCCGCCGCCGACGCGGACAAGTAAAAACAAATAAATCCGGATTCTCCCGCGCTGCCCGCAGCGCTGGATCACTGACAGGATGGCGGCTCACCAGGTGAGCCGCTGTCCTGTCGGTCCGTACACCACATAAATTTTCTAGACAGAGGGGTTCACATGGCGAACTACACTGCCGCTGATATCAAGGCTCTGCGCGAGCGCACAGGCGCCGGCATGATGGATGTCAAGAAGGCTCTTGACGAAGCCAACGGTGATGCCGAGAAGGCCATCGAGATCATCCGCATCAAGGGCCTCAAGGGCGCCACGAAGCGCGAAGGCCGCTCCACCGCTGAAGGCCTGGTTGCCGCCAAGGTCAGCAACGGCGTTGGCGTCATGATCGAGGTCAACTGCGAGACTGACTTCGTTGCCAAGGCTGACAAGTTCATCCAGCTGGCCGACAAGGTCCTGGCTGTGGCTGTGGAGTCCGGCGCTGCCGATCTCGAGGCACTGCTGGCCACCGAAGTTGACGGCAAGCCGCTGTCCGAGGTCGTCGTCGAAGAAGGCGCAATCCTGGGCGAAAAGGTCGTTGTGCGCCGGATCTCCCGCATTGAGGGCGGCACGGTCGACGCTTACCTGCACAAGACCTCCAAAGACCTCCCGGCCCAGGTGGGCGTCCTGTTCGCTGTCGACGGTGAAGGCGAAGCAGCCGCCACCGCCGCACACGACGTTGCAGTCCACATCGCAGCGATGTCCCCGAACTACCTGACCCGCGAAGACGTTCCGTCCGAGCTGGTTGAGTCCGAGCGCCGCATCGCCGAAGAGACCGCCAAGGCTGAAGGCAAGCCTGAAGCAGCGCTCACCAAGATTGTGGAAGGCCGCGTGACGGGCTTCTACAAGGGCGAAGTCCTGGTTGACCAGGCATTTGCCAAGGACGCCAAGAAGTCCGTGGCACAGGTCCTCGAAGAGGCCGGCGTCAAGGGCACGTCCTTCGCACGCTTCCGCGTCGGCTCCTAGTCGAATCCGCAAAGGGGTGGCCACTTCGGTGGCCGCCCCTTTTGCATGCACCCGGCAAAGGCCAGATGAGAACTTTGGCCACCGGGCACGATAACCTTTTTCAGAGTTCACCCAACGGGAAGGCACCCATGGAAGCCGTCAACACTTCAAGCCAGGCCGAAAAGAGCCGGCGCCGCGTCCTTCTTAAGCTTTCAGGGGAGGTCTTCGGCGGCGGAAAGCTGGGCGTTGATCCTGACACTGTCCGCGGCGTCGCAAAGCAGATCGCCGCTGCGGTTCCCGACGTCGAAGTCGCCATCGTGGTGGGCGGCGGGAACTTCTTCCGCGGCGCTGAACTGTCACAGAGCGGCATGGACCGATCCCGTGCCGATTACATGGGCATGCTCGGCACCGTGATGAACTGCCTTGCCCTGCAGGACTTCCTGGAGCAGGCGGGCGTCGAAACCCGCGTACAGAGCGCCATCACCATGGGCCAGGTGGCCGAAGCCTACATTCCCCGCCGCGCCATCCGCCACATGGAAAAGGGCCGCGTGGTCATTTTCGGTGCGGGCGCCGGCCTGCCGTACTTCTCGACGGACACCGTGGCCGCCCAGCGGGCCCTGGAAGTCCACGCAGACGTTGTCCTGATGGCCAAGAGCGGCGTGGATGCTGTCTACACCGCGGATCCCAAAAAGGACCCCGACGCCGAGCGCCTGGACACCCTTAGCTATGACGACGCACTGCGCCGTGACATCCGCGTGATGGACCAGACCGCCATGACCATGTGCAAGGACAACAACCTCTCCATGGTGGTCTTCGGGATGGAAGGCGAGGGGAACGTCACCCGCGCCATCCTGGGCGAGAAGCTGGGTACGCTGGTGACACCCTAGCTACGGCTAGGATGAACTCAGCACGGTTCCATCCCCGCTGGCGGGACCACCGATGGAACCAGGAACACTGAACCAAGAATGTGCACGGAGCCGGTTTCCGGACTGCACTGATTTCTGAGGAGAGACCGTGATCGAAGAAACCTTGCTCGAAGCCGAGGAGAAGATGGACAAGGCTGTCGAGGTAGCCAAGGAAGACTTCGCCTCGATCCGCACCGGGCGGGCAAATCCCGGCCTCTACAACAAGGTGCTGGTGGACTACTACGGATCACCCACTCCGCTCCAGCAGCTCGCGTCCTTCGCCATCCCCGATGCGCGCACCATCCTCATCACGCCGTTCGACAAGACCGCACTGCGTGACATCGAGCGTGCCCTCAGCGACTCCGAGGTAGGCGCGAACCCCTCCAACGACGGCAATGTCATTAGGATCACCATCCCGGACCTGACGCAGGAACGCCGCAAGGAGTACGTCAAGATCGTCAAGACCAAGGGCGAGGACGCAAAGATCTCCATCCGCAACATCCGCCGGAAGGCGAAGGAAACCCTGGACAAGCTGGTCAAGGATGGCGAAGCTGGCGAGGACGAAGGCAATCGGGCCGAAAAGGAACTGGATGCCCTGACCAAGTCGCACGTGGACGGCATCGATGAGCTGCTCAAGCGCAAGGAAGCAGAGCTGCTCGAAGTCTGATGAGCCAGGCAGAGCAGGCCCCTGCGCAAAGGGCACGCACGAAGGGGAAGCGGCCGCGCAGCAACCCGACGCCCAAAGCCGGGAGGAACCTTCCGGCGGCCATAGTGGTGGGCCTGGCCATGCTGATCGGCGTGCTCGGCGGCCTGCTCTTCCTTCCACTCGGATTTGTTGCCGTCACCACCGGGTTCGCAGTCTTCGGTGTCTGGGAGATTTACCGCGCCCTGGAAGCCATCGGAACCCGGATGCCCATCGTCCCGGTCATGGTGGGGACCGTCGGCATGCCCTTTGCCGCGTACTTTGGTGGTTTGGAAAGCCTGCTCTTTGCCATGCTCCTGAGCTGCGTGGCGGTGCTGCTGTGGCGGTCGGTGGAAAGCCCGGCAGGATCGGCCAACAGTATTTTCGCAGGCGTCTTCACCCTCGGCTGGGTACCCTTCTTCATCAGCTTCGCCGCCCTGCCGCTGCACGCCGTCGGCGTTGCCACGCCGGTGGGGCTCTGGCCGGGCGGGACCATTCCCGCCGGAGCCTGGCAGGTGGCGGTCATGCTGCTGCTGGTGGTGTCGAACGATACCTTCGGATACCTCGTCGGGGCTTCCCTGGGCAAGCACCCCATGGCGCCCAAGATCAGCCCGAAGAAATCCTGGGAAGGCTTTGCCGGATCCGTCGCGGGGGCCATGCTGATCGGAATCCTGGCTTGCATCTTCATTCTGGACAAGCCCTGGTGGGTGGGCGTGATCCTGGCCGTTGGCCTGGTGGCGGCCTCCACAGCCGGAGACCTCGCCGAGTCCATGGTCAAACGGGAACTCGGAATCAAGGACATGAGCAGTGTGCTGCCCGGACATGGCGGCGTGATGGACCGGCTGGACTCCATCGTCTTTGCCTCGCCGGTCGCGTTCGTCCTCTTCGCAATTGTCTCGGGGGCCTGAGCCAGACCAGTCCTGCCCACCCCGCCGGCCCCCGGCAGCACCAATAGACTGGTGCCTATCTGACCCAGCTGAGAAGCAACAAAGGAACAACAGTGGCATTGGATTTTCAACGGAAAATTCCCGCGTCGTTTGAGCGCGTGCGGGGCAACGAGTTTGGTTACAACGCCAAGCAGGTGGACCAGTTCCTCCAGCGGGCAAAGGTGGCGCTCGAGACGCCGAAGGCCGCCATCCACGCAGTCACCAGTGCCGACGTCCGCAGCGTTTCCTTCGACCCGGTCAAGGGCGGCTACTCGGCGGCGGTGGTTGATGCCGCCTTGGATCGCCTCGAAGACGCCTTTGCCCGCCGCGAACGGGACGAACTGATTGCCGCGCAGGGCGAAGATGCCTGGCTGCGCGAGATCGGCAACCTGTCCGGCATCCTTCGGGGCCGCCTGCACCGGCCGGACGGCGAACGCTTCCGGCGCCCCGCCAAGAAGAAGGCGCGCAGCTACAACATCCTGGACGTGGACAACCTTTGCTACGACCTCATCGGCTACCTCGAGGAAGACAAGCCGCTCAGTGTTGACAGCGTCCGCCGGGCAGTTTTCCGTCCCGCAACCGGGCAGGACGGCTATGAGGAGACCCAGGTGGATGCGTTTCTGGACCGCGTTGTGGAACTCATGGCAGCGATCGACTGACAACCGTCAAGTCCGGGGCGGTGTGGGGGAGGCCGGTGTGAACTTCTGTTCGGTGACCAGCGGCCGTTCCGGCGTGTGCAGCCGGGTCATGACCCGGGTCAGGGTCCGGGGGATCCGTGCCTTGGTGGCGCGGGAAACGAGGATCATCACGGCAAAGGCTGCGGGCACGGTCCACGCTGCCGGCTGGGCCAGCCAGAACGGAGTGCCCGCGGGTCCCAGGAAGGCGCCGCATACCATCGCGCCGCCACAGAGCACGGCCCCGGTCACCATCCCGGCGATGGCGCCGGTGTCGGTGAGGCCCCGCCACCAGATACCCAAGAGGAGAACCGGGCAGACGGTGGAGGCGGTGAACGCGAACACCAGGCCCACGCTGCCAGCGAGTGCCAGGGAATCGGTGGTGACGGCAAAGCCCAGCGGGACAATGGCTGAGATGACGGCCGCGAGCCGGAAGCCACGGACACTGCCGCCGAGCACGTCCTGGCTGATAACGCCCGCCAGCGACACCACCAGCCCTGAGGTGGTGGACAGGAAGGCCGCGAACGCGCCGGCCACCACCAACGCCGAGAGCAGGTCGCCTGCCGTGCCGCCGATCAGTTGGCCGGGCAGGAGCAGGACCAGCGCATCCGCCTGTCCTGACCGGGCGAGGTCCGGCGCAAACATCCTCCCGGCCAGTCCGTAGGCCGTCGGGAAGAGATAAAACACCGACAAGAGCCCGAGGACGATCAGGGTGGTCCGGCGTGCCGAACTGCCGTCCGGGTTCGTGTAGAAGCGCACCAGGACGTGGGGGAGGCCCAGCGTACCGAACAGCAGTGCCACCAGAAGCGAGATGTTCTGGTATGCCCCGGCGGGGGCGGTGCCAAGGGGGTTCACGGCCGCCGGGGCCACGGCGGCTGTCCCGTTCCCGGCGAGAGTGAACAGGATAAACAGGACCGGCACCGCGAGGGCCGTGAGCTTCAGCCAGTACTGGAAGGCCTGGACGAACGTTATGGACCGCATGCCGCCGGCCACCACGGTCAGGCACACCACGATGACCACGGCTGCCGAACCCACCCACGGCGGAAGGCCGGTAGCGATCCGGATGGTCAGTGCCGCGCCGTGAAGCTGCGGCACAATGTACAGCCAGCCCACCACCACCACCACGAGGCTCGTCACGCGGCGCACGGCCCGCGAATCCAGCCTTGCCTCGGTGAAGTCCGGAATCGTATACGCCCCCGACCGGCGCAACGGGGCGGCGACAAAGAGCAGGAGCATCAGGTACCCGGCCGTGTAGCCCACCGGGAACCACAGCGCATCCGTGCCCGAGAGCAGGATCAGTCCGGCCACACCCAGGAAACTCGCCGCGGACAGATACTCGCCTCCGATGGCAGAAGCATTCCACCACGGCCGCACCGTCCGGGAGGCGACGTAGAAATCGCCGGTGGTCCGGGAAATCCGCAGGCCGTAAAAGCCGATCACGGCCGTGGCCACGGAAACCACCAGCAGGGCCGCCACACCCACGGCAGGATTCACGGTGAGATCACTTGTCCCCGGCCAGGTCGCGGTACCTGGCCTCATTCCGGGTGGCTGTCCGGATAAACAGCCACGCACTGAGTCCGATCACCGGGTAGATGCCGGCGCCCAGCAGCAGCCAATCGAAGGGGATACCCGCGATCCGGGCCTCGGCTAGGCCGGGCACGGCGGCCAGCAGGACCGGGAACGCGCCGAGGATCAGCATAAAACCCACGGCCACCACCAGGGCAAGCCGAAGCTGGGAACGGATCAGGGACCGGACAAAGAGCTGTCCCACCTCCGATTCTTCCGCCGCTTCGCGTGTTTCACCGGCAGGGCGGGGTGCCGACCGTGGTGCGGTGACGCGGACGCGTGTCATGTCTGTGGCCGGATACGGGTGGTCTGCAGCTTTTCCCTGACGGTGGGCAGGTGCCGTCGGCTGATGGGGAGGCTGGCTCCGGCCACGGACACGCTGGGCTTGTCGGCGGCCAGCTTCATGGACGCGACGTGCTTTAGCGCCACCAGGTAGGACCGGTGGGTCCTGATGAACCCGGCGTCCGCCCACTGCTGCTCCAGATCGGCCAGCGGCACCCGGATCAGGTAGCTCGCGTCCGCGGTGTGCAGCCGTGCGTAGTCTCCCTGCGCCTGGACGTACGTGACGTCGTCGCGCCGGATCATTCGGGTGGTGCCGCCCTGGTCCACGGTTATCATCTCCGGTGCAGGGCCGCCGCCGTCCCGCAGCAGATCGCTGATCCGTCCCACTGAACGGGCCAGCCGTTCGGCGCGGACCGGCTTCAGGAGGTAGTCAACGGCGGCCAGCTCAAAGGCCTCCAAGGCACAATCCTCGTCCGCCGTGACGAACACCACCGCCGGCGGGTGGCTGCTGCGCGCAATGGCCCGGGCAATATCCAGTCCGGAAACGGCCGGCATGTGGATGTCCAGGAAGACCGCGTCCACGGATTCGCTGGTGAGGGCCCGCAGGGCTTCTGAACCGGAGGAGGCCCGGTGGATGGTGCCGATCCGGTCGTCCCGGCCCAGGAGGTACGCAAGCTCTTCAACCGCCGGCAACTCGTCATCGGCGACGAGGACATTAATCATGTTCCTACATTAGCCGCCGGATGTGGCCCGGATCTCAAAGCCCGGGTTAGGCGTCGTGGTCCGGTTGGGACTTGGGAACCCGCATGGTGATCAGGGTCCCTTCGCCGGGCGCCGTTTCGATCACCAGGCCATGCTCGTCGCCGTAGACCTGCCGGAGCCGGGCATCCACGTTCCGGAGGCCCACATGGTCGCCGTCGCTGTGGCCGGCCAGCATCGACTGGAGCGTGGCAGGATCCATGCCCACGCCGTCGTCCTCGATGGTCACCTCCGCGAAGGCACCGGAGTCCTCGGCGGTGATGCTGATATGGCCCGGCCCTTCCTTGGCCTCCAGGCCATGCCGGACGGCGTTTTCAACGAGCGGCTGCAGGCTCAGGAACGGGATGACCGTGCCCAGGACCTCCGGTGCGACCCGCAGGCTGACCTGCACGCGTTCGCCGAACCGGGCCCGCTCCAGCAGCAGATACCTGTCAATGCAGCGCAGCTCTTCGGCGAGGGTGGTGAAGTCGCCATGGCGGCGGAACGAGTATCTGGTGAAGTCCGCGAACTCCACCACGAGTTCACGGGCACGGGCCGGATCGGTGTTGATGAACGAGGCGATCGCGTTCAGGGAGTTGTAGATAAAGTGCGGGCTGATCTGTGCACGCAGCGCCCGGACCTCGGCCTCCATCAGCAGCGTGCGGGACGCATCCAGTTCGGCCAGCTCCACCTGGACCGCCACCCAGTCGGCTACTTCGCCGGTGGCGCGGACCAGGCCCGCTCCGGCGGCGGGGGCAAAGGCGGCCACGACCCCTGCCACCCTGGCACCGGCCCGAACCGGTGCGATGACGGCCGCCAGGTGTCCGGCGGCAGGGCCGGCCCCCAGGTTTCCCGGCTGGATGACGGCGGTCCGTCCGCCGGCGAGGACATCTGCTGCAAGGCCCATGAGGAGCGGTTTGAGCTCCTCCGCCGCACCGTCCCAGGCAAGGACTCCCGCGGTATCGGTAATTGCCAGGGCGTCACAGCCCAGGAGAGTGCGGAGCTGGCGGCTGGCTTTTGCTGCCCCGGCAGGATTCAGCCCGGTGCGCAGGTGCTGGCCGGCGCGGGAGGCTGCGTGCAGGGTGTTGTATGTGGCCCGCTCGGCATCCGTGCCCAGCTCGCGGAAGGACCGCAGCACCTTCATGCCCACCCCGACGACGACGGCGATCGCCAGGACGATCACGGCGACGGCCGCGGCGGTGAGGAGTGGGGAGTCCGGCATGGTGCCCAGCGTAGCGGCGGGTGCCGCTTGTCGCAGCATCGGGACCGCTGAGCGACCACCGCCCCGGCACCTCTGGAATGTATCCTCCGTCACGACGCACAGTGATTGCAGTCACTTTGGCGGCGCCCTGCAGGCAGGCGCGCCCAGCAGGTGACAGTCAAACTCTCAATGAGGAGGAACGATGGGTAACGATCCCCGGACTCCGGACGCAACGGCGTCCGTGGACTTCGAAGAAGTCCAGTCGACGGCGCGGTTCCAGGAACTGCGCAAACGTCACCGCAGCTTTGTATTCCCTATGGCCGCAGCCTTCCTGCTGTGGTATTTCGCGTACGTCCTGCTGGCGGACTACGCGGTGGGGTTCATGTCCACCAAAGTCTGGGGCAACATCAACATCGGACTGATCCTGGGCCTCCTCCAGTTCGTGTCCACATTCGCCATCACCGGCTGGTATGTCAGCTACTCCAACCGGAAACTTGACCCCATCGCGGCCGAGATCCGCCACGAAATCGAAGGCCATGAATTTGATAAGGACGGCAAGAAAATGACCGGAGTGGACAAATGATCGGGATAGCCACGGCCGTTGATGTTGCCGACCTCAAGGAAACCACCCTGCTGAACATGGGGATCTTCGGTCTTTTTGTTGCCGTCACCATGGTGATCGTGCTGCGGGCCAGCCGGAACAACAAAACCGCCGCGGACTACTATGCTGCCGGGCGTTCGTTCACGGGCTCACAGAACGGAACCGCCATCGCCGGCGATTACCTGTCGGCAGCCTCGTTCCTGGGCATCACCGGCGCCATTGCCATCAATGGCTACGACGGCTTTATGTACTCCATAGGCTTCCTGGTGGCCTGGCTCGTGGCGCTGTTGCTCGTGGCCGAGCTGCTGCGGAACACCGGCAAGTTCACCATGGCCGATGTCCTCTCGTTCCGGCTGAAGCAGCGGCCGGTCCGGATCGCGGCGGCCATCTCCACCCTCGCGGTCTGCTTCTTCTACCTGCTTGCGCAGATGGCAGGAGCCGGCAGCCTGATTTCCCTGCTGCTCGGCATCAGCGATTGGGGTGGCCAGGCCCTGGTGATCATCGTCGTCGGCGCCCTGATGATCATGTACGTCCTGATCGGCGGCATGAAGGGCACCACCTGGGTCCAGATCATCAAGGCCGTCCTGCTCATTGCCGGCGCAGCCGTGATGACCCTGTGGGTGCTCGCGATCTACGGCTTCAACCTCTCCAGCCTGCTCGGCGCAGCTGTGGACACGGCCAACAACCCGGCGGTCCTCAACCCGGGGCTGCAGTACGGCAAGTCCGAAACGTCCAAGTTGGACTTTATGTCGCTCGGCCTGGCACTGGTCCTGGGCACCGCAGCCCTGCCGCACGTTCTCATGCGCTTCTACACCGTCCCCACAGCCAAGGAAGCCCGCAAGTCCGTGGTGTGGTCCATCTGGCTGATCGGGCTCTTCTACCTGTTTACCCTGGTGCTCGGTTACGGTGCGGCCGCCCTGGTGGGTGCCGACACCATCAAGTCCGCTCCGGGTGGCGTGAACGCGGCAGCACCGCTGCTCGCGTTCTTCCTCG
This sequence comes from Arthrobacter sp., assembly GCA_023264815.1. GTDB lineage: Bacteria > Actinomycetota > Actinomycetes > Actinomycetales > Micrococcaceae > Arthrobacter. The sequence continues at coordinate 123,968 of JAHFUZ010000003.1, read as the reverse complement.
GCGGCCCGCTGCTGCTGGGCTTCATTTCGGCAGTGGCCTTCGCCACCATTCTCGCCGTGGTTGCCGGCCTCACCATCACCGCGGCCGCATCGTTCGCCCACGACATCTATGCCAACGTCATTGCCAAGGGAAAGGCCGACGCCGAGACGGAGGTCAGGGTGGCGCGGCGCACGGTGGTGGTCATCGGTGTCCTGGCCATCCTGGGCGGCATTCTTGCCAACGGGCAGAACGTGGCGTTCCTCGTGGCCCTGGCGTTCGCCGTTGCGGCATCGGCCAACCTGCCCACCATCGTCTACTCGCTGTTTTGGCGGCGGTTCACCACCCAAGGTGCGGTGTGGAGCATGTATGGCGGCCTGGGCTCGGCCATCCTGCTGATCATCTTCTCGCCCGTGGTGTCCGGCGGAGCGACGTCCATGATCAAGGACGCCCACTTCGCGATCTTCCCGCTCAGCAACCCCGGCATTGTGTCCATTCCGCTGGCCTTCCTGCTCGGCTGGCTCGGCACCGTGCTGGACAAGAAGCGTGAGGACAGCACCAAACAGGCCGAAATGGAAGTACGGTCACTCACCGGTATTGGTGCGGAGAAGGCCGTGGACCACTGATCCACCACAGCAAGCGACGGCGGCCCGCAGCCGCCGTCGCCCGCTGTGAGGGCCCGGGCCTCTGGCCCGGGCCCTTTTCCATGCCTCTGTGGCCGGGCTACGCCGCGGGCTTGATCTTGATGTTGACCATTTTGAGTTCGTCCTTGCCCTCAAAACGGTAGACGAGGTCGATGTTCTTGCCGCCGTCGCAGGTGATGAGGCCAACGATGTCCGCCGACTTGGTGCCGTTCGTTGTGCCGGCCGTGACCTCGTTGTAGGTGGGCTTGCAGGTGTCATCCATCTCCAGGGTCTTGACGCCGGAAATGAACGCTTCCTTGCTGACCTGTTCCTGGAGGGCGGGGTCAAGGTAATTGTCGTAGGCTGTGGCGGTGTCCCCGGCGATGACCATCCTGGTGAAGTTGTCCGCCAGGCCGCGGGCGTGGTTAGTGGGTCCGGCCACAACATTGACCAGGATCACCACGCCGAGGATCACCAGCAGCAGGACGCCGCCCGCGATGCCCAGGATGGTCCACAGCTTCTTCCGGCCCCCGGCCGGGGGCGCCTGGCCGGGCAGCCCGAAGGGCCCGCCCGCTGGTGGTTGTCCGGGAGTGTTGTACTGATCCGGCGTTGCGTACTGGCCGGGGTTTGGGTAGTGACCCGGCTGCGGCTGCTGGGGCCAGACCGCCGGCGGGACCGGCTGCGGTTCCTGAGGGTTGCTCACAATGGAGCCTTTCCGGCAACGCGGTGGCACTGCCTTTTTGCTCGGGGCCGCTGGGCGGTACCCATGGATCTACCTTGGAACAGCCTATAACCCAACCCGCAGGGAGCGGCATTGAACAAAACCCCGCGGAAGCACAATTTTGGGTCAGTTTATCCGGCGGAGACGGAATCCTGGCCGTCGCCGGATCCCCGTTCCAGCAGGGGCTGGATGCGGAAGGGGATGAGTTCTCCCATGGCGAGCGCAGTGTCAGTGCGGTCCACGCCGTCGCAGGCCAGGATTTTGCCGTTGATCCGGAAAAGATCTTCAGCGTCCAAGGCCACTACACGCAGCAGGAGGTCCGCGGAGCCGGTCAGGCCGTATCCCTCCAGTATTTCCGGAATGCCGGCCAGGTCATGGGCGAGCTGCCCCAGCTTCTGTTGCTGTACATGGACAGAGATGAAGGCCATGAGAGGGTACCCCAGCGACGCCGGGTTAATCCGCCGCTCGAAGGACAGGAAGACGTGCTTCTTCTCCAACTGGGCCATCCGGGCCTGCACCGTGTTGCGGGACAGTCCAAGTTTCTGTGCCAGGGCCACCACGGTGCGCCGGGGGTCGCGGGCCAGGGCCGAGAGCAGCCGGGTGTCCGTGCCATCTAGAGCGTGCATAATGCGCAACGTTAGCACGGTCCCGCCGCGGCAAACAGGGCATTCTGCTCAGTATCCGAGGCGGTAGTTGTACCCAATGAACATTGTGAGTAGGGTCACAAATATCCGGGGCAACGGCGCCCGGGCGGCCGGGAGCCGGCGGGACCACAAGTCTCCAACGCTCCGGTCACACGACGTGAAAAGGGTGCGTGCCATCGTGTCTACAGACGAAACGGGCAAGGGCGGATCAGGGGCAGGTGCTCCCGCCGGCAGTGCAGGAACCGGCAGGAACCTGATCCAGCTGATCACCCCTGACGGGGAACGGGTCAGCCATCCGGAGTTCGACCCCTGGGTCAAGGACATCGGAGATGAACAGCTGTGTTCCCTGTATGAAGACCTGACAGCCATCCGGCGCATCGACGTCGAGGCCACCGCCCTCCAGCGGCAGGGTGAACTCGGTCTCTGGCCGCCGCTGCTGGGCCAGGAAGCGGCGCAGGTCGGGTCGGCCAGGGCCCTTCGCCACGATGATTTTGTCTTCTCCAGCTACCGGGAAAACGGTGTTGCCTACTGCCGCGGCGTGGACCTCACGGACATCCTGAAGGTCTGGCGGGGCAATGCCTCGTCCGGCTGGGACCCGTACACGGTCAACATGGCCACTCCCCAGATCATCATTGGCGCCCAGACCCTGCATGCCACCGGCTATGCCATGGGGATCCAGAACGACGGCGCCGACTCGGCGGCGGTGACCTACTTCGGCGACGGTGCCACGAGCGAAGGCGATGTCAACGAGGCCCTGGTCTTTGCTGCCAGCTTCCAGGTTCCGCTGGTCTTCTTCTGCTCCAACAACCACTGGGCCATCTCCGAGCCCGTGCGGCTGCAGTCCCACGTCCAGATCGCTGACCGGGCGTCCGGATTCGGGATACCAAGCCTCAGGGTGGATGGAAATGATGTCCTTGCCGTCATGGCTGCCACACGCGTGGCGCTGGACCGGGCCCGGCGCGGCGGCGGGCCGACCTTCATCGAGGCCGTGACGTACCGTATGGGCCCGCACACCACGGCCGACGATCCCACGCGTTACCGCGACGCCAACGAGCTTGAAGACTGGGCCGCGAAGGACCCCATCGACCGGGTCAAAACCCTCCTTGACCGCAAGGGACTGCTCACGGAACAGTTCCGGCAGCACGTCAGGGACAGGGCAGATGCCGTGGCCCGGGAACTGCGTGCGGGCTGCATCGGTATGCCCGAGCCGGAGGCAATGGATGTCTTCAAACACGTCTACAGTGCGCCGAATTCATGGCTGGACCGGCAGGAGGACCACTACGCCCGGTACCTTGCATCCTTCGGTGATCCCGCAGGAGCCACTTCACAGGAAGGTGCACGCTGATGACCCAGATGACCTTTGCCCGTGCCATCAACTCCGGCCTGCGCAAATCACTCGAAAATGACCCCAAAGTCATCCTGATGGGCGAAGACATCGGAACCCTGGGCGGCGTGTTCCGGGTGACCGCCGGACTCCAGAAGGACTTCGGCAAGCATCGGGTGGTGGATACCCCGCTGGCCGAGTCTGCCATCATCGGCACCGCCATCGGCCTTGCCTACCGCGGCTACAGGCCCGTCGTGGAGATCCAGTTCGACGGCTTCATCTATCCCGCCTTCGACCAGATCGTCAGCCAGGTAGCCAAGCTGCACTACCGCACCCAGGGTGCGGTGAAGATGCCCATCACCATCAGGGTCCCGTTCGGCGGCGGCATCGGTTCGCCCGAGCACCACTCCGAATCACCCGAGGCGTACTTCACGCATACCTCCGGGCTCCGGGTGGTGACCGTTTCCAATCCCCAGGACGCCTACACCGTCATCCAGCAGGCCATTCAGTCCGACGACCCTGTGCTGTACTTCGAGCCCAAACGGCGCTATCACGACAAGGGCGAGGTGGACGAGGGCATTGACCTCCGCACCGCCACGCCCATGGGTGAGGCCCGTGTGCTCACCGAAGGCACCGACGTCACCCTGGTGGCGTACGGACCGCTGGTGAAAACAGCCCGGGATGCCGCCACTGCAGCTGCCGATGAAGGGATCTCCATCGAGGTGATCGACCTGCGCTCGCTGGCGCCGGTGGACTACGCCACGGTGGAAGCGTCCGTGCGGAAGACCGGCCGCCTGGTGGTCACGCACGAGGCCGGCCAGTCAGGCGGGCTGGGTGCCGAAGTTGCTGCGAGCATCACGGAGCGGTGCTTCTACCACCTTGAAGCAGCGCCGGTCCGTGTGACCGGGTTCGACGTTCCCTACCCGTACTCCAAGGTGGAAATGCACCACCTGCCCAGCATGGACAGGATCCTCGACGGTGTGGACCGTGCACTGGGACGGCCGAACTCACTCAGCGGGCTGGAAGGATGAGCGCCACCATGATCAAGGAATTCAGGCTTCCGGACCTGGGCGAAGGCCTCACGGAATCCGAAATTGTCAGCTGGAAGGTTGGTGTGGGGGATACCGTCAGCCTGAACCAGGTCATTGCCGAGGTGGAAACGGCCAAAGCCGTGGTGGAGCTGCCATCGCCTTTCGCCGGCGTGATCACTGCCCTGCATGAGCAGCCTGGCACCGTGGTGGAAGTCGGTAAGCCGATCGTCTCCTTTGAGGTAGCGGACGACGCCGGTACCTCGCCCGCGGGGGCAGCTCCTGCTGAGGAGGGGGCGGCAAAGCGGCAACCTAACCTGGTAGGGTACGGCGCCGTCGTCGAAAGCCCGGGCCGTCCGGTGCGCCGCCAACGCACCTTTGCCGCCCCGGCGGTTGAGCCTGTCAAAACCAATCCTGCAGACGCCCGGTCCGTCGAGCGTCCGCGCTCCACACCGCCGGTCCGCAAGCTGGCCAAGGACCTCGGCGTCGAGTTGGCCGCAGTGGCCGGCACGGGAGCCCACGGGCTGATCACGCGGGAGGATGTCCGGAACTATGTTGGGGGCGGCGTCGTCCCGGCGGCTGCCCGTCACCTGTCCGCCGTGGCCGATACCCCCGTTCCGGCCGGCCAGCCGGTTGCTCAGGGTGGGCGGGAAGTCCGCACGCCCATCAAGGGCGTCCGAAAGTTTACGGCCGCCGCGATGGTGGCGAGCGCCTTCACAGCGCCGCATGCCACGGAGTTCCTCACCGTGGATGTCACGCCCACCATGGACCTGCTCGCCAGGTTAAAAGCGAGCCGGACGTTCGCGGACCACAGGCTGACGCCGTTGACCCTGGTGGCCAAAGCCGTGCTGATTGCGCTGCGCCGGAACCCGTCGCTGAACTCACGGTGGGACGAAGCCAACCAGGAGATTGTGCAGTTCAACTACGTGAACCTGGGCATTGCCGCGGCAACACCCCGCGGGCTCACGGTTCCCAACATCAAGGACGCAGACACTCTGTCACTGTTGGAACTCTCCGAAGCCCTGACGGCGCTGACCGAGACCGCGCGCGCTGGCAAGACTGCTCCGGAAGAACTGGCCGGCGGCACCATCTCCATCACCAATATCGGTGTTTTTGGGATCGACGCCGGCACTCCCATCCTGAATCCGGGCGAGGCAGCCATCCTGGCCGTCGGAGCGGTCCGGAAGATGCCGTGGGAATTCCAGAATGAGGTGGCGCTGCGCCAGGTGATGACCCTGAGCCTGTCCTTTGACCACCGCCTGGTGGACGGGGAGCAGGGGTCGCGGTTCCTCGCCGACGTCGGCGCCATCCTGGCCGATCCCGGCATGGTCCTGACCATGGTCTAGGCACCTGGCCGCCCGCATTGCTGCTGGAGCGCTGTCCTGTCAGGGCGCGGGGGAGGCGTCCACAGTAAGGGCGGCCATTGCCATGCTTTCCAGCAGCGGGCGGGCCGTCTTCAGGGCGATTCTGCGGCCGTGGTTTCGAACCGAATGGGGAGTGGAATTGATCAGGCCGAACGTCGCATGCGCCCGCATCCGCAGGTGGGCAGCCTCGACGGTGGGGTGCACGCGGGCAAGAACCGCCACCCAAACCTCCACATAGCTTCGCTGCAGTGCCCGGACGTCGGACTGGTCCTGCGGGGCGAGGTTACTGAAGTCCCTGTCCTGCACGCGGATCACGTCCGGCTTACCCAGGGCGAAATCCACCTGGAAAGCTACCAGCCGGCGGAGGGCCGCGAGCGGATCCGCAGTCTCGGCCACGACCCGCTGGCCGCCCGCCAGGAGGTCCCGGCTGACCGTGAGCAGCAGGTCGCCGAGCACGGCCTGCTTGCCTGGGAAGTGGCGGTATACCGCAGGCCCGCTCACGCCGGCCGCGGCCCCCAGATCCTCGAGCGACACCCTGTTGAAACCGTTCACGGCAAACAGTGATGCAGCGGCGCTCAACAGGGCCTGGCGCCGGATCTCTTTGGCATGGCTGCGCTGTGTGCCCGGAATGCGCGGGGCAGCCACGGCGGGCTCGTCTGGCGGCGATGGCTGGGTTGGCTTGGCAGGCCGGGCGGTGGGCACGTTTTTTCCTCCTCGAACCTGCAGATTCTAGCAATGCCAACCTGTGTTGGACATCACAGTTAATAGAGACTAACCTAAATCTCAGTTACTAGATACTAACCGAGTTGGCATCCGCACCTCCCTCACGGGCTTGCAGCAGAAGGCTCTCAACAGAACAGGAACGGAAGGCGTCGATGGAGACCCTCACCAGCCGGCTGGACGCCGCCAGTGAACCGTTTATGGCCAATAAAACAGCGCAGCTCACCCTCGCCGGCGAGCTGCGGGCCAGGCTGGCGGAGGCTGCACTGGGCGGTCCGGAGAACTCACGCGAACGCCATGTTGCCCGCGGCAAGCTGCTCCCGCGGGAACGTATCGACCGGTTGCTGGATGACGGCAGCCCGTTCCTGGAGATTGCCCCTCTCGCTGCCAACGGCATGTACAACGACGAGTCGCCGGGCGCCGGCGTGATTGCGGGCATCGGCCTGGTCCACGGCCGGCAGGTGCTGGTGATCTCCAACGACGCCACGGTCAAGGGCGGGACGTACTATCCGATGACCGTCAAGAAGCACCTCCGGGCCCAGGAAATCGCGCTGGAGAACCGTTTGCCCTGCATCTACCTCGTGGACTCCGGGGGAGCGTTCCTGCCGAGGCAGGACGAGGTCTTCCCGGACAAGGAGCACTTCGGCCGGATCTTCTTCAACCAGGCGAAGATGTCCGCGGCGAAAATCCCGCAGATCGCGTCCGTGATGGGTTCCTGCACAGCCGGTGGCGCCTACGTGCCGGCCATGAGTGACGAGACGGTCATCGTCCGCAACCAGGGGACCATCTTCCTGGGCGGCCCGCCGCTGGTGAAGGCCGCCATCGGCGAGATTGTCAGCGCGGAGGAGCTCGGCGGCGGCGAGGTGCACTCAAAAATCTCCGGCGTCACCGACCACCTGGCCGAGAACGACGAGCATGCGCTCCAGATCGTCCGCGATATCGTCTCCACACTGCCCAGGCCGTCCGGGCCTGTCTGGGACGTGGCCACCGTCGTTGAGCCCGTTGCCGACACTGAGGAGCTCTACGGTGCCGTCCCCACGGACGTCAACGCCAAGTACGACGTTCGCGAGGTCATCGCACGGCTGGTGGACGGCAGCCGCTTCCATGAGTTCAAGAAAAACTACGGCACCACCCTGGTCACCGGCTTCGCCAGGCTTCACGGCCACCCTGTGGGGATCGTGGCCAACAACGGCGTGCTGTTCAGTGAGTCCTCGCTCAAAGGTGCCCACTTCATCGAACTCTGTGACCAGCGCGGCATCCCCCTGGTGTTCCTGCAGAACATTTCCGGATTTATGGTGGGCAAGGATTCCGAGCAGGGCGGCATCGCCAGGAACGGTGCCAAAATGGTCACCGCGGTGGCCACGGCGCGGGTCCCCAAACTGACGGTGGTCATCGGCGGGTCGTTCGGGGCAGGCAACTACTCCATGTGCGGGCGGGCCTACTCGCCGCGGTTCCTGTGGATGTGGCCGGCATCCCGTATTTCGGTGATGGGCGGCAACCAGGCCTCGAGCGTCCTCGCCACCGTTAAGCGTGACCAGCTCGAAGCCGCCGGCCAGGACTGGTCAGTCGAGGACGAAGACGCGTTCAAGGCCCCGATCAGGCAACAGTATGAGGACCAGGGGAGCCCGTACTACTCCACCGCCCGACTGTGGGACGACGGCATCATTGACCCCGCCGACACCCGCACCGTCCTGGGGCTGGCGCTCGACGTCGTGTCCCGCACCCCGCTGCCGGAGACCTCCTTCGGCCTCTTCCGGATGTGAGCAGCTGTGACAATTCCTGACCAGGCCATGACCCCAACACCCCGGAAACCACTCTTCGGCACCGTCCTGGTGGCCAACCGCGGCGAAATCGCCTGCCGCGTGATCCGGACCCTGCGCGCCCTCGGCATCCGTTCGGTGGCTGTCTACAGTGATGCCGACGCCGGCGCCCGGCACGTCCGCGAGGCTGACACCGCGGTGCGGATCGGCCCGGCCGCGGCCGCCGAGAGCTATCTGAAAATCGACGCGATCATCCAGGCGTGCCGCGAGACTGGCGCGGAGGCTGTCCATCCCGGCTACGGCTTCCTCAGTGAGAACGTCGACTTTGCCCGTGCGCTGGAAGATGCCGGCATCACCTTCATTGGCCCGGGCGTGGAGTCCCTGCACGTCATGGGGGACAAGATCCGCTCCAAGAACCATGTGGCCGGGTACGGCGTTCCCGTGGTGCCGGGGATTGCGAGGCCAGGCATGACCGACGCGCAGCTGAGGAAGGCCGCGGCCGCCGTCGGCTTTCCGCTGCTGATCAAGCCTTCCGCCGGCGGCGGCGGGAAGGGCATGCACATCGTGGATCAGCCCGGGGAGCTCGAAGCCACGCTGGCCACGGCCCGGCGGGTGGCAGCAAGTGCGTTCGGCGACGACACCCTGTTCCTGGAACGTCTGGTCAGGACGCCGCGGCATATTGAGGTCCAGGTCCTGGCCGACAACCACGGCAACGTCATCCACCTGGGCGAGCGTGAGTGCTCGCTGCAGCGCCGGCACCAGAAAGTGATCGAGGAAGCGCCGTCGCCGCTGCTGGACGGGCTGAACGACGGCGGTGCCACCCGTGCCAGAATCGGCGAGGCTGCCTGCCAGGCAGCCCGCAGCGTCCACTACAGCGGTGCCGGCACCGTCGAGTTCCTTGTGTCGGACGAGGCCCCGGATGAGTTCTTCTTTATGGAGATGAACACGCGTCTGCAGGTGGAGCACCCGGTTACCGAAATGGTCACCGGCATTGATCTCGTTGAATGGCAGGTCAGGATCGCCGCCGGTGAGGAGCTGACCGTCCGCCAGGCCGACGTCGAACTCAACGGGCACTCGGTTGAAGCCCGCGTCTACGCGGAAATCCCGGAACGGAACTTCATTCCGTCAGGCGGACAAGTGGTATTCCTCGATGAACGCGGCGCCACATTCGCCGGAACGGAGGCCCGCCGTTCTGCTCCCGCTGACGCAACGGATCAGGACGTCCGGATCGACTCAGCCCTGGCTGAGGGGCTGACTGTCTCCAGCGACTACGACCCCATGGTAGCCAAGGTGATTGCCTGGGGTGCGGACCGCAAGGCCGCCCTGGCAAAGCTCGATGCTGCACTTGCCCGGTACACCGTCCTGGGCATCGAGACGAACGTCGAGTACCTCCGCCTGCTGATCAACGACGACGACGTCCGGGCCGGACGGCTGGACACCGGCCTGATCGAGCGCAGGATGCCGCATTTCACCTTCCGCCGCGTAGGCGACGCCGAGATCATCGCCGCAGCCGTTCCGGACTGGACCCAGGCGCTGAAGCCAGCGAGCGCCGGATCCCCCTGGGACAGCACCACCGGCTGGCGGCTGGGTGCCCCGGCAGCCTGGACCAGGAGCTTGGGCGTGCCGGGCGGGGACATCGCCACGGTGGCCGTGACCTGGGTAAGCGGCCGGGACCTGGGCCACGCGAGGGTACGGGTCAACGACGGCCCGGAACACGACGTGGCGGTTTTGGCAGTGTCGGGGCACGACGTCTTGTTGGCGATCGACGGCGAGCAGCTGCGCTTCGCGCGGGTCAGCTCCCCGGCCGGAAGTCAGCCCGCGGGGGACGCGCCAGCTGTTTATGTGGGCAACGGCGGCTGGTCCTGCCGGCTGGACGTGCTCACCCGGGAAACCCGGCTGGCCCGCGTCCTCGCCGCCATCGAACGCGAGGACGGCGCCGCCGACCCGGAGGTTCGCTCGCCCATGCCGGGCACGGTGGTGTCCGTTGCCGTCAGCACCGGCGAGGAAGTGGCCGCCGGCCAGGTCCTGCTGTCCGTGGAAGCCATGAAAATGGAGCACCAACTGGTGGCCGAAGTGGCCGGAACGGTGCAGATCAGCGTCCGGGCCGGCGACCTGGTCAAGGCAGACCAGGTGCTGGCCACCATCCACGCACTGACCAGCGATTCACCCCAGACTTCAGTCAACCAATCGACCACCACAGGCGAGGGAGCCTAGCCATGCCGGATTTTGACCTCAGCGAGGAATACCAGGACCTCAGCGACACCGTCCGCGACTTTGCGGACAACGTGGTGGCGCCGGTCTCCGCAAAACACGACGAGGAACACAGCTTCCCGTATGCAATCGTGAAACAGATGGCGGACATGGGCCTCTTTGGGCTGCCGTTCCCCGAGGAATACGGCGGCATGGGCGGGGACTACTTCGCTCTTGCATTGGCACTGGAGCAGCTGGGCCGCGTGGACCAGTCCGTCGCCATCACCCTGGAGGCAGGCGTCTCGCTGGGCGCCATGCCCGTCTACCGGTTCGGAACCGAGGCCCAGAAACAGGAATGGCTGCCGGTGCTGGCCGCGGGCGAGGCGCTCGCAGGATTCGGCCTCACGGAGCCGGAAGCCGGTTCAGACGCGGGCGGCACCAAGACCCACGCAAAGCGCGACGGCGGGCAGTGGGTGATCAACGGCAACAAGGAGTTCATCACCAACTCCGGCACTGACATCACCCGCCTGGTCACGGTCACAGCCGTCACCGGCCAGACGGAACGCGCGGACGGCAGCGTCAAGAAGGAAATCTCCACCATCCTGGTGCCCACTGATACCCCCGGGTTCAAGGCCGAAAAAGCCTACAACAAGGTGGGCTGGAACGCCTCGGACACGCATCCGCTCACTCTCAGGGATGTCCGTGTGCCGGAGGAAAACCTCCTCGGCGAGGAAGGCCGCGGCTACGCGAACTTCCTCTCCATCCTGGATGAGGGGCGGATCGCCATCGCTGCGCTGGCCACCGGGGCTGCGCAGGGCTGTGTGGACCTGTCCGTGAAATACGCCAGGGAACGCAATGCCTTTGGCCAAAACATCGGCAAGCACCAGGCCGTTGCCTTCAAGATTGCCCGTATGCAGGCGAGGGCCCACACAGCCCGCCTGGCCTACTACGACGCCGCCTCCAGAATGCTCGCGGGCAAGCCGTTCAAGACCCAGGCGGCCATCGCTAAGATGGTCGCAGGCGAGGCGGCCATGGACAACGCGCGGGATGCCACCCAGGTATTCGGCGGCTATGGCTTCATCAACGAATTCACCGTGGCACGCCACTACCGCGACTCCAAGATCCTGGAGGTGGGAGAGGGCACCACGGAGGTCCAGCTGATGCTGATCGCCCGCGAACTCGGACTGTAACCGGCACGAGAGGATCACTGATGATTAACAAGGTTGTTGCCACGGCCGAGGAAGCCGTTGCTGATATCCCGGACGGCGCGTCCCTCGCGGTGGGCGGTTTCGGCCTGTGCGGGATCCCGGTGGCCCTGATCGATGCCCTGCACCGGCACGGCACCAAGGACCTGGAAACGGTCAGCAACAACTGCGGCGTGGACGACTGGGGCCTTGGCGTCCTGCTCCGGGACGGCAGGATCCGCCGGACCGTCAGTTCCTACGTCGGGGAGAACAAAGAGTTCGCCCGCCAGTACCTTGCCGGCGAGCTGGAAGTAGAGCTGACCCCGCAGGGGACCCTCGCGGAAAAACTTCGCGCCGGCGGCGCCGGGATCCCCGCCTTCTACACCAAGGCAGGTGTGGGCACCCAGGTGTCCGAGGGCGGACTTCCCCAGAAGTACGACGCCGACGGCGGGGTTGCGCTCGCCTCCGCACCCAAGGAGGTGAGGACCTTCAACGGGGTTGACTATGTTCTTGAGGAGTCGCTGACGCCCGACTACGGCCTGGTGCACGCGTGGAAGGGCGACCGCCACGGCAACCTTGTCTTCCACGCCACAGCCATGAACTTCAACCCCCTGTGTGCCATGGCCGGGCGGGTCACCATCGCCGAAGTGGAGGAGCTGGTGGAGCCGGGCGAACTGGATCCGGAGCACGTCCATGTGCCCGGCATCTTCGTCCAGCGGGTGGTGGTTGTCCCCAACGGCGAAAAGCGGATCGAAAAGCGGACAGTGGCAATCACAGCCTCACAGCAGAAGTCACAGGCACCGGCAACTGAACAGGCAGGAGCATAGCCATGGAGTCCAGCAGCACGCAGGGAGCACCTCCCCGCCCCGAGGCAGTCCGTCCCGAATACCGCCGCGCCGCTGCCGGCCATGCCGACGGCATCAACCCGGAGACCAAAGGATGGACCCGCAGTGAGCTCGCTGCCAGGGTGGCCCGCGAGCTGAGCAACGGCCAGTACGTCAACCTGGGCATCGGCATGCCCACCCTCATCCCCAACTACATCCCTGCCGGTGTGGAAGTGGTCCTGCACTCGGAGAACGGGATCCTCGGCGTCGGGCCCTATCCGGCAGAGGACGCTGTGGATCCGGACCTGATCAACGCCGGCAAGGAAACTGTCACCGTCAACAAGGGGGCCGCGTTCTTCGATTCCGCCGCGTCGTTTGGCATGATCCGCGGCGGGCACGTTGACGTTGCCGTGCTCGGTGCCATGGAAGTGGCGAAAAACGGCGACCTGGCCAACTGGATGATTCCCGGCAAGATGGTCAAGGGCATGGGCGGGGCCATGGACCTGGTCTTCGGCGCCAAGAAGGTGATCGTGATGATGGAACACGTTGACCGCAACGGCCGCCCCAAGATCGTGGACCAGTGCACGCTGCCGCTCACCGGCAAGGCCTGCGTGGACAGGATCATCACCGACCTTGCCGTGATCGACGTGGTCACCGATGCCGGCAGCCCGCGGCTGGTGCTCCGCGAGCTGGCACCCAACGTGTCCGTCGAGGACGTCGCCGCGGCCACTGGCGCCGAGCTCTTCGAAGAGGACCAGGAACTCACCGTATGACCGGCGGACCGCCGCCCGGCCCTCCCGGTGCCGGCCGCCGCATCATTGAGCAGCGCGGCCTGTACTTCGAGGAGCTCGAGGAAGGCGTTGTCTACGCGCACCGGCCCGGGCGCACTGTCACGGAGGCGGACAACGTCCTGTTCACCACGCTCACCATGAACACGCAGGCGCTGCACCTGGATGCTGCCTGGAGCGCCGGGCAGCCGTTCGGCCAGCGCCTGGTCAACTCGATGTTTACCTTGTCCACCGTGGTAGGCCAGTCAGTGTCGCAGCTGACGCAGGGCACCATCATCGCTCAGCTGGGCCTGACTGATATTTCCTTTCCGCATCCGCTCTACCACGGCGACACGCTCTATACCGAGACAGTCATCACCCGGAAGCGGCGCTCCGAATCCCGGCCCGGCCAGGGGATTGTGACCATGCAGCACACCGGGCGGAACCAGGACGGAACGGTGGTGGCCCTGGCATCGCGCAGCTGCCTGATGTGGACCCGGGAGGCCCACGGCAGGGCGCCGGCGGAACCTCACCAGGGGAGCCGAGAAGGCACCGGAAAGGGGACAATGTCCGTATGACATTCGTGATGGGACCCGCCCTGCTCTTCTGCCCCGCCGACCGTCCGGAGCGGTACCAAAAGGCCGCCGAGCGTGCAGACGCGGTCATCCTGGACCTCGAAGACGCCGTGGCCCCGGCGGACAAGCAGCGGGCCCGCGGCGCCATCCTCGCCCAGCTGGGCTCCGCCGGCGACGGACCTGAGCTGGACCCCAGCCGGACCATTGTCCGGATCAATCCGGCCGGTACCGAGGAGTTCGAGAAGGACCTGCACTGCCTGGCCCACACGCCGTACCGCACGGTGATGCTGGCCAAGGCGGAGGGCGCCCACCAGCTTGAAGCACTCAAGGACTTCCACGTCATTGCCCTGTGTGAGACCGCCGCCGGGATCCTCAACGCTCCCGCCATCGCGGCTGCCCCCAACGTGGTGGCCCTGATGTGGGGGGCCGAGGACCTGCTCGCCTCCCTCGGCGGCACTTCCTCCAGGACGGACGACGGCGGCTACCGCGCCGTCGCCCTGCACGCCCGGTCCGCGGTCCTGGTGGCCGCCCGGGCCTACGGCAAGGAGGCCGTGGATGCTGTCTACGTCAACATCCCGGACCTCGGCGGGCTTGCCCTCGAGGCCGCCGATGCCGTGGCGTCCGGCTTCAGCTCCAAAGCCTGCATCCACCCCACCCAGGCCAACGTGGTCCGCGGCGCATACGCCCCGTCCCATACCGACGTCACCGCTGCCCGGGACCTCCTGCGGGCCGCCGCTGCGGCGGGGTCCGGCGTCTTTCAATACAACGGCAGGATGATTGACGGCCCCATCCTCAAGCATGCCGAAGCCACCCTCCGCCGGGCCGGCGCCCACGCCTGAGCCACCGCTCGCTGATTTAGTGCGGGCCCGGCTGGTTGCCGGCGGAGTTCACCGTTTCCGCCCGAGGGAGCCACGGCGGGACACCGGCCCGATGGCCTCGTACAGCAGTGTCCTGACCCACCGCTCGCCGCGCTCCCGGAACTCGGCACGGGTGGCGAAACGGTACAGGTAACTGTGGACGCGCACCCAACGCGGCGGTTCGCCGTCGAACGGGTCCTGCCGCAGGAGCCGCAGCGTGCGGCGATCAGCTTCGAGAAGCTTGCCGAGGAACGCATAAAACCATTCGTCATGGACGGTGCGCAGCGGCAGGAACCACATCAGCCAGTCGAGCCTCAGGTGGTACGGCGCCCACTGCCGCGGCAGGCGGCTGACGTCCCCCGGCTTGCCCTTGAACCCGTACTCGCGCCAGTCCGCCGCCTCGTCCGGGTCCGCGTCCAGGGTCCCTTCCACCACAATCTCGATGCGCTGCCTGGTCACCGTGCCGAACGCGCCATAGGTGTTGACCAGCTGCCACCGGTTGAAGCTGGCATTCATCAGCTGGTCCCTGGAGATCAGGTTCCGCAGCGGCCAGTAGCTCAGGACCAGCAGCAGGAAGGTCGCCGCGAGGACGATGGCCAGCCAGTACGGGGGATTCCCGCGCGTGCCGGACGCCGCATGCCAGTCCAGGGGCAGGAACGGGAGCACGGCATGGGCCACAGGATCGCTGACCGCACCAAAGGCAAGCACAATGGCCATCCAGTTCAGCCACGCAAAGTTGCCGCTGGCCACCAGCCACAGCTGGGTGAAAATGATGATTCCGGCGGCAGCGGAACCCAGCGGTTGCGGGGCGAAGAGGAAGAACGGCACCACCAGCTGCGCGAAATGGTTTCCCAGGACCTCCAACCGGTGGAAAGGTTTCGGCAGCAGATGCGCCTGCCGGCTCAGGGGGCCGGGCATCGGCTGTGTTTCGTGGTGGTAGTAGAGCGCTGTCAGGTCTCGCCATTCCCTGCCGCCGCGGATCTTGATCATCCCGGCGCCGAACTCCAGCCGAAACACCAGCCACGCCACAAGGATGAGGATGGTTCGGGGAGGCTCCGTCTGGTCCGAGCCCAGGAACGCCACGGTGAAGCCGGCTTCCAAGAGCAGCATTTCCCAGCCGAAACCGTAGAAGGTCTGGCCCACGTTGACAATCGACATGTACAGCAGCCACAGTGCCAGGAACGCAAGCAGCGGGACCCATGGCGGCCCCAGCTGGGGGAGCCCGGCCACCAGCAACGCCGAAATCAGCAGTCCCGCCGCGCAGACGCACCGCAGCAGCCGGTCCGAGTACCGCCACCGGAACAGGGTGGGCCGGCGCCGTGCGCCGGACCCCGCCAGGTAACGGGGAACGGGAAGCAGTCCGTGCTCGCCCAGGAGCGCCGGGAATTGGTTCAGGGAGGACAGGAACGCCACAAAATACAGCGTTGCGATGCCCCGCTGCAGCACCTGCCGCGCGAACTCGTAGTCCGGCGCATCGAACCAGGCAACCCAGTCCACGGAGTCCACGTTACGCCTGGCGGTGCCCGGCTCCTAGAGTCGGCCCGGGGTCCGGACAGGCCAGGCTGTGCGGGATACTTGAACCATGCAGCCTCGCAGAATCGTCCTCCTCGGATCCACCGGTTCCATCGGCACCCAGGCGATTGACGTCGTCGACGGCGCCCCGCACCTTTTCGAGGTGGTGGCACTCAGTGCCGGCGGGGGAAACCTGGAGCTCCTGGCCAGCCAGGCGGTCCACACCGGGGCCGCCGCCATCGGCATTGCCTCCGGTGATCCCCGGCAGCTGCAGGACCTGATCGCCGAGGCTGCCCGGACCGCGGGCCGGCAGGGCTACCGCCCGGAGATCTTCGCCGGCCCCGACGCTTCGGCGCGCGTCGCTGCAGTGGACGCGGACGTGGTGCTCAACGGCATTACCGGATCCATCGGCCTGGCCCCCACCCTCGCGGCCCTGAAGTCAGGGGCAACACTGGCACTGGCCAACAAGGAATCACTCATCGTGGGCGGTGCCCTGGTCAAGGCGGCGGCCCGGGAAGGGCAGATCGTACCGGTGGACTCCGAGCATTCGGCCATCGCCCAGTGCCTGCGTTCCGGTTCCGCGGCCGAGGTGGAGAAGCTGATCCTCACGGCATCAGGCGGCCCGTTCCGCGGCCGCACGCGGGAGCAGCTGCACGGCGTTTCCCCGCAGGAAGCCCTGGCACACCCCACCTGGGACATGGGCCTGATGGTCACCACCAATTCAGCCACCCTGGTCAACAAAGGACTGGAGCTCATTGAAGCCCACCTGCTCTTTGACGTGCCGCTGGACAGGATTGATGTGGTGGTCCACCCGCAGTCGGTGGTCCACTCCATGGTCCAGTTCGTTGACGGCTCAGTCATCGCCCAGGCATCACCACCGGACATGCGCCTGCCCATTGCCCTGGGGATGGGCTGGCCGGACAGGGTGCCCAAAGCCGCCTCGCCGTGCGACTGGACCCAGGCCACCAGCTGGACCTTCGAACCCCTGGACACCACGGCGTTCCCCGCGGTTGCCCTGGCCAAGGACGCGGCCAGGCAGGGGAGCACTTTCCCGGCTGTCTTCAACGCGGCCAATGAGGAGGCAGTCCTCGCCTTCCACGCCGGGCGAATCCGGTTTACCGACATCGTGGACACCATCGACGCGGTCCTCAGCGAACACCCAGGATCCTCGGAGCTGACCCTTGAGTCGGTGCTGGATGCTGAAGGCTGGGCACGAACACGCGCCCACGAACGTTTGGCAGTAAGCAGTCTCTAGGAAGCAGCAGATCAACGCATGAGCCCCATCCTCCTTTTTATCCTCGGCGTCGTCTTCGTGGCGATCGGCATTGCCGTGTCCATTGCGCTGCACGAGGTGGGACACCTGGTGCCCGCCAAGCTGTTCAAGGTGCGCGTCACCAAGTACATGATCGGCTTCGGCCCCACGCTCTGGTCCAAGCGGAAAGGCGAGACCGAATACGGGGTGAAGGCGATCCCCCTGGGCGGCTATGTGTCCATGATCGGCATGTACCCGCCCAATAAGGACGACGGAAGCGTCCGGCCCTCCAGCACCGGAATGTTTCAGACCCTGGCCACCGAAGCGCGTTCCATGGCCCATGAGGAGGTTGGCCCGGAGGACGGGAACCGGGTTTTCTACCGCCTGCCGGTCTGGAAGAAAATCATCGTGATGCTGGGCGGTCCGGCCATGAACCTGCTGATCGGCGTGGTGCTCACGGCTGTCCTGCTGATGGGCTTTGGCGTTGCAACAGCCACCACCACCATCGCAGACGTGTCCAAATGCCAGGTGGCGGCCGGCCAGACCGTGGATCCTGATTCCCCCGACTGCCGGCTGACCCCCGCAGCGTCCGCCGGCCTCCTGCCGAACGATGTAGTCACCTCCTTTGACGGGAAAGCCGTCACCGAGTGGAGCGAGCTGACCGAATGGATCCGCGCCTCCGCCGGCAGGGAAGTCAGCATCACCGTTGAGCGCGACGGCGGACCGGTCACCACCACCGTGACCCCGGTTCTCTCCGCCCGCCCCGTGGTGGGTGTTGACGGGCGGCAGGCCAAGGACGACGCCGGCAACCTGCTGTACCAGGACGTTGGATTCCTTGGCATCGGCGCGCAGACTGAACTGGTGCCCCAGCCGGCGTCGACCGTGCTGCCCATGGCGGGCGAGAACATCCGGCAGGTTGCCGGCGTCGTCCTCAATCTGCCCGCCAGGGTAGTGGGCGTGGCCAAGGCGGCCTTCAGCGAAGAAGAGCGCGATCCCAACGGCCCCATCAGCGTGGTGGGCGTGGGACGGGTAGCCGGGGAGATATCAGCCATGGAAGAGGTGCCGGTCCAGTCCCGCCTGGCGGCACTCGTGGGATTGCTCGCCGGGCTGAACTTCGCGCTCGCCGTCTTCAACCTGATCCCGCTCCTGCCACTCGACGGCGGCCATGTGGCAGGGGCACTGTATGAGGGGGTGCGTCGCCGGGTGGCCAAGCTGTTCGGCAGGCCGGACCCGGGCGCTTTCGACATCGCCAAACTGCTGCCCGTGACGTACGTGGTGGCTGCCCTGCTGATGGGCATGAGCGCCCTGCTGATCTACGCCGACATCGTCAAGCCGGTCAACCTCTTCGGCTGAGATTCCCGCCCGGAGTCACCCTAAGCAGGGGCACGTCCGCCGGCGGGCCCGTGGAGGTGGGCCAAGTGAACCCGCAAAAAGGGACGACGATCATCGGGTGATCCGCGGTAATCAGCTTATATCGACTGATATTTAATAATCAGCTATTTATGATTGATTATTGACAATCACCTGCGTATGGTTGAACTATGTACGTCCTGACCATCGACCAGCGTGGAAGCACCACTGACGTTGACCGCGTCCCGGGCCTGATCTCCGCGTTGGGCAGGCTCACGAAAGCCCCCTTCGAACGTTCGGTAGGCGACGAACTCCAGGGCGTGGTGGACCATGCTGCGGACGTGGTGGACATCGCACTGCACGCTCTGCGGGACGGTCACTGGTACGTCGGGATAGGGATCGGCGCTGTGCAGCTGGCCCCCGGGGCAAGTCCCCGGGAGGGGACAGGCAGCGGTTTTGTGGCCGCGCGAAAGGCCGTGGAACTAGCTAAAGGCGCCGCCGCCCAGGTTCCTGTGTCAGTGGTGTCCGGCAGTATGGGACGAGGCCGGGAGACCCTTCCCGATGCCGGGGAAGGAGCCATGAGCGGTGCACATGCCCAGGCCGTACTCCGCTTGATCGGACGCGTGGTGCAGCAGCGGACTCCCGCGCAGTGGCGGGTGGTTGACCGGCTGCGCGCCCTTGATGGCGGGGAGGGACGGCACGGCAGCCAGAAACACGTTGCCCTGGAGCTGGGAATATCCGAACAATCGGTGAGCCGCGCCGTCCTCAGGTCCGGCTGGCAGGAAGAATGGGCTGCCAGGCCCGCAGCCGCCATGCTCCTGGACTACGCCCACGCCATGATTCCTGCGCCGGCACCGCGGGCTGTTCCGGCGCAGGAACCACCAACCGAAGGAAACCGGTGAACGCACTCTGGATAGCTGTGGCCCTCCTGGTGGCCGGATTTGCCGGCTGGCCGGTGACATCGCTGATCTTCCGGCTCGCCAGGACCATCGATGACAAAGCGGATGCAGCTGCGCATCCGCATTCCGTCGGAGACACTTCCGGCCAGGACCCCTCAGCCGACGTCACCGTTGACACCCTGTCCCGCGGCCTGCCCGGGGATGACGGCCGTCACCAAACGGTGGACGGCGAGCTGACCGCCGATGGCGGCAGGCCGCCGTCGGACGCCACCCGGCCCGGGGCCGCAGGGCAGGATGTTCCGGTGCCGGCGGGTCCCGGCCAGCGGATCCTGCGCGGCGGCGCGATCATCGGCGTCCTCGAACGCCTGGGCGTTTGCGTGGCCATCCTGACCGGGCAGCCCGTGGCCATTGCCTACATCGTGGCCATCAAAGGCCTGGGCAGGTTTGCCGAGTTGAAGGAAACGCCGGTGGCGGCGGAACGGTTCATCATCGGGACCCTCACATCGATGCTGTGGGCGGCAGGCACCGCGGCGATCGTCAAGGTCTTCTTCCTGCACTAAAGTCCGGATCGGCGGCAGCCCGCCGCGGGGGATAGGGTGTCCTTATGACTGTTTTTGCCGTTGAGTATGTGTACGCCGCCGAATCCACCGCCGCCCGTGATGAGCACCGGCCCGCGCACCGCGACTGGCTGGGCGGCCTGGCGGAAGGCGGCCAGCTGCTGACCAGCGGGCCCTACGGTGACGGAGCCGGCGCACTGCTGATCTTCAAGGTCCAGGACGAACCACAGCTGAACGAGCTGCTCAAGCAGGACCCTTTCGCCACCGCCGGGACCATCGCCGGCATCCGCACCACCGAATGGACCCCCGTGATCGGCCTCCTGGCCCCGCACGCGTCCTGATTCCCGGATCTCTTCCCCTCCCGCACCACCTATCCAAGGAGTCCATGTGACCTCGGTCAGCCTGGGAATGCCGTCAGCACCGCCGCCTGTCCTCGCCCCCCGCCGCAAGACCCGCCAGATCAAGGTGGGCTCGGTGGGAGTCGGTTCGGACTCACCCATCAGTGTGCAGTCGATGACCACCACACCCACCACGGACATCAACGCCACCCTGCAGCAGATCGCGGAACTGACCGCCTCCGGCTGCGACATTGTGCGCGTTGCCTGCCCGTCAGCCGATGATGCGGAAGCTTTGCCCATCATTGCGCGCAAGTCCCAGATCCCTGTGATCGCGGATATTCATTTCCAGCCCAAGTACGTTTTTGCCGCGATCGAGGCAGGCTGTGCTGCTGTGCGCGTTAACCCCGGCAACATCCGCAAATTCGATGACCAGGTCAAGGAAATCGCCCGGGCTGCCAAGGATCACGGCACGTCCATCCGCATCGGCGTTAACGCAGGCTCCCTCGAGCCTGGCATCCTCAAGAAATACGGCAAGGCCACGCCGGAAGCCCTTGTGGAGTCCGCCGTCTGGGAAGCTTCGCTGTTCGAGGAACACGGCTTCCACGACTTCAAGATCTCCGTCAAGCACAATGACCCCGTGGTGATGGTGGCCGCCTACGAAATGCTGGCCGAAAAGGGCGATTGGCCCCTGCACCTGGGCGTCACGGAGGCCGGTCCGGCTTTCCAGGGGACCATCAAGTCCGCGACGGCCTTCGGGGCGCTCCTCTCGCGCGGCATTGGCGACACCATCCGCGTCTCCCTCTCCGCCCCGCCGGTGGAGGAGATCAAGGTGGGCAACCAGATCCTGCAGTCCCTGAACCTGCGCCCGCGCAAGCTGGAAATCGTCTCCTGCCCCTCCTGCGGCCGCGCCCAGGTGGACGTCTACACGCTTGCCGAGCAGGTCACCGCCGGCCTGGAAGGCATGGAGATCCCGCTGCGCGTCGCAGTCATGGGCTGTGTGGTCAACGGTCCCGGAGAAGCCCGCGAAGCCGACCTCGGTGTGGCCTCCGGCAACGGCAAGGGCCAGATCTTTGTGAAGGGCGAAGTCATCAAGACCGTGCCTGAAAGCGAGATTGTTGAGACACTGATCGAAGAGGCCATGCGCATTGCCGAGGAGATGGGGGAGGCCGATGGCGAAGATGCTGTCAAAGGTAGCCCCGTGGTTAGCGTCTCATAACCAGGACGCCACGCCGGACGGGGTCACTGTCCGTGCCCTGTCGGGCGCGGACACCCCTGCCCTGCGGCGCCTTGCGCTGCAGGATCCGGTGGCAAACGTCTTTATCCTCGCGCACCTGAGGACGGCGGGTTCAGCAGCACCCACCACCGGCGGTGCCGGCGTCCTGGGAGTGTTCGACGACGGCATCCTGATGGGTGCCTGCTGGGCCGGAGCCAATCTGGTGCCTGTCCAGCTGGATCCCGGGTTTGCCGGGCTGGTGGCCGCAGCCGCCAGCGCCTCCGGCCGCCGCTTTGCCTCCGCCTTTGGCCCCGCGGAGTCCGTCCTGGCCCTCTACGCCGAGCTCGTGGCACTTGGCCATGCCGCCCACGAGGTGCGGAACGAACAGCCGCTGATGACCCTCTGCGGGCCGCCGGCAGTTGCCCCCAATGCCCACCTTGAGCTGGGCCGGCTGGCGGATTTCGAGCGTATCCTCCCGGCCTGCGCCGCCATGTTCGAAGAAGAGGTGGGCTATTCGCCATTCCTGGGCGGCAAGGAGTTCTACAGCCGCAGAGTGGAAGGCCTCATCCGGCAGGGCCACTCCCTGGCGCACGTCAACGAATCCGGCGAAGTGGTGTTCAAAGCCGAACTCGGTGCCGTGACCGCCGACGTCACACAGATCCAGGGCGTCTGGATGAACCCCGGCTACCGCGGGAAGGGCCTGAGCGCCGGCTATATGGCAGCAGTGGCCGAGAAAGCCCGGACCCTGGCTCCGGTGACCAGCCTGTATGTCAACGGCTTCAATCTCCGTGCCCGGTCCACGTACGAGCGAGTTGGATTCCACCAGGTCGGCACCTTCGCAACCGTCCTTTTTTAGCCACATGTTCCGGGGCGTGACCGCTCCGAAACCCGTGGAGCCGGGGTGTCAAAGCATTCGAATGGAGAAAAGCCTTGTCAAAGGTGTCCGCCATCACATAGGTTCGATCTAGCTGCGCTGGAGTGGTTGGGCGGTCTCACCAGTCCTCACCAGTATCTAAGCGTCAACGGCCGTAGAGCCACGCCCGTGTGCAATGACCAGCCGTTTACGGCCAGGGGCTTTGCACCAGCGGGCGTGGCTCTATTGCGTCAGCGGCCCTTCCGCCGCAGGGCAGGGCGCCGATTGCCGGTAGATTAGTACCCAGAAGAATTGCCCGGCACTGCTTTCCAGCAGCCATTCCCCAGAAACGGATACCAACCCGTGGTCACAAGACTGTCCCAGCTTTTCCTGCGCACCCTGCGTGAAGATCCCGTTGACGCCGAGGTGGCCAGCCACCGGCTCCTGGTCCGGGCCGGCTACATCCGGCGCGCGGCGCCGGGCATCTACACGTGGCTTCCGCTGGGGCTCAGCGTGCTGCGCAAGGTTGAAGCGGTCATCCGGGAGGAAATGGCCGCCATCGGTGCCCAGGAAGTGCATTTCCCGGCCCTGCTGCCGCGGGAACCCTATGAGGCCACCAACCGCTGGACCGAATACGGCGATGGCCTCTTCCGGCTCCAGGACCGCAAGGGTGCGGACTACCTGCTGGCCCCCACCCACGAGGAAATGTTCACCCTGCTGGTCAAGGACCTGTACTCCTCGTACAAGGACCTGCCGCTGAGCCTGTACCAGATCCAGAACAAGTACCGTGACGAAGCGCGTCCCCGCGCCGGCCTGCTGCGCGGCCGCGAGTTCATCATGAAGGATTCCTACTCCTTCGACGTGGACGACGCCGGCCTGGACGCCAGCTACGCCGCGCACCGCGGTGCCTACCTGCGCATCTTCGAACGGCTCGGCCTGGAGGTGGTTCCGGTGACGGCAACCGCAGGTGCCATGGGCGGCTCCAAGAGCGAGGAATTCCTGCACCCCACCGAGGTGGGCGAGGATACCTTCGTGCGATCGGCGGGCGGCTACGCGGCCAACGTCGAAGCCGTCACCACCGTGGTGCCCGCGGACATCGACTTCACGAACGCCCCCGCGGCCGAGGTCCTCGACACCCCGGACACCCCCACCATCGACACGCTGGTTGCGTCGGCCAACGTGCTGGCCCCGCGCTCAGATGCCGACGGCGGTGCCTGGACCGGTGCCGACACCCTCAAGAACGTCGTCCTGGCCGTCACCCTGCCCACCGGCGAACGCCAGCTGGTGGTCATCGGCCTGCCCGGTGACCGCGGTGTGGACCTCAAGCGCGTTGAAGCCAACATTGGTTCGTTCCTGCCCATCGCCGGCGAGATCGGCCTGGAAGCCGCCAACGATGAGGACCTCAAGAAACAGCCCCTCATCGTCAAGGGCTACCTCGGCCCGGGCCTGACGCTGGACCAGCCGCTGCTGGGCAGCGAAAGCGCCACCAAGCTCCTGTACCTCGTGGATCCCCGCGTCGTCCGCGGCACCGCCTGGATCACGGGCGCCAACGAGGCCGGCAAGCACGTCTTCGGCCTTGTAGCCGGACGCGACTTCGGCTGGGACGGCGTCATCGAATGCACGGACGTCCGCGAAGGCGACCCCGCCCCGGACGGCTCCGGGCCGCTGGAAACGGCCCGCGGCATCGAGATGGGACACATTTTCCAGCTGGGCCGCAAATACGCGGAAGCCCTTGACCTGAAGGTCCTGGACCAGAACGGCAAGCAGGTGGTGGTCACCATGGGTTCCTACGGCGTCGGCGTGACCCGCGCCGTCGCAGCACTGGCCGAATCCAACCACGACGACAAGGGCCTCACCTGGCCGCGCGCCGTCGCCCCCGCCGATGTCCACGTGGTGGCCGTGGGCCGCGGCGAGGAAATCTTCGCCGCTGCAGAGCAGCTTGCGCTGGACCTGGAAGCTGCCGGACTGGACGTCATCTATGACGACCGGCCCAAGGTCTCCCCGGGCGTCAAGTTCGGCGATGCCGAACTCGTTGGCGTCCCCACCATCCTGGCCGTTGGCCGCGGACTGGTGGACGGCGTGGTCGAAATCAAGGACCGCCGCTCCGGCGACGCGGAGAATGTGCCCGTGGACAAGGCCGTCGACTACGTCGTGACCGCCGTCCGCAGCTGACCCCCCTCGGTGATCTCGGGATTCGAGTCGATCCAGCTCACCACGATCATCCTGATTGTGGTGGCCGGATTTGCTGCAGGCTGGATCGACGCGGTGGTGGGCGGCGGCGGGCTGCTGCAGCTGCCCGCCCTGCTCCTGGTTCCCGGCATCACTCCGGTCCAGGCCCTGGCCACCAACAAGATGGGCTCAATCTTCGGGACCACCACCAGTGCCGTGACCTACTACGGGCGGGTCAAACCAGACCTGCGCACTGCCATCCCCATGGCCGTGATCGCACTGGCCGGCAGCTTCGGCGGCGCCGTGCTGGCGGCCACCCTGCCGGCGAGTGTCTTCAAACCGATCATCGTCGCCGCGCTGGTGGCCGTCGCGCTTTTCACCGCCCTGAAGCCTAACGTCGGGGACATCACGCTGCTGCGCCATGACGGCCGTACGCACTACGTTGTGGCCTGCCTGATCGGTGCCGTGATCGGTTTCTACGACGGCTTGATCGGCCCGGGCACCGGTTCGTTCCTCATCATCGCGCTGGTCTCGGCGATGGGCTATGCCTTCCTGGAAGCCAGTGCAAAGGCCAAGATCGTGAACATGGCCACGAACGCCGGCGCGCTGCTGTTCTTCCTGCCGCACGGCTCGCTGCTGTGGGGGGTCGGACTGCTGCTTGGCGCGTCCAACATGGCCGGCGGCTACCTGGGGGCCAGGACTGCCGTGAAGCAGGGGAGCAGGTTCATCAGGGTGGTTTTCCTCCTGGTGGTGGGCGCCCTGATCATCAAGCTCGGCATTGACGTCTGGCAGGAAAACTTCACCTAAGCCGGGGAGCACGCGGCCCTCGCAGACCCCTCCGGGCCGGGCGTAGCATGCAGGCATGTCCGCCGGCAACGATCCCTCTGCAAGCTGCCAGGACACTGCCGGCAAGCCGGGCTTCAGCCGGCGAACGGTCTGGAGTAACCCGGCTCCGGCAGCGTGTGGGCCGCGGGGAGGCCCTCCAGGGTCCGGCCGGCGAGGGTGCTGGCTACCCACAGCGACCGGGCCAGATCGCCCTGGTGGCCGGGTGTGGCGGCGTACCAGAGGGCGTTTTCCACTTCCCTGGCCACAGCCCATTGGCGGGCAATTTCAGCGTCGAGGCCAGCGGCGGCGCTGAAATCCCGGCAGCGCTGCCTCAGCCCGGCGGCCGGTTCCACTGGCGGCAGGTCAGCCAGCCGGTTCCACAGCACCGGCGCCACCGCGAATTCTGGTTCGCCGATCATGGGCTGCGGGTCGATCGCCACGAAGTTCCCGGCGCCCTGCTGCCCAGTACCGCGGCCATTAGGTGCGCCGGGCTTGGCCAGGATATTCAGGAAATGGAAGTCGGTGTGCACCAGGACATCCCGGCCGGAGCGCCGCCCCACGGCACCCCGGGTCTGGCAGACTTCAAGGGCCGCCTCGAGCAGCCAGCGCGGGAAGGGCCGGCCCTGCTGTTCCCAGTCGGCGGGAAGGTCATCGCTCCACTGTTCTGCCCGGCCGGCGATGTGGTCGAATTCCTGCCACGGCGGCCCTCCGCCCGGAACCAGGCTCAACTGCCTCATGAGCCTGCCCCACACGGGTGCTGCGTCGTCCAGCGGGACAGCCTGGAGCGAGCACTCCGGGTCCAGCCGTTCCAGGAGCATGGCGCACGTTCCGGCGTCGGATTCGAGCAGCCGGACTGCACCGGACCCTTGCCAGAGCTGGAGGGCATGCCGTTTAACCTTGGCTTCGTCGTGCGGAAAGGCGATCTTGAGGGCCGCCTGGGTGCCGTCGCTGCGGCGGACGGGAACCACCACACCGCCGTGGCCATGCCAGGGCAAGGCACCGGCCGGCAGGTCAGCGGCCAGTTCCCAGAAGTCAAGCCGGCCCTGGATGAGTCCGGGCAGGGATGCTATCCACGCCCGGCCTGCGCTGGTGCGGCTGTACCGGCGGCCGAGGGCAGGCGGGACCGGCACACCCGCCTGCAGGCTCACAGGACCCCGCTCGCCCCGAGCAGGTTGCCGATGGAGAAGGTGGCAACCAGCGCCAGGGCCCCGCCAACCACCACCCGGACGGCCGCCCGTCCCTTGGAACCCCCGCCAATCCAGGCAGCCAGTGCACCGGTGGCGGCAAGGGCCACCAGGACCGCCGCAAAAGTCAGGGGCACGCGGATGTTCTCCGGCGGCAGCAGGATGGCCAGCATGGGCAGGACAGCGCCGATCACGAATGCCACGGCTGAGGCGATGGCCGCGTGCCACGGGCTGACGATGTCAGTCTCGTCAATGTTCAGCTCGGCTGCCAGGTGCGCCCCGAGCGCATCATGGGCCGTCAGCTCCCTGGCTACTGTCCGGGCGGTGTCCGCGCTCAGGCCCTTAGCTTCATAGATCGCGGCAAGTTCCGCCAGCTCCTCCTCGGGCTGTTCCTCCAGCTCGCGGCGTTCCTTTTCGATCAGGGCTTTCTGACTGTCCTTCTGGCTGCTGACCGAGACGTATTCGCCCAGGGCCATCGAAATTGCCCCGCCTACCAAACCGGCGGTACCGGCTACCAGGATGGGCCCTGACTCGGTAGTGACACCGGCCACGCCCACCACGATTGCTGCGACGGAGACAATACCGTCGTTGGCGCCAAGGACGCCGGCGCGGAGCCAGTTCAGTCGCTGGGCGATGTCGTTTTGGTGCGGTTCATCGTCATGAAAGGAAGAGGCGGCTGGTGTGTCCATTCGTACAGCAAATCACTAGTGCCGGTGACTGGCCACTGCTCTCAGGACCGGCGGATGGTTTTGGGGCCGGTGCCGGGCTGGCCACCGCCAACTCCGGTAGCCGGGCTTCGTCCAGGGTCATGCCGGGAACCGGGCCCGTTGAAGCGCCCCAGTGAATTGTCCGCCGCACCGCAGACTGAAGGGCCGCAATGGACCACGCCCGTTCGGCCCCAACGCTAAGGGCCACCACGTCCCCATACGCGGGGAGGCTGCCCGCCTCCAGCTTGCCGAGTTCCGGTGCCGGGTCGGCCAGGAACGCCCCATCCAGGCCGTAGCCCGCGGGTGTTGGCGGCAACGCAGTGCATCGTGCGGACGATAATGCTTCGGCGTCGCTGAGGAGCCTTTCATGCTGGGAGTGAAAGTCCGACGCCGGACCCGCCGACGCAGGCTGAAGCCGGGGCAGGGCGGCCTGGTAGGCGTACACCAGTTCCCGTTCGACGCTCACCACCGCGGCCAGGGCAGCGCCCAGACCGGCACCCGTGCTGCCTGCCTCACCGCCGCCGGCCCCTGAGCTGCTCTCGGTGGCCGTCGGGGGGCAGCCACTTGCCAACGTCTCCGGCGCCGCCGGGGCAGTGCCCGGCAGGGCGTCGCCGGCAGGGGCGCCCAATGCGACACCCGCGGCTGCCGCTATATCCTCGGCTGCCACAAGCTGGGCAGCACCGGCGCCGGCGAGGAGTCGGGCCATGCCGCCGTCGGCCGTTTGGGCGTCAGTGAGCCGCCGGACACCACTGGCGTGGAGGGCGGCAGCGAAGTCCGCCGGCGTGGGCGGCGGCGGCACCGCCGCAGCGGAAGTTGCCGCGGCGGACGAGCCAGGGCTGGGCGCATCGGATGGCAGCATGAGGGCCCGGGCCTGGACCGTCAGCAAAGTCACAGTGCGCCCCAAGGCACGGCCCACCGCGGGGGATACTTCCCCGGACCCGGAAGCGGGCAAGGCGCCGTCGCCGGCACCGTAAAGGCCAGCGCCGGCAGCTGTGAGGGAGAGAGTGTCAGAGTAGGCCGAGGCCCTGGCCTGCTCGGCGAACGGCGGTGGCACGGGAGCCGCAGGTTCCCGGGGTACCAGGACAAAACCCAGGCTCACCACGAGGAGGGCAGCCAGGGCGGAAACGGCGTACCGGAAATAGCGCCTGCGGTGGCCGGATTCCTGGGTGTCGTCGTTCACAACAGACCATGTTGTCACGCCCAGGGGGCATCCCGGTGCACCACTGCGGCCGGAAAATCGCTAGTCTAGTAGTCACAACATCATCTACTGGAAGGCGGCCGGCATCGTGAGCAATGCAGAAGCCACGACTTCATCAGACGCTACCGGATTGGGTACCGCTGTTGCTGCGCCCGCCGCTAATCCGGAAGCCGCCCGGCTCCGTGCCCTGCTGGAACCCTCGGTCCAGGCCAACCGCCTCTACCTCGAGGACGTCTCGGTCATCCCGGGCTCGCACCGTGTGGTCCACGTGGTGGTGGACCTGCCGCAGGAGGAAACAGGCGGCGTGAGCCTGGACGTCATCGCGGACATTTCCAGGGTCCTCTCGGACGTCCTGGACAATGATCCGGCGGACGACGGGCGTCCCTATGACCTTGAGGTTTCTTCCCCAGGCGTCGGGCGTCCCCTGACTGAACCGCGGCACTGGCACCGGGCCAAGGGCCGCATGGTCAAGGTCAACGTCATCCAGGGCGAGAACGTCACCGGCAGGGTGCAGTCCGTGGACGGATCGGGCGTGACCATCGTCCCCGAGATCGCCGTCAAGAAGGGCATGAAGCCCAAGCAGGGCGAACCCCAAAATCTTCCTTTCGACAGGATCCGCAACGGAAAAGTCGAGATCGAATTCAGCCACCTTGAAGAAGCTGGTCTGGAACCTGAGCACAATGGACCTTCTGAGGAGGCCTGATGGATATTGACATGAGCGCACTGAGACTTCTGGAGCGTGAGCGTGAAATCCCGCTGGACCTCCTGATCCCCACCATCGAGCAGGCGCTCCTGGTGGCCTACCACAAGTCGCCCGGCGCCTTCGAGAAGGCCCGCGCGGAACTGGACCGCAAGAGCGGCCACGTGACCATTTGGGCTGTGGAAATTGACGACGACGGCGCCCCCATCGGCGAGTTCGAGGACACGCCTGCCGGTTTCGGCCGGATCGCTGCCAGCACCGCCCGCCAGATCATCCTGCAGCGCCTGCGCGACGTTGAGGACGACAACATCCTCGGTGAGTTCAAAGGCCGCGAGGGCGAACTGGTGGCCGGGCTGATCCAGCAGGGCAACAACCCGCACATGATCCAGGTCAACCTGGGCACGGTCGAGGCCCTGCTGCCGCCGCCCGAGCAGGTGCCGGGGGAGAAATACACCCACGGCAACCGCCTCCGCGCGCTGGTCATTGACGTCCACCGCGGCACCAAGGGCCCGTCCGTCACGCTGTCCAGGTCACACCCGGGCCTCGTGCGGAAGCTCTTCGAACTGGAAGTTCCGGAAATCGCGGACCGCTCAGTGGAGATCGTCGCCCTGGCCCGCGAGGCCGGCCACCGGACCAAGATCGCGGTGAAGGCCAACACCCCGGGCATCAACGCCAAGGGCGCCTGCATCGGCGAAATGGGTTCACGTGTCCGCGCCGTCATGACGGAACTGAACGACGAGAAGATCGACATCGTCGACTTCAGCGAGGACCCCGCCACGTTCATCGCCAGCGCGCTGTCCCCGTCGCGAGTGAATTCGGTCACCATCACCGACGAAGCCACCCGCTCGGCACGTGTAGTGGTTCCGGACTATCAGCTCTCCCTGGCCATCGGCAAGGAAGGCCAGAACGCGCGGCTGGCGGCGAAGCTCACCGGCTGGCGGATCGATATCGTTTCAGACGCGGCGCCACGCGAAAGCTGAGCCGCGGAACAGCCCACCGTGCCCTGGTGCCCTGGCCGCCGGCAAATGCCGGCGGCCAGGGCACCGGTTTCGGGCAGAACGGCACTGAGGGGCTAGAATAGACAATGACCGCGCCTAACGGCCGGTATTCGTGTGCCCTGAGGATTCCGCACCGCTGACTGGCGGAGGAAGCCCCCGGGCCGGCAGTTATGAACGTCAGGAAGATGCTCACGGTGGCAGAAGTGCTTCACAGCGCCAATCAGCACAGCGAGGATCAGCCGCAACGTACCTGCATCGGATGCCGGAAGAAGGGTTCACGGTCTGAGTTACTCCGGCTCGTCGCCGAAGGCAGCGGTTCCGCCGCAGTGCTGGTCGACGAACGACGCCGGATGGCTGGCAGGGGTGCATGGCTGCACCCCAGCGAAGCGTGCCTGGCCCTGGCGGTCAAACGGCGAGCATTCGGAAGGGCCCTCAAGGGCGCAACCGGTGTTGCCGCCGTCGAACGCCGGATCCTGGCAGGCGAGCAGGCCGCCGGCCCGCTGCAGACGCCACAGCACACTCCTCTGGCAGATGCAGCAACAACCGTCCAACCTGAAAGCGGGTCAGAAAACTGATGGAAACCCGATGAGTTCCCAGCGATGAGTGCGCAACGATGACAACTTTGTTGCGCTCTGCAATGGGCCTTTCAGCTGCAACCGCGGCTGGGGTCCGCAGTAAGAAGTAGACGGTTCGTGCCTGGCTCGGTGCGGACCGAGACAGGAGAAATGTGGCCAAGGTCCGCGTACACGAGCTCGCCAAAGAGCTCGGTATTACTTCCAAAGATGCAGTGACAAAACTGCAGGAACTGGGCGAATTCGTTCGCTCCGCCTCTTCCACCATTGAGGCCCCGGTGGTGCGGAAACTCCGCAACGCCTACCCCGACGCCGCTGCCAAGTCCGCGGCACCTGCCAACGCGCCCAAGGCACCTGCCCCGGCGCCGGAATCACGTCCCGCAGCACCTGCTCCGGGTCCGGCAGCTCCCAAAGCCCCAGCTGTACCTGCTGCTGCAGCCCCTGCGGCTCCCGCGGCGCCGGCCCCGGCCGCCGCAGCCCCGGTTGCACCGGCAGCCCCCGCACCCGCTGCACCGGCGCCGGCCGCAAGCGCCCCGTCCACCGGTGCCAAGCCGGGTGCCCGTCCGGCGCCCAAGGCTGAAACTCCGGCTGCACCTGCCCGCCAGGGCGGTTCATCCCAGGGCAGCTCTGCACCGCGCCCTGGCGGTCCCCGCCCGGGCAACAACCCGTTCGCCACGTCCCAGGGCATGCCCCGCGGCCGCGGTGGCGATTCCGACCGTGCTCCGCGCCCGGGTAACAACCCGTTCGCCACGTCCCAGGGCATGCCCCGCCCGGGTGGAAGCCGCACCGACGGCGACCGTCCCGGTGGGCCGCGCCCCGCAGCCGGTGCAGGCGGCCCCCGTCCGGGTGGGCCGCGCCCCGCAGCCGGTGCAGGCGGTCCCCGTCCCGCAGCCGGCGCAGGTGGACCCCGTCCGGGTGCCCCGCGTCCGGGTGGAGCAGGCGGAAACCGTCCTACGCCGGGCATGATGCCCAACCGCACTGAGCGTCCCGCGCCCGCAGGTGCAGGCCGTCCGGGTGCTGGCGGCCGCGGTCCCGGACGTCCGGGTGGCGCGCCGGGTACCGGTGGTCCCGGTGCCGGCGGCGGTGCTCCGGCCGGCGGTGGTTTCGGCAAGGGTGGCCGCGGTCGCGGTGGCACCCAGGGTGCCTTCGGTAAGGGCGGCGCAGGCCGTGGCAAGCAGCGCAAGTCGAAGCGTGCCAAGCGCCAGGAACTCGAGCAGATGAGTGCCCCGTCGCTGGGTGGCGTGAGCGTACCCCGCGGCGACGGCACCACCGTAGTCCGCCTCCGCCGCGGTTCGTCCATCACGGACTTCGCCGACAAGATCGAGGCGAACCCGGCAGCACTGGTTACCGTGCTCTTCCACTTGGGCGAAATGGCTACGGCAACCCAGTCCCTGGACGAGGAAACCTTCGCGCTGCTCGGTGAGGAACTTGGCTACAAGCTCCAGGTTGTGTCCCCGGAGGACGAGGAGCGCGAGCTGCTCTCCACCTTTGACATCGACTTTGAAGCAGAGCTCGAAGCCGAAGGCGACGAGGACCTTGAGGCTCGTCCTCCGGTTGTCACCGTCATGGGCCACGTTGACCACGGTAAGACCCGCCTGCTCGACGCCATCCGCAAGTCCGACGTTATGGCGGGCGAGCACGGCGGCATCACGCAGCACATCGGTGCCTACCAGGTCACCCACAACCACGAAGGCACGGATCGCAAGATCACCTTCATTGATACCCCGGGCCACGAGGCGTTCACCGCCATGCGTGCCCGTGGTGCCAAGGTCACCGACATCGCCATCCTGGTGGTTGCAGCGGACGACGGCGTGATGCCGCAGACCGTTGAAGCCCTCAACCACGCACAGGCAGCCAACGTGCCGATCGTGGTGGCAGTGAACAAGATCGACAAGGAAGGCGCAAACCCGGACAAGGTCCGCGGCCAGCTGACCGAGTACGGCCTGGTTCCCGAGGAATACGGTGGCGACACCATGTTCGTGGAGGTCTCTGCCCGCCAGAACCTCAACATCGACGAGCTGCTCGAGGCCGTCCTGCTCACCGCAGACGCTGCTTTGGACATGCGCGCCAACCCGAACAAGGATGCCCGCGGTATCGCGATCGAAGCGAACCTGGACAAGGGCCGCGGTTCCGTGGCCACCGTCCTGGTGCAGTCCGGTTCACTGCGCGTCGGCGACACGATCGTGGCAGGCACGGCCCACGGCCGCGTCCGCGCCATGTTCGACGACGACGGCAGCGCCCTGACCGAGGCCGGACCGTCCCGCCCTGTGCAGGTCCTGGGTCTGTCCAACGTGCCGCGCGCCGGTGACACCTTCTTCGTGACCGCTGACGAGCGCACCGCCCGCCAGATCGCCGAGAAGCGTGAAGCAGCCGACCGCAACGCAGCCCTCGCCAAGCGCCGCAAGCGCATCAGCCTGGAAGACTTCGACCAGGCCGTGGCCGATGGCAAGATCGACACCCTCAACCTCATCCTCAAGGGTGACGTGTCCGGTGCCGTGGAAGCCCTCGAGGACGCACTGCTCAAGATCGACGTCGGCGAAGGCGTGCAGCTGCGCGTCATCCACCGCGGCGTTGGTGCCATCACGCAGAACGACGTCAACCTGGCGACGGTGGACAGCGCCGTCATCATCGGCTTCAACGTCAAGCCTGCCGAGCGGGTTGCCGAACTGGCAGACCGCGAAGGCGTGGACATGCGCTTCTACTCCGTCATCTACGCAGCAATTGATGACATCGAGATGGCCCTCAAGGGCATGCTCAAGCCGGAGTACGAAGAGGTCCAGCTGGGCACCGCCGAGGTCCGCGAAGTGTTCCGTTCCTCCAAGTTCGGCAACATTGCAGGTTCCATCGTTCGCTCGGGCATCATCCGACGCAACACCAAGGCCCGCATCAGCCGCGACGGCAAGATCATCGGCGACAACCTCACCGTTGAGACGCTCAAGCGCTTCAAGGACGACGCCACCGAGGTCCGCACGGACTTCGAGTGCGGTATTGGCCTTGGCTCGTACAACGACATCAACGAAGGTGACATCATCGAAACCTTCGAGATGCGCGAAAAGCCGCGCGTCTAGGTTGGTCTAGCTTCACAGGTGCGGGGCCGTTGGATTTTTCCGGCGGCCCCGCCCCTTCGGGCGCCGTTCCGGCGCCGTCGTACATCCCAAATTTTTAGGAGTGGAAATGGCTGATCCCGCACGGGCTGCCAAGTTGGCGCAGCGGATCAAGGTTGTTGTAGCCGAGGCGCTGGGCCGGAAGGTTAAGGATCCCCGGCTTGAAGGCATCACCGTTACTGACGCGCGAGTGACGAACGACCTGCAGCATGCCACCATCTACTACACCGTTTTTGGTGACCAGGCTGTCCAGCTGGATGCTGCGAAGGGGCTGGAGAAAGCCAAGGGTGTGCTCCGCCAGGAGGTGGGGCGCAACGTGACTGTCCGCCTCACGCCGACGCTCGAATTCGTGGCAGACCAGATCCCCGTCAACGCCTCCAACCTGGAGGAACTCCTCCGGGCCGCCAGGAAGCGCGACGCCGAAGTGGCTGCCCTCGCTGAAAACGCCAAGCACGCCGGTGACGCCGATCCCTACAAGAGCGACATTCCTGCGGACGTGGAGATCGACGAGGACGATTTTGACGAAGAGGACCTGGACCTCACGGACGACGCCGACCTCGACGAAGACAGCAACAAGTAGGACGTAGCGTTGACGGCTTAGCCCCACACAACAGAAGGTCCGGACCGCCATATGGCGGGCCGGACCTTTTGCCTTGCAGGCAGGAATCCCGCCTACTTGAGGTGGGCCTTCAGCACGGTTCCGGTGGGTTGCCCGAAACTGAAACCAGCCGTGGCGTAGAGAGTGTCGCCGCTCAGTTCGACCGCTGCGGGGCCATTCACGGCAAGGAACTGTGACTGCTCACGGCTCCACGCATCGATCTTCACGATCTCGTTGCCGAACATCGACGCCGCGTAGACATCCCCGTCGTCAGACACCGCGATGCCGGTGGGGCTCAGGATGTCTTCAGCCCACACGCGGACGGATCCGGTCCAGGGATTAACCCGGAACACTGCGCCCCGGGCGCCCAGGGACGGATCCTCGGGACCGCCAGGGAGCGAGGACACGTACAGCCAGCCGTCAGGGCCGAACTCCACGTCGGTCGGCACCGGCTCGAACGCGTATTCGTGGCCAACCACGCAGGCAGGCACTTCCACCGTTCCGCCGGCCATGTCAATGGGGATCCTGGTACCGGCAGGGATCACCGCGGGCCGCGGGGGCAGGACCGCGAGGGTGGAGACGTCGCCGGATTCCGTGTCGACTTCGAGGATGGCATTCGCGCCGGCATCCGCAACGTACACAGTGGATCCCTTCACCGCTGTGCCGTAGGGATGGGAATCGACGGTGCCGGTGTACTTGGCCGGCGGGAACACCGGCCATTGCTGCAGGCACTCGGCAGAGACATCCGGACCAAAGCCGTACTCCTGGTCTCCGTCCGGGTTGTGGGCGCGTTCATACGCGGCGAGTTCGGCGACTGTGCTGACGTCGCCGGACCTGCTGATCGACTTCAGGTAGCCTTCGAGGGCGTCCGGATTGCCTCCGCCCGCGCCTGTGCTCTCCACGAAGTACGTGGTGCCGCGGCTGGTTTCAACACCTCCGACGTCCCAGTTGGCACGCGTGTACACGTTGGTGAGCTGATGGTCCTTCACACGGTCCAGGCGGCCGGCAAAATTCTGGGTAACCAGGACAGAACCGTCTCTTCCGACGGCGAGGCTCAAGGGTGTGACCAGCCCCTCGGCAAGGGTCTTCGGTTCAGGCGATGAGGACCCGGCCTCGGCCGGTCCTATTGGAACGATTAATGCCGCTGCCGCAAGGCAGACGACAATGGGTAACTTCTTCATTGCATCCTCCGGAATTGAGGTGCGCCGCCCCGCTGAGGGGGCTGGGCAATGAGACCAGAGTTGATGTGAATTTATCGAGAACCCCCCGGCGCCAGATTAGTCCCCCGGGACAGCCGGCGTCGACGGAAATTCCCCCTTCGGCGCCCCCTATTTTTCGACTGCCATACCCGGTGATGGCTAGGATCAAGCTATGACCGAGCCGAGCGATCGCCATGATGCCCCCCGATACCTGGAACAGGCCGTTCAGCTGGCCATCCGCAACGTTGCAGAGGGCGGCGGACCGTTCGGCGCACTGGTAGTGACGCCGGACGGCCGCGTCCACGAAGGCGTCAACCGGGTCACCCGGGACAACGATCCCACCGCCCACGCTGAAGTGGTGGCCATCCGCAAGGCGGCCACTGCATGCTCCAACTTTGACCTTACCGGCGCCGTCCTTTACACCAGCTGTGAACCGTGCCCGCTCTGCCTGTCCGCCGCGCTGTGGGCGAGGATCGACCGCGTTTACTACGCCGCCGACCGGCACGGCGCAGCAGCTGCGGGGTTCGACGACGCCGTGTTCTACGACTATTTCAACGGCACCAGGCAGGAACTGCTGCCCGTGGCACACCACGGGATTCCGACGTCGGAAGCCCCCTTCGACGCATGGCGGGCAACCGCCGACCGTACCGAATACTGAACCGGGAGGTACCCGTGGAACCCTCACTGATCAAATGCCCGGGCTGTGGCAAGACCAACAGGGTCCCGGCCGCCGCGGCCGGGCGTCCGCGGTGTGCGAATTGCAAGCAGGGCTTGCCGTGGATTGCGGCGGCGGGGGACGACGACTTCGCTGTGATCGCCGAGCAATCACCGGTCCCCGTGCTCGTGGACTTCTGGGCGGCCTGGTGCGGGCCCTGCCGCATGGTGAGCCCGGTCCTGGACAAGCTGGCCACCGAACGCGCCGGGGCATTCAAACTCGTCAAGGTGGATGTTGACCGGGCACCGCGGCTTTCCCGCCGGTTTGATGTCCAGGCCATTCCCACCTTGATGGTTATGGACGGGGGCAAAGTGCTGGCCAAGCAAGCCGGCGCGGCACCGGCAGCCGCCCTGCGCTCCTGGCTCGACTCGGCGCTGGCCGGACGAGGCTAGGGGCCTGTCCTGCACAACGACCATCGGTGCCGCGCCTACCGGTTTGCGGGCAAGCGGCCCAGCCCCTCAACGAGGTCCGCCTGTGCGCCGCACAGGGCGATCCGCACCCAGCCCTCGCCGATGGACCCGAAAGCCGTTCCCGGCGCGAGAGCCACACCGGAGTCGGCCAGGAACGTACGGGTCCAGGCGCGGACGTCGCCGCCGCTGGCGTGGGAGACGTCGGCCCAAAGATAGAACGCTCCCTGCGCGCTCAAATAGCGAATGCCTTTGGCCGCCAGCACGGCTGACGCAGCGTCGCGGTTGGCCCGATAATGGGCATGCGCCTCCCGGATGTAGTCCTGCGGACCCGTCAGTGCTGCAAGCGCAGCATACTGCGACGGCGAGGCAACGCAGGAGACGATCGCCTCCATCACGTTGTTCATGGTCCTCTCCAGCCCCGGCGGGCAGATCAGCGCACCGATCCTCAGCCCCGTCAGGCCGTATGTTTTGGAAAGGGTCAGGGACGTGAACACCCGGGCTTCGCCGGGGACATCGCTGTCGAACCGTGCCGGGCTGACATGGGGCACGTCGTAGGTGAACGCCTCGTAGCATTCGTCCGAAATGATCCAGAGGTCGTGCCGGCGGGCCAGGCTCACGAGTTCCCGGGTGAGGTCCTCAGCGAGAACGGCGCCCAGCGGGTTGGACGGTGAGTTCAGGACCAGGACGCGGGTCCGGTCCGTGATGAGCTCCTCCAGGTCCTGGATCCTGGGCTGGAAGTCGTGGTCCGGGTACAGCGGGTAGCCCACTGGCACGGCGTTGAGCAGCCTGCCGGTCATGGCGAACGTGGGGTACCCGGGGTTGGGGATCAGCACCTCGTCGCCGGGGGAGAGCAGCAGGCTCATGGCAAAGTGCAGCCCCTGCTGGGCGCCGTCCACCACGTAGACGCGTTCGGCGCCAATACTCTGCGGGTCCAGGCCGGCGCGTTCGCGGAACCTGACGCCAAAGGCCTCGCGAAGTGCCGGGATTCCAGCATTGGGCGTGTAGTTGGTCTCATCCCGGTCCAGGCATGCGATGCCGGCCTCCAGGACATGGCGGGGGAGCGGGAAGCCCGGTTCGCCGATGCTGAGGACTATTGCGCCCGGAGTGCGCCAGGCGGCCTCCGTGATTTCGCGGATCTGGTTGACAGGGACGTCGCGGGCGTGCGCGGCAAGCTCAGGCATGCCTGCCATCCTAACCGCCGCCCGGCCGACCTGGGCGGGGGTCGGCTGCGGCGCCGATATACTGGGAAGCGTGCTTTCTGGACTGGTAATAGTGGACAAACCGCAGGGATGGACCAGCCATGATGTGGTTGGCCGGATGCGGCGCATCGCCGGAACCCGGAAAGTGGGGCATGCTGGCACCCTGGATCCCATGGCCACAGGCGTCCTGGTGGTGGGCATCAACAAGGCCACACGCCTGCTGACCTACATCGTGGGTACCTCCAAGACGTACACAGCCACCATCCGCCTGGGCGAGTCCACCATCACGGACGACGCCGAAGGTGACGTCATCGCCGCCGTCAATGCCGCCGTCGTCCCCGACCAGGCAATCCTCGACGGCGTCACCGCGCTGACGGGCGACATCCAGCAACGGCCCAGCAGCGTCAGCGCCATCAAAGTCAACGGGGAACGCGCCTACGCCAGGGTACGTTCCGGCGAGGACGTGAAGCTCGCGGCGCGTCCGGTCACCATCCACCGCTTCGACGTCCATGGCATCCGGCGGGAGCCGGGCACCGACGTGGTGGACGTGGACGTCACAGTGGAATGTTCCTCCGGCACGTACATCCGGGCACTCGCCCGCGACCTTGGCGACGGGCTGGGGGTGGGCGGGCACCTCACGGCGCTCCGCCGCACCCACGTGGGCCCGTACTCACTTGACCAGGCCCGGACCCTTGAACAGCTGGCCGAGGAACTTGACGTCCTGGAAATGTCGCAGGCGGCGCGGGCACTGATGCCCAACCGCGAACTGACAGCGGAGGAAACCACCGAGATTTCCTTCGGCCGGAGGATCGCGGCCGGTGCGGCAGCCGGCAGCCCCGGGGCGGCCACCGCAGAACACCCCGCGGCAGCCTTCGCGCCCGACGGCAGCCTGGTGGCACTCCTGGCCGATGCCGGCAGCTTCGCCAAGCCCGTGCTGGTTTTCGCGCCCGGCGGATCTGAGCCCGGAAAGATGGCGCCTGGTGGCGCTTCGGCGGGGGACGCCTAGGGCATGGATGCTTTTTTCTACATCATCCTTGTGGTCGGCCTGCTCTCGAGCGGGATCTGCCTGGTGGCCGGCATCCTCAAGAAGGCCCCCAACGACGTCACCATCCTGTCCGTGGCCGCCGTCGAGCTGGCACTGATCGTCTATCTGGTCGGCTCCATCGTGAGGGTGGTGGCAGGCGAACCCATCGCCGGGGAGGCCTGGGAGTTCTGGGGTTACCTGGCCACCGCCATGTTGCTGCCGCCCGCCGCCGTGTACTGGGCCATCCTGGAACGGACCCGCTGGAGCAACTTTGTCCTGGCCGCCGTCGGTGTCACTGCCCTGGTGATGGCCGCCCGAATGAACCAGATCTGGTACTGACATGGAAGAAGCCCGCAACATGAAAGCCCCGCACTCCGAAGCGACCCAGGACAGCGCAACCGTCTCCGCCAAGGACACCCGCAACACCGGGCCGGGGCGGCTGCTGATCGCCGTCTACGCGGTGTTTGCCATCTCGGCCACTGCCAGGGCCGGCTACCAGATCCTGACCAAGTTCTCCGAGGCGCCGCTGGCGTACCTGCTGTCCGCTTTCGCCGCGTTCGTGTACCTCGTGGCCACTGTTTCCCTGGCCAAGGCCGGCCGCACCTGGTTCAGGGTTTCGCTGGTGGCCGTGCTGGTTGAACTTGTGGGCGTCGTGGTGGTGGGCGCGCTCAGCGTATTCGACCCCGTGGCCTTCCCGCACGAAACGGTCTGGTCACTCTTTGGCCGGGGATACGCGTTCATTCCGCTGCTCCTGCCCATCCTCGGCCTGGTGTGGCTGTACCGCCGCCGGCCGGGCCAGCGCCCGGCCGGCGAACAGGACTAGCCCTACTTCTTGCCGAAGAGGCCGCCGAGCAGACCGCCCAGGCCGCCATCCTTGTCACGTTCCTGCGGTGCGGCATCTCCGCCGGGCAACCCGCCCAGGCTGCCCAGGATGCTGTCCAGCACCGAACCCTGGCCGGAGCCCGCCGCTCCACCTGCGCCGGCCCCGGTTCCGAGGATGCCGCCCAGGATGCCGCCGAGGTCAATGCCGCCAGCCTGGGCTTCGCCCGTTCCGCCGGGGACGGCGGCCCCTGCGGAACCCTGGCCGCCCTGCCCGAAGATCTTGTTGGCGAGGTAGGACATCACGATCGGCGCCAGGATGGGCAGCGCCTTCCGGATCAGGTCGCCGCCGATTCCGCCCAGCCCTGCAGTGCCCGCCAGTTGCGCCGCCACCTGGTCCTGCCGGCCGCCAAACACGTGACCCACAATCTTTTCGCCGTCGGCAGTGTCCACCTGGTTAACGTCCACACCGCCGTCCAGCAGGCCATCCTGGTGCTGGCCGAGCGCTGACTGAAGCGAGGCAGCGCCGTCCGGAGCCTGCGCGTTGGTGTGCAGACCCGCCAGCAGGGTTGGCAGGGCCGCCTCGACGGCTGACTGCGCGGAGGCCGGGTCGGTGCCCAACAGCGACGCCATTTGATTGACATCAATGTGGTTCAGGAGGTCGTGGATCTCGGTCATGGTGTGTCCCTTCGCGCCGCGGCAGTGCGCGGACATGGTTGTCACGGCACGTCCGGCGCGCCGTAGGAGGACTGCCCTTGCATCGTAGTCCCGGCGCCTGTCCGGCCACTAGGCCCGCCGGCACGATGCCACCCCTGCAGGCCGGAGCCACCTGCCGCGTCCGGAATCCATGCTGAATGCGGGTAATCTTAGAGAGTTCCGGCGCCGGCGCGTTCGGAAAGACGTCAGTGCAGGCAGTAAATAAGGCGAGGGTGATGGTCTACATCTGGAACGATCCGTCCGAGGTCCCGGCGGACTTTGGTCCCTCCGTTGTCACCTTCGGTAATTTCGACGGCGTCCATCGCGGCCACCAGCAGGTACTCTCCGAGCTCATTCGCTCGGCCCGCCTCAACCGGACCAAAGCCGTGGCCGTGACCTTTGACCCGCATCCGTCGGTGATCCACCGTCCCGAGGCGGCCCCTGAAATGATCATGGGGCTCCAGGACAAACTGGTGGCCCTGGGCGAGCTGGGCCTGGACGGCATCCTGGTCATGAAGTATTCGCTTAGCCTCGCCGCCCTGACTCCCGAGGAATTTGTCAGCCAGGTCCTGGTGGACAGCCTGCACGCCAGCCATGTGGTGATCGGCCACGATGCCCGGTTCGGCCGGGGCAATTCCGGGGACCTCGAAACCATGAAGCAGCTGGGCGAGAAGTTCAACTTCGATGTCCAGGTCATCAGCGAGTTCGGCTCGGAAGGCTACCCGCTGCATAACGACGGCGGCACAGACCGCCGCTGTTCCTCCACCTGGGTGCGCGAAGCTCTGCAGGAGGGCGACGTCGCCACGGCGGCCGCCGTGCTGGGGCGTCCGCACCGGATGCGCGGCGAAGTGGTGCACGGTGCAGCCCGGGGCCGCGCCCTCGGTTTCCCCACTGCCAACCTCGCCCACGACGCCAGCGGCTTCATCCCCGCCGACGGAATCTATGCGGGCTGGCTGGTTGACCAGGCCGGCACGCGCTGGCCCGCCGCCATTTCCGTTGGCTCGAACCCCACGTTCGACGGCGTCAGCCGCCAGGTCGAGGCCCATGTGATCGACCGCCCGCATGAAGCAGTGGAGGACTTCGATCTGTACGGCCAGACAGTTGTGGTGGAATTTACGGCGCGCCTGCGCGGCATGGTGGCATACCGTGGGCCGGAAGCTCTCGTTGACCAGATGAGGCTGGATGTCATCCAGGCCCACGATCTCCTGGCGAGGCGCTGACCCGTTCCGCCGGTAACACCCCGGCGGGCGCCCAGGACGAGGAAGGCAGCGCAGTGACTGTTGAGAAAAACACCCGCAAGCTGGACAAGGGAATCGTCCGCGATTTCAGTTCCCGGATGAGCTACGCGTCGTATCTCCAGTTGCCCACGCTGCTGAGCGCACAACAGCCGGTCAGCCAGCCCGAGCACCATGACGAACTGCTGTTCATCATCCAGCACCAGACTACGGAGCTGTGGCTGAAGCTGGTGCTGCACGAGCTCCGTAGCGCGGCTGCCTGGCTGCGCGCCGACGATCTCGGCTCGGCGCTCAAAGGCATCGCCCGCGTCAAACACATCCAGAAAACCCTTACTGAACAGTGGTCGGTCCTGGCCACGCTGACGCCCACCGAGTATTCCCAGTTCCGCGGGTTCCTGGGCAATGCGTCCGGCTTCCAGTCCAGCCAGTACCGTGCCGTGGAATTTGTCCTCGGCAACAAGAACCGCAAGATGCTTCCGGTGTTCGAATCCGATCCGGCCGCGCATGCCATGCTGACCGAGGTGCTCAACGCGCCCAGTATCTACGACGAATTCCTCTCCTACCTGGCCCGTCAGGGCTACGACGTGCCGCACGCCGTCCTGGACCGGGACGTCACCCGAGCCCACGAGTTCTGCCCGGAATTGGTTCCGCTGTTCAAGCACATCTACGAAAACGCCGCGGACAACTGGGGAGCCTACGAGGCCTGCGAAGAACTTGTTGACCTTGAAGACAACTTCCAGCTGTGGCGGTTCCGGCACCTCCGCACGGTCCAGCGCACTATCGGCATGAAATCCGGAACGGGCGGCTCGAGCGGCGCCGCGTTCCTGCAGAAGGCACTCGAACTCACCTTTTTCCCGGAGCTTTTCGCGGTACGGACGGAGATCGGCCAATGAGCAGCGCCGCGGACCCCGGGATGGGGAATCACGACGACGCCGCCCT
Source organism: Arthrobacter sp. (assembly GCA_023264815.1). Classification (GTDB taxonomy): domain Bacteria; phylum Actinomycetota; class Actinomycetes; order Actinomycetales; family Micrococcaceae; genus Arthrobacter. The sequence goes on along the minus strand of JAHFUZ010000003.1, from coordinate 81,146 downwards.
CCTGGAGCACGCAGCGAACCTTGATGCCGCAGACCCGTTGGCGCGCTGCCGCGGCCTTTTCATCGGCACGGACACGGACCTGTCCTACCTCGATGGCAACTCCCTGGGCCGGCCGCTGAAAAGAACCGTGACCGACATCGGCGCCTTTATCCAGGACGGCTGGGGCGGCCGGCTGATCCGCGGCTGGGATGAGGAATGGCTGGACCTGCCACAGGCCATCGGAGACCAGTTGGGCCGGGCGGTCCTCGGAGCCGCTCCGGGCCAGACCATCATCGCCGACTCCACCACCGTGGTCCTCTACAAACTCATCCGGGCGGCGCTGGCAGCGGTGGACGATCCCGCCCGGACCCAGATTGTCCTGGATACCGACAACTTTCCGACGGACCGCTACCTCGTCGAGGGGATCGCCCGTGAGGAGGGCCTGACCCTCACCTGGATCGAGGCGGATCCGGCAGCAGGGGTGACCCCTGACCAGGTGCGGGCCGCCACCGGCCCCGGCACCGCCGTCGTACTTTTGAGCCACGTGGCGTACCGCTCCGGGTTCCTGGCCGATCTGCGTGCCATCACGGAGGCCGCGCACAGCGCGGGGGCGCTGGTGGTCTGGGACCTGTGCCATTCTGCCGGCTCCGTGGAACTGGACCTCGATGGCGCCGACGTTGATTTTGCGGCCGGGTGCACGTACAAATACCTCAACGGGGGACCGGGCTCCCCGGCCTTCGCCTACGTCAACTCCCGCCACCTGCCCGCGCTCCGGCAACCCATCTGGGGCTGGATGGGGCGCAAGGATGCCTTCGAGATGGGCCCGGGCTATGAACCGTCACCCGGCATCCGTGGTTTCCTCAGCGGCACTCCGGCTATTTTCGGGATGCTGGCCATGCGCGGGACCCTGGACCTCATAGAGGAAGCAGGCATGGCAGCCATCCGGGCGAAATCCCTTGCGCTGACCGCCTTTGCCGTGGACCTTTATGATGCATGGCTCAAACCGCTCGGCGTGGAGTTGGCGTCGCCCCGCGACCCGGCGCTTCGGGGCAGCCACATCACGCTGGACCACCCGGCCTTCAGCAAAGAGACGGTGGCGGCGCTGTGGGACAGGGACGTGATTCCAGACTTCCGTTCACCGCGCGGCATCCGGGTGGGACTCTCGCCCTTGAGCACCAGCTTCGAGGAAGTCCTGCACGGGATGTCGGCGATCCGGGACAGACTGCAAGGCTGGCGCCGTCCCCCCGGATCGCACCTGCAGCACACGTGTTTCGACAGGTTAGGTCCGGGCCGGTAAACTGAACGTTGGATCCGGCTGCAGTCCGTGGCGGCTGGTTCCTGCCATGCGTGGAAAGACCCTGTTTTCAGGTTATTCCCGCGCGGGCAGACCCGGCAGTGAAGTACTGACTCGGGCCTCACGGCACATCGCTAGGAGTTATTGTGGCACTTGACGCCGCTGTAAAGCAGTCCATCATCGCAGAATACGCAACGTCCGAGGGCGACACCGGTTCGCCGGAGGTCCAGGTTGCAGTTCTGACCCAGCGGATCAAGGATCTGACTGAGCACATGAAGGAGCACAAGCACGACTACCACACCCAGCGCGGCCTGCTGGCCATGGTGGGTCGTCGCAAGCGCATGCTCTCTTACCTCAAGAACACTGACATCAACCGCTACCGTGCGCTCATCGAGCGCCTCGGCCTGCGCCGCTAGTCAGGCTTAAGGGGCGGCCCTTTCCCTTGTGGATGGGGCCGCCTTCTTCAGAAGAAAACTCAACAGGAGGATCAACCGCATCACGCATTCGCGGTCCTCGGTAGTGATCCCCGGGAACGGTTTCCATGATGGAAGCCCCGGCCCGTGGGTCTCGATCGATGACCGGGTGCAGTGCAGGCCAGTAGACAGATGCTGGCCTGGGTTGATGCGGCTGGGCTCCGTTAATCAAGAAACGGAGGTGACTCTCTTGGAGGGTCCCGAAATCCAGTTCTCAGAAGCAGTCATTGACAATGGCCGCTTTGGCAAGCGTGTAATCCGCTTTGAAACCGGCCGCCTCGCCAAGCAGGCCGCCGGCGCAGCCATGGTGTACATCGACGAAGACACCGCGCTGCTGTCCGCCACCACCGCAGGCAAGCACCCGCGCGAAGGCTTCGACTTCTTCCCGCTGACGGTAGACGTCGAAGAGCGCATGTACGCCGCCGGCCGCATCCCGGGCTCGTTCTTCCGCCGCGAAGGCCGCCCGTCCACGGAAGCCATCCTGGCTTGCCGCCTCATGGACCGCCCGCTGCGTCCGGCCTTCGTCAAGGGCCTGCGCAACGAGGTCCAGATCGTGGTGACCGTCCTGGCCATCAACCCCGACGAGCTCTACGACGTGGTGGCCATCAACGCCTCCTCCATGTCCACCCAGCTTTCCGGCCTCCCGTTCTCCGGCCCCATCGGCGGCGTCCGCGTTGCCCTCGTCGCCGACGAAAGCGGGTCGCAGTGGGTTGCTTTCCCCAAGCACTCGCAGCTTGAAAACTCCGTGTTCAACATGGTGGTGGCCGGCAGGTCTGTGTCGGGGGCCGACGGTGACGACGTCGCCATCATGATGGTTGAAGCCGAAGCGACCGACAACTCCTGGAACCTCATCAAGGAACAGGGCGCCACCGCCCCCACCGAAGAGGTTGTCTCCGAGGGCCTCGAGGCTGCCAAGCCGTTCATCAAGGCACTCTGCGACGCCCAGGCTGACCTGGCTGCACGCGCTGCCAAGCCCACCGTTGAATTCCCGGTCTTCCTGGACTACCAGGACGACGTCTACGCAGCTGTTGAGGCCGCCGCGGCCGAGAAGCTGGCAGCCGTCTTCCAGATCGCCGACAAGCAGGAGCGCGACAACGCCTCCGACGCGCTCAAGGACGAGGTTACCTCGGCCCTGGCCGGCCAGTTCGAAGGCCGCGACAAGGAACTGTCCGCAGCCTTCCGCTCGGTCACCAAGCACGTGGTGCGCCAGCGCATCCTCAAGGACCAGATCCGCATCGACGGCCGTGGCCTGACGGACATCCGCCAGCTTACCGCCGAGGTTGAGGTCCTGCCCCGCGTCCACGGCTCGGCCATCTTCGAACGCGGCGAAACCCAGATCATGGGCGTCACCACGCTGAACATGCTCAAGATGGAACAGCAGATCGACTCGCTGTCTCCGGTAACGCGCAAGCGCTACATGCACAACTACAACTTCCCGCCGTACTCCACGGGTGAAACCGGCCGCGTGGGCTCGCCCAAGCGCCGCGAAATCGGCCACGGTGCCCTCGCTGAGCGCGCCCTCGTGCCGGTCCTGCCGTCCCGCGAGGAATTCCCCTACGCCATCCGCCAGGTATCCGAGGCCCTCGGCTCCAACGGGTCGACGTCCATGGGTTCCGTCTGCGCTTCCACGCTCTCCATGCTGAACGCCGGTGTGCCGCTGAAGGCAGCCGTTGCCGGTATCGCCATGGGCCTGGTCTCCGACCAGGTTGACGGCCAGACCCGCTACGCCGCCCTCACGGACATCCTCGGCGCCGAAGATGCCTTCGGCGACATGGACTTCAAGGTGGCCGGTACCTCCGAATTCGTCACGGCCATCCAGCTGGACACCAAGCTTGACGGCATCCCCGCCTCCGTGCTGGCAGCGGCACTGAAGCAGGCCCGCGAAGCCCGCCTGCACATCCTGGATGTCATCAACTCCGCGATCGACACCCCGGACGAGCTCTCCGAGTTCGCGCCGCGCGTCATCGCGGTCAAGATCCCGGTTGACAAGATCGGCGAGGTCATTGGTCCCAAGGGCAAGATGATCAACCAGATCCAGGAAGACACCGGCGCCGACATCTCCATCGAGGACGACGGCACGGTCTACATCGGCGCCACCAACGGCCCGTCTGCCGACGCAGCACGCTCCGCCATCAACGCCATCGCCAACCCGCAGGTTCCGGAAATCGGCGAGCGCTACCTGGGTACGGTCGTCAAGACCACCACCTTCGGTGCCTTCATTTCGCTGACCCCGGGCAAGGACGGCCTGCTGCACATCTCTGAGCTGCGCAAACTGGCCAACGGCAAGCGCGTGGACAACGTTGATGACGTGGTTTCCGTCGGTCAGAAGATCCAGGTGGAAATCACCAAGATCGATGACCGTGGCAAGCTCTCGCTGTCTCCGGTGGTAGCTGAAGAGGAAGGCGCCGGCGACAACGCTGACGCATCCGCCGCTGTTACGATGGCAGCCAGATCCGGCTGCCGCTCCTGAAAGGCTTCAATTGACTGTTGTACCCCTGCCGCTTGAGCAGAACCATCCCGGCGACTCCCTGGTCCACGGCTCCGAAGGCGGCTCCGTGGTCCGGCGTTCGGTACTGCCCGGCGGCGTGCGGGTACTGACCGAAGCGATGCCGGGCCAGCGTTCGGCAACCATCGGTTTTTGGGTGGGGGTGGGGTCTCGTGACGAGGCCCCGGGCCAGCATGGTTCCACGCATTTCCTGGAGCACCTCCTGTTCAAGGGCACTAAACGCCGCACGGCGCTCGAAATCGCCTCCGCGTTCGACGAAGTGGGCGGGGAATCCAACGCAGCCACCGCCAAGGAGAGCACCTGCTACTTCGCGCGCGTGCTGGACACCGACCTCCCCATGGCCATCGACGTGATTGCTGACATGATCACCGGCGCGGTCCTTGACCCGGCCGAAATGGAGCAGGAACGCGACGTCATCCTGGAAGAGATCGCCATGGACAGCGACGACCCCACCGACGTGGCCCACGAACACTTTGTCGCTGCAGTGCTGGGCACACACCCGCTGGGCCGTCCCATTGGCGGCACGCCGGCCGCCATCCGCGCCGTTGCCCGGGATTCGGTCTGGGAGCACTACCGGCGCTATTACCGCCCTGACGAGCTGGTCATTACCGCCGCCGGAGGCCTGGAGCACGACGTCGTCTGCAGCCTTGTGGTGGATGCGCTACACACTGCCGGGTGGTCACTTGAGCCGTCGGCCGCTCCGGTGGAGCGGCGTTCCACCGAACGGGCGGACATCACCGGCACCGCCGGCCTGCATGTAGTGAAGCGGGCAGTGGAGCAGGCCAACATCATCATGGGCTGTCCCACGATCGTGGCCACGGACGAGCGCCGCTATGTGATGAGCGTTCTCAACGCCGTCCTCGGCGGGGGGATGTCCTCGCGGCTTTTCCAGGAGATCCGCGAAAAGCGCGGCCTGGTGTACTCCACCTATTCCTTTGCTTCCTCGTATGCCGATGCCGGCTACTTCGGGATGTATGCCGGGTGCACACCGTCCAAGGTGCGCCAGGTGCTGGACCTGCTGGGCGTCGAACTGGACAAGCTGGCCGAAGGCGGGATCAGGGAGGACGAACTGCGCAAGGCCGTGGGCCAGTTGTGCGGCGGCATCGTGCTGGCGCTTGAGGACACAGGGTCCCGTATGTCCCGCCTGGGCCGGGCAGAACTCGTCTCCGGCGAATACCAGGACATCGACGAAACCCTGAGGCTCATCAAGGCCGTGACGGCACAGGAAGTCCAGGACCTTGCCCGGGAGCTTGCCGCCGCACCGCGGACGGTCACTGTGGTGGGCCCGTTCGAGGAAAACGAGACGTTCGGCTTTTGAGGGCTGACTGCAGAATCATTCACTGTCGGCGGGCCTGCTCTCCGGCGATAATGTAGCCATGAACCTTCCGCAGCAGGGCACTGTGCACGCTGTGCTGGAAGATTTCCTGGGTCATTGGCAGGGAACCACACGCCTCTCTGCGTCGGCGTGGGCTCCTGCACGTACAGCCGCAGCCGAAATCAGTTTCACCCGCGCGGCAAGAGGATTCGCTGTGGTGCAGAGCTACCGGCACACGGAGTCCAACGGCAGCCATTTTGAAGGCCACGGCGTGTTCACTGTTGATCCGGACCACAGCGACATCCTCTGGTACTACGTGGACAGTATGGGCCATCCGCCTGGCGCGCCGGCCCGCTGCACCTGGGTGGACGGTGTGCTGCGGGTCGAACGCCACAGCGACCGGGGGACTGCCCGCCATACGTTCCGTGTGGACAACGATGTGCTGATCCACACCGCCGAGCTGCGCCTCGGCGACGGCCAGGAATTTGTGCCGTTCATGACCTCCGAATGCCGCCGAGCCTGACCCGGCCCGCATGTGGTGCGAGTCGCCCACCGGCCGGGAAATGCGGTGGCGGACTACTCCGGACGCGGCGCGGTCAACCGGTCCCGGTCGAAAGCCGCTTTCCACATGCCAAAGTCCTTGATGCCGTGTTCGATCTGCAGGGTGAACATTCCAGCTTCTCCTTGGTTCAGCGCGCCAGCTAATCGCACCCTTGTGCTGCCGTGGTAACTCGGCAATCGCTCGTCTCGACGGACAACCACGGCTCTGCTGCGGCGCGTACCGTCACAATAACCATTGCCCGACATGGCGGGTATCCCAGAAATCTGGGGTCCTGGGTGGAGGCTCGGGTGTTGTCGCCAGCGGGCATACTGGGGGAATGACCCCCGGCAGGTCCTGGAACCGGAGCCTTGAACGGATCCGGCACCTAGGCGATTCCACCCCGGATCACCATGCATTACGCAGCGCTGTCCTGGCTGAGGTGGGCCGGGTGCTTCCGTTCAGCGCCTTCGTGTGGCCGCTCTCAGATCCGCTGACCGCCACCGGGATTTCTCCCCTTGCCCGGATTCCGTGCCCGGACGAACTGCCGTTGCTGATCCGGCTCAAGTATCTGCCGTTGCCGGGCCGATGGACCCAGCTGGCTACCGTAGGTTTAGCATCGAAGAAGTCGCGTTCCTCAGTGCCGTCGCGCGTGAGGTAACGCCCGCCCTTCGTCGGTCGATAGCCCGGCAGTTCACCCTACGAGATTTCCAGTTACTTGAGCAGGCCCGTTCCGAGCCGGTCCGATCATCGTCAAGGAGAACCGGGACGGTGAATTTCGGGCCAGGGCAATCCGGGGACCGGAACACCGGCGTGCAACGGTCTGCCGATGCCGATGCTGATGCCGGCGCTGCCCTTGGTACCGGTACCGCAGGAGGTCCGAGGCCAGAGTTGCCTCAGCAGGCTGTGCTGACACTGGATGCGGACATGGCGGTGGTGGGTGGAACAGCGTCTGTGGAGGAATGGCTGGGGCTGTTGCAGGCTGGGCCGCGTCCCTTTCAGCGCGTACCGGCGGAGGTTCTCAACGTCGCTGCCCAGTTGCTGGCGCGTGAGGCGGGAGTGGACGGTCATCCTGCGTCTGCCCGGGTGCACATCGGCTCGGGCCAGTGGGCCATTCTCCAGGCCAGCCGGATGGATTCCACAGGCACTGCGGCGATTCCGCCGTTGGCTGTCACCATCCAGGCATGCCCTCCGGAGGCGAGGCTGGATATGTTTGCCCGGACCTTCGGACTGACAACGCGACAGCGGGAACTGCTTGAGCTTGCTGCCGGCGGTGCCGACACCAATGCCATGGCGGCTGCCCTGGGGATTGCGGCGTACACCGTCCAGGATCAGTTCAAACAGATTTTCGACACCTGTGGCGTCCATAGCCGTACCACGTTGTTGGCACTGGCGATGGGAACGGCCCAGTAAGCGATTGGGCCCGGCAACTTAGACGCCTGATGGCTCGGACACACCTGGGCGTCCAAGAGGCCTGTCCTGCCAGTCAGTGTGCTGGGTTCGTGAGTCCGCGCCCAGGGTTGATTGCAGATTTGCGTCGTCCACTCGGTCCGGCTTCACGTCAGTGTCGACCACCAGGACCGAACCGCGAGCGGTGCCTGCCGCGTTCGTGGCCACGTTGGTGGTCTTGAGGAGTTTGTCTGGCCAGTGGGGTGGTTCCCAGTCGGGTTGTTCGCTTTGGTAGTGGCGTCCGGTGGGTGAGGTCCAGCCGGGTGGTTCGTTTTTGGTGGCGGTGGTGGGTGTCCAGCCGCTGCTGTGTTTGAGCCGGTGGTGTTTGTGGCACGGCTGGCCGAGGTTATTGACGCCGGTGGTGCCGCCGTGGGCCCAGGCGAGGAGGTGGTCCGCGTCGTTGTCCAATGACGGGTTGCTGCAGCCGGGGAAGGGGCATTTGCCGTCGCGGAGGCGGAGCCATTGGCGTTGGGCTTTGGTGAGCCGGTAGCTGGTCCGCCCGATCTCCAGGGGTGCGCCGTCGCGGGGGTCGGTGAGGACGCGGTGGAAGGATTCGGCGCCGTCGGCGATCAGATGGCGGGCCATGGACGGCGGGATCGGCCCGTAGCCGTCCAGCATCGCCGGTTCATCGGTGCGGCCGAGCAGCGACATCACCGGAACAGTGATCAGGACCTGCGCCCGCGGGGACGGCACACCGTCCGCGCGACCGCTGCCCATTTCCCCAACTCCATCAACGATTCCCGCAGTGCCGCTTGTGCCGCCGCTGCCACGCGTGTCTCCGGTCAGGCCGAGGGTGGTGCCGCGGGTTGCGTCGCTGCGACCTGCAATGGTTCCGGTGAGGAGGAGGGTGGCGAGGGTGTCAGCGCGGAGTTGGCTGAGGTTGCGTCCCTCGTGGGGTCCTTGTTGGGTGCGGGCTGCGGTGGTGATGCGGTCCCGGATCCCGGCGGCCTGGTCCGCGGGGAGGTAGGCGGAGAGCCAGGCCATCCCGTCCCGGTCCGGGGCATACTCGACCCGCCGGTCCGCCGCACACCGGGCATGGCGCTTCTCGATGCTTACCGGGTGGTGGCGTTCCCGCCAGATCCGGGCCTTGTGCCGGAACTTCCCCGGGATGAGCTCCCCGGCGGGCCCGCGGGCCGGATTCGGTGCGTGGGGGTCCAGGAAGTGGGCCTCCAACGCCGCAGCACCGGCAGGATCAAGATTCACAGTTTCGTCGACCATGATCCTCGCGTGCTGCCAGGAAATCGTCCCGGCCTGCAACGCGGACAACGTCAGCGGCAGACCAGTAAGTAGACGGTGTGCTTCGCCGATCAGGGCACCCGCACTGCGATCACTGACCGTCAAAGCACACGCGACCTCGGCGACGATACTCATCTCCTGCCCGGTGTGGTCCTCCGGCGACACCGGCGGTCCCGCCAAAGCCTCCGCGGCGGCGGTGTAACCGGCAGTCAGCCAGACCTTCAGGGCCGCACTTTTCGCGTCCAGCCGTGATATCTCGGCCAGCCCGTCCAGGAATCCATCCGCCACCTGGCGCAACGGATCAGCATCCCGGGAACAGTTGGAATCTGCCCCGCCACCGAGCACCACAGCAAGCTCAGCGAAAGAGGCCGAAAGGGCCTCCGCCGTCGCCACAGCCGCTCTGCTATCCATACCCACATCATCCCCGGAGGCACCGACAACAACCGCGAGGGTGGGCGTCTATGTGGATAACTCCGGTGACATCACTCGCGTAATGCCAAAGGACCTGGGCGGGGCTCTACTATCCCATCGCGAGGGGGCCTCAAGTGTGCGTTCGCGCCACCAGCGAGTTTGTCTTAACCGCCGGCGAAGGGAGGCAGCACGTCAACTACGTCGCCCGGTTTTAACACAGTGGTGCGGTCCCGGACGGCTACCTCGTTGAGCAGGAAACTGCTACGGGACAGGATGCGTTGCAGGGGAGGGGTGCCGGCAGGCGGCTCGGCGCGGTCCACGGCCAGGACTGCCTGCAGCAAGTCGGCCACCGTGGCGCCCGAGGGCAGGTCGAAGCCCTCCTCTTCCACGCCTGCGGCAGCGCGCGCGGCAGCGAAGTAACGTACGTTCAAGAAATCAGCCTCCGATGGCGCTCATGCTGCGGTCCGGCTGGACAAAGTCCGCTGCGCCGAGACCTGTGTGGTCCATTCCATGCGCCTTGGGCTTGACCCACATGGCGTCCTGCCAGCGTTCGGCCAGGGCTTCATCACTCGCGCCCTCGCGCAGCAGCCCCAAAAGATCAAACTCCTCACGCGAGAACAGGCAGCTCATGATCTTGCCCTCGGCGGTGATCCGGGTGCGACGGCAGTCTGCGCAGAACGGCTCCGTGACGGACGCGATGATCCCCACGGTACCCAGCACCGGCCCGTCAGCCGGCCCCGCACCCGCAGCACCCGCGCCGGACCCGGCCACCCGGCGTCGTACCTCAAAGCGTTCAGCCGGGGCGCCATCCCGTGCCCGCGGATCCGGACTCAGGACATAGTCCACGGAAAGCAGGGAACGGATTTCGGCGGCGGTGATCATGTTCCGCCGGGTCCAGCCATGGTCGGCATCGAGCGGCATCTGCTCGATGAACCGCAGTTCGTAGCCGCGGTCCAGTGCCCAGGCGAGCAGGGTGGGCGACTCTGCGTCATTAATGCCCCGCATGAGCACGGCGTTGAGTTTGACCGGGCCCAGGCCGGCAGCCCAGGCGGCGTCCACACCGGCCAGGACACGGTCCAGGAACGGCCGCCGCGTGAGCTGGGTGAACGTCTCTTCGTGCAGGGAATCCAAGGAAACGTTGATGCGGGTCAGCCCGGACGCCTTCAGCGCAACTGCCTTTTTGTCCAGGCCAACGCCGTTGGTGGTCATGGAAATGGGCAAGTCCGGATGGTTGCTGCGCAGGGCGGCGATGATGTCCACCAGGTCCGCCCGCACCAGCGGCTCCCCACCCGTCAGGCGCAGTTCACGCACGCCCAGCAGGTCCACGCCGACGCGGACAATCCGCACAATCTCGTCGGCCGACATCACGGCCTGCCTGGACAGCCACTCGAGCCCTTCGGCCGGCATGCAATAGGTGCAGCGCAGATTGCATTTATCTGTCAGGGACAGCCGCATGTCCGTGGCGCGGCGCCCAAAACGGTCCGCCAGGCCGGCGGGCGCATCCGCGGGCCGGGCAGGAGGCACTCCCGGACCTGCACCGTCCCGGGGTTGCGGCATGCCTAGCTGAACGCTCATGGATTCAGGCTACGCCACCGTGGCGCCCGCATCACGCCCATGACGTCCGGCCCGCTGGTGGCCCGCGTTGGAGTTGCCCCCCATCCGCGGGAAGGCCCGGTGCCGCCGGGGCGCCGCGAACCTATGCTGGAGGAGTGGATACGTCCCAGTTCCTGCAGGATACGGCCGACGACGGCGCGGGCCCCGGAAGGCGGCCGGGCAGCCGGGGTGCCGCTCCAGGCAGCCGCCGCCGGGCTGCTGCGGCGGGCGTGGTGTCCGCGGTCGGCGCCGTGGTGGCGGGCGAGCTGCTTGCCGGACTGTTGAGTCCCTCGCTGTCGCCGCTGACTGCCGTGGGCGGGGCTGTGATTGACGGACTTCCGCCGGGCGTGAAGGACTGGGCCGTCGCCCTGTTCGGCACGTCCGACAAGGTGGTCTTTGTGGCCGGCATGCTGCTCGTTGTTGCGGCCGTGGGCACCGTTGCCGGGATCCTGGAACAGCGCCGGCGGTTCGCGGGGGTGGCGGTCATTGCGGCGTTTGGGCTCGTGGGCCTCGCTGCCGTGCTGACCCGCGCCCAGCTGACTCCCGGTGCCGTTCCCGTGCCGCTGCTGGCCGCCCTGGCCGGAGCCCTTGTGCTGCGGTTCCTGGTCCGCCGGCTTCAGGAGGAGGGACCGGCGTCGGACTCCGTCCACCCGGACCGCGCACACCCGGACCGCACACAGCCGGCCGGACGCCGAACGTTTCTGCGGGTCCTGGGGGCCAGCGCCGCAGTGACTGCAGTCGGCGGGATCGTGGCCGGCGTCTGGCGCGGCGCCACCACCGGAATCAGCACCGCACGTGACAAGCTGAAGCTCCCCGCCGCAGCCTCGGGAGCCCCGGCGATCCCAGCGGGTGCAGAAGTGGCACTGGACGGAATGCAGCCGCTGGTCACGCCGAACCGGGACTTTTACCGGATCGACACTGCACTGATTGTCCCGGTCATCGACCCCGGCACCTGGACGCTGCGGGTGACAGGGATGGTGGACCAAGAGGTCGAACTCAACCTGGCGGATCTCCTGGCGAAGCCCCTGATGGAACGGCACGTCACCATCGCCTGCGTTTCCAACGAGGTAGGCGGTGACCTCATCGGTAACGCCCGCTGGCTCGGCTGGCCGGTGCGGGAACTGCTTGCCCTGGCCCGGCCGCAGGCCGGTGCTGACATGGTGCTGTCGCGAAGCTCCGACGGCTGGACGGCCGGCACACCGCTGGAGGCCCTCACCGACGGGCGGGACGCCATGCTCGCCGTCGGGATGAACGGTGAGCCGCTGCCGCTGGAGCACGGCTTCCCGGATCGATGTCCCCCGCGCGGGCAGGAGGGTCGGCGCAGGCAGGATCATGTTTGGCGGCGTGGCCTGGTCGCAGCACACCGGCATCGGAAAAGTGGAACTGCGCGTCAACCGCGGCCCGTGGCAGCAAGCCGGCCTGGCGCCCGGCATCTCGCAGGACACGTGGTACCAGTGGCAGCTGGGGATCAGCCTGGCTCCAGGGCAGTACGAGGTCCAGGTCCGCGCCACGGACCTCAACGGGAAGCCTCAGGATGAAGAGCGCCGTCCGGTTGCACCGGACGGGGCCACCGGCTTCCACACCATTAGAGTTGACGTGAATCCATGACGGCACCCACCGAAGGCAGGACCATGCACAGCCCTCAGCACCAGCACGGCGATGCCCGGCACCAGCCCCGGTCCGTCGCCACCCACCGCGCCGCCGTGGCAGACCTGCTGGCACCGCTGCTGACCGCGGACAGGGTAGAAACCCTGGCGCTGCGGGACGCACTCGGCAAGGGCCTGGCCCACGATATTGCGGCGCCCCTCAGCCTCCCGCCCTTCGCCAACTCCCAGATGGACGGCTTTGCCATCAACACAGCGGATGTGTCCGACGGCGGTGCGGAGCTGCCCGTGGCGGACCCCGTTCCGGCAGGTGCCGTACCGGCGGCGCTTGCCCGCGGCACCGCCGCCCCCATCATGACCGGTGCCATGATTCCTGCCGGTGCCGACGCCGTCGTGCCCGTGGAACGCGCCGTCCCGGACAGGTTCCCGGCCCCCGGTGCGGAAAGTACCGTGTGGTTGCCTGCGACGGCGGCAGGTACCTTTGTGCGCTCCGCGGGAAGTGACATCGCGGCCGGGGAACGGGCGCTGGCTGCGGGGACCTTCCTCGGCCCGGCGCAGCTGGGGCTGCTCGCAGCGCTGGGCGTCGGCGAGGTGGCGGTCCGCCGGCCGCTGACCGTCCTCCTGGTCACCACCGGCGACGAAGTGGTTGAGCCCGGCCAGCCGCTGCCCGCGGGAAAGATCTACAACTCCAACGGAACCCTCCTGGAAAGCGCCATGCGGCAGGCGGGCCTGGACGTGGTCCGCACGGCCATCGCCTCGGACCGGCCTGACGAACTCCGGGCGCTGCTGCGGAGCCATGCCGGAAGCGTGGACCTGATCGTCACCACAGGCGGCGTCAGCAAGGGGGCCTACGAGGTGGTCCGCCAGGCGATGGAGGGCCAGGCCGCCGAGTTTATCCATGTGGCGATGCAGCCGGGCGGCCCCCAAGGGATCGGCATGTTCGACGACGTGCCCTTCCTGGGATTCCCGGGCAACCCCGTGAGTTGCCTGGTCTCCTTCGAAATATTCCTGCGGCCGGTACTGTCCGTCATGTTTGGTGCCCCCGCACCGCGGACCGCGGTCCGGGCCCGGCTGGCCCATGGCCTCACGTCGCCGGAGCACAAGCACCAGGTCCGGCGCGGCAGCTTCCAGCCGGATGGCACAGTGCGGCTGGAGGGTGGTGACAGCTCCCACCTCATGCACGCCCTGGCCGGCTCCAACGCACTGGTGCACGTGCCTGCGGGAGTCTCTGCGCTTGCCGGGGGCGATGAGGTGGAAGTATGGATGCTGTGAATCCAGAACAAGCCACGCCCGCGCTGACCCACCTGCGCCAGGACGGCAGCGCCCAGATGGTGGACGTGTCCACCAAGGCCGAAACCACCCGGGAAGCCACCGCCACCGCCACCGTCCGCAGTACACCCGAAGTGCTGCGGTTGCTCGGCTCCGGCGGACTGCCCAAGGGAGATGCCCTGGCAGTGGCCCGGGTCGCGGGGATCATGGCGGCCAAAAAGACGCCCGACCTCATCCCGCTGTGCCATCCGCTGCCGATCTCCAAAGTCACCGTGGATTTCCACCTCAGGACCCATTCGGTGGACATCCTGGCGACCGTGAAGACCCGCGGCGTCACAGGTGTCGAAATGGAGGCGCTGACGGCGGCATCGGTGGCGGCCCTGAGCGTGTACGACATGATCAAAGCCGTGGACAAGCACGCCGTGCTGACGGACATCAAAGTGCTGGCGAAAAGCGGCGGCAAGAGCGGGGACTGGACACTATGAGCGGCACCACCGACAACACGACCCTGCCGGAGCCGCACACTCCTGAGCCGCACACCCACGGCGAGGTGCAGGGCCGCAAAGCCGGAGTGATCATCGCCTCGACGCGGGCTGCGGCCGGCATCTACGAGGATGAAACCGGCCCCGTGATTATCGACTGGCTCACGGAACACGGCTTCGAGGCCTACCCCGCCATGGTGGTTCCCGATGGTGAGCCCGTCGGCGCCGCCATCCGCGCGCTCCTGACCCAGCACCCCGCCGTCGTCATCACCAGCGGCGGCACCGGACTCAGCCCGGATGACCGGACCCCGGACGTGACCCTGCCGCTGCTGGACCGCGAAATTCCCGGCATCATGGAGGCCATCCGGCGTGCAGGAGCGGCCAAGACGCCCCTCGCCGCGCTGAGCCGCGGCCATGCGGGTGCGGCGGGCCGGACGTTCGTTATCAACCTGCCCGGTTCTCCGAAAGGCGTGATGGACGGGCTGTCCGTCCTGGATCCGGTGATCGGGCACCTTTGCGACCAACTGGAGGGCCGGAATGGGCACTGAATCAGTTTTCGAAGTGGTCCACGCGGTGCTGAGCGCGGAGCCGATCAGCGTGGACCAGGCCATCGCCGCCGTCGAATCGGACACCGCCGGTGCCGTGGTCAGCTTCAGCGGAGTGGTGCGGAACCACGACGGCGGCAAGGCAGTCGAGCGGCTCAGCTACAGTGCCCACCCCACAGCGCACCAGGTGATGGCCGACGTCGTCGCCACCCTGGTTGCCGAGCATCCGGCGGGTGCGTCCGGGGCGCAGCCGGTGCGGATCTGGGCCGCCCACCGCATTGGCATGCTGGAAATCGGCGATCCCGCCCTGGTCTGCGCGGTCTCTGCAGCGCACCGCGGCGAGGCATTTGCTGTGTGCTCCGAACTGGTGGACCGGATCAAGGAACAGGTTCCCATCTGGAAGGAACAGTTCTTCGCCGACGGCACTGTTGAATGGGTGGGCGCGGGCGGCTGACCGCGAGGTAACGCACGGCCGCGGGTTCCGTCCACCGACTGGCCCGACGGTAGGGTTAAAGCCATGACCGAACAACACCCCGCTCCCAGCCGCGTGGCTGTCCTGGGCGCCAGCGGGCGCATGGGCGCCGAAGCCGTCAAAGCCGTTGAAGCGGCCGCCGACATGACCCTCGTGGCCGCCCTGGGACGTGGCGACTCGCTGGACCAACTGGCCGCCGCCGGCGCCGAATACGTCGTGGATCTCACCGTTCCGGAGAGCACCGAAGCGAATGTCCGCTACGCCGTAGAACACGGAATGCACGCCGTGGTGGGAACCACCGGCTGGGATGCCGGCCGGCTCGCCGCGCTGGAAGCCCTCCTCGCGGAGAACCCCGGCACGGGTGTGCTCATCGCCCCGAACTTTGCCCTCGGCTCGGTGCTTGCCTCGGCGTTCGCCGCCAAGGCCTCAAAGTACTTTGAATCCGTGGAAATCATCGAACTGCACCACCCGGACAAGGTGGATGCGCCGTCCGGAACCGCCGTCCGCACGGCCCAGCTGATCGCTGCCGAACGGGCGGCTGCGGATGTCCCCGCCAGCCCTGATGCCACCACCAGCGAACTGGCTGGTGCCCGGGGCTGCGACGTGGACGGGGTTCGTGTCCACAGCGTCCGGCTTCGCGGGCTCGTGGCACACCAGGAGGTCCTGCTCGGCGGGCCGGGGGAGCAGCTGACGTTCCGGCACGACTCGTTTGACCGCGCCTCCTTCATGCCCGGCGTGCTCCTGGGCATCCGCAAGACCGCAGCGCACCCGGGACTGACCGTGGGCCTGGACGGCTACCTGGACCTGGGGCTGTAGGCGTGGGCGAATTCCTTGCCTTTTTCCGGAAGAACCGGACCAAAATCTGGGTGGGTGCCGTCACGCTCCTGCTGGTCTTCTACCTGGTGGTGTCCTTCCAGCGTTCCATCCTGCTGCTCACGGACGCCAACCTTGCGGCCAAAGCCATCGGCGCTGCCTACCTGGTCCTGCCGGTTGTCGGTGCCTGGGCCCTGATCCGCGAACTGATGTTCGGTGCCCGCACCGAACAGATGGCCCGGATCCTGGAAGCCGAGGGCGGCCTGCCCGTGGACGAGCTCCCGCGCACGCCCGCCGGGCGGATTATCCGGGCGGCAGCCGACCAGGAATTCGAAAAGTACAAGGCCGAGGCCGAAGCCGCACCCGAGGACTGGCGCTCCTGGTTCCGCCTGAGCTGCGCCTACGACGCCGCCGGTGACCGCAAGCGCGCCCGCGCCTCAATGCGGGACGCCGGCCGCCTCTTCCGGGGGAGCGTTCCCGCCCGCTAAGGCGCGCCGATCCGTCCGGTGCGGCCCAACTGGTTGGCGGCATGGCCCACGATTTCAAGTGGGCCGCGCCATTTCAGGATCACAAAAACCGTGCCCACAATGATGGCGGTCGCGGCGTGCGCGAAGTACATGCCGTCCTCGGTCCAGCCGGCCGGCAGAGGCTTCAGGTAGAAGCCGGACACCACCCAGACGTGGGCGGCATACAGCGTCAGCGTCATGGCGCCTGCCCCGCGAAGCGGCAGCAGCAGGTCAAGGTCCAGCCATTCCGCCAGCCTGCCGAGCAGGAGAAAGACGCCAATCACCGCCACCGCCACGCCGGAGGTATGGGCCAGGTCCAGGGTGGTGGCGGAATGCGGCGCGGCCGATGCCAGCCACCACCAGGAGCCTTCCTGCCGGATCCCCGTGAGATTCACCTGGAGCACGCTGTCCAGCGGGTAGCCCGGTGCATTGAGCGCTGCCTCCAGTGCTGCCCGGCCGCCCCAGCTCTCCATCGCCGCTGTCCCCAAGGCTTTGGCCAGTGCGGCCACCGCTGTGCCAAGGGTGAGCAGCAGAACGGGAATCATTGATGTGGTCAGTGCCAGCCGGCCGATCACCAGGCCTACCAGCACGTAGGACAACCACTGAAACACCGGGTAGTAGCCGGTGAGGAACAGATCGCCCAGGAGGGGGAAGGGCGTCGCCAGGTCCTCCCACGACGGGTTGTGGCCGAGATGGAGGGGCGGGTCCGACGCCATGAGCCACGGACGGAGCAGGTAGGCGAGCACCGGCGAAAGCAGGATCCAGCCCGCGGTCCACACGCAGAGCGCCTTGATCCTCAGGCCCAGGAACGGCAGGACGCACAGGAACAACAGTGCGTAGTGGACCAGGATGATGGCCAGGTTCACGTCCAGGTTGCCCAGTGAAAGTCCGACGGCGGCAATCACCAGCGCGCGCAGGGCGACCCCGCGGCGGGCTGCATTGAGCGCAGTTCCTTCGGGGGGCACTTGCTTGCCGGTGGAAAGGGCCAGGCCGACGCCGGCCAGGACAGCGAAGAGCGCGGCCGCACGGCCGGAGAAGGTCAGCCCGATCCAGGTGGGCGTCAGGTCTGCGTTGGCCTCGAAGGTGGGCAACAGATGCGTTGCCATCATGCCCAGGAGGGCCAGGCCCCTGGCGGCGTCAATGCCGCGGAGGCGACCGGCGGCAGGGGAGGGACGCGGCGCCCGCGAGGGTCGTGCTGGGGCTCGGGACGTCATGAGGCGATGTTCTCACACCAACCTGCAACGACCCCAGTCAACAGGATGCCGGCTTCGCCGCACGTCACGCCGGCTGGCGCGCCGTGCCTTGTGTTCGAATATATGTTCGAATATCATGGGTGGCATGCAGACCCCATTTCAGCCGCAGCAGTCTCCGGATCCATCAGCTGCCGGTGCCCCGCTGCGGTCCGGTGTCGAGGGTGGCGGCGGCGTGGAGTCCGCGGGACTGATGAAGGCCCTGAGTCCCGGTGTGGTGGACTACCTCTTCCGCCAGCTGGTGGCGGGCCGGCCGGCGGAGGACGTCCAGTGGCAGCAGGAAGGGATTGCCCTGACCGTCCAGCAGCCCGGCGCCGAACTGGCGCGCCGGTTGGCCGAGACGGATCTTGACGCCCTTACGCCCACCGAGCTGTTCCACTACGTCCGGGCCGCCCAGCGGCTGGCGGCGTGGGCCGAAGGCTTGCGGGAAGATGCGGTGGCGAAGTACTGCCAGCCTGGCGGGGATCAGGCTGGAAAGTTTCCGCGTGCGCGGCTGCAGGGTGGTTGCCTAGGATAAGGGGGTGACCGAGGCCCTGACCGTTTCCGCCATCCAGTACCAGGCGCTGGCCGGCGGTCTCATGCCAAACCTCGAGGAACACGTCCGGCTGATCGAAGACGCCGAATCCCACGGCGCCCGGCTGGTCATCTTCCCCGAGATGTCGATCACCGGCTACAACCTGGGGCTGCTGGCCACCGATGATGCCTGGCTGGGCGCCGACGACGCGCGGCTGGGTGACCTTCGCGAAATCTGCCGCCGGACCGGGATTACGGCAGTGGCCGGTGCGGCGTACCGGGAACCTGACGGAACGCCGCGGCTGGCGAGCCTCGCCGTCCACCCGAACGGCACCACTGATGTGGCGTTCAAGACCCACCTGCACGGGCCGGAGAGGGAAGTGTTCGCTGCAGGTGGCGGCCCGCTGCTGCTCCACCTGGATGGCTGGCGGATTGCCCTGGCTGTCTGTGCCGATGCCTCGGTCCCGGCCCACTCCACCGAGGCGGCGCTGGCCGGCGCCGATGCTTACGCAGTCTCGGCGGTCTACACGCGGGTGGAGGCTTCGCGGCTGGCGCTGCACCTTGGAGCCAGTGCCATGGACAACCGGATGTTCGGCATCCTGGCGAACATGGGCGGGGCCACAACGGCAGGGCCCTCCTGTGGACTCAGCGGCTTCTGGGGACCCGACGGCCTCCCGATGAAGCAGGCGGCCGGAACCGGTACCGAGGTGGTCACCGCGGTGCTCCAGAAGAGCGCCCTGCGGAAATTCCGCGGATCCACAGCGGCTATTTGACGCTTATCACGCCCCCATCATTGTCCTAACCGGCCGCAGACAGGGTAACGTTTTTTCCATGCCTCACAACTCCGCCACCATTCCTGCCCTGGGTACCCTCCTCACCGCCATGGTCACGCCGTTCACCAAGGACGGCGCCGTGGACTACCGGCAGGCAGCGGAGCTGGCCAGCAAGCTCGTGGATGACGGCTGCGATGGCCTGGTGGTCACCGGAACCACCGGCGAAACCTCCACCCTCACGGACGAAGAAAACCTGGGCATGTTCCGTGCCGTCAAGGAGGCTGTGGGCGACCGTGCCGCCATCATTGCCGGCACCGGAACCAACGACACCGCGCACTCGGTGCACCTCTCCCAGCAGGCGGCAGCACTCGGCGTCGACGGCCTGTTGCTCGTCACGCCGTATTACAACAAGCCCAGCCAGGCCGGTGTGCGTGCCCACTTCGAGGCCGTCGCCTCGGCCACCGATGTGCCCGTTATGCTCTACGACATTCCGGGCCGTTCCTCCATCGCGATCGAATCGGACACCATGATCCGCCTCGCCCAGCACCCGAACATCGTGGCCGTTAAGGACGCCAAAGCCGATTTCGTGGCCGCCAGCCGGGTGATGGCAGAGACAGACCTGGACTTTTACTCAGGCGACGACGGACTGACCCTGCCCTGGATGGCTCTTGGCGCCGTCGGACTGGTGGGCGTCACAACCCATGTTGCCACCCGCCGTTTTCGTGAACTGATCGACGCCATCAACGCGGGCGATCTTGGAACCGCCCGCAAGATCAACTTCGAGCTGCTGCCCGTGGTCCGGGCAACGATGACCCGCGTCCAGGGCGCTGTTGCAGCCAAACAAATTCTTAAATGGCAGGGAGTCCTGCCCAACTCGATTGTCCGTTTGCCCCTCGTGGAGCCGGACGAAGCCGAGATCGAAACCATCCGCGAGGACTTGGCGGAAGCGGGGCTGGTCTTTTCCTGAAAGCGAAGACCGGCACCCTTCCGCCTGGAAAGTAGTGCACTATGACCCAAACCGCCCTTCCCGGCCTTGTCACGCCCCCACGCCTGCCGCACGGAACGCTCCGAATTGTTCCGCTTGGCGGACTGGGGGAGATCGGCCGGAACATGGCCGTGTTCGAAATCGGCGGCAAGCTGCTGATCGTGGACTGCGGTGTCCTCTTCCCTGAAGAGACCCAGCCCGGCGTTGACCTGATCCTGCCCGATTTCTCGTATATCGAGGACCGGCTGGACGACATCGTTGCCGTTGTCCTGACGCACGGCCACGAGGACCACATCGGTGCCGTTCCCTACCTGCTGAGGCTCCGCGCTGACATCCCGCTGGTGGGCTCACAGCTGACGCTTGCCCTCATCGAGGCCAAGCTGCAGGAACACCGGATCCGTCCCTACACCCTGACGGTGGAGGAAGGCCAGATCGAAAAATTTGGTCCCTTCGAATGTGAATTCGTAGCCGTCAACCACTCCATCCCCGACGCCCTCGCGGTGTTTATCCGCACCGCCGGCGGCACTGTCCTGCACACGGGCGACTTCAAGATGGACCAGCTGCCGCTGGACGGCCGGATCACCGACCTCCGCCACTTCGCCAAGCTCGGCGAAGAAGGTGTGGACCTCTTTATGTCCGACTCCACCAACGCCGACGTGCCGGGCTTCACCACCGCCGAGAAGGAAATCGGCCCCACCCTGGAGCGGCTCTTCGGCCAGGCCACCAAGCGCATCATCGTCGCGTCGTTCTCCTCCCACGTGCACCGCGTCCAGCAGGTCCTCGACGCCGCGGCCAAACACAACCGCAAGGTGGCGTTTGTGGGCCGCTCCATGGTCCGCAACATGGCCATCGCAGCAAAGCTCGGCTACCTTGATGTCCCCGACGGCCTCCTGGTGGACATCAAGAACATCGACAACCTGCCGGACAACCGTGTTGTCCTGATGTCCACCGGTTCGCAGGGCGAACCCATGGCCGCGCTATCCCGCATGGCCAATGGCGACCACCGCGTGGTGGTGGGTGACGGCGACACCGTGATCCTGGCTTCCAGCCTGATCCCGGGGAACGAGAACGCTGTTTTCAGGATCATCAACGGCCTGCTCAAACTTGGCGCCGACGTCATCCACAAGGGCAATGCCAAGGTCCACGTCTCCGGACACGCCGCCGCCGGCGAACTGCTGTACTGCTACAACATCCTTGAGCCGCTCAATGCCATGCCCGTGCACGGCGAAACCCGGCACCTGATCGCCAACGGCAAAATCGCCATTGAGTCAGGCGTTCCCACTGCCAGCGTGATCCTTGCGGACAACGGCACCGTCATCGACCTCAAGGACCACCGCGCCGACGTCGTGGGCCAGGTTGAAGTGGGCTTTGTCTACGTTGACGGCTCCAGCGTCGGCGAAGTCACTGAAGCTGACCTGAAGGACCGCCAGACACTTGGCGACGAAGGGTTCATCTCCATCATCACGGTCATCCACCGCGCCACCGGCAAGGTGGTCTCGGGTCCGGAAATCCACGCCCGCGGCGTGGCCGAGGACGATTCGGTCTTCGACGAGATCATCCCGAAGATCAACGCCGCCCTGGAAGAAGCTGTCCTCAACCACACCGACCACACAACGCACCAGCTGCAGCAGGTAGTCCGCCGCGTGGTGGGCACCTGGGTCAACCGCAAGCTCCGACGCAAGCCCATGATTATCCCGGTGGTCCTGGAGGCGTAGCAGCACCATCGATTGCTCCGTTGAAGCCGTTTTAGCACCGCAAAAAGGCTTCAACGGAGCAGTCGATGAGGGCTCAGCTCTCTGGGGGCAGCGAAAAGGCCTGGCTCTTCGGAGCCGGGCCTTTCGCTGTCCCCGGACCGGTTGACGGGGTCCCCGACCGGCAACATGGAAGCCCCTGAACGGCGGGAAATCCGCGGAATCCTGCCCCGGTTCGGGTACCGTGGCAGGTATGGCCACTCGTACTACCCCCGCGCCCAGAGGCACTGCCAAAGGCACAAATGCCGCCAAATCCGGCGGCTCCGCGGGCCGCGGCGCAGCGTCCGCTGCGTCCAGGACCGGCCGCACCGCCGGACGGGGCGGTTCCACCGCGCGCACCCGCCAGCTTCCCACCGTCGAACAGCACCAGCCCTGGCTCCTGCGCGTGGTTGGCGGCGCCTGGCTGGGAGTAGGCCACCTGGTGGGCGGGGGAGTCCGCAGGATTGGCTCCGACGTCAGTGACCTGCCCGCCGAGGAACGCCGCGACGGCGCAGCACTGTTCAATCTGGCGCTGGGTGTCTTTATTGCCACCTTCGCCTGGTGGGGCCTCACCGGGTGGTTTCCCGACGCCGTCTACAGTGTGGTCAACGGAACGTTCGGCTGGATGTCACTGCTTTTGCCGCTGATGCTTTTCGTCTGCGCCTTCCGGCTGTTCCGCCGGCCCGACGACGGCCGCGGCAACAACCGGGTGGGGATCGGCTTCCTTATCATGACGTTTGCCGGCTGCGGGCTTGCCCACGTCCTGGGCGGCCTGCCCACCGTGGCCCAGGGCTTCGACGGGCTTCGCCAGGCCGGCGGCATGCTCGGCTTTCTCGCCGCCGCGCCCCTTGCCGCCATCCATGTCGTGGTGCCGGTGATCCTGTACGGACTCTTGGCCTTTATCTCGCTGCTGATCATCACCGCCACCCCGTTCGGGGCCATTCCCCGCCGGTTGCGGGCCGCCTACGAACACCTGATGGGCATCGACCTGCAGGAACCCGGCGAAGCCGGTGACAGCCACGACCGCAGCTACCTGGAGGAAACCCGCCCCGCACCCGCACCGAGGAAGAAGAAGCGCCGCTTCTTTGGCAAGGACGAAGAGCCTGATACCGGGCTGGAGGGCTATGTCGGTGACGAGGCGTTCGAGCATGCGGTCATTGATGACGATGATGCCGACGCCGGGAAACCCGGCCGCGGTGCACAGCCGGTTCCCGGCGTGCGCCGCCCCACCCAGGCCGAGATCGCCGTCGAGAAGATCAAGGCCGCCCAGGGTCTGGGAAGTGCGCACAGCCCGGCAGAGAACGCCACCGAGGCCATTCCGCTGGTGACCCCCGGCATGGTGGCCGCTGGCTCGGTCAATCCTGCCGCCGCCGTTCCCCAAGTGCCCGCCAAGCCCGTCACGCCGGCACCGCTGCCCACCCCCATCCCGCAGCGGACCGAACAGCTCTCCCTCGCCGGCGACGTCACCTACACCCTGCCGTCGTCGGACGTTCTGACCCCCGGTTCCATCCCCAAGGAACGCACCGAAGCCAATGACGCGATAGTGGCCTCCCTGACCGAGACGCTTAACCAGTTCAATGTGGAGGCCCAGGTCACCGGCTTCAGCCGCGGTCCCACCGTGACGCGGTACGAAATCGAACTCTCGCCGGGGACCAAGGTGGAGCGGGTCACGGCTCTGTCCAAGAACATCTCTTACGCGGTCGCCAGCTCGGACGTCCGGATCCTCAGCCCCATCCCGGGCAAGTCCGCGATCGGCATCGAGATCCCCAACACGGACCGCGAGACTGTCTCCCTGGGCGACGTGCTCCGCAGCCAGAACGCCCGCCGCACGGACCACCCCATGGTCATGGGCGTCGGCAAGGACGTCGAAGGCGGCTACGTGGTGGCCAACCTCGCCAAGATGCCCCACCTACTGGTGGCCGGTGCCACCGGTGCCGGTAAGTCCTCGTTCGTGAACTCGATGATCACCTCGATCCTGATGCGCGCCACCCCGGACGAGGTGCGGATGGTCATGGTGGACCCCAAGCGCGTGGAACTGACCGCCTACGAGGGCGTCCCACACCTCATCACGCCGATCATCACCAACCCCAAGAAGGCCGCCGAGGCACTGCAGTGGGTGGTCCGCGAAATGGACGCCCGCTACGATGACCTGGCCAACTACGGGTTCAAGCACATTGACGACTTCAACAAGGCCGTCCGGGCCGGCAAGGTCCATCCGCCGGTCGACTCCAAGCGGGTCATCCGGCCGTATCCGTACCTGCTGGTGATCGTTGACGAGCTTGCCGACCTCATGATGGTGGCCCCCCGCGACGTCGAAGACTCCATTGTCCGGATTACCCAGCTGGCCCGGGCCGCCGGCATCCACCTGGTCCTGGCCACCCAGCGGCCCTCGGTGGACGTCGTCACCGGACTGATCAAGGCCAACGTCCCGTCCCGCATGGCCTTCGCCACTTCCTCGGTCACCGACTCACGCGTGGTGCTGGACCAGCCGGGAGCGGAGAAGCTGATCGGCCAGGGCGATGCCCTCTTCCTGCCCATGGGTGCCTCCAAAGCCATGCGTGTGCAGGGTGCCTGGGTCACCGAGTCCGAAATCCACAAGGTCGTGGAGCACGTCAAGGGCCAGCTGCAGGCCGTCTACCGCGACGACGTTGCCCCCGAGGCGCAGAAGAAGCAGATCGACGACGACATCGGAGACGATCTCGAGGTACTGCTGCAGGCCACCGAGCTGGTGGTCACCACGCAGTTCGGGTCCACGTCCATGCTGCAGCGGAAGCTCCGCGTTGGCTTCGCCAAGGCCGGCCGGCTGATGGACCTCCTCGAGTCCAGGGGAGTGGTTGGCCCGTCCGAGGGGTCCAAAGCACGCGACGTGCTGGTTAAGCCGGATGACCTCGCTGCCGTGCTGGCAGCGATGAAGGGCCAGGACGCCCCGGCCGTCGCCGACTCCCAGACCGCGGCACTGAGCGATAACGCGAACGCGAATATTGCCCAGGGCGGTTACGCCGAGGACTTGGTCCAGGCCGACCTGGACCAGCGCAGCCAGAACGTCGAATACTATGACGGCGCGGATTCGGGGTCCTCCGGCGAGGACGACGACGGATCAGAGGACGCCTGGTCACTCACCGGACGGTAGCCTAGGAGGGTGACTAGCACCGAAGCGACTGCCGCAGGCTCCAGCAGCCCCGGGATTTGGAACCTTCCCAATATCCTGACCATGCTGCGCATTGCGCTCGTGCCGTTCTTCGTCTGGTTCCTCGTCCTTGATGCCCCCGGGCTGCACAGCGAGGCAGGGCCGTGGCGCTGGGCAGCCGTGCTGGCGTTCGCCGTCGCGATCTATACGGACAAGCTCGACGGCGACATCGCCAGGAGCCGGGGCCTGATCACCAATTTCGGCAAGATCGCCGATCCCATCGCAGACAAGCTGCTCATTGGTTCGGCCCTGGTCATGCTGTCCGTCCTGGCGGAGCTGCCCTGGTGGGTCACCATCGTGATCTTTGTCCGAGAATGGGGCATTACGGCCCTTCGCTTTTTTGTCATCCGTTACGGCGTGATACCTGCCTCACGCGGGGGCAAGCTCAAGACCGTAGTGCAGACGGCCGCAATCTTCCTCTACCTCCTGCCGCTGGGGGCGCTGGCACCGTGGCTGGTGTGGCTGGCCTTCGCCGTCATGATGGTGGCCGTGATCATCACCGTCTGGACCGGCATCGACTACGTGGTGGAGGCCCTCCGGCTTCGCGCGCGGGGAAAAGAATCAGGCAAAACCACACCCGGCACCGAGGGGCTGACGTGACCAACCTTCACCATCTCGCAGAGCAGGCTGTCCGGCAGGCCCTGAACGCCGGCCGCACTGTGGCTGCCGCCGAATCGCTGACGGCCGGCATGGTATCCGCCGTCCTGGCCGACACGGCGGGGGCGTCCGGGATGCTGCAGGGCGGGGTCGTGGCCTACCAGAATTCGGTCAAGGTTGATGTCCTGGGCGTTCCGGCCAGCCTGCTCGCCGCTGTCGGTTCCGTGGACGGCGATGTCGCAGCGGCCATGGCGGCCGGTGTACGTACCGCATTGGGGGCCGACATCGGCGTGGCCACCACCGGGGTGGCAGGCCCGGAGGAACACGACGGCAAACCGGTGGGCACTGTCTTTATCGGGCTGGCCACACCGGACGGCTCCTCCGCCTTCGAATACGCCTTCACCGGCAACCGGGCCGACATCCGCGGCCAGGCCTGCGGGGCCGCCCTCGAACGGCTGCTCGCCGTCCTGCCTTCCTGAGGCCCTATCTTCCGGAGGCTACCGGGCGTAAAGTTGCCGGGAACAAATCCTGGAACCTATTAGTTATTACATTGTGTCGCTTTGGCAGAGCCGGGGCGCCTAGGATGAATAACAACCACGGTTCCCCACGGTGAACCGGACTTATGAAGGAGCAAGGCGATACAGATGGTAAAGCAGCCCGTATCCGTAAACGGCGTTGTCCGCTGGAAGGATGTGGGCCTCGCCGATCAGGCAAAGAGCGAACAGAGGGAGCGCAAAATGGTTGTACTTCGTCACGAAATTGGTGATGTCCTGCGCGATGTCCGCCAGCGCCAGGGCCGTACGCTCCGTGAAGTTTCGCACAGTGCCCGTGTATCACTGGGTTACCTCAGCGAAGTGGAACGGGGCCAAAAGGAAGCCTCGTCAGAGCTCCTGTCGTCGATCTGCTCCGCCTTGGACGTGCCGCTGTCCAGCATGCTCCGTGAAGTCAGCGACCGCGTTGCTGTTGCAGAGGGCGTTGCCGTTCCAGACACCGTTCCCCAGGAATTCGCACAGCGCTACGGCCGCGATCTTGAGCGCGACCTGAACGCTGAACTCACCAACGAACTTTCCTCGGGTCTCCTCTCCGGCGCACGATAGAACGCCCGGGAGTTCCCGCACGCACCACTAACAAAGCCTCCGGCCAGTGGCCGGAGGCTTTGTTGTGGGTGGTTACAAGGCGGAACCGTCCACCTGGGTGCCGGACCCACTGTCCCGGGCCGTCGTGCGGCCCTGGGCGGAAGGGTCCTTGGCCAAGAGGTCCAGGTCAAAGATTGCGTTGAGTTTGGCCATGTATTCGGCAAGGTTCTGCAGTTCCGCTACCGGCCATTCGCCCAACCGCTCCCGGAAGTCCTGCCGCCGCGCGTCCTGGACCTGATGCATCCTTTCCTCGCCCTTTTCGGTCAGGCGGATTGATTGCGCCCGCCCGTCCAGGGGGTCTGCTTCCTTAAAGACCAGGCCGATGCTTTCGAGGAAGGCGATCTGGCGGCTGACCGACGGCTTGCCCACACCGATATTCTGGGCGAGGTCGGTCAGGCGGATGGGCCCTTCCCGCCGGATGACCGAGAGCAGGCCGTAGGCTGCCGGCTCCATGTCCGGATGGACCTGGCGCGAGAGCTGGTAGGACACTGAACGGGACCGCCGCCAAAACAGGCTGAGCTGATGTTCCACTGTGTTCAGGGCATCATCCATGATGTCCGCGCCGGGATCTGCGGCAGGAGGGCCTACTTGGGAGGCTGCCGTTGGGAGGCCTTCAGCCGTGTTGCTCATGGCAACAATTCTAGGGTCCGGGATCATGAGAGACTCTATTGGTGCGGATCAGTGACTATTGGCGACTTATGGACGACGAATTTGGCGCCGGCTACTCCAGGGTCCTGAGCGGCACCCTGGTCCTGGCCGGGGTCGGTGGGCGTACCGCCGACGCCGCCCTCGGGGCCGGCGTGAATCCGCGGGACGTATGGCTGGCCATGTGTGATGTGCAGGACGTTCCGCCGGAGCGGCGCCTGGGCAAGGACGTCAAGCCCCGCGACTGACGTGCCGGGGGCCTGACACGCCGCCGGATCTGTTCGAATATCTGTTCGGGTAAAGCTATGCTTCTTGTAGTGGGTTATCCACATACGCTATGACACCCGGCCTAAATGTCGGTGGGTGCCACTAGCGTCAGAGATGACCAAGAACGGCCGTTCAGGCCACTCCACAGCGAGAAAAAATTAGAGGTGTGAACCATGGCGGCAGCCCCGGATCGTGAGAAGGCGCTCGAAGCAGCGCTGGCCCAGATTGACAAGCAGTTCGGCAAGGGATCGGTCATGCGGCTGGGGGACGAGGTGCGGGCCCCCATCGAGGTCATCCCCACCGGCTCCATCGCCCTGGACGTGGCCCTGGGAATTGGCGGCCTTCCGCGCGGCCGCGTCGTGGAGATCTACGGCCCGGAATCCTCCGGTAAAACCACTGTGGCCCTGCACGCCGTCGCCAACGCCCAGCGCCAGGGCGGAATCGCCGCCTTCATCGACGCCGAGCACGCCCTTGACCCCGAATATGCCGCCAAACTGGGCGTCGACACGGACGCCCTCCTGGTGTCCCAGCCTGATACAGGTGAGCAGGCGCTGGAAATCATGGACATGCTGATCGGCTCCGGTTCGCTCGACGTTATCGTCATCGACTCCGTTGCCGCCCTGGTGCCCCGCGCCGAAATCGAAGGCGACATGGGCGACAGCCACGTGGGCCTGCAGGCCCGCCTCATGAGCCAGGCGCTGCGTAAGATCACCGGCCGCCTGAGCCAGACCAAGACCACCGCCATCTTCATCAACCAGCTCCGTGAAAAGATCGGCGTCTTCTTCGGCTCCCCGGAAACTACCACCGGTGGTAAGGCCCTGAAGTTCTACGCCTCCATCCGCATTGACGTCCGGCGCATCCAGACGCTCAAGGAAGGTGCGGATTCGGTCGGTAACCGCACTAAGGCCAAGATCGTCAAAAACAAGATGGCACCGCCCTTCAAGATCGCCGAATTCGACATCATCTACGGCCAGGGAATCTCCCGCGAGGGCGGCATTATCGACATGGGTGTTGAGCACGGCATCATCAAGAAGTCCGGTTCATGGTTCACCTACGACGGTGACCAGCTGGGCCAGGGCATGGAGAATTCCCGCCGTTTTCTGCGCGACAACCCTGAGCTCGCCGCCGAACTGGAGCGCCTCATCAAGGAAAAGCTGGGCGTTGGGGTCAAACCGGCCGCGGATGAATCCAAGGATTCACCCAAGCTGAAGGCTGTTGACGGCTTCTAACGTTGCAGGAGTCTACGGCCGTGCTTTCGACGTCACTGGAAATTCATGGGTGACTGGGACACCGGGGCGAGGCGCCGGCGCAGCAGGAACACCGGCGGAGGAGAGGGGTTCGCGGCGGATGGGCCCGCGCCCGGGTCATCAGTCGCCGCGGACCCGGAGCCTGATCCCGCCTCAGTTGCCCGCGCCATCGTCCTGCGGCAGCTGACCAGCTCTGCCAAGAGCCGGCAGCAGCTGTCCCGCAAGCTGGCAGAGCGGAACATCCCCGAGGACGTGGCCGAGGCCGTTCTGGACAGGTTCCAGGAGGTCCGCCTCATCGACGACGCCGAGTTCGCCGACATGTGGGTGCGCAGCCGGTCCCAGTCGCGAAAGCTTGCCAAGGGTGCGCTCCGCCGCGAACTCTCGGACAAGGGCATCGATGCGGACACGGCTGCTGCAGCGCTGGAACAGCTTTCCGACGCGGACGAGGAAGCAGCCGCCCGCGTCCTGGTGGAAAAGAAGCTCAGGCCCGGCCTGGACCTGAGCGACAGGGCCGAGCGGGACAGGATCACCCGCCGGCTTGCCTCCATGCTCGCGCGGAAGGGCTATCAGCCCGCCCAGGCTTTCCGGGTAGTGGGTGAGGTGCTGGACGCCCGCGACGGCGGCCACCAAGCGGGCCACAGCGGCTACAGCCCGGATCTGTAGCCCGCCGGGGCGGTGCCGCCGCCGAGCCGGTACCCTTAACAGGTGAGTTTGACCATTCCTTCCCCCGCACCCGGTACCGTCCCCTCCGCAGCCACTGGCACGGGGCAGCCCCGCACCTATCAGGTGCGAACCTTTGGCTGCCAGATGAACGTCCATGATTCGGAGCGGATGGCCGGGATGCTCGAGGACGCCGGGTACGTTCCGGCCGACGGCGAACAGGCCGACGTTGTGGTGTTCAACACCTGCGCCGTCCGCGAAAACGCCGACAACAAGCTGTACGGCAACCTCGGCATGCTGGCGCCGGTGAAGGCCGCCAACCCGGGCATGCAGATCGCCGTGGGCGGCTGCCTGGCACAGAAGGACCGCGAAGCCATCCTCAAGAAAGCCCCGTGGGTGGACGCCGTCTTCGGCACCCACAACGTTGGCGCCCTGCCGGCGCTGCTGGACCGGGCCCGGCACAACAACGAGGCCCAACTGGAGATCCTCGAATCCCTCGACGTCTTTCCCTCCACGCTTCCCACCAAGCGGGACTCGGTCTACTCAGGATGGGTTTCCATCTCGGTGGGCTGCAACAATACCTGCACGTTCTGCATCGTCCCGGCTCTCCGTGGCAAGGAGAAGGACCGCAGGCCGGGAGACATCCTGGCCGAAATCCAGGCGCTGGTGGATGACGGCGCCATTGAGGTGACCCTCCTTGGGCAAAACGTGAACTCCTACGGCGTGGAATTCGGCGATCGGCAGGCGTTTTCGAAGCTCCTGCGTGCCTGCGGCGAGATCGAGGGCCTGGAAAGGGTCCGGTTCACGAGCCCCCACCCCGCCGCCTTCACCGACGACGTCATTGACGCCATGGCCGAAACCCCCAACGTCATGCCGCAGCTGCACATGCCCCTGCAGTCCGGTTCGGACAAAGTCCTCAAGGACATGAAGCGCTCCTACCGGTCCACCAAATTCCTGGGCATCCTGGACAAGGTCCGGGAGAAGATCCCGCACGCAGCAATTTCCACCGACATCATTGTGGGCTTCCCCGGCGAGACCGAAGAGGACTTCCAGGCCACGCTCGACGTTGTGGAGAAATCGCGTTTCGCCACCGCCTTCACGTTCCAGTACTCCAAGCGTCCCGGCACCCCGGCCGCGGACCTGCCGGACCAGCTGCCCAAGGCCGTGGTCCAGGAACGCTTCGAACGCCTCACGGCGCTTCAGGACCGGATTGCCGCCGAAGAGAATGCCAGGCAGCTTGGCCGCCGCGTGGAGATCATGGTCACGGCCCAGTCCGGGCGGAAGTCCGAGGAAACCCACCGTCTCTCCGGCCGTTCGCAGGACCAGCGCCTGGTCCACTTCTCAGTCCCGGACGGTGCCGAGGCGCCGCGTCCCGGAGACCTTGTCACGGTCACCATTACGGAGGCCGCGGCTTTCCACCTCGTTGCCGACCCGGCGCCGCAGGACTACAGCCTGCGGCGTTCCCGGGCCGGGGACGCCTGGGACAGGTCGCAGGCGGACTCGTGCGGGGCGCCGGCGCCAGGCCCTGCCGGCGGAACCGGCCGGACCGGCGTCTCGCTGGGCATGCCCGCCGTTCCCGTGCGGAGCCGCTGACCGGTGGCCCGGCCTCCGGTCATCGCGGTAGTCGGCCCCACCGGCTCGGGCAAGTCGGACCTGGCAGTCCGCCTGGCCCTGGAGCTTGGCGGTGAGGTGATCAATGCCGACGCCATGCAGTTCTACCGGGGCATGGACATCGGCACCGCCAAGATCACCCCTGCCGAACGCCAAGGCGTTCCCCACCACCTGCTGGACACCATGGCCATCACCGAAGAAGCCAGTGTTTCGGACTTCCAGGAGGAAGCCAGGGCAATCATCAACAGCATCCATGCGCGGGGCAAGCGGGCCATCCTTGCGGGCGGTTCCGGTCTCTACGTGCGGGCCGCCCTGGACGTGCTGGAGTTCCCGGGAACCGACCCGGAACTCCGACGGCAGCTGGAGGCCGAGCTCGAAACCCGGGGACAGGAGGCGCTCCAGGAGCGGCTCCGGACTGTTGACCCTGTGTCCGCCGGCAGGGTCAGCGACGCCCGCCGGATTATCAGGGCCCTCGAGGTGCACCAGCTCACCGGCCGGCCGTTCAGTTCCTTTATGCCCAGGCGGGAGTATTACCAGC
Organism: Arthrobacter sp.; assembly: GCA_023264815.1. Classification (GTDB taxonomy): domain Bacteria; phylum Actinomycetota; class Actinomycetes; order Actinomycetales; family Micrococcaceae; genus Arthrobacter. The sequence goes on along the minus strand of JAHFUZ010000003.1, from coordinate 49,522 downwards.
CGGCCGTGCAGATCGGTCTGGCGGTGGACCGGGACGTACTCCGTGAACGGCTTGCCCTGCGGGTCCACAGGATGGTGGACCAGGGCCTGCTGGAGGAAGTCCGCCGGCTGGACGCTGCCGGACTGCGCCACGGAAAAACTGCTCCCCGCGCACTGGGCTATGCCCAGTTCCTCAAAGTGCTCGACGGCGGTGCCACAGTTGCGGAGGCAGCCGAGGACACCATCGTGGCCACACGGCAGTTCGCCCGGCGGCAGCTCACGTGGTTCCGGGCTGATCCCCGGATCAGCTGGCTGGACTGGCAGGCACCGGACCTTGCGGCCCGGGCCGTGGCGCTTAGCCGGTAATCTAGAGACCATGGACGCAACCCGCACAGAGACCACCGAACCCGCCTACAGCACGCTGGGCGGGCTCCGCTTCTCCAAGGGTCACGGCACCGGCAATGACTTTGTGCTGATCGCCGATCCGGACGGTGTGCACACCATCGACGCTGCGCAGGTCGCCGCCCTGTGCGACCGGCACCGCGGGATCGGCGGGGACGGCCTGATCAGGGCCGTTCCGTCACGCTACCTTTCCGAAGGCCGCGAGCTGCTTAGCAGCACGCCGGACGCCGAATGGTTCATGGACTACCGCAACGGCGATGGTTCGCTCTCGGAAATGTGCGGCAACGGTGTCCGCGTGTTTGTGCACTTCCTGCGCACCGAAGGACTGGTTGACCTGCCCGACGGCGGATCGCTCACCATCGGGACGCGCGGCGGCGTCAAGACAGTGGTCCGGACCGGCGAGAACTATGCCGTGGACATGGGACCGTGGTCCTTCATTTTCCCGGGGGAAGCCACCGCGAAAGCCATGGACTCCCTCGTGACCGCTGAAGGCCTGGAAGTTCCCCGCCCGGCCCTGTCTGTCAGCATGGGCAACCCGCACACCGTGGTGGCCTTGGCGGAACTGGCGGAACTGGAAGCTACACGGCTCTACACCGCCCCGCAGGTTGATCCCGTGCCGGTACACGGCACGAACGTCGAATTCGTGGTTCCGGCCGAACCGCTGGTGCACAACGGCGTAGGTTCCGTCACCATGCGCGTCCACGAGCGGGGAGTGGGCGAGACCCAGTCCTGCGGAACCGGGGCCTGCGCCGCGGCAGTAGCCATCCGGCACTGGGCCGGGGCCGAAGCGCCGGACTCCTGGCTGGTCAACGTGCCGGGCGGCGTGGTAGGTGTGAAATTCTTCGCCGGCGAAGCTGGACACGAGCATGTCGAACTCAGCGGCCCCGCGGTGATCGTGGCTAGTGGGATGCTTTCCTGACGCGAAGGATCCTGAAGGATTTGGATGTGCTTTCGCGCGTGACCGTGAACGAGTCATCCAGTTCCGCTGCCAGCCAGCGCTGAAGCGAATCGGAGCCAAGGTTCTTCTGAACCACCAGCCAGGCCGAGCCGCCCGGAGCCAGCCGCGGCAGCCATAGCGTGAGCAGGCCGTGCAGTTCGTCCTTGCCGATCCGGATGGGCGGATTGGACCAGATGGTGTCGAAGCGCAGGTCCGGGTCCACGGCATCAGGGGTGCTGGCCACCACGTTGGCCAGGCCGAGCAGCGCTGCGTTTTCGTTGGTGAGCGTGATGCAGCGTTCGTTGACGTCCACGGCGTAGACGTGTGCATGCGGCGCCCGCAGTGCAAGGGTCAGGGCAATCGGGCCCCAGCCGCAGCCAATGTCCAGGAGATTCCCGGTGGGGGACGGCGCCGGTGCCTCGTCCAGCAGGACGGCTGTGCCCTTGTCAATACCGTCGGGGCTGAAGATCCCCGCGGAGGTCTGCAGCGTACGCGTGGCGCCGGCCAGTTCCACCGTGAGGGGTTTGCGGGTGAACGGCCCGGCGGGCGATGCGCTGAAATAATGTGCGGACTCCATAACTGGCCAGATTAGTTGGCCGGGGTGGACAATGCGAAACGGCGGGCCCCGTTCTGCTAGGCTGGAACGCATGTTCCTGATCTTCGAGTAGCCGGCACGGGTGTGTGCTGTCCCAGCCGCCCGTTCCGAAGCCGTGCCCCCCACAGCGATGCAGGTCATGTGCCCGTCGTCTGTGCGCCACAGGAGAGGTCTCCCGTACCTGTCCTGCCGCAGGGCAACACTCGATCGATCAGCCCCGGCCGGTCCTGAGATTGCCCGCGCCACGTCACTTCCCCCGGCATCAGCTGAGATGCGTCCCCGCCCTGCATACCGCTTTTCGCCGCCCGCAGGGCCCACCAGGAGGCCAGGATGACCGCAAGCCGTCAGCCCAGCGCGAATACTTCACCACCCAGCAACAATCAGCACTATTCTGAAAATGCCGAATCTTCAAAGGAGACCATGACCAGCCAGCACAACACCGGGTCCGATCCAGCAGCCCAGGACATGAGTCCCGAGGAAATCCAGGCTGTCATCGACCGGATTCTCGCCAAGGACGTACCCGCCCGGAACGTCACCGCCACGGACGGCGATAAGGCTGTGTTCGGCAGGGCCCAGGCCATTTCGCGCTTGGATGACGAACATTCAAGCTACGACGGCGACCAGCAGGATCTGGAGGAACGCCGGGCACTGCGGCGCACGGCCGGCCTGTCCACGGAACTCGAAGACGTCACCGAAGTCGAATACCGGCAGCTGCGCCTTGAGCGCGTGGTGCTGGCAGGACTCTGGTCCGATGGCACCCTGGCGGATGCCGAGAACTCCCTGCGCGAACTGGCTGCACTCGCCGAGACGGCAGGTTCGGAAGTCCTGGACGGGTTGGTGCAGCGCCGTGCCAAGCCGGACCCCGGCACGTTCCTCGGTTCGGGTAAGGCCCTTGAGCTCAAGGAAATCGTGATGTCCACCGGGGCTGACACTGTGGTGGTTGATGCCGAGCTGGCGCCGTCCCAGCGACGCGGCCTGGAGGACATCGTGAAGGTCAAGGTCATTGACCGCACGGCCCTGATCCTGGATATCTTCGCGCAGCACGCCAAGAGCCGTGAAGGCAAGGCCCAGGTTGAACTGGCACAGCTCGAGTACCTCCTGCCGCGCCTGCGTGGCTGGGGTGAATCGATGTCCCGCCAGGCCGGCGGCCAGGTGGGCGGCGCCGGTGCCGGTATGGGTTCGCGTGGTCCTGGTGAGACGAAGATCGAACTGGACCGCCGCAGGATCCGCACCCGCATGGCCAAACTGCGGCGGGAGATTGCCGCGATGAAGCCGGCCCGGGAAACGAAGCGGGCCAACCGCCGTCGTAATTCCGTTCCGTCCGTGGCGATCGCCGGGTACACCAACGCCGGGAAGTCCTCCCTGCTGAACCGGCTCACCGATGCCGGTGTCCTGGTGGAAAACGCCCTGTTCGCCACCCTGGACCCCACGGTCCGCAAAGCTGAAACCTCCGATGGCCTCGGGTACACACTGGCCGATACCGTGGGATTCGTCAGGTCGCTGCCCACCCAGCTGGTGGAGGCGTTCCGCTCCACGCTGGAGGAAGTGGCAGACGCCGATCTGATCCTGCATGTGGTGGATGTGTCACATCCGGACCCCGAAGGCCAGATCGCCGCTGTCCGGAAGGTGTTCAGCGAGGTGGACGCCCGTAAGGTGCCCGAGATCATCGTGCTCAACAAGGCTGACGCCGCAGACCCGTTTGTTGTGGAGAGGCTCAAGCAGCGCGAGCCGCGCCACGTGGTGGTGTCAGCCCGCACGGGCCAGGGGATCGCCGAACTCCTCAAAGCGATCAGTGGCGGAATTCCGCGGCCCAGCGTCAAGCTGGAGCTTCTCATCCCGTACGACCGCGGCGACCTCATCAGCAAACTGCACGAGACCGACGCCGAGATCGTCAGCCTGGATCACGGAGAACACGGCACCCGCGCGGTGGTCATGGTCCGGGAAGGCCTCGCGGCTGAACTGGAATCCTTCGTCAACAATGACTGACCTGGTGGCAGGGGAGACCTCCGAGACCGCCGGCGAGGAGTTCGTGGTTGAACTCCTCGACCGCGCCGTTGCCGGAATGGGCGGTCAAAGCCGGGACGGCCAGCACGAAATGGCCAGGCAGGTGGCCAGGGCGATCGAAACCGGGGACCACCTCCTGGTCCAGGCAGGCACGGGCACCGGAAAGTCCCTGGCCTACCTCATCCCGCTCATTGCCCACTCGCTGGTCAGCAACAAGCCCACCCTGGTGTCCACTGCAACCCTGGCGCTGCAGACCCAGATTGTGGGCCGGGACCTTCCCCGGTTGCTAAAGACGATCACTCCTGCCCTGGACCGCCCGGTCAAAGTGGCGCTCGTCAAGGGCCGCTCCAACTACGTATGCCGGCACAAGCTTGAAGGGGGCTTCCCCTCCGAGGAACCGGCCGAGGGCCAGCTCTTCTCCCTCGGCGAAGACACGAGTGTGCCGCACTTCGCCGCCGCCATGGGCGGCCCGTCCTCGCAGCTGGGCAAGGAGGTAGTGCGCCTGCGCGAATGGGCGGAAAAGACCGCTACCGGAGACCGCGACGAACTCCTGCCCGGCGTCACGGACCGCGCCTGGCGGCAGGTTTCGGTCACCTCTATGGAGTGCCTGGGCTCACAGAAATGCCCCATGGCCGATGAATGCTTCAGTGAACTGGCCCGCCACGACGCCGCCGAGGCCGATGTTGTGGTCACCAACCACGCCATGCTGGCAGTCAGCGCCTTCGAAGGACTGGCCGTGCTGCCCGAATACGACGTGGTGGTGGTGGACGAGGCCCACGAACTGCAGGACCGGGTCACGGGTGCGGTGTCCGGGCAGCTGTCCGTGGCCATGGTCCATGCGGCCGCTGCGGGCGCCCGGAAGCACACCGCCATTACGGTGGACGCACTCAACGCCGCGGCCGCAAACCTCGAGCTGGCCCTGGCCGGTGTAGCCAACGGCCTGCTGCCCAACGGCCTTAATGACGAGCAGCTTGACTGTGTGGACCAGCTGCGGGAAGCCTGCCGGGCGGCCCTGTCCGACTCCAAGGGCGACGGCAGCCAAACGGCCGACGGCGGGCGGCAGCTCGCCCGCTCACGGCTGATGCTGATCCTGGAACTGTGTGAACGCCTGATCGTGGCCCGCGAGAACCGCGAAGTCGTTTGGTTTTCCCGCGCCAGTTCGTTCGACCCGACGCAGGGGTACTCCCAGCCCGACGAGTCCGCTCCGGCGCTGATCAATATTGCCCCGCTGAGCGTAGCCGGCAAGCTGCGTGAGGGATTGTTCGCCGGCCATACTGTGGTGCTGACCTCAGCCACCCTGGCCATCGGCTCGGCGTTCGAACCAGCTGCCGGCGGCCTGGGACTGGTGGGGCCGGGCGCACCCAGCTGGACAGGCATCGACGTGGGCTCTCCCTTCGACTACCCCAAACAGGGAATCCTCTACGTGGCAGGACACCTGCCCAAGCCCGGGCGGGGCAGCTCGCCCGAAGCCCTGGACGAGCTGGAAGCGCTGATCCGGGCATCCGGCGGCGGCGCGCTGTGCCTGTTTTCGTCGCGCCGTGCGGCCGAAGAGGCTGCGGAGGCCATGCGGCCACGGCTCGGGCTCAGTATCCTCTGCCAGGGGGACTCCACCATGACAGCACTCGTGAAGCAGTTTGCCGACGAGCCCGATACCTGCCTGTTCGGCACCATGTCATTGTGGCAGGGCGTTGATGTTCCCGGCGGATCCTGCCGGCTGGTGGTCATTGACCGTATCCCGTTCCCCCGGCCGGACGATCCTCTGATGACGGCGCGCTCCCGGGCCGTTGCGCAGGCCGGCGGCAACGGCTTTATGGCCGTGTCCGCAACGCACGCCGCCATTCGCCTGGCCCAGGGTGCAGGCAGGCTGATCCGCTCGACGGGGGATAAGGGAGTGGTGGCTGTCCTCGACTCACGGCTCGCCACCGAACGCTATGCCGGGTTCCTCCGTGCGGCCCTTCCGCCGTTCTGGCCCACCACGGACCGCAAGACGGCGTTCGCAGCGCTGGAAAGGTTGTCGGGGAAGGGCGCCTGAGGCAGCACAGGCGCCCTCCTGATCCGGGGCTGCGGTGGTCCGCTACAGGGACCGGAGGACCGAGACGACCTTGCCCATGATTGTTGCGTGGTCCCCGAGGATCGGCTCGTACTGGGTGTTTTGGGGCAGGAGCCAGGTGTGGCCGTCGCGCTGGCGAAACGTCTTCACGGTGGCTTCATCATCCAGGAGTGCCGCAACGATGTCGCCGTTGGCGGCGTCGGACTGGCGGCGGACCACCACCCAGTCGCCGTCGCAGATGGCAGCGTCCACCATGGAATCACCGGCCACCCGCAGCATAAACAGTTCCCCCTGGCCCACGAGCTGCCGGGGCAGGGGCATTACGTCTTCGACCACCTGGTCGGCCAGGATGGGTCCACCGGCAGCGATCCGGCCCACCAGCGGCACCATGGCTGTGTCCATCGCGGTGGGAAGTTCGGTGACTGTGCCGCCGACGCTGTGCAGCACTGCCGGTTTGGCCGGGGCGCCGGCCTTGCCCGCTCCGCCGTCCAGGGTCAGGGGCATCAGCACCTCCATGGCGCGCGGCCGCTTGGGGTCCCGCCGGAGGTAACCCAGCTTTTCCAGCTGCGAGAGCTGGTGGGTGACGCTTGACAGGCTCGCCAGGCCCACGGTGTCGCCGATCTCCCGCATGGACGGGGGGTAGCCGTTGTCATTGACCGAACGCTGGATGGTTTCGAGGATCTTCTTCTGGCGGGCAGTGAGCCCCTTGGGCGTCCTCTGGGGCTGACGGCCCTGCGGAGTCGCCTTGCCCTCGGCGGCTGGTGCTGCCATGTTCGCCAATGCCTTTCGCTTGCCCCGGTTCCTGTCCGGCCGCTGGTGGCCGGAACGCCCGGGCTGCTTCATTGTCAGACCCTGCTGGTCAACTACAGAAGTGGTTGTTCTTTGATCCAAACGTAGGCCAGCCACTTTGCTTTTTCAAACATTTGTTCTAGCGAGTCTCGACAATATTCGTTGATAAGTGCTAAAAATGAAGAAGCAAAGTTCGAATATGTGTTCTACTCGTTGCCAGCGGATTCGAATATCCGCACCGTGTGCCGGCCGCCAGGCCGGAAGGCGGCGGCGATGCGCAGGACGTACCGGGCAGCACAGTATGGTCCAGGAGGGCTCATCTCATGTCAGCTATATCTGCTTCACAGGATTCCCGTCCGCAGTTCGTTTCCGTCGAGCACCTCACGGCCCGGCGGCCGAAGGAATCGCTGCCGCCGCTCCGCCTGACCCGCAGGGGGCGGCTTGTCCTCATTGGCATCCCGCTGGTGATCCTGGCCGCGATCCTGCTCTCCCTGGCCGGCTTTCTGACCTCTCCGGCCAAGGCCGCCGACTCCGCCGCGGACCTGTCTGTCACGCCCACGGTGACGGTGACTGTCCAGGCCGGGCAGTCGCTCTGGGCCATCGCCGGGGCCGCGGCGCCCGGGCGGGACGCACGGGACGTCATTGCGGACATCGTCCAGCTGAACAACCTCTCGGGCGGCGGTGTGGTGCCTGGCCAGCAGCTGTTCGTTCCCACCCGGTAGGTGCCGGTGAGGGCATGGCGTTGTGTCGCAGGCCACCAGGGGGGCCGTCACATTTTCCGGGCGTCTCCGGCCGAACTAAACTGTTCAGGTGAATGACCAGCTAGAGCGTCTGAACCGACTTCCCCTCCGGACCAACCTCCGCGGACTGACCCCGTATGGGGCGCCGCAGTTGGATGTGCCCATCCTGCTGAACGTCAATGAGAATACCCATGGCGTCCCGGCGGACGTGCAGGCAGCCATCAGTGTGGCCGTGGCGGAAGCGGCAGCAGGACTCAACCGCTACCCGGACCGCGAATTCACCGACCTCCGCGAGGCGCTGGCCGAGTATCTTGGGCACGGACTCGATGCCACGAACATCTGGGCCGCCAACGGATCCAACGAGGTCCTCCAGCAGATTCTGCAGGCGTTCGGCGGCCCCGGCCGCAAAGCGCTCGGTTTCCCGCCCACGTACTCCATGTACCCGCTCCTGGCCAGCGGCACTGACACCGAATACATCGTGGGACAGCGGGCCGGGGATTACAGCCTGAGTGCCGAATCGGCTGCCCGGCAGGTCAAGGAACTTCAGCCGAACATTGTTTTCCTGTGCTCGCCGAACAACCCCACCGGGACCGGACTGGGCCTTGACGTGGTGGAAGCTGTCTATGCCGCAGGTGAGGCCAGCCAGACCATCGTGATCGTTGATGAGGCTTATCACGAGTTTGCCCACGACGGAACGCCCAGCGCGCTCACGCTGCTTCCGGGCCGGGAGCGCCTGATTGTCTCCCGGACCATGAGCAAGGCGTTTGCCCTTGCCGGAGCGCGGCTCGGCTACATGGCCGCCGCCCCGGAAGTCACGGACGCCCTCCGCCTGGTCCGGCTCCCGTACCACCTCTCGGCCATCACCCAGGCCACGGCCCTGGCGGCCCTGCAGCACAGAACTGCGCTCATGGCAGATGTCCAGGACATCAAGGACCAGCGGGACCGGATCGTGACCGAATTGACCAGGATGGGCCTCAGGCCGGCGGCCTCGGATTCGAACTACGTATTCTTCGGCGGGCTGGACCGGCCACACGAGGTATGGCAGCAGCTGCTGGACGCCGGCGTGCTGATCCGCGACGTCGGAATTCCCGGCCACCTGCGGGTTACGGCGGGAACTGAGAGCGAGACCACAGCGTTCCTGTCCTCCCTGGAGGCCATCCTGGCCGGCCAGGCCAGGCTGCCCGCCTAAACTTGACCTAACGGCGCGCCCTCGCGCCACACCACCTGCTGCGCATATAAGGACATATGACCATGAGTTCCACCGGATCGAACGCTGCCGAGCCAAGGACCGCCCGCATGGAGCGTGCCACCAGTGAGTCGTCAGTGCTCGTGGAGATCGACCTCGACGGCACGGGCGTTTCGGACATCGACACGTCAGTGCCGTTCTACGACCACATGCTGACGGCGCTGTGTAAGCACTCGCTGATCGACATGACCGTCAAGGCCACCGGTGACACCCACATTGACGTCCACCACACGGTCGAGGATGTTGCCATCACCTTCGGCGAGGTGCTGCGAACCGCCCTGGGCAACAAGGCCGGCATCCGCAGGTTTGGCGAGGCCACCGTGCCGCTGGACGAAGCACTCGCGCACGCCGTCGTGGACGTTTCCGGACGACCCTACCTGGTGCACGGGGGCGAGCCCGCGGGGCAGGAGTACCACCTTATTGGCGGCCACTTCACCGGGTCCCTGACCCGCCACGTCTTTGAAGCCATCACCTTGCACGCAGGCATCTGCCTGCACATGAACGTCATTGCGGGCCGCGACCCCCACCACATCGTCGAAGCCCAGTTCAAGGCCTTCGCCCGGGCCCTGCGCGCAGCGGTGGAACCCGATCCCCGCGTTGAGGGAATCCCCTCCACGAAGGGTGCCCTGTGACCGGCCAGATCCTCCGGGACGGCGCCGTGATCGATCCTGCCGCCGGTAAGAAACTCGTCTCCTCCGAGGGCAAGCCCACGGTCACGGTCCTGGACTACGGCTCAGGCAACGTCCGTTCGGCCGTGCGTGCCCTGGAGCGCGCGGGCGCCGAGGTCCTCCTCAGCTCCAAGCCTGAGGATGTCCTCAACGCTGACGGGCTGGTGGTACCCGGCGTTGGCGCGTTCGAAACGGTGATGCGCGAACTCAAGGCCGTGGACGGCATCCGGTTGATCGGCAGGCGGGTGGCCGGAGGCCGCCCCGTCCTGGCCATCTGCGTTGGCCTGCAGGTGATGTTCGAGGCCGGGGTGGAACACGGAACGGAAGCCGAAGGCATGGGGGAGTGGCCCGGCAAGGTGGAGCTTCTGCCGGCCGAGGTTGTGCCGCACATGGGCTGGAACACGGTGGAGGTACCGGAAGGTTCCAAACTGTTCGCCGGTGTGGAGAACGAGAGGTTCTACTTCGTCCACTCCTACGGTGTCCAGGAATGGGACTTCGACGTCGTCCAGCCGCGCATGACCGCCCCGCTGGTGACCTGGTCGGAGCACGGCGCCCGGTTCATCGCCGCGGTGGAAAACGGGCCGCTCTGCGCCACCCAGTTCCACCCGGAAAAATCCGGCGACGCCGGAGCCCGGCTGCTGCGCAACTGGGTTGAGGGCCTGCGCAAGCCGGCCGCTGCGGGTGCCGCCTAGATGTGGTCCATCGTCCTGATGGGCCTGGCCGGGCTGCTGGTGGGCGGCGCATTGTCCTTCAGGCAGCAGCGCAAGCCGCTCTGGACCCAGATCAGCTTCTACGTCCTGGCCGGGATGTCGCTGCTCGCCGCCTACCTGCTGACTCTCCCCGCGACCTAGTGCCACACACCAGCTCTGCCACACCAGCACCACAACCCCGAAGAGGATCTGAGATGACCACCGCAACCGACCTGCCGGTTCTTGAACTGCTCCCCGCCGTCGATGTCGTCAATGGCCAGGCCGTGCGGCTGGTCCAGGGTGAGGCCGGCAGCGAGACCAGCTATGGCACTCCGCTGGAGGCCGCCCTGAACTGGCAGCAGCAAGGCGCCGAATGGGTGCACCTGGTGGACCTCGACGCCGCGTTCGGCCGCGGCTCCAACGCCGAACTGCTCCGCGAAGTTGTAGGCCGGCTCGACATCAAGGTGGAACTCTCCGGCGGGCTCCGGGACGACGCATCACTCGAGGCGGCCCTGGATCTTGGCGTGGCCCGCGTCAACCTCGGCACCGCGGCACTGGAGAACCCGGAATGGACCCGCATGGCCATCGAACGCTTTGGCGACAAGATCGCCGTCGGCCTTGATGTCCGCGGCACCACGCTGGCCGGCCGGGGCTGGACCAAGGAGGGCGGGGACCTCTGGGACGTCCTGGGCCGCCTGGAGGAGGCCGGCTGCTCGCGGTACGTGGTCACGGACGTCACCAAGGACGGCACGCTGCAGGGGCCGAATGTGGAGCTCCTGCGCCAGATGGTGGAAAAGACCGGCAAGCCGGTGGTTGCCTCGGGCGGCATCTCCAGCCTCGAGGACCTGAAGGTGCTGCGCTCGTTGGTGCCGCTGGGCGTGGAAGGTGCGATTGTGGGCAAGGCGCTCTACGCCGGGGCGTTCACACTGCCCGAAGCCCTGGACGTCGCCGGACGCCGCTAGCCGATCCCCGTGGACAGCACCCACACCCCGGACGCCACCGGCAGCGCCACCCCGGGCGCCCCGGCCCCGCGGCACCTGCCCGGACACATCGCCGCCGCCCTGGCGGGCGCTGGCGGGTCCACAGACTCGGCCGGCAGGCCCTGGGAGGGCCGCAGCCTGGCCGGGGATGACGCCAGGATCCACAACTTCGAGGACGACGACGGAACGGCCGATGCCGGCTACCTCGCTGCCGTCGGGGCCTTGGTTGAGGGCACCGGCACCGAGGCGGGCGTGGTGGCCTCGCTGGCGACGGCCCGTGTCTTTATCCCCATCATCGCCCAGCTCGGTGCTGAAGCCGAGGGCGTGGACGGCCTGGCGGCGGACAAACAGGCGGACATGGCCCTGGTGACCCTGAAAGCCGCTGACGGCCGGACGGCCATGCCGGCTTTCACCTCCGCGGAGCATCTGGCTGCCTGGCATCCTGAGGCCCGGCCCGTTGCCGTGTACGCGGCGCGTGCGGCACTTTCAGCGGTCGCCGAGGGGGCAGAACTGCTGGTCCTCGATCCAGGCTCGGATGTCACCCTCGTGGTCCGCCGCCCTGCCGTGTGGGCATTGGCGCAGCAGCAGGAGTGGATCCCGTCCTACGCAGACGCTGCGCTGGCAGCCGAAATGGCCGCTGCGGCGGCTGGATTTCCGGCAGTGCGGACCATCGAACTGCTGGCGGGATCCGGAGTTGAAACGGTGACCGGCGGGGGTGCCGTGCTCTCCGGCGGCGGAGCCGGACCGGAACTTCAGGTGGTCCTCTATCTCGAGGACGGCCTTGATGCCGCGGCTGTGCAGGCGCTGGTGAGCGGCCTGCAGGCGGTCTGGTCGCAGAATGTATTGTTTGGTGAGCGGGTCGACTCGATCGAAATCAAGTTGCGGCGCGCAGCTACGTAGCTGACGGTCAGCGGGAAGACCCCCGGGGCTGCCGCGGCAGACCAAAGGATTGTCCGTGAATTTCGCTCTATACCGGGAGCTGCTTGCCGTTCAGCCCATCAGGCGGCTCCTGCTGGTGGGCATGGTTGCCCGCATCCCGCACTCGGCCGCCGGCGTGCTGCTCACCCTGCACATTGTCCTTACCCTGGACAAGGGCTATGCCGCAGCCGGGGCAGCGGCCGCAGTGATGACCATCGGAATCGCGGTGGGAGCACCGTGGCGTGGCCGCCGTGTTGACACCGTTGGCCTGCGCAGGGCACTTGTCCCCTCGGTCATTTCAGAAGCGGTGATCTGGTCAGTGGTCCCGCACGTGAGCTACGAACTGCTGCTGCCGCTGGTCTTTGTGGGTGGCCTGCTGACGCTGCCCATCTTCAGCGTGATCCGTCAGTCGCTCGGTGTGCTCGCAGACGGCACCGAACGGCGGACCGCCTTCGCGTTGGACTCGATCGCCACCGAGGTGGTGTTCATGATCGGTCCCGCCGCCGGCGCCGTCGTGGCCACCAGCGGTTTCACCGTCCTCGGCCTCACCGTGGTGGGGGTGTCAACCTCCCTGGCCGGCCTGTTCCTCATCTGGTTCAACCCGCCCACGCGCAGCGCCACGCAGACCAAGGACGGCGAGGCCGACCAGCGGCACGCGGCCGAGGTGGCAGTGGTGAGCGCGGCCCCCGCCCACCTCCAGGAAGCAGCGGCCGACCTGGTGCCCGCCGGGTCCGCCGCCGGCAGCGCCCGGACGGGGCTTCGCGGCAAGGTGGCCCATAACTTTGCCTGGTTTACGGCTACCGTCGCGGCCGTCTTCGCGGTGGCAGCGGGCACTGGCATGGTGCTCAGCGGCACCGACGTCGGCATTGTGGCCGCCCTCGAGACCGGTGGACACCAAAGCGAAATCGGCATCGTCTTCCTGTTCTGGTGCGCCGCTTCGGTGATCGGCGGGCTGGTGTACGGGGCCATGCACCGGCCGGTCTCGCCGATCCTCCTGTTGCTCGGCATGGCTGCGCTGACCATCCCGATGGGCTTCGCCCATGACACCTGGACCCTGGCTTTCGTCTCCATTCTTCCGGGACTTCTGTGCGCACCGGTGCTGTCATCGGCCTCTGAAAAGGTGGCGGACCTTGTCTCCGAGGATCGCCGCGGCGAGGCCATGGGCTGGTACGGCTCGGCGCTGACCGCAGGCGTGGCGCTCGGAGCGCCCCTCGCAGGGGTCTTCATCGACGGGATCGGGCCATCCGGCGGATTCGTGGCCGTGGGTGCGGCCGGCGTACTGCTCTGCCTCGTTGGGCTGCTGCTCCAGGTGGTGCGCCGCCGCCGCGTAGCTGCCTGAGCCTTCCCATCGATTGCTCCGTAGCCGCCGTTTTGAGCCCTCAAAAGGGCCCGTACGGAGCAATGGATGATCCTGAAGCGACGCTCTCATGGTGCGGCGGGCAACGTCGGGAACGACGACGGCGGCGGGCGGACCGCCATGGTCCGCCCGCCGCCGTCGTGATTACTAAAGGGGAATTGCCGCGTCAGGTCAGTTGACCGCGCCGGTGTACTTTTCGCCGGGGCCTTTGCCTGGAGCATCCGGGATGACGGACTCTTCGCGGAAGGCCAGCTGCAGGGAACGCAGCCCGTCGCGCAAGGGACCTGCGTGCTGGGAGCCAATTTCGGGGGCGGCAGAGGTCACCAGGCCTGCCAGCGCGGTAATAAGCTTGCGGGCCTCGTCCAGGTCCTTCAGTTCCTCCGCATTGTCCTCGGCGGCGAGGCCCAGCTTCACTGCCGCGGCACTCATCAGGTGCACGGCGGCGGTGGTGATGACCTCGATGGCCGGAACCTCCGAGATATCGCGCATTTGCTGGCTCACGTCAGCCTCGGCGGGGGCGGCCTCGAAAACGTGTGAATTGCTGTCTGGGGTACTCATACTGGTAAGCTTGTCACAGACCGACTGAATGTCGTTATTTTGCTGTGTTAAGGTCCCGCCGGCGCCCCGCCGCGTTGACAGGGATTTTTTCTGTAGAATGGCATGCAGTTTGCAAGCGGAGTTCTCTCCCACCCGCGTCAGCCGTTATCCCGCCGGAAGCCATTTCCATGGGAAGCAAGGTTGCCGGGTAACGGTCGGACAGTCTCTGGCGATTCACGCCCGAAGGACTGCGTTCATGCTTTTCGAAGCGTTGGGCATCCGATCATTGAGGCCTTCGATTGCTCCGGCAATTGGGGGCCTTCTCTGTTTGCCGGTGGAATACAACATCAATCACAGGAGCTTTAACATTAGCGAGCCAAGAATCAATGAGCGTATCCGCGTCCCCGAGGTGCGGCTGGTCGGCCCTGCAGGCGAACAGGTAGGAATCGTCCGAATTGAGGATGCCCTGCGTTTGGCTGCCGAGTCCGATCTTGATCTCGTTGAAGTTGCGCCGCAGGCCAAGCCTCCGGTGTGCAAGCTGATGGACTTCGGCAAGTACAAGTACGAGGCCGCAGTCAAGGCGCGTGAAGCACGGAAGAACCAGACCAACACTGTTCTGAAGGAAATCCGTTTCCGCCTGAAGATCGACACTCACGACTACGAGACCAAGCGTGGCCACGCACTGCGCTTCCTGGGCGCCGGTGACAAGGTCAAGGCCATGATCCAGTTCCGCGGCCGTGAGCAGCAGCGTCCGGAGATGGGCATCCGCCTGCTCCAGCGCTTCGCTGACGACGTCGCGGAGGTAGGCGTCGTGGAATCCAGCCCGCGTATCGATGGCCGCAACATGGTCATGGTGGTTGGTCCGCTGAAGAACAAGGCTGAAGCCAAGGCTGAAGCACGCCGCGCGACGCAGCGTGCGGAGGCCAAGGCACAGAACGAGGCCAAGGCTTCGGGCCGCGTCGATGTCTCCCGTGAGGGCCAGGCACCGATGACGCAGTCGCTGGCAGACCTCCTGCCGGAAGGCTTCACTGTTTCCACGGAGCAGGAAGCGGAAGCAGCTCCGGCGGAAGCGCCGGTTGCAGCAGCCCCGGCAGCCGAAACCCCCGCGGCCGAAGCTCCGGCCAAGGAAGCTACCGCTGAGGAATCTCCAGCGCAGGAACCTGCGGCAGCGGAAGCCCCGGTGAAGGAGGCGTCCCAGCCGGTAGCTCCGAAGGCTGCTCCTCCCCAGCGCGAGGCCGCCAAGGCAGCCCCGGCACCGGCCAAGGCTCCCGCGGCCAGGCCCGCCGAAGCTGCGAAGCCGGTGGAAGCAGCCAAGGCTCCGGCCCCGGCTGCGCCGAAGCCGGCTGCAGTGCCGATGCCCAGGCCGGTTGCCCGGCCGGCAGCTCCCAAGCCTGCTGCGAGGCCTGCCCCCAAGGCAGCCCCGAAGCCGGCCGGCAAGAAGACTACCTAGTTCAAAGCTGCAGGAGGTTTCCTCCGGCAGTACGCAACCAGCATGTCGCCTGCAAAGGTGGCTGCTCGAAAGAACTGCAGACAATGTCTGCGGATACGTAAGGAGATCGGTTCCCATGCCGAAGATGAAGACCCACAGTGGTGCTAAGAAGCGCTTCAAGCTGACCGGCAGCGGCAAGCTGCGCCGCCAGCAGGCCAACCGCCGCCACTACCTTGAGCACAAGTCCTCCAGGCTGACCCGTCGCCTCGCCGGCGACAAGATCGTCTTCAAGGGTGACGCAAAGGTCATCCGGAAGATGCTCGGCATCTAAGTTCCAAGTTCTCTGACTGGTGCCACCTGGCAGCAGTCAACTACCAAAAAGGCTTCTCAGGCCAGCCGGTTATTCCGGCAGTAGATGCTTGGGATCAGATTTTCGAAGGAGTACGCACGTGGCACGTGTGAAGAGGGCGGTCAACGCCCACAAGAAGCGCCGGGTTATCCTTGAACGCGCAAAGGGCTACCGTGGACAGCGTTCACGCCTGTACCGCAAGGCCAAAGAGCAGCTGCTGCACTCGTTTGTGTACAGCTACGGCGACCGCAAGAAGAAGAAGGGCGACTTCCGCCGCCTGTGGATCCAGCGCATCAACGCTGCATCCCGCGCCAACGGCCTCACCTACAACCGTCTGATCCAGGGCCTGAAGGCCGCTGAGGTCGAGGTTGACCGCCGCATGCTGGCCGAGCTGGCCGTCTCTGACGCCAACGCTTTCGCCGCACTGGTGAAGATCGCCAAGGACTCCCTGCCTGCTGACACGTCGGCTCCGGCTGCCAAGTAGCACCGAAGGCCAGTTCGAGGACTGGTGGCTGAAGCCACTAAGGTTCTTATATGAACGAAACCGGGCGCCCGCAAGATTCCCCACTGTCCAATCCCCGAGCTGATCGGGTGAGGAAAGTGGCGCAACTTGCCGGGCGCCCGGCCCGTTTAAAGCGCAGTGAGTTCCTTGCTGAGGGTCCCCAGGCCGTCCGTGAAGCCCTGACGCTGCACCAGAAACGAATTGCTGCGGGGGAGCCCGGCGTCGTGTATGAGGTCTATGCAAGCGAGGCGTGCCTGGACCGGCACCCGGACCTGGAATCCCTCGCGGAGGGCACCGACGCTTTCCTGGCTACAGATGAAGTGCTTGCCGCCATGGCGGACACGGTGACCCCGCAGGGAATAATCGCTGTCTGCGGTTTCCTTGACGTGAGCCTGGAGCAGGCCCTCGACGCCGGTCCGCGGCTCATTGCCGTGCTGTGCCAGGTCCGTGATCCAGGCAATGCCGGCACTGTGCTCCGGGCTGCTGACGCAGCAGGGGCGGACGCAGTCATCCTGACGTCGTCCAGTGTGGATATCTACAACCCGAAGGCGGTCCGTTCAACCGCCGGCTCACTGTTTCATCTTCCGGTGGTCCTGGGCGCCGATGTTGAGGCCGTGGCAGAGGCCTGCCGGGCGCGCGGGATTGGGATACTGGCGGCCGACGGCGGGGGCGACGTCAATCTGGATACGCTCCAGGATGAGAACGCTGCCCGGCGCGTTGCTGGCTCCGGCGTCGAATCGGTCTATGCGCTGGAGGCGCCCACGGCCTGGTTCTTCGGCAACGAGGCGCAGGGGCTCTCGGAGGCGGAGCTTGGCTTGACCGATCACCGGGTGGCGGTCCCTGTCTACGGAGCCGCCGAAAGCCTGAACCTCGGCACGGCGGCCACCGTGTGCCTTTATGCCAGTGCGCGATCCCAGCAGCAGGCTTAGGTTGCCATCCCGGAACCTGACAAGGAAGGGCCCCGGATTTTTCCGGGGCCCTTCCTGTATGAAATCAGTTGCGTTGAGGGACAGATCAGGGTGCGCGGGTTGACCCGCGACGTCCGGTAATAGCGCCGTAGATGCCGGCAACAACCAGGCCGCCAACAATGGCGAGGATCCAGGTACCCAGATCAAAGAAGGCAAGATCACCCTTGCCGAACAGGAGGCTGCCAATCCAGCCGCCCACAATCGCGCCGACAACGCCAAGCACGAGACTCGTCACCCAGCCGCCCCCGACCCTGCCGGGCATAACGGCCTTGACGATGGCCCCCACTATGAGGCCGAGAATAATCCAAGCAAGAAAACCCATGTCTCCTCCTTCATATTCGTCGGGATGTAATCGTCCCGATTAGTGTTCAAGCTAACATAAGGGCGCCTCATTGTCAGCAGGCTTAGGGCCCGTGCGGGGCGTGTTTTTCGGCCGGAAACGCACTGCAATCTGACAGCCCCGGGTCAGGCTGCCAACGGTTTCCTGCGCTCCAGGAGACCGCTGGCCACTGCCACCGCCAGTCCCAGGATGGCCAGCACGGCCCCGACGAGCGCAGGCGCCACAAAGCCCCACCCCCAGGCGATCACCAGTCCGCCCAGGAACGCGCCCAGGGCGTTGGCAACGTTGAGTGCCGCATGGTTGAGCGAGGAAGCCAGGGAAGGTGCATCAGGTGAGGCGTCCAGCAGCCGCGTCTGCAGGGCGGGGACCAGCATGGAGCCTGAGGCACCCACCACAAATACCATCACGAACGCTGACCACGGCCAGTGCACTGCGATGGCGTAAATCACCAGGGCGACGGCTATACCGGGAAGGACCCAGTAGAGCGTGCCCATCACGGACTTGTCAGCCAACCTGCCACCGACCACAGTGCCGGCAACCATGCCAAGCCCGTACAGAGCCACCACAATCGGCAGGAGGGATGCCGGGATGCCGGCCACCAGTGTCATGGTGTGGGCAATGTAGGTGTACGTGGCGAAGAAGCCGCCAAAGCCGACGATGCCAATGAGGATGGCCAGCCAGACCTGCAGGCGCTTGAGGGCGCCGAGTTCACGGCGGATGCTCGCATCCGGATGCGGTGCCTGGTAGGGGACAAATTTCCAGAGCATTACCAAGGTCAGCACGCCGATGGCGCCGACGAGGACGAAAAGCAGCCGCCAACCGAAGGTCTGACCCACCCACGTGGCGGCCGGTACGCCGATGACGTTGGACACCGACAGGCCGGCCATCACCATGGAGATGGCCCAGCCGCGCCGGCTGGGCGGAACCAGCGATGCTGCGATCACTGCCGCGACGCCGAAGAAGGCGCCGTGCGGCAGCCCGGCAGCGAACCGGGACACCAGCATGGTGCCGTAGTCAGGGGCTACGTAGGAGGTCAGGTTAGCGAGGGTGAAGAACAGCATCAGCCCGAGGGCGAGGTGCTTGCGCGGCAGTTTGGCTCCAACGGCAGCGAGCAGCGGGGCGCCCACCACAACGCCCAGGGCATACGCGGAGATCAGGTGCCCGGCCTCGGGCGTGCTGATGCTGAGTCCCTGCTCCACCTCCTTGAGCAAGCCCATCATGGTGAATTCGGTGACCCCGATGCCGACGCCGCCCATGGACAAAGCGAAAATGGCAGCCCCGATGTTCGGTGCCTTGACCGAGGGCGCGGTGGGGGACTGGACAATGCTGCTCATAAGCCTGCTTTTCGAGGAGGGTGGTGGGGAGGTGCCGGGGGTGCGGGCTGCCGTAGCCACTGTACGGAACCCCGAATCTGCCGGGGATATTCCAGCCGGGCGGGCACTAAAGGCGTGCAGTCCATTCTCCCCCATACGCTGATCCACGGATGGCCGGGCGGGGCGCCGGGAGCGAGGAATGCCTCCCCGGCGGGCGGCAGCCTCATAGACTGGGGCGGTGAGTGAACACATACAGGTAGTTGGCGCAGCCATACTGGACTCGTTGGAACTGCCCGCCCGCCTGCTGGTGGCACGGCGGACGGCTCCCGAGCAGTTTGCCGGACTCTGGGAATTTCCCGGCGGGAAAGTGGACGCCGGCGAAGAATGCGAGGCCGCGCTGCACCGCGAGCTCAAGGAAGAACTCGGGGTAACAGCCCTGTTGGGGCCGGAGCTGGTGTCAGAAGGGCCTGCCGGGTGGCGGCTGAACCACAGGGCCAGCATGCGGGTCTGGCTGGCCGAGATCACGGACGGAGTGCCGCAGCCACTCGAGGACCATGACGAACTACGGTGGGTGGATCTCTCGGATGGTCAGGCGGTCCTGGGCCTCCCATGGATTCCCGCCGATTTCCCGATAGTCCAGGCGTTGTTGCACTCGCTCAGCGCGCACGTACTGCGCTCCGGCACGCCCTGAACAATTTCCTCGGCGAAGTGCCTGGCTCAGAACAGGGTTGGCTGGCCAAGCGCCGACGGCCCGGTGCCACGCTCAGGACCCCCCGAGCCGGAGACGGGCAGGATCCCCTCCGGATACTGTGCTTCTTCGCCGCGGGGATCGTCCTCTAGGTCGCGGTGGCTGAAGCCGTGGCCGCTGGTAAAGCCGTGCCGCTGCTTGAAGTAGCGGACTTTCGCCGCAAGCCACGTGCGGTATTCCTTGGAAGCGTAGGAGCCGGTGCCATACAGGCGCCGGTAGCGGCCGGCGAGCCCGGGGTAGTTCCTGGCGATCCACTGCATGAACCATTCCCGGGTGCCTGGTTTCAGGTACAGGGCACCGGCGGTCACGCCGGTGGCACCGGCCGCGGCCAAGGAACCGAACAGGGCATCGAGTGCTTCATCGCTGTCGGAGAGCCATGGCAGGATGGGCATGGCCATCACACCGCAGGGGAGTCCGGCGTCCCGAAGCCGGGAGACGAGCTTCAGGCGGGCCCGAGGGCCGGGGGTGCCCGGCTCCACAGCCTCGGACAGCGCCTCATCCGTCATGGCAAGGGAAATGCCCACGCCCACTGGAACCTGGGCGGCTGCGCGTTTGAGCAGCGGAATGTCCCGTGCCAGCAGCGTCCCTTTGGTAAGGATGGACAACGGGGTGCCGGAGTCAGCAAGCGCCGTAATGATTCCGGGCATCAGCTGGTAGCGGCCCTCGGCGCGCTGGTATGGGTCCGTGTTGGTGCCGAGAGCCACCTGATGGCGGCCCCACGAAGGCTTGGCCAATTCCTTGCGGAGGATCTCCGCCGCATTGACCTTGACCACCACCTGGCTGTCGAAATCGAGTCCGGCGTCGAAGTCCAGGTATGTATGGCTCTTCCTGGCGAAGCAGTAGACGCAGGCATGGCTGCAGCCGCGGTAGGGGTTCACCGTCCACTCAAACGGCATCCGCGACCCGGCCACCACCTTGTTGAGCACCGATTTGGCGGTGACCTCATGGAAGGTGATGCCGGCGAATTCGGGGGTGGTGACTGAACGGACCAACCCGGCGAGGGGGAGCAAAGCAGGTGCAGGGCCTTTTTCGTCGTCATCGGCAGGCCGGGCCAGCAGTGCTTGTGCGTCCCATCTCATACCCTCTATTCGAATATGTGTTCGAACTTAAGTCAAGGACCGCCGGAGGTGTTGCCAGGCCGTGCCGTTGAGGCGCGGACGGTGCTTCAGGCCTGCAGCTCCCACACCACAGTGACGCTGGCGCCCAGGCTGGCGTGGCCTGCCTCCAGGCTGATGGCGTCTGTGGCTGCTGCCCGTTCAAGCTTTGCTGCCGGGACCGGTCCGGAGGTGAGGGGGTGCTCGGCGACGGAGATGACGGCTCCGAGCTGTCCGGATGCCAGGGACGCGAACTGGCCTGCTGCGGCCAGGGCGTCCTGCCAGGCAGCTTCCCGGGCCCGGGCCAAGACGGCCGATTCGTCAGCAAAGCCGAGTTCCAGGCCGTTCAGCCGCACATCGTCCGCGCCAGCCTCCACCACGGCAGCGATGACAGTGGAGGCTGCGGCGATCTGCCGGACGCGCACGGTCAGGACGCTGGACGCCACGTATCCGGCAACATGTTGGCCTTCGCCATCGCGCCAGACGAACTCGGGGCGAATGTTGAGTCCGGAGGTCCGGAGGTCGGCGTCTGCGACGCCATGCTGCCGAAGCGCACCGGACACGGCGGCGGACGCTTGTCCGGCGTCGGCATAGGCGGCCACCACGCTGGCGCGCCGGCATTCGACGCCCACAGAGATGGTGAGCAGGTCAGGCGGCGCCTCTGCCGTACCCGACCCGGTGACCGTGATGGTCCTGGTGCTCGATTCGCCTGCCATGCTCAGACCTCGATTCCGCCGGCACCGCGGGGAGCCGGGCGTGGTGTCCTGGTGTCAAGGTAACCGCCGGCAGCCAGTCCGGCGCGCCGTTCGAAGAAGTTTGCCGACGCCGGATTGCCGGTGCGGACCTGCGACCAGCCCGCCGCCAGGAAGTAGAGCGGCAGGAAGGGCAGCCCCAGGCACCACGCATACTGGCTGCAGTGCTTTTCCTCATGTCCGAGGAGCGCCGGATTGGCCGTCAGCTGCTCCGCCCGGACGCGGCAGATGACGACGTTTCCCAGGGTGAACGCGCCGGCGAAAGGAAGTCGCCAGGAGTAACCGGACGCGATGATGAGCCCGCGGGGCCCCCTGCTGACCGCTGTTCCTGCGATACCGGCCACAGCCAGGCCTAACAGGGTGCTGCCATTGGTGAGGTTGGCGAATTGCCGTACCCGCTGCCCCGCCGTCAAGCGCTGCCCCGCCAGGCTTCGCGGGTCCGCCCGCTGCGCTGCCCCGGCCGGCGATCCTGCTTTCCGGTGGTCCCGTTCGGTCATGAAGCCATGGTAACCGGAGCGTTCAATTAGACTGGAAGATAGTGGCCGCCGGTGATTCTCCAGCCGGTATTTTCCAGTTGGTATTTCCAGCCGGTGTTTCCCAGTGGCCCTGACCTGGTCATCGAGTGGGTTCATCCTGCATGGATTCACGGAATGACCTGCCAGTGACGGATGCGCTGCCGGGAAACCGCGTGCGGCTGCAGCCCTCACCGGCAGCCACGACTCGTAGCTAAGAACAGTAGATGACTGAAACTTTGCCGGGCGCCGCCATCCCGAATCCCACGGATGAAGCCGCCATCACTGCCGCTGTAGACCAGGCCGTCGCCGCCATCGCCGGCGCGGCCACCCTTGACGAGCTGAAGGCGGTGAGGCTCGCGCACACCGGCGAGAAGTCCCCGCTTAGCCTCGCCAACCGCGAAATCGGCAAGCTGCCCAAGGACCAGAAGGCCGTGGCCGGCAAGCTGATGGGCTCCTCCCGCGGGCGGGTCAACAAGGCGCTCGCGGACCGCACCGCCGAGCTGGAAGCCGAAAACGACGCGCGGATCCTGCTCGAAGAGACGGTGGACGTCACTGCCGCACCGCGCCGTCGTCGTGCCGGTGCACGCCACCCGCTCTCCACGCTCCAGGATCGCGTCTCGGACATCTTCGTCGGCATGGGCTGGGAAATCGCCGAAGGCCCGGAAGTCGAATCCGAATGGTTCAACTTCGACGCCCTGAACTTCAAGCCGGACCACCCGGCCCGTGAAATGCAGGACACCTTCTTTGTGGAACCGCCCGAGGCCCACCTGCTGATGCGCACGCACACGTCCCCGGTACAGGTGCGCTCCATGCTGGAACGCGAAGTGCCCATTTACGTGCTGTGCCCGGGCAAGGTGTTCCGCACCGACGAGCTGGACTCCACCCACACGCCGGTGTTCCACCAGTTTGAGGGCCTGGCCATCGACAGGAAGCTCAGCATGGCGGACCTCCGCGGAACGCTGGAGCACTTCGCCCGGCAGATGTTCGGCGACGAGGCCCAGATCAGGCTGCGCCCGAACTATTTCCCGTTCACCGAGCCGTCCGCCGAGCTGGACATCTTCCACCCCGGCGCCAAGGGCGGGCCGCGCTGGATCGAGTGGGGCGGCTGCGGCATGGTCAATCCCAACGTGCTCCGGGCGGCGGGCATCGACCCCGACATCTATTCAGGTTTCGCTTTCGGCATGGGCATCGAACGCACCCTCATGTTCCGCAACGAGGTAGGCGACATGCGCGACATGATCGAAGGCGACGTACGATTCAGCGAGCACTTCGGGATGGAGATCTAACAGTGCGTATCCCACTTTCCTGGCTGCGTGAATTCGCGGCAGTACCGGCCGGAGCAACGGCCGAAGACCTGATGGCCGAACTGGTCAAGGTTGGGTTTGAAGAAGAAGAGGTCCACCGCCCCACGGACACCCTGCAGGGCCCCATCGTGGTGGGCCAGGTCCTGAGCATCGTCAAGGAAGCCCAGACCAACGGCAAGACCATCAACTGGTGCCAGGTCCGGGTGGTTCCCGAGGGCCAGGAGCAGACCCTCACCGGCGAGGGCATCGACCCCTCCGGCGTGCAGGGCATCATCTGCGGCGCCCACAACTTCGTGGAGGGTGACAAGGTAGTGGTGACCCTGCCGGGCGCCGTCCTGCCCGGCGATTTCCGGATCTCGGCGCGGAAGACCTACGGACACCTGTCCGCCGGCATGATCGCCTCCGTCCGCGAGCTGGGGATCGGCGAGGACCACGACGGCATCCTGGTCCTGTCCCGCATCGGCCTGGACCCGGAAATCGGCACCGACGCCATGGAACTCCTGGGCCTCTACGACCAGGCAGCGGAGATCAACGTGACTCCGGACCGCGGCTACGCATTCTCCATCCGCGGTGTGGCCCGCGAATACGCCCACGCCACCGGAACGGCCTTCACGGACCCCGCGTCCAAAGTCCAGGCTCCGGCCGAGCTCTCCGGCGGCTATGGCGTCAAGCTCAACGACGACGCGCCCATCTACGGCAAACCCGGCTGCGACCGCTTTGTGGCACGCACCGTCCGCGGCGTGGATGCGACAAAACCCACGCCACAGTGGATGGTGTCGCGCCTCCGGCTCGCCGGCATCCGCTCCATCTCCCTGCCCGTGGACATCTCCAACTACGTCATGCTCGAGCTTGGCCAGCCCACGCACTGCTACGACCAGGACGCCCTGACCGGCGACATCGTGGTCCGCCGGGCCGTCGCGGGGGAGAAGATCACCACCCTGGACGGCAAAGAGCGCACGCTCGACGTTGAGGACCTCCTTATCACCGACGGTTCCGGCGCCATCGGCATCGCCGGCGTGATGGGCGGCGCGGCCACCGAGGTGAGCGATTCGACGTCGAACGTCCTGGTGGAAGCTGCCCACTTCGACGAGGTGTCGATCGGCCGCTCCCGCCGCCGCCACAAGTTGCCGTCCGAGGCGTCCAAGCGCTTCGAGCGTGGCGTCGACTGGCACGTCGCGGACATCGCCGCCCAGCGCGTGGTGGACCTCCTCGTGGAGCTCGCCGGCGGCGTCGCCGACCAGGCGGGCACCGACGTCGGGACCGCACCGGACGCCGTCACCATCGCCTTGCCTGCAGGCTTCGCCGCCCAGCGGATCGGCATCGATTTCACCGAAGACCAGATCACCACTTCACTGGTGGATCTCGGCGCGCTGGTGGAAAAGAACGACGCCGGCTGGACCGTTACCGCCCCCAGCTGGCGCAACGACCTGGAAACCAAGGAAGACCTCACCGAGGAAATCGCGCGGTTGGTGGGCTACGACAAAATCCCCGCCACCCTTCCGGTGGCCCCTCCGGGACGTGGCCTGACCCGCGTACAGGAGCAGCGCCGCCGGCTCATCCAGGCACTGGCTGACGCCGGACTGACCGAAGTCCTGGCCTACCCGTTCGTCTCCAAGGCCGCGAACGACACGTTCGGAGTGGCCGAGCACGGTGCTGAGCGCACGGCAGTTAAGCTGGCCAACCCGATCAGCGAGGAGCAGGGCTTCCTACGGACCTCCATCCTCCCCGGGCTCATCGAGGTGGCCAAGCGGAACCACTCCCGCGGCTTCCGCGACCTGGCGCTCTTCGAATCGGGCCTGGTCTTCCTTCCGGACGGCACCGTGGGTACCGCATCCATCCCGCCGCTGGGTGCCAAACCCGCCGACGAGGTGCTGGACGCATTGTACGACGGCGTCCCGGACCAGCCGCTGCACGTCGCCGCCGTCCTCACGGGCCACGATTCTCCTGCTGCCGCCGGCCATACACCCCGCCTATGGGACTGGTCCGACGCACTGGACATTGCCCGGCTCGCCGGGGATGTCCTGGGTGTTGAGGTTGTGGTCAGCCAGGGTGCACACCAGGCGTTCCACCCGGGCCGGGCCGCGCAGCTCTCGCTGCGGACCGGTGAAGTGGTGGGTTACGCCGGCGAGCTGCACCCGAAGCTGCTGGCCGCGCACGACATGCCAGCCCGTTCGGTGGCGCTGGAATTCAACGCCGATGCCCTGTTCGAAGCGGCCGCTGATGTGATTGTGGCCCGCCACATCTCCACGTTCCCGGTGGCCACCCAGGACGTGGCGCTGGTAGTGCCGCAGGCCATTCCCGCGGACCAGGTCCTCGAGGCCCTGCGCGAGGGCGCCGGTGAGCTGCTGGAGGATGTGGCACTGTTCGACGTCTACGCAGGCAAGGGCATCGAAGAAGGCAAGAAGTCGCTGGCGTTCGGCCTGCGCTTCCGGGCGACGGACCGCACTCTGACGGCCGATGAGGCTTCGGCCGCCCGCGAAGGTGCCGTGGCCCTGGCCGCTGAGCGCTTCGGCGCCGTGCAGCGCTAAGCTCTGAACTCAGTGGCCGGGCGGGCAGTTCCAGTTCCGGTCCTGAATTCCTGCCCTTCCGGTGATCCGGGAGGGCAGGACCTGCTTAAACGGGAGGTTGACGGGGTGCCGGAAAGGTCCGGGCACGGCCCGACGGCGGGTGGCGTGCCCGCGCTGTTGGGCCCCGCAGAACGGGAGCGGGCAGCCGCCCTGGCACCCGGGCCCCGGGCTGCCTTTGTGGCCGGCAGGCTGGCGCTACGGGCCTTCGCCGCGGACCTGCTGGACGTCCCGGCGTCGGAGCTCACCACAAACTTCAGCTGCCTTCGCTGCGGCACCGGTCCTGAACTATCGCACGGCAGGCCGGGATATACGCTGCGGGGAAAGCCGGTGCCGCTGGCCCTGAGCCTGGCCCGCAGTTCCGGTTGGATCCTGCTGGGCGCGGTTGTTGAACCGCCGGCGGGTGTCACCATCGGCGTGGACCTGGAGGACCCGGCACGGCTGGACTTCGACGGGTTCGACGCGCTGGCCCTGACACGGGACGAGCGTGCCGCCCTCGCCGGACTGTCCGCGCAGGCCTTGATGCAGGAGCGGGCCCGGCTGTGGGCCCGGAAGGAGGCCTGGCTGAAGATGACAGGCGAAGGCCTGGTCACAGCCCCCAACACCGTCGACGTCCTGCACCGGGCGGAAATCCGGGACCTGGCCGCGGGGGAAGCAGGCCTGCCGCCAAACTTTCGCGCCGCCGTCGCGCTTTCAGCTGCAGGCGGCGCCTAGCCCGCCCTTCAGTGCAGGGGCAACGGCGGGAGGGCTGCCTCGTGGAGCCACGGGTGCAGCAGGGCCTCGGTGTCCAGCCCCGTGGTGTGGTCGGCTGCGAGGATGAACGCGGCCGTGGACACCGAGCTGTGATGGTTGGCGCTGGTCCAGTCGTGCAGCAGAGCGAAGAAGGCGAGATCGCCGCACGCGACACGCAGGGCGTGCAGGGCGAGGGCTCCCCGTTTGTAGACGCGGTCATCAAACATCCGCTCCGGGCCCGGGTCGCCCACAATGATGTCCTGGCGCCCGGACGCCAGCTTCCGCCAGGCCGCGGCGGCCCTGTCGGCTACCGGCATCACACCGGCTTCCTCGGACCAGATCCACTCCGCGTAGCAGGCGAAGCCCTCGTGGAGCCAGATGTCCGCCCAGGAGGCGGCCGTGAGCGAGTTGCCGAACCACTGATGGGCCAGCTCGTGGGCAATAAGGCGCTGGGATTCCCATTCCGGCGTCAGATGGTTCCGGCCCAGGATGGAGAGCGTCTGGGCCTCCAGCGGTATTTCCAGCTCGTCCTCCGTCACCACCACGGTGTAGTCGGGGAAGGGGTACGGGCCGAAGCAGCTCGCGAAGGTGCGCATCATCTCCGGCTGGCGGGTGAGGCCCTGGCGGGCTGCCTCGGCCAACAGTGCCGGAACGGCGGCAAACTGGGGGACCTGCCCCTCCGCGGCGCCGGGATTCAGCGCCAGGAGTTCGTAGCGCCCGATCTGGACGGTGGCGAGGTAGCTGGCCATCGGCTCCGGCTGCTCGTAGACCCAGGTTTCGCGGCTTGACCTGCTGCTGTGGGACACCAGCGTGCCGTTGCAGACGGCCCGGTAATTGGCGTCGGTGGTCACACTGATGCGGTAGCTGGCTTTGTCGCGGGGGTGGTCGTTGCACGGGAACCAGGACGCGGCACCATTTGGCTGGCCGGCCACCAGGACTCCGTCGGTGAGTTCCTCCCAGCCCACTTCGCCCCAGAGCCCGCGCCGCGGCGCAGGATTGCCTTCGTACCGGATGTCCAGGGTGAAGGCTTCGCCGGGCGGCAGGACTACATCGGGCACAATGACCAGCTGCTCGGCACGCTGGCTGTACTTGCGCACCTTCCGTCCGCTGAGCTGGATCTTGGTGGCCCGCAGCCCGGTCAGGTCCAGCACCAGGGCCGCTGTGGCGTACTGGGTCACGGCATGCAGGACTGCCCGTCCGCTCAGCCGGTTGCTGCTGAGCTTGTAGTCCAGGTCCAGTTCGTAACGGGTGACCCGGTAGGCATTGGTGCCGTGCCCCGGCATGTAGGGGTCGGGCGCGGCTGAACCGGGCTCCGGGATTCGCGCCGGGCCGGTGTTTGCGGCCGTGGGACTCGGTGCGGGGGAACTCATTGAACGGTCTTTCCGATCGGCAGGTGCGGCTGAGGGCGGCTGGTGCGGCGGGGCTACCGTGGTTTCGGCGCCGGCACTGCGGGGCCGCTCCAGGGGCTCACCGGGTTGCCCATCCAGTACGTCGAGGCAGGAACTGATTCGCCCCGCATCACCAGCGATGCCGGTCCTACGGTCCCGCCTTTGCCGATGCTTGCCTGGGGAAGGATCACGCCGTGGGGCCCCATGGTTGCTCCGTCCTCGAGCGTAACAGTGTCCAGGCTCATGACCCGGTCATGGAAGAGGTGCGTCTGCACCACGCAGCCGCGGTTGACGGTGGTATTCCGCCCGAGCGTGACGAGGTCTGCCTCCGGGAGCCAGTAGCTCTCGCACCAGGTGCCCCGGCCGATCTTCGCGCCGAGGGACCGCAGCCACCAGACCAGCGCCGGGGTTCCGGTGGCCCCGCGCGCAAACCATGGGGCACTGACCATTTCAATGAAAGTGTCCACCACTTCATTGCGCCAGATAAAGGAACTCCACAACGGGTGTTCACCTTCACGGATACGGCCCACCAGGATCCACTTCGCGACGACGGCGCTGGCCGCGGCCACCGCCCCCGCCGCCAGCATGACCAGGCCGCCCACTGCGGCAGCAACGCCATAGTTGTACGTTGCGGCCAGCCAGTCGAAGGCGAGCATCACGCCGGCCGCGATGGCAACCGTGGTCACTACCGGGACGAAGCGGCCCAGTTCCCAGAGGCAGCGGGCCACCTTGAGCCGCAGCGGAGGCTGGTAGGTGCGGGTGTCGTCCGAGGCAATGGCAGTTCGCCGGAGCCGTACGGGCGGGCTGCCCAGCCACGATGTGCCGGATTTGGCTTTGGCGGGAGTGGCTGACAGCACGGCCACCAGGGAGTTCTTGGGCACGCTCCGGCCGGCTGCAGTCATGCCGGAGTTGCCCAGGAAGGAGCGCTTGCCGATCTTTGCCGGCGCAATCCGCAGCCACCCGCCGTCGAGCTCGTAGGACGCCACCATGGTGTCGTCCGCCAGGAACGCGCCCTCGCCCACGGTGGTCATCTTGGGGATCAGCAGGACGGTTGAGGCTTCGACGTTCTTGCCGATCTTTGCCCCAAGCAGGCGCAGCCACACCGGTGTGAACAGGCTGGCGTAGACCGGGAACAGCAGGTCGCGGGCCAGGTCCAGCACGCGTTCGGTGGCCCAGACCTGCCAGCCGATCCGGCTGCGGACCCGGTAGTAGCCCTCCTTCAGGCCAATGCCGAGCAGCCGTGTGGTGCCCAGGATGAGCAGGAGGTTGACCACGAACCAGGCCAGTGCCGCGGGGGCAAGGCCGAGCACGAGCTGCGGCACAGCGGCAGACAGGGATTCGCTTCCTCGGATGAAAGCGAAGAGCACCAGCGCAGCGGCCGTTGCGGAGACGTAGGGGATGAGCGCCAGCGTGGCCGAAGCCAGAGCGAATCCGGCGAACCAGAGCCTGCCCGTCAGCCGGTGTTCTGCAGGAGTGTCCGGCAGGGAGTGCTTTGCCTTGCCACGGCGTACGGCCGGGGAACCGGCCACGTGGTGACCGGCTTTGACCTTCCCCAGGACGGCGGAGCCCGGCTCCACCAGGGCCCCGGCCCCGATGGAGGCGCCCGGCATCAGCGTGCTGCGGGCCCCGATACTGGCTCCGGCACCGATGCGGACAGCCCCAATGTGGACAACATCGCCATCGATCCACCACCCCGAAAGATCCACCTCGGGCTCCACATTCGAGCCGCTGCCGAGCGAGAGCAGGCCGGTGACCGGTGGCAGGGAGTGGAGCTGGACGTTGTTGCCGATCTTCGCGCCCAGGGCCCGCGCGTAATACGGCACCCAGGGGGCGCTGGCGAGACTGATGGCGCCGGCCAGGTCCTGGATCTGCTCAGCCAGCCAGAGGCGCAGGTGCACCCGCCCGGACCGGGGATACACGCCCGGCTCCACCTTGCCGAGCAGGACCCTTGCCGCGGCGACGGAAATCAGCATGCGGCCGGCGGGGGAGACGAACACGAGCCAGGACGCGGCTACCCACCACCAGGAAACGGTGGGAGCGGCGCTGAATCCTGCGAACGATGCCAGCAGGTTGTTGGCCGCCATCAGGTACGTCAGCCAGCGCATTCCCACCAGGATGTGGAGGAGAACGCCCATCAGTGTTTGGAAGACCTGCGATTTGAACGCGGTGGGACGGACACTTCGCTCCGGTGCAGGCCCCACGGCTGCCCCTTCGGGAAGGGACTGGCGTGCCGCATCAATCAGGGCGCCGATCCTGGGCGTTGCGTAAATGTCGGCAACAGTGATGGTGGGGTAGCGCACGCGGAGGGCCGAGACCAGTTGGGCGGCCGAGAGGGATCCGCCGCCGTACGCGAAGAAGTCGGCGTCGAGGCTTGTCACCGGGCTGCCCAGGACGGCGGCCCACTGCTCCGCAACCCAGCCCGCGTCGTCGGGCAGGTTCAGCGGTGCGGCGTCGGCGTCGGCTGCGCCGGCCCCGGTCAGGGGCCAGGGGAGCGCATGGCGGTCCACCTTGCCGCTGGTTTTGGTGGGCAGCGAGTCCACCACGGTCAGCAAGGGAATAAGCGGCGCGGGCAGGCTTGCGGCCAGTTGTTCCCGGGCCGCCGCCAGGTCCAGCTCCGCGTCTGCGGCGGCCAGGTAGCCTACCAGGATCTGGTTGCCTGCCGCCGTGGTCTTCACGGCCGCAGCAGCTCCGGCGACATGCGGGAGGGCCTGCAGGGCGGCGTCGATTTCGCCGAGTTCAATCCGGCGTCCGCCCAGCTTTACCTGCTCGTCGGCACGGCCCATGAAGATCAGGCCTTCGGCTTCGTAGCGGACCAGGTCGCCGGAACGGTAGGCGCGCTTCCAGCCAAAGGACGGCATGGGGGCGTACTTCTCGCGGTCCTTGGCCGGGTCCAGGTAGCGTGCCAGGCCGACGCCGCCAATGATCAGTTCGCCCACCTCCCCTTCGCCGACCGGCAGGCCATCGGTATCCACCACGGCAAGGTCCCAGCCGTCCAGCGGCAGCCCGATGCGGACGGGTCCGGGACCCCCGAGGGGTGCCGCGCAGGCCACCACCGTGGCCTCCGTGGGGCCGTAAGTGTTCCAGACTTCGCGGCCCGGGACTGCAAGCCGCTCGGCGAGTTCGGGCGGGCAGGCTTCCCCGCCAAAGATGAGCAGCCGGACGTTTTCCAGGGACTCCGCCGGCCACAGGGCCGCCAGGGTAGGGACAGTGGACACAGCCGTAATGCCGTGGTTGATCAGCCACGGGCCGAGGTCGGTGCCCGTCCGGACCAGGGCCCGCGGTGCAGGCACCAGGCAGGAGCCGTGGCGCCACGCAAGCCACATCTCCTCGCAGGAGGCATCGAAGGCTACGGAGAGGCCGGCCAGTACCCTGTCCTGCGGGCCGAGCGGTTCCTCCTGGAGGAAAATTCGGGCCTCGGCGTCCACGAAGGCGGCGGCGGAGCGGTGCTGGACGGCGACGCCCTTGGGGGTTCCCGTGGACCCGGAGGTAAAGATGATCCACGCGTCGTCGTCGGGTTCGGCGGGGCGTCCCGGGGTGTGTCTGCGGCCGGCGGGATCCGTGGGTTCCGGCAGCGTGACAGCGCCGCTTCCGGTGAGGACAGCAGCCACGCCCGCTTCGCCGAAGACCAGGCGCGCGCGTTCCTCGGGGTCGTCAGCGTCCACGGGCACGTAGGCGGCGCCGATGTGGAGGATGGCCAGGATGGAAACGTAGAGCTCGTTTGTTCCGGACGGAATTCGCACGCCGATCCTGTGGCCGGCGCCGAGCCCCGCCGCCTGCAGCTCACGTCCCTTGGCGCGCACGGCCGCCATCAGGTCGGCGTAGCTCAGGGACCGGCGGCCGTCGTCAAGTGCCGAGGCTTCAGGGAAGCGGGCAGCCGAATCCGCCAGGATGTCCATCAGGGTCCGCTCGGGCGGGGCCAGGGGCACGCCGGCCAGCTGCGGGGCGTACAACTCTTCAGGCATGGACGCGACGACCTCCGGCAAATGCTCACTCACCGTCGAATTGTGCCCCCTCAAGGTGAACGGAAGGTGTCTGTTATTGGTTGAAGATTCATATTCCGTTCACCTTGACCCGCGGGAGGCCTTAGGGAACCAGCAGGACTTTGCCTGTGGTGCGGCGTCCCTCGAGATCCTCATGGGCGCGCCGGGCGTCGGCCAGTGGATAAGTCGCGCCGATCCGTACCGACAGGGTCCCGTCCGCAACGGCGCCGAAAACCTCGCTGGACCGCCAAAGCCGTTCCTGCGGGTTGCCGAGGAAGTCTGCCAGCTTGGGCCTTGTCAGCGAGAGTGATCCGCCCGCGTTGAGGCGCTGCGGATCCACCGGCGGCACCGCGCCGGACGCTGCGCCGAAGAGAACGAGGAAGCCCCGGGTGCGCAGGCTGGCAAGGGAGCCGTCGAACGTGTCCTTGCCCACGCCGTCGTACACCACATCGACGCCCACCCCGTCGGTGAGGTCGCGGACGGCCTCCGCGAAGCCGTCATAGCGGAGCACTTGGTCCGCGCCGGCGGCACGCGCGAGTTCTTCCTTGTCATCCGTAGACACGGTGGTGAAGACGCGGGCCCCGCGGACTTTGAGGAGCTGCGTCAGAAGCAGTCCCACGCCGCCGGCGCCGGCGTGTACCAGTGCCGTTTGGCCCGGCTCCACTTTGAAGGAGGAATTGATGAGGTAGTGGGCTGTCATCCCCTGCAGGGGCAGTGCTGCCGCGGTGTGGAGGTCCACGCCGTCGGGGACGGGGAGTGCTTTCGCGGCGTCAAGGACGGTGTACTCGGCGTAGCATGCCTGGCCTTCGGCCGTGGCTACCCGGCTGCCGATGGTGAAACCCTCAACACCTTCACCGACTGCCTCCACGGTGCCGGCCGCTTCAGAGCCGGGGGTGAAGGGATAGCTGACCTTGTACATGCCGCCGCGCTGGTAGGTCTCAATGAAGTTGACGCCTGTGGCCGCCACTTTGATCAGCAGTTGGCCGGGGCCCGGCGTGGGACGCTCCACCTCGGTGGACTCGAGGACTTCCGGACCTCCGGACTGGCGGGCAACGATGGCGTGCATAAGGCGTCTCCTCTCCGGCGGGGATTTCCCGTAGCCGGTTTCTTTGACCATCCTAGGGATCCAGGCATCCGACGGCGAAGTAAGGATGCATAAATATCGGGCGCACTGAATAGTTTTGCTGTAGGATTCAGGTCATGACTATTTCTGTTGCCGTCTCCGGGGCCAGCGGTTACGCCGGAGGAGAAGTCCTGCGCCTGCTCGCGGGTCATCCTGACGTGACCATTGGTGCCATCACCGCGCACAGCAATGCGGGCTCCCGCCTGGGCGAGCTGCAGCCGCACCTGCACGGGCTGGCCAGCCGCATCCTGGAAGATACCACCGTGGAGAACCTCGCCGGCCACGACGTCGTCTTCCTGGCGCTTCCGCACGGTGCATCGGCCGAGATCGCGGCCCAGCTCCCCGAAGGCACCGTAGTGATCGACGCCGGAGCGGACCACCGCCTCGAAGATCCGGCCGCTTGGGAAAAGTTCTACGGCTCGGCCCATGCGGGCACCTGGCCCTATGGCCTGCCGGAACTCCCCGGCCAGCGTGAGGCCCTCAAGGGCGCCACCCGGATCGCCGTTCCCGGCTGCTACCCGACGTCGGCACTGCTCGCGCTGACCCCGGGGTTCGCCGCGCATCTCCTGGAGGCCGACGACGTCGTGATCATTTCCGCCTCCGGCACCTCGGGCGCCGGCAAGGCTGCCAAAGTGAACCTCATTGGCTCCGAGGTTATGGGCTCCATGAGCCCCTACGGTGTGGGCGGCGGCCACCGCCACACGCCGGAAATGGAGCAGGGGCTTTCCAACGCCGCGGGGGAGCGTGTCACAGTCTCCTTCACGCCGACGCTCGCGCCGATGAGCCGGGGCATCCTCACCACCGCAACGGCCAAGGTCAAGCCGGGCACCACCGCTGCCGACCTCCGCCAGGCCTGGGCCGACGCCTACGACGACGAGCCGTTCGTGCATCTGCTCCCTGAAGGTCAGTGGCCCACCACCAAGTCCGTTGTGGGGTCCAACCACGCGGCCATGCAGCTGGCACTGGATGAACACTCCGGCCGCGTGATCGTGACGTGCGTGATTGATAACCTCACCAAAGGAACTGCCGGCGGCGCCGTGCAGTCCATGAACATTGCCCTTGGCCTGGCGGAAAACGCCGGCCTCAACCTGCAGGGAGTCGCCCCGTGACCGTTACCGCACCGCTGGGATTCCGGGCCGCCGGCGTCACCGCAGGCCTCAAAGCGTCCGGCAACCCGGACCTCGCCCTGGTGGTCAACGATGGCCCGTCCAAGGCAGCGGCCGCCGTTTTCACCAGCAACCGCGTTGCCGCCGCACCCGTCCACTGGTCCCGCCAGGTAGTCTCGGACGGCCGCGTGGACGCCGTGGTCCTCAATTCCGGCGGCGCTAACGCCTGCACGGGCCCGCAGGGATTCCAGAACACCCACAGCACGGCGGAGAAGGTCGCCACGGTGCTGGGCATCTCGGCAACGGACGTCTTTGTCTGCTCCACCGGCCTGATCGGCGAGCAGCTGCCCATGGACAAGATCCTGCCGGGCGTCGAGGCAGCATCTGCGGCGCTGAGCACCGACGGCGGCGCGGATGCGGCCACTGCGATCATGACCACCGACTCCGTCTCCAAGTCCGCGCTGTTCATCGGTTCCGACGCCGACGGCCGGGAGTTCACCATCGGCGGCATCGCCAAGGGTGCCGGCATGCTGGCACCGGGGCTGGCCACCATGCTGGTGGTGCTCACCACGGACGCCGAGGTCGAGGCGGAAATGCTCGACGTCGTCCTCCGCGACGCCACGCGTGTCACCTTTGACCGGGCTGATTCAGACGGCTGCATGTCCACCAATGACACCGTGGTGCTGCTGGCTTCCGGCGCTTCCGGTGCGGTCCCGTCCGCCGAAACATTTGGGGCAGGTCTGACCCGGGTCTGCGCCGAACTGGCGCGCAAGCTTATCGGGGATGCTGAGGGCGCCAGCCACGACATCGCCATCCGCACCTTCAACGCTGCCACTGAACGCGACGCCGAAACCGTCAGCCGCTCCGTGGCCCGGTCCAACCTGTTCAAGGCAGCCATCTTCGGCAAGGACCCCAACTGGGGCCGTGTGCTCTCCGCCGTAGGCACGACGGACGCCGTCTTCGAGCCGGACCAGCTGAACGTGGCCATGAACGGCATCCAAATCTGCCGTAACGGCAGCATCGGCGATGACCGCAACCTCGTGGACCTGGAACCGCGCGAGGTACTGGTGGAGATCGACCTGCAGTCAGGTGACGCCGAGGCGACCATCTGGACCAACGACCTCACCCACGACTACGTCCACGAGAACAGCGCGTACTCAAGCTAGATCCGCCAGCAACCCTGGAGACTGCCGCATGAACACCCAGACCCGCGAGACCACGTCCATGAGTGATGCCCAGAGCAAGGCCGGCACGCTGATCGAGGCGCTGCCCTGGATCCAGCGATTCGCCGGCACCACCATGGTGATCAAGTACGGCGGCAACGCCATGGTCAACGACGAACTGCGCCGGGCCTTCGCCGAAGACGTGGTTTTCCTGCACCACGTGGGCATCCACCCCGTGGTGGTCCACGGCGGTGGCCCGCAGATCAACTCCATGCTGGCGCGCCTGGGCATCGAGTCCGAGTTCAAGGGCGGCCTGCGCGTCACCACCCCCGAAGCCATGGACGTGGTCCGGATGGTCCTCACCGGCCAGGTGGGCCGCGAACTCGTGGGTCTGATCAACTCCCACGGCCCGTACGCGGTGGGCATGTCCGGCGAGGACGGCGGCCTCCTCCGGGCCATCCGCACCGGCACCGTCATCGACGGCGAAGAGGTGGACCTGGGGCTGGTGGGCGAAGTGGTGGGGGTGAACCCGGAGGGCATCCTGGACATCCTGGCTGCCGGCCGCATTCCGGTCATCTCCACTGTTGCTCCTGAAATCGAGTCCGACGGGACGGATGCAGCTGCAGAACGCGCCCAGACCACCGGCCAGGTCCTGAACGTCAACGCGGACACCGCAGCAGCGGCCCTGGCCGAAGCCCTTGGGGCGTCCAAGCTGGTGATCCTCACCGACGTCGAAGGCCTCTACGCCAACTGGCCGGACAGGTCCTCGCTCATTTCCTCCCTCACGGCCTCGGAGCTGCGCGGGCTCCTGCCCTCCCTGGAGTCCGGCATGATCCCCAAAATGGAGGCGTGCCTCAAAGCCATCGACGGCGGTGTGGAACGTGCACACATCGTGGACGGCCGCCTGCCGCACTCCATGCTCCTGGAAACATTCACCACCGCCGGAATCGGCACCCAGGTGGTCCCCGACGAGGAAGTGAACGCATGACCGAGATCCAGCAAACCCCGGTGACCGAACTGGTCGAAACCTCGGGCCACACCACCGGCGCTGAGTGGCTGGCGCGCTATTCGTCGTCGCTCATGGGTGTTTTCGGGACCCCGCAGCGGGTCCTGGTCCGGGGTGCCGGCTGCCTGGTCTGGGACGCGGACGGCAAGGAATACCTGGACCTGCTCGGCGGCATCGCCGTCAACGCCCTGGGCCACGCTAACCCGTTCGTCACGTCCGTGATCTCCAGCCAGCTGGCCACGTTGGGCCATGTGTCCAACTTCTTCACCAGCCCGACGCAGATCGCGCTGGCCGAAAAGCTGCTGGCCCTGGCGCAGGCTCCGGCCGGCTCCAAGGTCTTCTTCGCCAACTCCGGCACGGAGGCTGTGGAAGCCGCCTTCAAGCTGGCGCGGCGCAACAGCACCGGCCCGGACGGCGCACCCCGGACCAAGATCATCGCCCTCGAAGGTGCGTTCCACGGACGCACCATGGGCGCCCTGGCCCTGACAGCCAAGGAAGCCTACCGGGCTCCGTTCGAACCCCTGCCCGGCGGCGTGGTCCACATCCCGTTCGGCGACATTGAAGCACTCGAAGCTGCCATCGACGAGACCGTGGCCGCCGTCTTCCTGGAACCCATCCAGGGCGAAGCCGGGGTCCGGCCGCTGCCCGCGGGCTACCTCAAGGCGGCCCGCGAGGCCACCACCAAAGCGGGCGCACTGCTGATCCTGGACGAGGTCCAGACCGGCATCGGCCGTACCGGCACATGGCTTGCCAGCGGCGACGCCGGGATCGTCCCGGATGCCGTCACCCTGGCCAAGGGGCTCGGCGGCGGTTTCCCCATCGGGGCGCTGGTCACCTTTGGTGAGCGGACGTCGTCGCTCCTCACCGCGGGCCAGCACGGCACCACCTTCGGCGGCAACCCGGTGGCGACGGCGGCCGCGCTGGCCACGCTGCACGCGATCGAAAGCCAGCGCGTGCTGGAAAACGTCGCGAAGGTGGGGGAGTACCTTCGTGCCGGACTCGCCGGCGTGGACGGCGTCACGGAAGTCCGGGGCGAAGGCCTGCTGATCGGCTTCGACCTGGACGCCGACGTGGCACCGGCGGTGGTGGCCGCCGGGCTGGACGCAGGTTTTATCGTCAACGCCCCCGGCCCGCGCACCATCCGGCTTGCCCCGCCGCTGGTCCTCACCACGGAGCAGGCAGGCACTTTCCTCGCCGCACTCCCGGCCCTCCTCCAGACAGCTAAGGACGCGCAGTGACCCCTGTAGTTTCTTCCCCTGGCCCCGCCAGCACCACCCGACACTTCCTGAAGGACACGGATCTCAGCCCCGCCGAGCAGGCAGAGGTTTTGGACCTTGCTGTCCGGATGAAGGCCGCGCCGTACAGCGTGCAGCCGTTCGCCGCAGAAGGGAACGGCCGCAAGACCGTGGCCGTCATCTTCGACAAAACCTCCACCCGCACCCGCGTCTCCTTCGCCACGGGGATCGCGGACATGGGCGGAAACGCGCTGATCATCAACCCGGGTGAAGCGCAGATCGGCCACAAGGAATCGGTGGAGGACACCGCGAAAGTCCTGGAGCGCATGGTGTCCGCCATCGTCTGGCGGACCGGCGCGCATGCCGGCCTGGTGGCCATGGCGGCGAACTCCAAGGTGCCGGTCATCAACGCCCTGTGCGACGACTACCACCCGTGCCAGCTCCTCGCGGACCTGCTGGCGGTCAAGGAGCACAAGGGCGAACTGGCCGGTCTGACCATGGCCTACCTCGGCGATGCCGCCAACAACATGGCCAACTCCTACCTGCTGGCCGGCGTCACTGCCGGGATGCACGTCCGAATCGCCGGGCCTGCAGGCTACCTTCCGGCTGCCGAAATCGTCACCGCGGCAGAAGAACGCGCCGCCCAGACCGGCGGGTCCGTGCTGGTCACCACCGACGCCGCGGCGGCGCTGTCCGGCGCCGACGTCGTGGCCACCGACACCTGGGTCTCCATGGGCCAGGAAGCCGAAAAGGAAGCCCGGCTGCAGCTGTTCCGGGAGTACTCCGTCGATGA
Organism: Arthrobacter sp.; assembly: GCA_023264815.1. GTDB lineage: Bacteria > Actinomycetota > Actinomycetes > Actinomycetales > Micrococcaceae > Arthrobacter. The sequence goes on along the minus strand of JAHFUZ010000003.1, from coordinate 11,228 downwards.
GGCGGCCATGGCACACGCGGCGGATGACGCCGTCGTGCTTCACTGCCTGCCCGCGTACCGCGGCTATGAGATCTCCGCCGGCGTGATCGACGGCCCGCAGTCGATTGTCTGGGATGAGGCCGAAAACAGGCTGCACGCCCAGAAGGCCCTCATGGCGTGGCTGATGCACCGGTCCGGACTTGCCGTCGTCGACGGACTGTTCCCGGTGGACGGACCGGCACCGGAGGCCGGCCGCTAATGTCCGTGCCGTCCGCAGCGCCGGGCTCCAGCCCGGCCACCAAAACGGCCCGCCAGGCGCGCATCGCCGCCATCCTGACGGGTGAATCGGTGCGCTCCCAGGCGGAGCTTGCCGCGTTGCTGGCGGACGACGGCGTCCAGGTCACCCAGGCAACACTGTCCCGGGATCTCGTGGAACTCGGCGCTGTCCGCGTCCGCGGCAAAGAGGGTGTGCTGGTTTACGCCGTCCCCGGCGAAGGCGGCGAGCGGGCGGCCAAAAGCGGGGTCAGCCAGGAAATCCTGGATGCCCGGCTGGCCCGGCTGTGCAGCGAACTGCTGGTGACTGCGGAAGCGTCAGCCAACATCGCCGTGCTCCGGACCCCGCCCGGTGCGGCAAACTTCCTGGCGCTGGCGATCGACCATTCCGTGATGCCTTCCATCCTGGGGACCATCGCCGGTGACGACACCGTGCTGCTGGTCTCCAGGGATCCGCAGGGCGGCCAGGACCTCGCCGTCCGGTTCCTGCAGCTTGCCGAGGAAGCCGGCAGCGGCCAATAAACTTGAAGACAACCAAGAACCAAACAACTAAGGAGCACTCTCGTGACTGAGCGCATTGTTCTGGCCTACTCCGGTGGCCTTGATACTTCCGTAGCCATCGGCTGGATCGGTGAAGCCACCGGTGCCGAGGTCATCGCCGTGGCGGTCGACGTCGGACAGGGCGGCGAGTCGCTGGAGACCATCCGCCAGCGCGCCCTCGGCTGCGGCGCCGTGGAAGCCTACGTGGCCGACGCCTCCGACGAATTCGCCAACGAATACGCCATGCCCACGCTGAAGGCCAACGCCCTCTACCAGGGCCACTACCCGCTGGTCTCCGCCATCTCCCGCCCGGTGATCGTCAAGCACCTGGTCAAGGCTGCCCGCGAATTCGGTGCCACCACCGTGGCCCACGGCTGCACCGGCAAGGGCAACGACCAGGTCCGCTTCGAGGTGGGCATCCAGACCCTCGGCCCCGACCTGAAGTGCATCGCCCCGGTCCGCGACCTCGCCCTGACCCGCGACAAGGCCATCGCCTTCGCCGAGGAAAAGGGTCTGCCCATCGAGACCACCAAGAAGAACCCGTACTCGATCGACCAGAACGTCTGGGGACGCGCCGTCGAAACCGGCTACCTCGAGGACATCTGGAACGCGCCCACCAAGGACATCTACGACTACACCGCCACCCCGGAATTCCCGCCGGCACCGGATGAGGTCACCATCAGCTTCGAGCAGGGTGTTCCGGTAGCGATCGACGGCGTGAAGGTCACCCCGCTGCAGGCCATCAAGGAACTGAACCGCCGTGCCGGCGCCCAGGGCGTGGGCCGCATCGACGTCGTCGAGGACCGCCTGGTGGGCATCAAGTCCCGCGAAATCTACGAAGCTCCGGGCGCCATGGCGCTGATCACCGCGCACAAGCACCTCGAGGACATCACCATCGAGCGCGAGCAGGCACGCTTCAAGGCCACTGTTGGCCAGCGCTGGGCCGAACTGGTCTACGACGGCCAGTGGTTCTCCCCGCTCAAGCGCTCCCTGGACGCCTTCATCGAGGACACCCAGAAGTACGTCTCCGGCGATATCCGCATGGTGCTGCACGGCGGCCAGGCGATCGTCAACGGACGCCGCTCCGAGACCTCGCTCTACGACTTCGACCTCGCCACCTACGACACCGGCGACACCTTCGACCAGTCCATGGCGCGCGGCTTCATCGAGCTGTGGGGCATGTCCGCCAAGGTTGCCTCCGGCCGCGATATCCGCGTCGCAGGAAAGTAATGGCTTCGGCAACGAACGAAGGCGCACTGTGGGGCGGACGGTTCGCCGGCGGCCCCGCGGATGCCCTCGCCGCCCTGAGCAAGTCCACGCACTTTGACTGGCGGCTGGCCCGCTACGACATCGCCGGTTCCAAGGCACACGCCCGCGTACTGCACAAGGCCGGGCTGCTGGACGACGCCGAGCTTGAAGGCATGCTCGCGGCGTTGAGCCAGCTGGATGACGACGTCGCTTCCGGTGCGTACCTGCCGGCGGAGTCGGACGAGGACGTGCACGGGTCGCTCGAACGCGGCCTGATCGAGCGCGCCGGCACCCAGCTGGGCGGCAAGCTCCGCGCCGGACGCTCCCGCAACGACCAGGTGGCCACCTTGGGACGCATGTTCCTGCGCGACCACGCCCGGATCATCGCCCGCGGTGTCCTGGCCACCATCGATGCACTCGTGGACCAGGCCAAGGCGCACCAGGGTGTGGCCATGCCGGGCCGCACGCACCTCCAGCACGCGCAGCCGGTCCTGCTCAGCCACCACCTGCTGGCCCACGCCTGGGCGCTGCTGCGCGATGTGCAGCGGCTCCAGGATTGGGACAAGCGGGCCGGGGTCTCGCCCTACGGCTCAGGTGCCCTCGCGGGCTCCTCGCTGGGGCTGGACCCGGAAGCAGTGGCCGCTGACCTGGGCTTCTTCTCGGCAACCCACAACTCGATCGACGGCACCGCCTCGCGCGATGTCTTCGCCGAGTTCGCCTGGGTTTGCTCGATGATCGGCGTGGACCTGTCCCGTGTTTCGGAGGAAGTCATCCTGTGGGCCACCAAGGAGTTCTCCTTCGTTACCCTGCATGATTCCTACTCCACCGGTTCCTCGATCATGCCGCAGAAGAAGAACCCGGACGTGGCCGAGCTGGCCCGCGGCAAGGCAGGCCGCCTCATCGGCAACCTGACCGGGCTGCTGGCGACGCTCAAGGGCCTGCCGCTCGCGTACAACCGCGACCTGCAGGAGGACAAGGAGCCGGTGTTCGACGCCGCCGACACCCTGGAGCTGCTGCTCCCGGCCGTCTCGGGCATGATCGCGACGCTGAAGTTCAACACGGAGCGGATGGAGTCCCTGGCACCCCAGGGCTTCGCGCTGGCCACGGACATTGCCGAATGGCTGGTCCGCCAGGGCGTTCCGTTCCGTGAGGCGCACGAGCTCTCCGGTGCCGCGGTCAAGCAGGCCGAAAGCCGCGATGTGGAGCTGTGGGACCTGACGGACGAGGAATACGCTGCCATCTCGGCGCACCTGACGCCGGAGGTCCGCACGGTCCTGTCCACGGAGGGGTCGCTCAACAGCCGCAACTCCCAGGGCGGCACCGCACCGGCCGCCGTCGAACGCCAGCTGGTGGCGCTGGAGGCGGAACTTGCCGGCGTAAAGGACTACGCAGCCTAACCCCCCGACGCTCTCTCACTTAACGCGGGTTTTTGGCTGATGCTCTCTCACTTTCTTCAAGAAAGTGAGAGAGCGTCGGCGATATTCCTGCATTAGGTGAGAGAGCGTTTTGCGTTAGGGCGGCGGCATGATTACCGGCGTCGCGGCCTAGCTGGCTCTCCCTGGCCTCCCGGGCCAGCAGGCTTTCCTTGATGGCCAAGCCCCAGCGGAAACCGCCCAGGGAGCCGTCGGTGCGGATGACCCGGTGGCACGGCACGAACAGGGCCGCGGCGTTGAACGCGCAGGCGCTGGCCGCGGCGCGGACGGCCTTGGCATTTCCCGACAATTCGGCGTACTCCGTGTACGTCACAGGGAACCCTGGCCGCACCGTCCGCAGCACATCCCAGGCGTGCGACCTGAACGGCCCGGACTTCTGGAGGACGGGAACGGCCATGGCAGGAGCGGGTTCCCCGGCATAGAACTTTTCCACAGCCCGGGAAATCGGGCCCAAATCAGCCACCGCCTCAACATCGGCCGGGCGCAGCTCCGGATGGATCTGCCCCGTCAGCTCACTGAGGTCGGCGGTCCATCCGGAAGCCAGGACCACGCCGTCCCTGGCCAGGATGGTGAAGGGGCCGTCCGGGGAGGACAGGGTCAGCAACTGGGCGGTCATGGCATCACTTTCTCTGGAACATTCTGCTTGGGTACTGGAGTCTTCGGCGCCGCCGCGGCGCGCCACAGGTGCATGGTGGCGTAGGACCGCCACGGGCTGACTTCGCGGAAATCGGGCGACGGCGCATGGTTGCCCGCATGTTCCGCAGCCAGCGCGCGGATGCCGTTCCGCACCGCGGCGTCGTTGGCCAGGAACACGTCCGGGGCGCCGAGCACCCGCATGGCCACGTACCCCACTGTCCACGGACCCACTCCCGGGAGAGGAAGCAGTTTCGCCTCCAGCCCCGGCATATCGTCGCCGTAGCCAAAATCGAGTTCCCCCGAAGCCAGAGCCGAGGCAGCGGACCGGAGAGCATCAATCCGCCGCTGGGGTCCGCGCAGGAGCGTATAACCGGAGCCGGCAATCTCAGCTGCCGTCGGAAACAACCGGTCCAGTCCCTCTCCGGGAACCAGGCTGGGACTGCCGGCTGCGGACAGCTGCGTCAGTGCGGTCCGGGCAGCCGCCACGGTGATCTGCTGCCCGATCATGGCCCGGACGAGGAGCTCCTGCGGGTCCACCGCTCCAGGCATCCTCATCCCCGGGGCACGCACTACGGCGTCCGTCAGCCGGGGATCCGCAGCCAATGCACCGTCGATTGCCACAGGGTCCGCATCAAGGTCAAAAAGCCGGCGGACCCTGCTCAGCAGGGCCGGCAGGTCCCTCAGGTCCACCGCGCCGATGGTGAGGATCAGCGGCCGCCCGGGCGTGCCGCCGTCGTAATTGACGCTGAAGCGGGCATCGCCGTGGGGGAGTCGGAGGGTCCGGGCGTACGACGTCGGTGTCCCCGCCTCGACCCCGGGGATGGCACGGACAGCGAGGAAAGCAAAGATGCCGGGATCGAACGGTTCGCGGTAGGGCAGGCTGAGCGTCAGGGACGTCCCCGCGGCCGGCGCCGTCCCGGCCCTGTGGTGCCGCGCCGTGGCACGCAGGGCGGTGGGTGTCATGGCGAAGACCTCCACCATGGTGTCGTTGAACTGCCGGACGCTGCTGAAACCGGAGGCGAAGGCGATGTCTGCCAGCTTCATGGGGGTGGACACCAGCAGGGTGCGCGCGGTCTGGGCGCGGCTGGCCCGGGCCAGGGACAGCGGGCCGGCACCGAGTTCCTGGCTGAGGATCCGGTTCAGCTGGCGCGCGGAGTACCCCAGCCGTGCCGCCAGGCCTTCCACCCCGTCCCGGTTGATGACGCCGTCGTTGATCAGCCGCATGGCCCGGCCGGCGATGTCCTGCCTGACGTTCCAGGCAGGCGTCCCGGGAACGGCCTCGGGAAGGCAGCGTTTGCAGGCCCGGTAGCCGGCGTCGTGCGCTGCGGCGGACGTCTCGTAGAACGTCACATTGGCTGCCTTGGGGGTCCGGGCCGGGCAGGACGGGCGGCAGTAAATCCCGGTGGTGCGGACAGCTGTATAGAACTGTCCGTCGAAACGGCTGTCCCGCGCATCGATGGCGCGGTAGCGCTGCCAGAAGTCCATCCCCCTATCCTGCCAGTGGCGCACGGGGTCTGCTAGCGGAAATCGGACATGGCCGTGGGCGTTCGGTAGAGTCGGTGCATGGCCGTCAGCAGCAGTCCCACGTGGCTGGAACAGGGGCCGGACCAGTCGCCGGAGCAGCTCCGCGCGCTGCTGTCCGGTGATGCGCGGCGGATCGCGCCCCTGCTGCTGGGCTCCGTCCTGAGCCACAACAGCCACGAGGGAACGGTAGCCATCCGGATCACCGAGGTGGAGGCCTACATGGGCCCCGGCGACTCCCCGCACCCGGATCCCGGCTCGCACACCTTCCGGGGGCCCACAGCACGCAACGCGCCCATGTTCGGGCCGGCCGGGCACCTGTACGTCTACTTCACCTATGGGATGCACTACTGCGCCAACATCGTCTGCGGGCCTGCCGGGGCGGCATCTGCAGTCCTGCTCCGGGCGGGGGAGGTGGTGGAAGGCCGGCACCTCGCGCAGGTGAGGCGGGCGACGTCGAAATCACCGAAGGACCTGGCGAGCGGCCCCGCGCGGCTCGCCGCAGCCCTGGCGCTGACCACTGCCGACAGTGGACGGGACGCGCTGGCGGAGCCCTTCGGGCTGCGGCTTCCGGCTTCACCGGCGGCCACCTTTAGTTCCGGGCCCAGGGTGGGGGTGTCCGGCGTCGGCGGTTCCGCCGACTACCCGTGGCGCTTCTGGCTGCCTGATGACCCGACTGTTTCGCGCTACAAGGCAGCGAAGGTACGGCAGGCGTAGGGCGCGGCGGCCGTTGGGTGGCCAGCGTGGCTGCCGGGCTGGTCCTCGAAGCGGCTTCCTGCCGAACCATTGTCCTGCGCGAACGGCTCCAGCCGGCGGTGGAGGTTCCGCTGAACGTCGGGCCATTCCGTCCGCAGAATCGAGAAAACTGCGCAGTCCGCCCGGCTGCCGTCCGGTGCTGTCCGGTGGCTCCGCAGCACACCCTCGAACGTCGCCCCCAACCGTTCGATTGCTGTTGCGCTGCGCTCATTGCGCGCGTCGCAACGGAAAGCGACCCGTTCCACGAGGAGCACCTCAAAGGCAAAGGCGAGCAGCGCGTGTTTGCTGGCCGGATTCACGTGGCTGCCCCAGAACTGGCGGCCGAAGAAGGTGCCGCCCACCTCAACCCGCTGCTGGCCGGCGTCGAACGCGTTCAGGCCGGTGGTGCCCAGCAACGCGCCGGTCCGCTGGTCCGTTACCGCAAACGCGAAGCCGGCGGGATCAGCGATCCTGGCCTCGAACAGGCATGCAAGGTCACCCGCCGTGCCTGGCAGCGGCGCTGCCAGGCCGGACCACATGGCGGTATCCACAAAGTCAAACAGCGCGTCAGCGTGGTGCCGTGCCAGCGGGATGAGGGAAAGCCCGTACCCGGTCAGGACCGTCTCGTGGTGCATTGCAGTATTGAATCAGTCCGGAGCCGTCACGGAAACGGATGGAGGCAGCCGGAAAAGTGAACATTGGATGACATCCGGGGCGGGGGAACAGGCAGGCATGTTAATCAAAATGGTTGTAGAATGGACGGTCTGTCTTTTGCGATAGGGGAACGTTTAATGCTCGACGCCGATTTGGCCCACGAACGCGATTATGTTGCTGGCTTGTACGCGAGGCTCGAAGAGCTACGTGATGAGAAGCGCAAGCAGTTGGCACAGGTCCGCCGGGCCGGTGCCGTTGGCACCATGCAGAATGTTTCCGAACGTGACGCTTTCGCGGCGCTCTACGAGGACCGGCTGGCACAGCTGGATGCGGTGGATGACCGGCTGGTCTTCGGGCGCCTCGACCTGGATTCGGGAGAGGCCCAGTACATCGGCCGCATCGGCCTGACTACTGACGACCTGCAACGGCTCATGGTGGACTGGCGTGCGCCCGAGGCCGGCCATTTCTACCAGGCAACAGCGTTTGACCGCCAGGGCGTCCGGCGCCGCCGGCACCTGATCCTGCAGGGGCGTGAAGTCAAAGCCATTGAGGATGACGTGCTGGACGCCGAAATGCTGGCGGACAACGAGTCGCTGCAGGGCGAAGGTGCGCTGCTGGCAGCACTTGACTCCAAGCGCACCGGCCGGATGTCAGACATTGTCAGCACTATCCAGTCCGAACAGGACCGCATCATCCGGTCCTCCATCTCCGGCGCGCTGGTGGTCCAGGGTGGTCCCGGTACCGGCAAAACAGCTGTGGCGCTGCACCGCGCCGCCTACCTTCTTTACACACACCGGGAGCGCCTGAAGTCTGCCGGTGTGCTGCTGGTGGGGCCGTCGTCGTCGTTCATGAAGTACATCGAACGCGTCCTGCCCTCACTCGGTGAGACCGGCGTGGTCATGGCGAGTGTGGGCCGCCTGATGCCGGGCATCCATGCCATCCCGGAACCGGAGGCGGACGTCGCGGCCATCAAGGGACGTCTGGACATGGCCAAGGTTGTGGCCAACGCCGTAGCCAACCGGCAGCGGATCCCGGCCGAGGACCGCATCCTCGAGGTGGACGGCCGCAAGCTGGTGCTCACGCCCCGGCAGGTCAGCCGTGCCCGCGAACGTGCAAGGTCCACCGGCAAGCCCCATAACGAGGCACGCCTGACGTTCGTCAAAATCCTGCTCCGTGAGCTGACGGAACAGATGACGGAGCTGGTGGAGGCCGGGAGCATCGGCAACAACGCCGACCGCTCCTATCTGGCCGAGGACGTCCGCACGGCCCGCGACGTCCGGATTGCGTTGAACCTGTGCTGGATGCCCATGACTCCGGAGAAGCTGATCACCGAACTCCTGAGCAAGCCCGCGGTACTGGCAGCGTGCACACCGCACCTGAGCCTGAAGGAGCAGTCCCTGCTCCTGCGCCCGGCGGACGCACCCTGGACGGAGGCGGATGTCCCGCTGCTGGACGAGGCCGCGGAGCTGCTGGGCGAACTTGACCCCGCCGCGAACCGTGGTCTCGCCCAGCAGGAACACGACCGCGCCCGCGACCTCGCCAACGCCAAGCAGACGCTGGCGAACATGGAGCACATGGGCGTCGACGTCATGATGACTGCCGAGGAACTGGCCGACCAGAACCAGGAACGCGAAGCCCGGCAAACCGCCGCGGAGCGTGCCACCTCCGACCGCACGTGGGCGTTTGGGCACATTGTGGTGGACGAAGCCCAGGAACTCTCGCCGATGCAGTGGCGGCTCCTGGTCCGCCGTTGCCCGCTGAAGTCCTTCACGATTGTGGGGGACATCGCCCAGACCAGTTCTGTGGCCGGAGCCAACTCCTGGCAGGGCGCGCTGGCGCCCATGTTTGGCGACCGCTGGCAGCTCGAAGAGCTGACGGTCAACTACCGGACGCCGTCCCAGATCGCCGAAGCTGCCGCCCGCATGGCCAATGCTGCCGGACTGGTGGTGTCTGCGCCGAAGGCTGTCCGCGAAGGCCGCTGGGCGCCGATCATTGACAAGGTTGATCCCGGTCAGGTGGTGGAGCGCCTCGTCGAGGTACTCCCCGAGGAACTGGAAGCGCTCGACGGCGGACTGCTCGCCGTTATTGCCGACGGTGACCTGCTGCCCGCGGCCGCCTCAGCCCTGCGCGCCGTCTACGGACGGCGGCTCGGCAACGGGGCGGGCAGCTACGAACAGGACATCGTGGTGATCAGTCCCCGCGAGGCGAAGGGCCTGGAGTTTGATGGCGTTGTGGTGCTGGAACCCTCCGAAATGCTTAACCACGAGCACGGCCGGGTGGGTGACCTCTACGTCGCCATGACCCGCCCCACACAGCGGCTTCGGCTCATCGCGGCCGGCCCGGTTCCCGCCGGGATCGAGCGCTAAGCCCCACCCGGTTTGATCCAAGTGGGTTGACCTTACTGACGCCCGGTGCCGTTCATGACGGCGCCGGGCGTCGTTGATCCTGCTAACTTAGAAGTCGTGTCAGAACTCAACGATCTCGAATCCCAGCACAACGACCCCACCTTCGCCAACATCTGGCAGGAGCTGAAATGGCGCGGCCTGGTCCACGTCTCCACCGACGAAGCTGAGCTGGAAAAGCTCCTCGCCGGTGAGCCGGTCACGTATTACTGCGGGTTCGATCCCACGGCGCCGTCCCTTCACTTGGGCAACCTCGTGCAGCTGTTGGTGATGCGCCGGCTCCAGCTGGCCGGCCACAAGCCGCTGGGACTTGTGGGCGGTTCCACCGGCCTGATCGGTGACCCCCGGCCCACTGCCGAGCGCACGCTGAACACCAAAGACACGGTGAATGAGTGGGTTGGCTACCTGCAGGCACAGGTCTGCCGCTTCCTCAGTTTCGACGGCGCCAACGCGGCGCGCATGGTGAACAACCTCGACTGGACGGCGCCCCTGAGTGCCATCGATTTCCTGCGCGAGATCGGCAAGCACTACAGGGTGGGCACCATGCTGCGCAAGGATGCTGTGGCCTCCCGCCTCAGTTCCGACGAAGGCATCAGCTACACGGAATTCAGCTACCAGATCCTGCAGGGCATGGATTACCTTCAGCTCTTCCGCGACTACGGCTGCGTGCTGCAGACCGGCGGCTCGGACCAGTGGGGCAACCTCACCAGCGGTACGGAACTGATCCGCAAGGTGGAAGGCAAAGCTGTCCACGCCCTGGGTACGCCGCTGATCACTAACTCAGACGGCACCAAGTTCGGCAAGAGCGAAGGCAACGCCATCTGGCTCGACGCCGGCATGTGCAGCCCCTACGCCTTCTACCAGTTCTGGCTCAACACCGCCGACGCCGACGTGGTGGACAGGCTGAAGGTCTTCACGTTCCTGAACCGTGCCGAGATCGATGCGCTGGGCGCCTCGGTGGCCGAGCGTCCCTTTGCCCGGGAAGGCCAGCGCAAGCTCGCGTTTGAGGTCACGTCCCTGGTCCACGGTGTGGATGCAACCGAGAAGGTCATCGCCGCTTCGGCTGCTCTTTTTGGCAACGGTGACTTGGCTGCGCTGGACAGGCCCACCCTCGAAGCAGCCACTTCCGAGCTTCCGTCCGCCCGCATTCAGGTAGACGGCCTGGGGATTGTTGACTTGCTGGTGGCGTCCGGCCTGTCGGACAGCAAATCGGCTGCCCGCCGGACTGTCAGCGAAGGCGGTGCCTACGTGAACAACGAAAAGGTGTCCGACCCGGAAGCTGTCATCTCTGAGGATGAGCTCCTGCACGGGCAGTACCTGCTCCTGCGCCGGGGCAAAAAGAACCTCGCCACAGTGGAGGTCCTGGTCCCCTAGTCGCTTTGCCGCTTCATTGCACGCTCCTCCGCAGCCGATTTGCACGGCTGCGGAGGAGCGTGTAATGTTTTCTGAGTCGCCGCCGCTGAGTGGTGACAAACCCCCTTCAAATTGAAGCAATTCATCATGTGCAGAGCACAAAGCTGATGGAAAGTTTCACTTTTTGCTGGGCGGATTCGGCTTATTGAGTGAATATCCGGAAAATAACCGGGATTTGCAAAGTAAACTTGAATCAACTAAAGTATAAAACATCGCAGCGAAGAAAAACGAAACAAAAGAATTCATTTATGAATTGTTTCGGGAAGTATTTGAATGTGTCTGTTGTTTGAGAACTCAATAGTGTGCCAAGTTTGTTGATACCAATTTATTGTATTGGATTGGTTGAATTGGCTGGGCCTGTCCATCCCGTGGATTGGGTCTGGTTTTTACAGCT
>JAHFUZ010000053.1 GCA_023264815.1 Arthrobacter sp. | reverse complement strand
GATTTCGAGGCCGTCGTAGCCCCAGCCGGAAGCAAGCTTGGCGACTTCCTCGAAGGGCAGGTCGGCCCACTGGCCGGTGAACAGGGTGTACGGGCGGGGCATGGTCAGGCTCCTTCGGTGGGGACAGAGGTCAGTTGGACGATGGCGCTCTTGGCAGCGGCGGATTCCTCCACCGCGGCCAGGATCCGCTGGACGTTCAGGCCTTCGTCGAATGAGGGCGACGGGGCCTCACCGGTGGCGATGGCGGTGAGGAAGTCACGGACCTGGTGGGTAAAAGTGTGCTCCCAGCCGATGACGTGGCCCTGCGGCCACCACGCTTCGAGGTAGGGGTGATCGGGTTCGTTGACCAGGATCCGGCGGAAGCCCTGCTCCCGGACCGGGACGGTTGCGTCCAGGAAGCCGAGCTCATTCAGGTTTTCCAGGTCGAACAGGATGGTCCCCTTGTCGCCGTAGATCTCAAGCTTGAGGGAGTTTTTCTGGCCCGTGGCAACACGGGAGACCTCCACTGAGGCGATTGCTCCGGAGGCGAGGGACAGCGTGGCCCAGGCGGCGTCGTCGACCGTTACCTCCTCCAGCCCGCCGGTGGGACCAGCAGTCCCCGGGCGGCGCTCGACGAACGTGTGCAGGCGGCCGGACACTTCCGTGACCGCGTCACCGAGGAGGAACAGGACCTGGTCGATGGCGTGGGAGGCGATGTCGCCCAGGGCGCCGGAACCGGCGGTTTCCTTCCGCAAACGCCATGTCATGGGCGATTCGGCGTCGGCGAGCCAGTCCTGCAGGTACGCCGCGCGGATGTGGCGGACGGTGCCGAGGCGCCCTTCGGCGATGAGCTCCCGGGCGAGTGCGAGGGCGGGGACGCGGCGGTAGTTGAAGCCGATCATGGACTGCACGCCGCGGGCGCGGGCGGCGGCCGCGGCGGCAGTCATGGCATGGGCCTCGGTGAGGGTGTTCGCAAGCGGCTTCTCCACCAGGACGTGCTTGCCGGCTTCAAGCGCCGCGATGGCGATTTCGGCGTGCATCCAGCCCGGGGCGCAGATATCAACGATGTGGATGTCGTCCCGCTCAATCACCGACCGCCAGTCAGTGGCGGACTCCGCCCAGCCGTACTGTGCTGCTGCTTCCGACACGGCGGTGGCATCCCGGCCCACCAGCACTTTCTGCTCGAAGGCCGGGACGTCGAAGAAGCTGGCCACGTTCCGCCACGCATTTGAATGGGCCTTTCCCATAAAGGCGTAGCCGATCATCGCCACGCCGAGCGGGGACGGCCGCTGGCCGTCCGACGGCCGGGGCGATTCTGTGGGGGTGGTCATGGTGTGATTCTCTTTCTATCGCCTTGCGAACTGCTTAGAGGGTTGCAGTTTCGGGGGCCCAGTCCTCGGGGACGGCCGCCGAGACTGGGGCGTTGCTGGTGACGTTCACGAATGCACCGGACTCCATGGATTCGGTGATGGAGACCATGGTGTCCAGGACGTGGTACGCGAGATCGCCTGTGGCCCGGTGGGGGACGCCGGCGCGGAGGGACCGGGCCATGTCCAGGACGCCCATGCCGCGGCCGTTCGCCGGTCCGGTGGCGGGGATGGCGGTCCAGTCCTCGTCTCCCGCCCGCCAGAGCCGGATGTCTCCGTCGAAGAAATTCGGGTCCGGCAGCGAGAGCGTCGCCTCGGTGCCGGTGATCTCCACGAAACCCATCCGCACCCGCGGCGACTCGAAGGAGAAGACGCTGTGCGAGGAGGCACCGTTCTCGAACTGGGCCATCGCTGAGACATGGGTGGGCACCTCGACGGCGAATTCCTCACCGGCCTTGGGCCCTGAGCCGATGACCCGGACCTCCTTGGCCTTGGACCCGACGGCGGCCACCTTGCGGATGGAGCCGAAGGTCTGGACCAGGGCGGTGAGGTAGTACGGGCCCATGTCGAACAGCGGACCCGCGCCGGTTTGGAACAGGAACGCCGGGTTCGGGTGCCAGGTTTCCGGGCCGGGAGTCTGGAACGTGGTCATGGCTGTCAGCGGCGTGCCAATATCGCCGCGTTCAATGATCCGGCGGGCGGTCTGCAGACCTGCCCCGAGAAAGGTATCCGGGGCGGTACCGAGCCGGATCCCGGCTGCATCGGCGGCCTTGAGCAGGCCGAGGCCGGACTGCCGGTCCAGGGAGAACGGCTTTTCGGTCCAGACATGCTTTCCGGCGTTGACCGCTGCTGTGGCCACTTCAACGTGCGCTGCCGGGATGGTCAGGTTCACGATGATTTCGACGCCGGGATGGCTCAGCGCTTTCTCCACGCCGCCCCACTCGGGGATGCCGTATTCCTTCGCCCGGGCCTGCGCCGCTTCTTCGAAGAGATCGGCAATGACCAGGACCTTGAGGTCCGGGAAGACCGTGAGGTTGTCCAGGTACTGCTTGCTGATGTTCCCGGCGCCGATGACGCCGACGCCCACCGGACCCTTGCCGGCTGCTGCTGCGGCGCTCATGCCTTGGTGCCTTCGGCTGCGTTCAGGTAGGCGAGGCTCTGGGCGATGCCCTCGAAGATGTCCCCCGCGTAGTCGTCGAATTCCACCACGCCCACCTCCAGCGATGATGCCGCAGCGATGACGTCCAGGACCGGAACCTTGCCCTTGCCGGCCGGCAGCTGCGCCTTCGTGTCTGTTGTCAGCGGGCCGTCCTTGATGTGGATGAATTTCACCCGGTCACCGAGCCGGTTCAGCACGGCAACGGGGTCCTGGCCGCCCACGGCAACCCAGTAGGTGTCCACTTCGAGGACCACCTCCGGATCGAGCAGGTCCGCGAAGTATTCCAGGGCAGTCCGGCCCTCAACGCTGGACTCCAGCTCCCACTGGTGGTTGTGGTAGCCCACGCGGATGCCATAACCGGCACCCCTCTTTGCTGCTGCATTGAGGCCGGCGGCTGTGGCCTGGATGTCTTCGGCGGACTGCCACCGCTCGGCAGGGATGAAGGGATCGATCACGGTGGTGATGCCCAGTCCCCTGGCTGCCGCAAAGATCTCATCCTGGTCCTGGCTGAGCAGCGGCGCGTGCCCGGACGGTGCGGTGAGTCCGTTTTCCTTCAGGGCCGCGCCGAGCTCCTCGGCCGTGGCCACGAAGTTGTATGGTTCCACCTGGGTAAAACCGATTCCGGCGACCTTCCCGATGGTTCCGGACAGGTCCGCCTGGAGGGCGTCCCGGAGCGTGTAGAGCTGGAGTGAATACGACATGGTGCCCCTTTTGTCAGTGATGGCTGTGCCCGGATAACTGTGTTCCTCTAGTCAACCTACTTAACGGCTCCGGAGGACAGGCCTGCCACCAAATGCTTTTGCACCAGGATGAATCCGATCAGGACGGGCAGGCTGACCACCACGGAGGCGGCCATGAGCTGGTTCCAGAACACATCCGACTCGCTGGCGTACGCTTTCAGCCCCAGCGACAGCGTTTTGGTTGCCTCGTTGGTCAGTACCGAGGCAAACAGGACTTCGCCCCAGGCCGAGATGAAGGAGTAGACCGCCACCGCAATGATGCCGGGCTTGGCTACGGGGAGGATCACCCGGAAGAGGGCGCCCATCCGGCCGGTGCCATCGATCATGGAGGCCTCTTCCAGTTCCTTCGGAATGGAGGCGAAGTAGCCGCTCAGCATCCAGATGGCGAACGGGAGGGTAAACGTCATGTAGGTGATGATGAGGCCCAGGTACGAGCCCTGCAGCTGCAGTCCGGTCATGTTCCGGATCTGCGTGAAGATCAGGTACAGCGGCAGGAGGAACAGGATGCCGGGGAACATCTGCGTGGACAGGACGGTCAGGCTGAATGCCCGCTTTCCCTTGAATTGGAGCCGCGCGATGGCGTAGGCGGCCAGGACCGCGACGGTGACCGAGCAGGCCGTGGCGCAGATGGTGATGATGAGGCTGTTCTGGAAGTACTTGGCCAGCGGAACCGTGGTCCAGATGTCCAGGTACGGGGAAGCGGTGATCTCGTGCGGGATCCATTGGAACAGCCCGGAGACGTCCTTGAGCGGTTTGAGCGACGTGGACACCACCACGTAGAGCGGGACCGCCACCCAGAGGGACAGGACAGTCAGGACGATGTTCCGCAGGATCCGGAAGTTTCTGGTCTCAATCATTGTCGGCTCCCTTGGGCAGCACCATGCGAATGTAGAAAACGGAGGCTATGAACAGCGCGATCAGGAGCAGGACGCTCATGGCGCCGCCCAGGCCGAAGTTCCAGCTGCCGAAGGAGTTCTGGTAGATGAGCGGGGAAATGAGCGTGGCTTCATTGGGCGACGATGCCCCGAACAGCACGAACGGAATGTTGAACTGGTTGAAGGTCCAGAGCGACATCACCATCAGGAGCACGCCGTTTGCCGGGCGGACCATGGGAAGTGTGATGCGCCTGAACTGCTGCCAGAGGGTGGCGCCGTCAATGGCTGCCGCCTCGTAGACGTCGGTGGGGACGTTCTGCAGCGCTGCCATCAGCATCAGGAACGCGAAGGGCCACAGCTGCCAGACGTTCACCACCACCATGGCGCCAAACGAGTTCTCGCCCAGCAGCCAGAACGGCCGCTCATCGCCGAAGAGTCGGAAGGTGTCCACCAGGATTTGGTTCACCGCGCCGTCGCGCTGGTTGAACATAAAGGCCCAGGCGATGGTTCCCACGTAGGCCGGCAGGGCGTAGGGGACCAGGAAGAACGTGCGCAGCAGTGCGCGGCCCTTGAAATTGGAGGACAGGAAGACGGCGCCCGCCATGCCAAGTACCCAGGAGAAACCCACCACCAGGATGGTGTAGCCCAGGGTCCGGCCTACAGTGCTGAAGAAGGCCTGCCCAATGGTGCTCTCCGGATTGAGGCCGTTGATGAAGTTCTGCAGACCCACGAACGGCGCGTTGAGCCAGTTGGTGAGGTTGAGCTGGGTCAGGGAGATGAAGGCGATCCAGATCCCCAGGAGCATGGGGCCGATGTGGATCAGCAGTTCAAGGATCGCGGCCGGGAGGATCAGGCCGTAGGGAAGGAAAGAGCGGCGCCGCTTGCGCAGTTGTGGTGTGCTGCCGGCCTCTGGCTGGCCCGGGCCGGGGTCAAGGGCAGCCGTGCTGCCTGCAGCGGCTGGTCCGCTGTCCAATGCTGAATGTGACATGGAAACTTCCTTTGCCGGGGCGGGGGCAGCACTTTCCAGTGCTGCCCCCGCCCGCTGTGCCTGGTTACTGGGCCGCGGCCATCTGGTTGTTGGCGTCCTTGAGGGCCGCCCGGATGTCGTTTTCGGAAACGGTTCCGGTGGCTGCCTTGGCAAAGAGATTCTTGATGGCCGTGCCGGTCAGGGTTTCCATCTGGCCTTCCTTGGCAATCAGGGGCATGGGCACGGAGTGGTTGGCCAGGGCATCATTCTTGGCCTTGACTTCCTCGGTCTGGAAAGCGGCATCGCTCGAAGCGGCCGTCACCACCGGCAGCGACGAGTATGCCTTGTTCAGGGCAACCTGCTCCTCATCGCTGGTCAGGAAGGCAGCGAGCTTGATGGCGTTGGCCTTGTTGTCGCTGTTCTTGAAAACGCTGAGGTTGATGCCGGCGACGTGGCTTTGGGTGCCGAGGTCGCCGGTGGCACCCGCGGACATCATGGGGATGGGGGCCACGCCCCAGTCCTTGAAGTCGCGGGCGGCGAAGTTCTTCAGCGGGCTCTGGTCGAACATCATGGCCGCCTTGCCGTTGATGACGTTGTCCACCTTCTGGCTGCCCTGGCTCAGTTCAGCGTCCGACGGCGACATCACCTTGTGCGTTGCCATCAGGTCGATGAACTGCTTGACGCCCTCCACCTGGGGATCGCTGTCGAAGGTGGGCTTCCCGCCGTCGTCGAAGAGGCTTCCCCCGTTCTGAAGACCGCGGATGAAGGCCTGGTGCGAGTTGGCGGAGACGGATGCTCCGGCAGCCGTGAAGCCCCACTGATCGGGCTTGCCGTCACCGTTGGTGTCCTTGGTGAGCTTCTTGGCGTCGGCCACGAACTCATCCCAGGTGGTGGGCGCCTTCTCGATGCCGGCTTCCTTGAACAGCTTGGTGTTGTAGTACATGTTGTACGCCAGGCCGTAGAGGGGCACCGAGGTGGGGGTCTTGCCTTCGGCGCCGCCGGTTGACCAGCTGGTCTTCAGGAAGCGGTCCTTGCCTCCCACGGCTTCGAGCAGTTCACCCTCCACCGGTTCAAAGGCGCCGGTCTCCTGGAGCGTCACGGCCCAGGTGTTGCCGATGTTGAGGACATCGGGGCCGTCCCCGCTGGTGACCGCGGTGAGGATGCGGTTGTAGAGGTCTGTCCAGCTGATGACCTCCAGCTGGACCTTCACCCCTGTCTTTTCCGTGAAGCGGTCCAGCGTGGGCTTCAGCTTCGCGGCTGTGTCGTCCAGGCTGTTGCCCTGGTCCGAAGCCCAGTAGGTGATGGTGTCGCTGCTGGCCTGGGGGCTGCCGCCGGCGCCGCAGGCGCTGAGGGTGAGTGCTACGGCCGCCGTGGCGGCAAACGCTGACAATGCTTTCAAGGGGTTTTTCATGGTGCTCCGGGTTTCTCGTCGTCGAGCTGGCGCGTTGGTAAATACTGCTAGGACAGGGTTGCTGCCGAGGGGTCCCAGTCCTCGGGCAGCGCCGGGACTTTGGACGCGGAACTTTCGACGTCCACGAAGGCGCGGTTGTCGATGGACTCCGAGATCGACGCCATGGTGTCGAGGATGTGGAACGCCAGCTCTCCCTGGGCGCGGTGCGGGCGGCCTTCGCGGACGGCCCGGGCCATCTCCAGGACACCGGCACCCCTGGACGCGGTGGAGCCGACGGACGGGACAACCGTCCAGTCCTCCGAGCCAAGCGCACAGATGCGGATGTCGCCGTCGAAGTTGTTCGGGTCCGGCAGTGCGATGGTGGCTTCGGAGCCGGTGATCTCCACAAACCCGGCCCGCTTGAAGGGGGAATCGAAGCTGAAGATGCTTTGGCCGGATTCACCATTTTCGAACTCGAGGATGGAGCTCACATGTGTGGGGACCGTGACATCGAAGGTCTCGCCGGCTTTGGGTCCGGAACCTATCACGCGGGTTTCCCGGGACTTGGAACCGAACGCGGCCACGCGCCGGACGCTGCCAAAGGTCTGGACCAGCGCCGTGAGGTAGTACGGGCCAATGTCGAAGAGCGGTCCGGCGCCGTCCTGGAACAGGAACGCAGGGTTGGGATGCCATGACTCGGGACCGGGGGACTGCATCAGGGTCAGAGCGGTCAGCGGGACGCCGATGTCGCCGCGCTCGATCATCCTGCGGGCAGTCTGCAGGCCAGCGCCAAGGAACGTGTCCGGGGCGCAGCCAAGCCGCACATCTGCGGCGTCGGCGGCCTTGAGCAGGCCCAGGCCGCTTTCGCGGTCCAGGGAGAACGGCTTTTCGCTCCAGACGTGCTTGCCGGCGTTGACGGCCTGGGTGGCAACTTCCACGTGGGCTGCGGGGATGGTCAGGTTGATGACAATCTCCACCTCCGGGTTGCCGAGAACGGATTCGACGCCGCCATGGCTGGGGATTCCATATTCGGCGGCACGGGTGGCCGCTGCGTCCTCGAACAGGTCGCCGATGGCAACAACGCGGACATCCGGGAAACTGGTGAGGTTGTCCAGGTACTGCTTGCTGATAACGCCTGCGCCGATGATGCCGACCCCCACCGGGCCGGAACCCCGGGGGCCTGAACCCAGGGGGCCAAAAGCAGTTCCTGCTGCGTAGCTCATGCGGACACCTTTCCGGCGCTGAGGTAGGTGTAGCTGTCACGCACGGCCTCGAACATGTCGCCCTGGAAGTCGTCCAGTTCAATGACAGCCGCCTCGAGTGAGCCGGCAGCGCCCAATACGTCCCAGATGGGCATCTTGCCGTCACCGACGGCCAGCTGGCTGGAGGGATCCGACGTGACCGGGCCGTCCTTGATGTGGATGAATTTGACCCTGTCGCCGAGCCGGGCAAGGAGCGCTGCCGGGTCCTGTCCTCCGACGGCTGCCCAGTAGGTATCCAGCTCCAGCACTACGCCGGCGTCGAGGTGGTCTGCGAGGTGTTCGATGGCGGTCTTGCCGTCGATGACAGATTCAACTTCCCACCAGTGGTTGTGATACCCCACCCGGACGCCGTAGCCGGCGCCCTTCCTGGCCGCGGCATTGAGCTGTTCAGCGGTGGCTTTGATGTCCGCGATGGTGTTCCAGCGCTCGATGGGCACGTGCGGGTCGATGACCGTACCGATTCCCAGTTCCCGGGCGGCGGAGAAGATGGCGTCCTGGTCATCGCTGAGCAGGGGTGCGTGGCCCGATGGGGCGGTGAGGTTGTTCTCGGCCAAAGCCTGCTTCAGTTCAGCGGCCTTGGCGACGAAACGGTACGGCTCAACCATCGTGAAGCCGATGCCGGCCAGTCGCTGGATGGTTCCGGCCAGATCCTCTTCAAGGGCCTTCCGGACCGTGTAGAGCTGGATCGAGTATGACACTGTCTCTCCTCGTCATCGTGGGTAGAGGGGTGATCGATGCGGCTGATACTTCGCATCAGGGCGTTTGATGTGCTGCCTATCACAACCTAGGGGTACTTTTGCCGAGCGTCAAGCAAAAGTTGGAAAGTATCCGACACTCTTCTGACGCATGACACGCATAAGCAATCGTGCTTCACTAATGGCATGACCTCACTCCCCGGAATCCAGGCCGGAAAGGATGCGGCCCCAACGGAGGCCGCCAACCTTTCGCGCGCCGGGGATCTCTTTCAGCTCCTCCGCGACGGCCAGGCCCGCACCCGTGCCGAACTCGCCATGACCACGGGGCTCGCCCGCTCAACGGTGGCGTCCCGCATCGACGCGCTGCTCAACTCCGGCCTCGTGGGACCGGCTGGCGAGGCCACCTCCAGTGGCGGCAGGCCGCCGTCGCGCTTTGCCTTCAACCCCGCCGCGCGGGTGGTGCTGGCCGTCGACGTCGGGGCCACGCACGTAATTGTCGCCGTGACGGACTTGAGCGGCAGCATCCTGGCCGAACGCCGGCTGGCGCAGGAGGTCGCGGACGGCCCGGACAAAGTCCTTGGCCGGGTGATCACCGCAGGCAAGGAGCTGCTTACCGAAGCGGGCCGCGAACCCGGTGACCTGGCCGGCATGGGCATCGGCCTGCCCGGCCCGGTGGAACACGGCACCGGACGGCCGGTCAAGCCGCCCATCATGCCCGGCTGGGACGGCTTCGACGTGGTCCGCTATGTCCAGCGCTCGCTGCCGGTACCCGTCCTGGTGGACAACGACGTCAACATCATGGCACTCGGTGAACGGACCGCGTACTGGCCGGACCACGAGAATTTCCTGTTCATCAAGGTGGCCACCGGCATCGGTGCTGGCATCATCAGCAGCGGCCAGCTGCAGCGCGGCGCCAACGGCACCGCCGGGGACCTGGGCCACGTCCGCGTTCCGCGCGGTGACGATGTCCTCTGCCGTTGCGGCAACTACGGCTGCCTCGAAGCGCTCGCCTCAGGTCCCGCCGTCGCACGCCAACTCACGGCGCAGGGGCTGGAGGCTGCCACCGGCGGCGACGTCCTCAAACTGGTGGGCGAAGGCAACCTGCAGGCCATCCAGGCGCTGCGGCAGTCGGGGCGCGATATCGGGGATGTGCTGGCCACTGTGGTGAACCTGCTCAACCCGTCCGTGATTGTGATCGGCGGAAGCCTGGGCCAGGCCGGCGAACACCTGATGGCCGGGGTCCGGGAAGTGGTCTACCGCAGATCCCTGCCGCTGGCCACCAGCCACCTGCGTATCGCACTGTCCGTGGCGGGCGGCCAGGCAGCCATCATCGGTGCGAGCCGGATGGTGACGCAGTACGTGCTGTCGCCGGCAGCCATCGAGGCGACCATCCAGGCGGCCGGCTGAGCACCGGGCCCCGTCAGCCCGCGATCACCCGCACCGGCGAACCGTCAAGCCAGGCTGTGACGTCCTCAAAGGCGCCCCCGTAGAACTGCCGGTAACTTTCCTGGGTGACGTAGCCGAGGTGCGGGGAGAGCACGGTGTTGGGGGTGCTGAGGAGCGGGTGGGCCGGCGGGATGGGTTCGGTGTCGAACACGTCCAGGGCCGCCCCGCGGATCCAGCCCTCGTTGAGCGCCCGCACCAGGGCGTCCTGTTCCACCAGCGGGCCGCGGGAAGTATTCACCAGCAGGCCTTCGGGACCGAGAAGACGCAACTCCGGCTCACCCACGATTCCCTCCGAACGGGCAGACAGTCGCAGATGCAGCGTGACGACGTCGGAATTTCCGAAAAGGTCTTCTTTGCTGACTTTCTGCGCACCCGCCTCGGTGGCGGCTTCTTCGGTCAGGTTCTGGCTCCAGGCCAGCACGTCCATCCCGAAGGCCTGCCCGTACGCCGCGATCCGGCGCCCGATCTTGCCCAGCCCCACTACGCCAAGGGTTTTGCCAGAGAGTTCCATCCCCACGGAGGTCTGCCAGGTGCCGGCCCGCAGCGAGTGCTCCTCGGCCGGGAGGTTCCTGGCCAGTGCCAGCAGCAGGGCCCAGGTCAGCTCCGGGGCGGCAGCAGGGGAGCCCGGGGTGCCGCAGACGGTGATGCCCAGATCCTCCGCCGCGGTGGTGTCGATCGAGGCGTTGGCCATGCCGGTGGTCACCAGGAGCTTGAGGCCGGGGAGCCGTTCCAACACGGAACGCGGGAAAGAAGTCCGCTCCCGCATGGCCACCACCATCTGGAAACCGGCCAGGGCTGCCACCAGCGCGTCCTCGGACTGGAACGGTTCCCGGAAAACGGACGTGGAGACCTGTTCCAGGGAGGACCAGTCCGCGAAGCCGTGCGCCACGTCCTGGTAGTCGTCAAGGATGGCAAGCCGCTGCTGCATGTGAGGTTCCTTCTGTCCGGCGGTGCGTGTTCAGAGCGTTGTCCAGTTACTGCCCGGTCACGCCATTCTAGGGCGCAGTATCCGGACAAAAACCCGGAGCGGGCGGGGCGTGATAGCAATGGGAGGTGATGAGATCATTTTTAAGCCCCCCGGACGCCTCATGAGCGGACAGTTCCTGGCGAAGGTTCCGAGGGCCTGGATTCTGCTCGCGTGCATTGGGCTGCTGGCGCTTAACCTGCGCGGACCGTTCGTTGCCGTGGCCCCTGTAGTGGACCTGATGCAGGCCGACCTGGGCTTTTCCCCCGTGATGCTGGGGCTGCTGACCAGCATTCCGGTGCTCTGCTTCGCGGTGGCGGCGTCGCTCGCTTCGTTTGCCACCCGGAAACTCGGCGCCGAGTTCGCCGTCTCCCTCACCATCCTCGGTGTGCTGGCAGGCGTTATTGTCCGCTCGGCGGGCGGTCCGGGCCCGGTGGTAATGGGAACAGTCATGATCGGCCTGGCCATCACCGTGGGCAACATTGCGGTTCCGTTGATCATCCGGCGGGACTTCTCACCGTGGCGGCAGGCCACGGCGATGGGCGTCTATACGGCGGCGCTGAACATCGGGTCTTTTGCGACATCGATGGTGACGGCGCCTCTGGCCGAAGTGGCCGGCTGGCGCATGGCGCTCGCCTCCGTGGGCATTCTTGCCCTGGTGGCGATCATCTTCTGGACGTTCGCCGTGGGTCCCCGGACCGCCTTTGTGCCCTCCGCCGCCGTGGTCAACGGCGGACAGGAACATGCTGCGGTCAGCGGTTCCGGCTGGATCACCGCCGGCCTGACCCTGGGTTTCGCCGGCCAGGCATTTTCCTATTACGCGGTCACCGCCTGGCTGCCGAGCTACCTCAACGATGAGCTGGGCATGTCCGCGTCGGAAGCCGGCGCGGGGTCTTCATTGTTCCAGATCTTCGCGATCGTCGGCGGGCTCGGCGTCCCGCTCGCGGCCAAATACTTCAACACGACGACGACGGCAGTCGCCTTGGGCGTCCTGTGGACCGCCGTGCCGGCCGGACTGCTGCTGGCTCCTGACCTGTGGTGGCTGTGGTCGATCTCGGGTGGCATCTCCCAAGGCGGCGGGATCACTATCATCTTCATCGCCATCATCAAGCTGGCCAAGGACCAGGTATCGGCCGGCAAGATGTCCGCCACGGTTCAGGGCATCGGCTACTGCTTCGCAGCCGTGGCACCGCCCCTCGTGGGGTTCGTGCACGACGCCGCGGACTCCTGGACTCCGGCGCTGCTGGTGATCCTGGTGTCTACGCTGGTCTTTTTCGTCAGCACAACCCTCTCCGTGCGGCTGGTGCCGAAGGGCCGCTGACGCGTCCCGCCGCCGTCGTCCTCCCCACCCCCGACGCTCTCTCACCTAATGCGGCTTTTCGGGCAACGCTCTATCAGTTGATGCGGTTTAACCGCAGACGCTCTATCACTCCCTTCAAGAAAGTGATAGAGCGTCTGCCGATTTACTGCATTAAGTGAGAGAGCGTCCCCCGGGGATATACGGGGTGTTCCGTCGCCGGGCGGGCTCCCCGGATCTCGGGGTGCCTGTTGCGAAGGGCGTGCCTGCCCGGCTGACGGAAATCTGTGCAGCCTTAGGCGGCCGCGAGCTCTTCCTGGGTTGCCTTTTCCCGTGCCTCCGTGAGGTAGCGGGCGTAGGCGGGCAGGGTGAGGAAGGAGGGGAAGTCCTGGCTGAGGGTGACTTCCTCGAAGATGTCGCGGGCGTCTTCGAAGCGGTCGCCGTCGAAGCGTTCCAGGCGGGCGAACTCTTCGTCGAGGAGCTCCTCGATCCAGTGGTGGGTGATGATTTCGCCGTGGTCGGTGATGGCGGAGGCAAACATCCACTGCCACAGCTGCGAGCGGGAGATCTCGGCGGTGGCGGCGTCTTCCATGAGGTTGTGGATGGCGACGGCGCCGTTTCCGCGCAGCCAGGATTCGATGTAGCGGATGCCCACTTCGATGTTGTTCCGGATGCCCTGCTCGGTGATGGTCCCTTCAGTGGCGGCCACGTTGATGAGGGCACGGTCATCGGGGGTGACGTCCTCGCGGGTACGGTCCAGCTGGTTGGGGCGTTCGCCGAGGATGGAGTCGAACACCTCGCGGCAGACCGGCACCAGGTCCGGGTGGGCCACCCAGGAGCCGTCGAACCCGTCGTTGGCCTCGCGGGTCTTGTCGGCGCGGACCTTCTCGAAGGCGTTGGTGTTGGCGGCCTCGTCCTTGCGGTTGGGCACGGCGGCGGCCATACCGCCGATGGCCATGGCACCGCGACGGTGGCAGGCACGGACCAGCTGTTCGGTGTAGGCGCGCATGAACGGCTGGGTCATGGTCACCTGGGCGCGGTCCGGGAGGACAAAGCGGGGGCCGCGGGTACGGAAGTTCTTGATCAGGGAGAAGATGTAGTCCCAGCGGCCGGCGTTCAGGCCCGCGGCGTGGTCGCGCAGTTCGTAGAGGATCTCCTCCATTTCGAATGCGGCGGTGATGGTCTCGATCAGCACGGTGGCGCGGATGGTGCCCTGGGGGATGCCGAGCAGGTCCTGGGCGATGATGAAGATGTCGTTCCAGAGGCGTGCTTCGAGGTGGTTCTCGATCTTCGGCAGGTAGAAGTAGGGGCCCTTGCCCTGGGCCAGGAGGCGGCGGGCGTTGTGGAAGAAGTACAGGCCAAAGTCCACGATGCCGCCGGCTACCGGGGTCCCGTCGATGAGCATGTGCTTTTCGGGCAGGTGCCAGCCGCGGGGGCGGACCACAATGGTGGGCAGTTCACCGGCGGGGCGGAGCTTGTATTCCTTGCCCTCAGGGCTGGTGAAGTCGATGCGGCGTTCCAGCGCATCGGTCAGGTTCAGCTGGCCCTTGATGACGTTGCGCCAGGTGGGGGTGGAGGAGTCTTCCATGTCCGCGAGCCAGACCTTGGCGCCGGAGTTCAGGGCATTGATGGTCATTTTCTGGTCCACCGGGCCGGTAATTTCAACCCGGCGGTCCTCCAGCCCGGGGGCCGGGGGAGCGACCCGCCAGGACGGGTCGTTGCGGATGTCCTCGGTTTCGCGCAGGAAGCGGGGGTCCTGGCCGGCGGCAATCTCGGCCCGTCGGGTGCGCCGCGCCTGCAGCAGCTCCTGCCGCCGCTCCGCGGTGGCCCGGTGAAGCCTGGCGACAAACTCCAGTGCATCCGGAGTAAGAACCTCGTCCTGCCGGCAAATCGGCTGCGCGGTCAGGGTAATTCCGTTGATGGTGAAGTTGTCGGTAAAGGTGTTCATTTCAAGTCTCCTTAAAGACGAAAGGGAAAGTTCGACGGCGGCACTTGCCTGAGTGGGTGAGACATCACGCTGAGGTGAGCGCCGCCGTCGAACGTCAAGAATTAGTGGAACTGGCCTTCTTCGGTGGATCCCACCAGGGCCAGGGTGGATGCGTTCGGGTTGAGCGCAGTGGCGATGTCGTCGAAGTAGCCGGTGCCGACTTCGCGCTGGTGCTTGGTCGCGGTGTAGCCGCGGGACTCGGAGGCGAATTCCTTCTCCTGGAGCTCGACGTAGGCGCTCATGCCTTCCCGGGCGTAGCCGTGGGCGAGGTCGAACATCGAGTAGTTCAAGGCGTGGAAGCCGGCCAGGGTGATGAACTGGAACGTGAAGCCCATGGCGCCGAGTTCACGCTGGAACTTCGCGATGGTGGCGTCGTCCAGGTGCTTGCGCCAGTTGAACGACGGCGAGCAGTTGTAGGAGAGCATCTGGTCCGGGAACTCGGCCTTGACGGCTTCGGCGAACTTGCGGGCCAGTTCCAGGTCCGGGGTGCCGGTTTCCATCCAGATCAGGTCCGAGTAGGGGGCGTAGGCCTTGGCGCGGGCGATGCAGGGTTCGATGCCGTTGCGGACCTTGTAAAAGCCTTCCGGAGTGCGCTCGCCGGTGATGAATTCCTGGTCACGCTCGTCCACGTCGGAGGTGATCAGGGTTGCCGCCTCGGCGTCGGTGCGGGCGATGACCACGGACGGGGTGCCCGCGACGTCGGCTGCGAGGCGGGCGGCGTTCAGGGTGCGGACGTGCTGCTGGGTGGGGATGAGGACCTTGCCGCCGAGGTGGCCGCACTTCTTTTCGGAGGCGAGCTGGTCTTCCCAGTGAACGCCCGAGGCGCCGGCCTGGATCATGGATTTCATGAGTTCGTAGGCGTTCAGCGGGCCGCCGAAGCCGGCCTCAGCGTCGGCGACGATCGGGACCAGCCAGTCCTCGACAGTCTGGACGCCCTCGGAGAATTCGATCTGGTCGGCGCGGAGCAGGGCATTGTTGATCCGGCGGACCACGGTGGGAACCGAGTTTGCCGGGTAAAGGGACTGGTCAGGGTAGGTGTGGCCGGAGTTGTTGGCGTCGGCGGCCACCTGCCAGCCGGAGAGGTAGATGGCCCGCAGCCCGGCCTTGACCTGCTGCACGGCCTGGTTGCCGGTGAGGGCGCCCAGGGCGTTGGTGTAGCCGCCGGTCTTGTGCTCCTCGGTGAGCTGCTTCCAGAGCTTCTCGGAACCGCGGCGCGCCAGCGTGTGTTCTTCGGAGACACGGCCGCGGAGTTTGACGACGTCGGCGGCCGAGTAGTCACGGGTGACGCCTTCCCAGCGCGGGTTGGCGGACCACTCGAGCTCCAGGGCGGCGGCCTGCTGTTCCGGCGTCTGCTGGGTGGGCTCAAATGCTGCAGTCATCGTTGATCTCCTAGGTTGAGCTCCGGTCTGGGTGCCGGCCGGTGCTGCTTCGTTGCAGTCCCGGCCGGCTGTTCCGGTGCGGTGTTTCTTTCCGTGCTCACTACTTTTCAGCACTTTCAAAGGGCTTTCTAGAGAAAAACTATGGAAAGAAATGCACTTCTTCACGTATTCTTCAGAAATGCCTCCTGGAAGCTGGAACCGCGAAGTTGCCTCCCCGCCGTCGTCCGCCGCGTCCTCTGAACTGGACGTCATCAGCCTGGGCCGCCGCGTGCGGCATCTGCGCAAGCAGGCAGGGTTCACGCTGGACGACCTGAGTGCCGCCGTGGGGACGGCGCCGAGCCAGCTGAGCCTGATCGAAAACGGCAAGCGGGAGCCGAAACTCTCGCTGCTGCAGGGACTGGCGGCGGCCCTCAATGTCAGCATCGACCAGCTGCTCGGGGCCGAACCGCCGAGCCGGCGCGCGGCGCTGGAAATTGAGCTGGAAAGGTACCAGCGCGGGCCCCTCTACGAGTCCTTGAACCTGCCCAAAATCCGCATCAGCTCGCGGCTTCCACTTGACGTGCTCGAAGCCCAGGTGGGGCTGCTCCACGAGCTGGAGCGCAAGCTCAACGAACAGGTGGCCACGCCCGAGGAAGCCCGCCGTGCGAACGGCGAACTGCGGGCCATGATGCGGGAGCGGGGCAACTATTTCCCGGAGTACGAGGCCGAGGCGCAAAAGGTGCTTGCCGCCGTCGGATATTCCACTGGACCGCTGAGCCAGCACGTCATTGCCGATATCGCAGAGAACCTCGGTTTTACCCTCCATCACGTGGGCGATCTGCCGCATTCCACCCGGTCAGTGACGGATTTGAAGAACCGCAGAATTTACCTGACCCAGAGCCAGCGGCAGGACCACGACCCCCGCTCGGTGCTGCTCCAGGCCCTGGGCCACTATGTGCTGGGGCATGAAACGCCGCGGAACTACGGGGATTTCCTGGCGCAGCGCGTGGCCACCAACTATTTCGCTGCGGCGCTGTTGCTGCCGGAGCAGGCCACTGTGGACTTCCTGCAGAAGGCCAAGACGGCCAAGGAAATCGCGGTGGAGGACATCCGCGATGCCTTCGCCGTGTCCTATGAGACGGCCGCGCACCGCTTCACCAACCTGGCCACGCAGCACCTGGGCATCACCACCCACTTCCAGAAGACCCACCAGAGCGGCATCATCTACAAGGCCTACGAGAACGACGGCGTGACGTTCCCGATGGACCATACCGGCGCCATTGAAGGCCAACCGTCGTGCAAGTCCTGGACCTCGCGGGCGGTGTTCGATGTGCCGGACAAGTTCAGCGCGTACAGCCAGTACACGGACACCCCGTCCGGAACGTTCTGGTGCACGGCCCGGACCGAGCGTTCGGCCAGCGGCGAGTTCTCACTGTCCATCGGCGTGCCGTACCAGCATGTGAAATGGTTCCGGGGCCGGGAAACCACAGCCCGGGAAAAGTCCACCTGCCCGGACCCGAACTGCTGCAAGCGGCCGCCGGCGTCGCTGGCGTCCGAATGGGCCGGCAACGCCTGGCCCTCGGCCCGCGCGCACTCACACCTGCTGGCCGCGATGCCGCCCGGAGCGTTCCCCGGCGTGGACGAGACCGAGGTGTACAGCTTCCTGCAGGCCCACTCAGGCAGCTGACCCTTCGGGAGGACGCTCTCTCACTAGTCCGAAAATGGAGGGGCGTGACTGTGGTGGGTGCGCGCGGTTGTGTCCCGTCCATGGTCTGGCGGGTGTTGGTGTTGGTATGAAGATGGGTAGGGGTCAGGCTGCGGGTGCAAGGGTGACGGTGTAGCCGAGGGCTTCGAGTTGGCGGACGTGGCTGTTCTTTTTGGTGTCCGGGTTGGTGTG